>NZ_WNKZ01000005.1 GCF_009720835.1 Pseudoduganella buxea
CGCAACGGCGCCAAGCGCAAGGGCAAGGGCGCCAAGCCGGGCCAGCCAGGCCAACCCGGCCAGCAGGCCCAGGGCCAGCGCCGCGGTCCGAACAGCCGCGCCCCCGGCATGGCCGGCGGCAAGCCGACGGAAGCCGATGCCGTGTTCTCCTTCGTCACCTCCGACGCATTCGACCGCGACGAAGGCGCTCGCGGCAAGGGCCAGCCGAAGGCCGTGCGCCGCGACCTGACGTCCGACGACGACGCACCGAAGCTGCACAAGGTGCTGGCCGAAGCGGGCCTGGGTTCGCGCCGCGACATGGAAGACCTGATCGTCGCCGGCCGCGTGTCCGTCAATGGCGAGCCGGCCCATATCGGCCAGCGCATCCTGCCGACGGACACGGTCCGCATCAACGGCAAGCAGATCCAGCGCAAGGTCAGCAAGAAGCCGCCACGCGTGCTGGTGTACCACAAGCCGGCCGGCGAAATCGTGTCGCACGACGATCCGGACGGCCGTCCATCCGTGTTCGACCGCCTGCCGACGATGAAAGTGGGCAAGTGGGTGGCCGTCGGCCGCCTCGACTTCAATACCGAAGGCCTGCTGCTGTTTACCACCTCCGGTGACCTGGCCAACCGCCTGATGCACCCCCGCTACAACATCGACCGTGAGTACGCCGTGCGTACGCTGGGCGTGCTGGAAGAGGGCATGCGCCAGAAGCTGCTGGCCGGCGTCGAGCTGGAAGACGGCGTGGCGCAGTTCTCCAAGATCGCCGACGGCGGCGGTGAAGGCGTCAACAAGTGGTACCGCGTCGTCATCGGCGAAGGCCGTAACCGCGAAGTGCGCCGCATGTTCGAAGCCATCGGCCTGACCGTGTCGCGCCTGATCCGTACCCGTTACGGCGCCCTGACCCTGCCGAGCAACCTGAAGCGCGGTCGCTGGGAAGAGATGGAAGAAAACACCGTGCGCGACCTGCTTGCCATGGTCGGCGTCGAGAAGAGGGCCGACGCGCCCGCACCGGCCGGCAAGGGCGGCAACGCCCGCGGCGCCGAGCGTGGCAATGAGCGCGGCGGCGAACGTGGTGGCGAGCGTGGCAACCAGCGCGCGCCCCGCCGCGAGCGCGAGGACGAGCCGAACGGCAACCGCATGGACGTCAGCAACAAGAATGCCGATCCGTTCCCCCAGGCACCGCGCGGCCCCCGTGGCGGCCAAGGCCAGGGCGGCTACTTCGGCGCCGGTTCCGGCCGTCCGGGCAGCGGCGGTCCGCGTGGCCAGGGCCAGGGGGGCTTCGGCCGCGCTGCCTCGGGCGACCAGGGCAGCGGTCGTCCGGGTGCACCGGCGAAAAGCCGCGGTCCGCGCCAGCCCGATCCCCTGCAGACGACGTTCGGTTTCGGTTCCCAGGTACGCCGGGGCGGTGGCCAGCCACGTGGCGGCGCCACGGATCACGGCATGCCACGCCGTCGCAAGGGTTAAATGACGGCAACAGCGGGCGGGAATGTCATCTTCCAAGGTGAAGGTGGCAAGCTTGTCGCTGTTGTAAGTACGTTCCGCTTCGCTATGCGGCATTGCAGCGAAACCAATAAGCCGTTATAATGAGCAGCCTAGTAAAAGTTCTTCGCAGGAGTTTATTGCTGAGAAGAGTGCTTTCATCTGGCTGTAGGAACAAGAAGATGGGCAGTTGCCCATTTTTTTTTTGCTCACCGAAAAGTGAGCTGTTTTGAAGAAGGTTCGCGCCCCTGCGTGAACCCCGATCTGGAGATTTTCTTTTGCAACTGCCGGAACTGATTGAGAAGACCGTTGCGGGTCTGGGCTACGAGCTGGTTGATTTTGAACGGGCCGAGCGCGGAATGCTGCGCGTGTATATTGACTTTCCCCCTGCGGATGTAGATGAAAAAGGCCCGATCACGGTGGAAGACTGTGCCACGGTGAGTCATCAGCTGTCGCACGTGTTGACGGTCGAGAACGTTCCTTACGAACGGCTCGAGATTTCGTCGCCCGGCCTGGACCGGCCACTGAGCAAAATGAGCGATTTCGTTCGGTTCGCCGGCCACGAGGCCATCGTCAAGCTGCGCATGGCGCTGCCCGGCACGTCGAACCGCAAGTCCTACCAGGGCATTCTGCAGCAGCCCGATGGTGAGCAACTGGGTATTGAATTCGAGAGTAAAGATGGTCCTGCGGTGCTGAATTTCACGCTCGCGGATATGGATAAGGCACGCTTGGTGCCACAGGTGGATTTTAGGAGCCGCAAAGCATGAGTCGCGAAGTTTTGTTATTGGTGGATGCGCTGGCGCGCGAGAAGAACGTCGACAAGGACGTGGTATTCGGCGCGCTCGAGTTCGCATTGGCGCAAGCCACGAAGAAGCGCTATGAAGGCGAAGTGGACATCCGCGTTTCGATCGACCGCGATTCCGGCGAATTCGAATCCTTCCGCCGCTGGCACGTGGTGCCCGACGAAGCCGGCCTGCAGCTGCCCGACCAGGAAGTGCTGCTGTTCGAAGCCAAGGAACAGATTCCCGACATCGAAGTGGACGAGTACATCGAAGAACCGATCGAGTCCGTCGAATTCGGCCGCCGCTTCGCGCAGGACACCAAACAGGTCGTCCTGCAGCGCGTGCGCGATGCCGAGCGCGAGCAGATCCTGGCCGACTTCCTGGAGCGTGGCGATTCCCTCGTCACCGGCACCATCAAGCGCATGGAACGGGGCGACGCCATCGTTGAATCGGGCAAGATCGAAGCGCGCCTGCCGCGCGACCAGATGATCCCGAAAGAGAACCTGCGTATCGGCGACCGCGTGCGGGCCTATATCCTGCGCGTGGACCGCAATATGCGCGGCCCGCAGGTGATCCTGTCGCGCACGGCACCTGAATTCATCATGAAGCTGTTCGAGCTGGAAGTGCCGGAAATCGAACAGGGCATGCTGGAAATTAAATCGGCCGCCCGCGATGCCGGCGTGCGCGCCAAGATCGCCGTCTACACGGCCGACAAGCGCATCGACCCGATCGGTACCTGCGTCGGCATGCGCGGTTCGCGCGTGCAGGCCGTCACCGGCGAACTGGGTGGCGAACGTGTCGATATCGTGCTGTGGTCCGAAGATCCGGCCCAGTTCGTCATCGGTGCGCTGGCCCCGGCCAATGTGTCGTCGATCATGGTGGACGAAGAGAAGCACGCGATGGATGTCGTGGTGGACGAGGAAAACCTGGCCATCGCCATCGGCCGCTCCGGCCAGAACGTGCGCCTTGCTTCCGAGCTGACCGGCTGGAAGATCAATATCATGACGGCCGAGGAATCGGCCGACAAGGCAGCCCAGGAAACGGCCGCGATCCGCGCCCTGTTCATGGCCAAGCTCGACGTCGACCAGGAAGTGGCCGATATCCTGGTGGAAGAAGGTTTCGCCAGCCTGGAAGAAATCGCCTACGTGCCGATCTCGGAAATGCTGGAAATCGATGCCTTCGACGAAGACACCGTGAACGAACTGCGTACCCGTGCCCGCGATGCCCTCGTCACCGAGGCAATTGCTTCGGAAGAGGGCCTGGAAGGCATGGACGAAGCACTGGTCGGCCTGGACGGCATGGACCGCATTACCGCGGGCAAGCTGGGCCTGGCAGGCATCAAGACCGTCGAGCAATTTGCCGGCCTGGCCTATGACGAATTCGGTGCCATCCTGGCCCTGTCGTCGGACCGTGCGCGCGAACTGATTAATACTGAATTTGCAGATGTGACCGACGATGAAATGAAGCTGGTCGACGGCAAGTACGACGACCGTGCCAAGGCTCTTCAGGCCAAGGCGTGGGCACTGGCAGAAACGGCCAAAGCTTGAGCAGCATTCTTATCATCACCGCGACACATAGAAAAGAGGACTGAATGGCGAGTAACAACGTAGCCCAATTTGCCACCGAACTGAAGATGCCTGCAGATTTGCTGCTGACGCAGCTGCGTTCTGCGGGCGTCGAGAAGCAGTCGGCGTCAGACCCATTGTCGAAAGATGATAAGGATAAGCTGCTGGAGCACCTGCGCCGCACCCACGGCGCGGGCGAAACGGAAAAGAAGAAGATCACGCTGACCCGCAAGGAAACCACCGAGATCAAGCAGGCCGACGCCCATGGCAAGTCGCGCACCATCCAGGTCGAAGTGCGCAAGAAGCGCACCTTCGTCCAGCGTGACGACCTGACCACGACGTCGCCCGCCGCGCCGGCGCCTGCCGCCGCGCCCGTCATCGACGAAGCGGAACGTGCCCGCCGCGAGGAAGAAGTGCGCAAGCAGGCCGAGCTGATCGCCCGCCAGGAAGCGGACCTGCGTGAAAAGCAGGAGCGCCTGGCCAAGCTGGACGCCGAGAAGGAAGCGCAAGCCAAGGCGACCGCCGCGGCCGAAGCGGAAGCGAAGCGCCGTGCCGACGACGAAGCAGCCAAGGCAGCAGCGGCCGAGAAGGCTTCGGCCGACAAGGTCGAGAAAGCCGGCGCCGCCGATGCGCAGAAGGCCGAAGCGGCCGCTGCCGCCGAGACGAAGCGCAAGGTCGAAGCCGAGGAAGCCAAGAAGAAGGCTGAACAGGCTGCCAAGGAAGCCGCCGAGCGCGCTGAAGCGACGGAACGCGCCCGCAAGGCCGTGGCCGACGAAGTGGCCCAGATCAAGCTGATGATGAGCCAGCCGCGTCGCGTCATCAAGGCGCCGGAACCGGCGCCCGCGCCGGTCAAGCCGAAGGTTGCCGAAGGTACGCTGCACAAGCCGGCGGACAAGAAGCCGGCCCCGGGCGCGACCACGACGACGGACAAGAAGGACGACAAGAAGGGCGACAAGAAATCCATCAAGTCGGCCAATGTGTCGTCGACCTGGTCGGACGATGCCAAGAAGCGCGGCGCCCCAGGTGGCGGCCTGAAGGGTCGCGGCAATGCCGCGCCGACCGGCCGTGACGGCTGGCGTTCGGGCGGCAAGGGCCGTGGCCGCAATTCGCACGACGACCGCGAGACCAACTTCCAGGCACCGACGGAAGCCATCGTCAAGGAAGTGCACGTGCCCGAAACGATCACCGTCGCCGAACTGGCGCACAAGATGTCCGTCAAGGCATCCGAAGTGATCAAGCAGCTGATGAAGCTGGGCCAGATGTGCACCATCAACCAGGTGCTGGACCAGGAAACGGCGATGATCGTCGTGGAAGAAATGGGCCACAAGGCCTTCGCCGCCGCCGAGGACGATCCGGAAGCACTGCTGGCCGACCAGGGCGAACACGCCCACTTCGAATCGACCTCGCGTGCGCCGGTCGTGACGGTGATGGGTCACGTCGACCACGGCAAGACGTCGCTGCTGGATTACATCCGCCGCGCCAAGGTCGCATCCGGCGAAGCCGGTGGCATTACGCAGCACATCGGCGCATACCACGTCGATACGCCACGCGGCATGATCACCTTCCTGGATACGCCAGGTCACGAGGCCTTCACGGCAATGCGTGCCCGCGGTGCCAAGGCAACGGACATCGTCATCCTGGTGGTGGCGGCGGACGACGGCGTGATGCCGCAGACGAAGGAAGCGATCGCCCACGCGAAAGCGGCCGGCGTGCCCCTGGTTGTCGCCATCAACAAGGTCGACAAGCCGGGCGGCAACGTCGACCGCGTGACGCAGGAACTGGTCGCCGAAGGCGTCGTGCCGGAAGAATACGGTGGCGAATCGCCATTCGTGCCGGTGTCGGCCAAGACCGGCCAGGGCATCGACGCCCTGCTGGAAAACGTGCTGCTGCAGGCCGAAGTGCTGGAACTGAAGGCGCCGGTGGAAGCCCCGGCCCGTGGCCTGGTGGTCGAAGCCCGTCTGGACAAGGGCCGCGGCCCGGTCGCGACGATCCTGGTGCAGTCCGGTACCCTGAAGCGCGGCGACGTCGTGCTGGCCGGTTCCTCGTATGGCCGCGTGCGCGCCATGCTGGACGAGAACGGCAAGTCGGTGACCGAAGCCGGTCCATCGATCCCGGTCGAAATCCAGGGCCTGACGGAAGTGCCGGCTGCCGGCGAGGAAGTCATGGTCATGGCCGACGAACGCAAGGCCCGCGAGATCGGCCTGTTCCGTCAAGGCAAGTTCCGCGACGTGAAACTGGCGAAGCAGCAGGCTGCCAAGCTGGAGAACATGTTCGACCAGATGGCCGAAGGCGAAGTGAAGAACCTGCCGCTGATCGTCAAGACGGACGTGCAGGGTTCGCAGGAAGCCCTCGTCAGCTCGCTGCAGAAGCTGTCGACGTCGGAAGTGCGTGTGCAGGTCGTGCACGCCGCCGTCGGTGGCATCTCGGAATCGGACGTCAACCTGGCGGTGGCCTCGAAAGCGGTCATCATCGGCTTCAACGCCCGTGCCGACGGCCAGGCCCGCAAGCTGGCCGAAGCCAACGGTGTCGACATCCGCTACTACAACATCATTTATGATGCGATCGAAGAGGTCAAGGCGGCACTGTCGGGCATGCTGGCTCCGGAACGACGTGAAACCGTCACCGGCCAGGTCGAGATCCGCCAGGTCATCCTGGTCTCGAAGGTCGGCGCGATTGCCGGTTGCCTGGTCACCGATGGCGTCGTCAAGCGCTCGTCGTCGGTGCGCCTGCTGCGCAACAACATCGTCGTCTGGACCGGCGAGATCGATTCGCTCAAGCGTTTCAAGGACGATGCGAAGGAAGTGCGCGCCGGCCTGGAGTGCGGTCTGTCGCTGAAGAACTACAACGACATCATCGTGGGCGACGTCCTCGAGGTGTTCGAAGTGACCGAAGTGGCGCGTACCCTGTAATCGGGACAAACGCGGTATCCATGGCGGGTGCCGCCCCCTTCGCGCAAGCGGGGTGGGCGCACCCGCCATAATTTTTTATTGGTAGGACATCATGGCTAAACACAGCAAATCCATTCCGGCGCGCGGCCTGCGCGTCGCCGACCAGATCCAGAAAGACCTGTCCGAGCTGATCGCCTACGGGCTCAAGGACCCGCGCGTGGGCATGCTCACCCTGGCCGAAGTGCAGCTGACGCCCGACTATGCGCACGCGAAGGTCTACTTCACGATGCTCAAGGACGATCCGGAAACGGTGAAGAACACCCTGGCCGGCCTGCACGCCGCCGCCGGCTACTTGCGCAACCAGCTGGGCAAGCGCCTGCACATCCATACGCTGCCGCAGCTGCACTTCGTGCACGACACGTCGGCCTCGCGCGGCATGGCCATGTCGGCCCTGATCGACCAGGCCAACGCCACCCGCGCGGCCGACTTCGTCGACGACAGCCTTGAGGCAAAAGACAAAGACGCCGAATGACGCAGCAAAAAACAAAGCGGGTACGCGACCTGGTCGACGGCGTGCTGCTGCTCGACAAACCCGTCGGCTTGTCGTCGAACGATGCGCTGATCAAGGCCAAGCGCGTGCTGAACGCGAAGAAGGCAGGCCACACGGGCACGCTCGACCCGTTCGCCACGGGCTTGCTGCCGCTGTGCTTCGGCGAAGCGACCAAGTTCTCGCAGGACCTGCTGGAGGCGGACAAGACCTACCTCACCACGGTCCACCTGGGCCAGCGCACGGACACGGGCGACACCGAGGGCCAGGTGCTGGAGACGAAGGACGTCGACGTCACGCTCGAACAGATCGAAGCGGTGCTGGCGAAGTTTCGCGGCCCCATCGCCCAGGTGCCGCCGATGTACTCGGCCCTGAAGCGCGACGGCAAGCCCCTGTACGAATACGCCCGCGCCGGCATCGTGCTGGAACGGGAAGCGCGCAACGTCACCATCCACAAGCTGGAACTGGTGGCCTACGAGGCGCCGTTCCTGAAGCTGGAAGTCACCTGCAGCAAGGGCACGTACATCCGCGTGCTGGGCGAGGACATCGGCGCCATGCTGGGCTGCGGCGCCCACCTGAACGCCTTGCGCCGCATCGGCGTGGGCGCGCTGCGCGCCGAGCAGATGACGACGGCCGAACAGCTGCTGGCCCACCCCGCGCCACTGGAGCTGCTGGCCCCCGTCGACGCGCTGCTGGCGTCGTTCCCGCAGGTCGAGCTGACGGCCGAACTGGCCAGGCGCTTCCTGCAAGGCCAGCGCCTGCCATTGGGCAAGGAACCCGCCATCGTCACGCCCGCCCCCTACCAGGGCCGCGTGCGCGTCTACGAAGGTGGCCGCCTGCTCGGCACGGGCACCCTGGGCGAGTGGGCCATCCTCGCACCCGAACGCCTGATCGCCGCCGCGCAGGGTTGACCTCCTCGCCTGCTGCAATTCGGGTTAGAAACCAGATCCGATACCGGTACCGGTTTTCCAGCAAACGTTATGCAGGGAGGGCACGGGTGTCGACGTGAGACCCGAGTTCGCCCGGCCTCCACGACAGTCGCGCCGCCATGGCAGAATATCGTCTCCGAAACGATGGAGATGGCATGGCCGGTCACGACGAACTGCAAGCCCGCTACGACACCATGTGGCGCGAGGCCGAGCCGGCGCTGGCCCGTGGCGACGTGGCCTGCGACGCGCAACTGGCCGCCGGCGGCGACCCGCGTCGCGGCCTGACCCTGATCGCCCGGCCCGATGCGGCGCTGGCGGCGCGTTTCGATGCGCTGCTCGACCACTTGTGCGCCATCGAGCCGGCGCAGTACCGGCATCCCGTGGCGGACATGCACATCACCGTCCTGTCGCTGTTCACCGCCACCACCGGTTTCCAGCCCGAGCTGGCGCGCGAAGATGAGTACCGCTCCGCCGTCGCCGCCGCCGTGCGGGGCACGCCGCCGTTCACCATCGACTTCAACGGCATCAGCGCTTCGCGCGGCGCCGTCGTGGCCCAGGGCTTCCCCCGGGGCGACGTGCTGGGAGGTCTGCGCGAGCGCCTGCGCAATGAACTGCGCGCGCGTGGATTGGACGGTTCGCTGGACGGGCGCTACAAGCTCGTCACGGCCCATGCGACCCTGCTGCGCTTCGTCCAGCCCTTGGCCGTGCCAGTGGCGTTTACGGAAGCGCTGCGGCGGTGGCGCGGCCGGGCGTTCGGTGCGATGACGGTCGATGCGGTGGAGCTGGTCCTGAACGACTGGTATATGTCCACCGGCACCTTGCGGCGCATCGAGCGCCACCGCCTGGACTCCGCGTAACAGCCGTCAGCGCGGCCCGTCCAGCACCTGCGCCAGCACGGCCGTGTCGACCGGCTTGACGAAGTGGTGGTCGAAGCCGGCAGCGCCGGACAGCACGCGGTCCGCCGGCTGGCCGTAGCCCGTCAGTGCGATCATCAGCGCCTTCGACGTGGCCGGTCGCCCGCGCAGGTGGCGCGCCAGCGTATAGCCGTCCATGCCGGGCAGGCCGATGTCGAGGATGAACGCTTCGGTCGACTCCAGCGTCGGTTCATACAGCGCCATTTCCGCATCCTCGGCCACCGTCACGCTGTGCCCGCGCGCTTGCAGCAGTGCGGCCAGCGTGCTGGCGGCATCGGGATTGTCGTCGACGATCATCACGCGCAGCTGCCGCGTGGCCGCCGCCGCCGGCGCCTGGCCGCCCGGCAGGTCGGCACTCAGCGCCGGCCCTTCCGCCAGCGGCAGCGTGATGGTGAACGTGCTGCCCCGGCCACTGCCGTCGCTGTGGGCCGTGACCGTGCCGCCATGCAGCAGGGTGATGCTGCGCACCAGGGCCAGACCAAGGCCCAGCCCGCCCTGGGCCCGGTCCGGATTGCGCTCGCCCTGGATGAACAGGTCGAAGATGTCGGGCAGCAGCGCCGGGTCGATGCCGTTGCCGTTGTCCGCCACCGCCAGGCGCGCCTGACCGTCGCCCACGTCCAGCGACAGCACGATGCGGCCGCCGGCCGGCGTGTACTTGGCTGCGTTATTGAGCACATTGGCGATCACCTGCACCAGGCGGGTGCGGTCGCCGCGCACGTGCGCGCGGTTCGGCGAGGTGCGCACTTCCAGGGCATGGCGCCGCGTCTCGATCAGCGGCAAGGCCTGTTCGACGGCGGCGTTGACGACCTGCTTCAGGTCCAGCGTCGCCATGTCCAGTTCCACCAGCCCGCGCGTGACGCGCGACACGTCCAGCAGGTCGTCCACCAGCGCCGTCATGTGCCGCACCTGACGCACGATGATGTCGCTGGCCATGACGCGGATCTTCTCGTCGCCGTGCCGCACCTTCAAGAGCTGCGCGGCCGTGCTGATGGGCGCGAGCGGGTTGCGCAGCTCGTGCGCCAGCATGGCCAGGAACTCGTCCTTGCGCTGGGCCGCCTCGCGCAGCGCGTCCTCGGCCAGCTTTTGCGTGTGGATGTCGGTGCAGGTGCCCATCCAGCGCACGATCTGGCCCGACTCGTTACGGATCGGCAGGGCGCGGCCCAGCACCCAGCGGTATTCGCCCGAGCGGTGGCGCAGGCGGTACTGGATTTCATAGGTCTCGCCGCTCGCCAGGCTGCGGCGCCACGCCTCCCAGGCACGCGCCTGGTCGTCCGGGTGGAACATGCCGTTCCACTCGGTGCCGTCGGTCGAGCCCTCCGGCATGCCGGTGTATTCATACCATTGCTGGTTGTAGTAATCGTGATAGCCGTCCGGCAGCGTCGACCAGACCATCTGCGGCATGGCGTCGGCGATGGTGCGGAACTTGGCCTCGCTGTCGCGCAGGGCCAGCATGCTCGAGAGCCGCTCCGTCGCCGTGCGGGCCCGCTCCGCCACTTCCCGCATCAGCGCGCAGTCTTCCTGCAGCCACTCGCGTGGCCCGGCGCTGCTGACGAACAGAATGCTCATCAGGCGGCCTTGTTCCGTCAGGGGGATATTCACGAACGCGCCCGCGTGGTGCCCGCGCAGCACGTCGGCGCCTGCGGCGGTACGGGCGTCGCGCGTGACGTCGTTGACGACGACGATGCGGCCCAGGCGCATGTCCTCGACATAGTCGCCGAATTCGGCCAGGTTCAGCGTGCCCGCCAAGGTCGCCACGCCCGGTGCCGTCCAGTCCCGTTCGACCTGCAGCGCGCCGCTGCGCTGGTCGAAGGTGCCGTAGCCGACCCGGCTCGCGCCCAGGGTCTCGCCCAGGATGCGTGCGGCCGTGAAGGCGATGTCCTCGGACGTGCGCAGGTCGCGCAGCGCGTCCGTCAGGCGGATCAGCGCATCGCGCCGGCCATTGGCCAGCACGCGGTCGGTGACGTCCACGCCCTCGACGAAGATGCCGCGCACGTCGCCGTCGGGCGTGCGGATGGGCTGGAACACGAAGTCGATATAGCGCTGCTCGACAGCGCCATCGGGTATGGCCTGTACGGCATACAGGGCGCTGCTGGCGGCCAGCGGCCGGCCGCTGCGGTACACCTCGTCGAGCAGGGCGACGTAGGCGCGGCCGGAGGCGCCGGCGAAGCACTCGGCCACGGAGCGGCCCACCACGTCGCGGTGCCCCGTCAGGCGCAGGAAGCCCTGGTTCAGCAGGTCGACCTGGTGCCGCGGGCCCGACAGCATGGCCATGAACGTCGGCGCCTGCTGGAACAGGTCGGCGAACTGCCGCGTATCGCGCATCTGCTGCGACTGGGCCAGCAGCTCGGACTCCATCCGCACGGATTGGGCGCGGGCCTGCACGACAGCCGTCACGTCCTCGACGCGGTGGATGATATGGGTCAGCTGCCCGCGCTCGTCCAGCACGGGCGTATTGACGGGGCTCCAGTGACGCTGCTCGAAGCCGCCCGGCATGCCGGGAATGGGGATGTCGTACTTCTGGACGGCCATCGTGTCGGCCTCGCCGCTCAGCCGCACCCGCATCAGCGAGGCGCGCAGGTTGGCCACGCCGTTCGCTTCCGGGTCGTTCGGATTGTCGGGAAAGACGTCGAAGATATTGCGCCCGACGATGACGTCGCGCGTCGTCGCCGTAGCGCGCAGGTAGGCGTCGTTGACGGCCACGATTGTGAAGTCGGGCGACAGCAGCAGGTAGGGCGCCGAACCGGCATCGAACACCCGGCGGTAATCAGGCGAGCCAACCGGCGCAAGGGGCGCCGGCGTGCGCGGCACCCGCCGGCGGTAGTGCTGGAGGACGCTTGCAGGGTGCTTGTCGGGAGAATCGGGGCTCGGCATGGCTGTACATTCTACGCTTTGCACCAGCATGCCAGATTTCTCGACGACGCAGTGGTCGAAACCGCCCCGCAGAAGTACGCTGGTGGCTGTCATCGCACCGTGCTATACTAGTGGGTTCAGTGCATCCGCACTCGCAGTCTTTCTGTAACCACAACGACCATGTCTACTACAAAACGCGCAATTCGCAATATCGCCATCATCGCTCACGTTGACCACGGCAAAACTACCCTCGTGGACCAGCTGCTGCGCCAGTCTGGCACCTTCCGTGAAAACCAGCAGGTCGACACCCGCGTCATGGACTCGAACGACCTCGAAAAGGAACGCGGGATCACGATTCTGTCGAAGAATTGCGCCGTTGAGTACGAAGGCACCCACATCAATATCGTTGATACCCCGGGCCACGCCGACTTTGGCGGTGAAGTCGAGCGCGTGCTGTCGATGGTCGACTCCGTGCTGCTGCTGATCGATGCGCAGGAAGGCCCGATGCCGCAGACGCGCTTCGTGACCCGCAAGGCGCTGGCGCTGGGCCTGAAGCCCATCGTCGTCGTCAACAAGATCGACCGTCCGGGCGCACGCGCCGACTGGGCCATCAACGCCACCTTCGAACTGTTCGACAAGCTGGGCGCCAACGACGAGCAGCTGGACTTCCCGATCGTTTACGCCTCGGGCCTGAACGGTTACTCGGGCCTGACCGAAGACGTGCGCGAAGGCGACATGAAGCCGCTGTTCGAAGCCATCCTGCAGCACGTGCCCGTACGTGACGACAATCCGGACGGCCCGCTGCAGATGCAGATCACGTCGCTGGACTACTCGTCCTACGTCGGCAAGATCGGCATCGGCCGCATCTCGCGCGGCCGCGTCAAGGCCGGCCAGGATGTCATCGTGGTCGATGGCCCTGGCGCCACCCCGATCAAGGGCCGCATCAACCAGGTGCTGAACTTCAAGGGCCTGGAACGCGTGCTGGTCGACGAAGCCGTCGCCGGCGACATCGTGCTGGTCAACGGCATCGAGGAAATCGGCATCGGCTCGACCTTGTGCGCCCCGGACACCCCGGACGCGCTGCCGATGCTGACCGTCGACGAGCCGACCCTGACGATGAACTTCATGGTCAACAACTCGCCGCTGGCCGGCCGCGAAGGCAAGTTCGTCACGTCGCGCCAGCTGCGCGACCGCCTGGACAAGGAACTGAAGGCCAACGTGGCGCTGCGCGTGGCACCGACCGACGACGACACGATCTTCGAAGTGTCCGGCCGCGGCGAGCTGCACCTGACCATCCTGATCGAGAACATGCGCCGCGAAGGCTTCGAGCTGGCCGTATCGCGTCCGCGCGTGGTCTTCAAGATGGTCGACGGCGTGCGCCATGAGCCGTTTGAAAACCTGTCGGTCGATGTGGAAGAAGCCAACCAGGGCGGCGTCATGGAAGAACTGGGCCGCCGTCGTGGCGACCTGCAGAACATGGAATCGGACGGCAAGGGCCGCGTGCGCCTCGAGTACCGCATTCCAGCCCGTGGCCTGATCGGCTTCCAGGGCGAGTTCATGACCCTGACCCGCGGCACCGGCCTGATGAGCCACGTGTTCGACGCCTACGCACCGGTGGACAACTCGCGCGGCGAGATGGCCGGCCGCCGCAACGGCGTGCTGATCTCGCAGGACGACGGCGCCGCCGTGGCCTACGCGATCTGGAAGCTGCAGGATCGCGGCCGCATGTTCGTGTCGCACAACGACCCGGTCTACGAAGGCATGATCATCGGTATCCACTCGCGTGACAACGACCTGGTCGTGAATCCGATCAAGGGCAAGCAGCTGACCAACGTGCGTTCGTCCGGTACCGACGAAGCCGTGCGCCTGGTGCCGCCGATCCAGATGTCGCTGGAATACGCCGTCGAATTCATCGAGGACGACGAACTGGTCGAGATCACGCCGAAGTCGATCCGCCTGCGCAAGCGCTTCCTGAAAGAGCACGAGCGCAAGAAGGCTTCGCGCGAAGCGTAATAACCGCGTCAGCATTGCTGACCGAAGCCGCCGGCCTCCTCACGGAGCCGGCGGTTTTTTATTGCGCCGCACATCGGCACGCTGGTGCCACGCTGCGCGCAGCGGCGCGAGCATGCGGGTGCCTTGCGCATCCCTTCCTGGAAAAAAAATCTCGCGCCGCGCACGCAGCGCAGCATTTCGCTCATGTTCGTGATCGAAACCGACCCCTAATCATCATTCTGATTCTTTCCTTTCGCGTGACTTTTTATGCATAGCCCTCCCATAGAATAAAAAAAGCTGAACGAACAGCAGGACCCGGCAAGCCGCCGCCACGGGTCGCGGCGGCCTCCGGGTACCGACCACAGGCCAGCCAAATGGCCGACATTCGGAGGAGATCACAGTGAGCGAGCAACTGAACAAACGACGCGCCGGACAGGCATGCCGCATGACCGCCATGGCACTGGCGGCGGCACTGCTGGCCGCGCAGGCCGCGCATGCGCAGGACAGCACAACGGCTGCACCGGCACAGGCCGACACGGCACCGGCGCAGGCCGGCACGGCACCGGTGGCGCAGACCAGCAGCGGCGCCAGCGGCGCGGCCGGGGCCCAGCAAGGCAGCGCTGCACCGCAGGGCCGCCAGGCCGTCGCCTCCGCCGGCGACCAGGGCAATGTCGTCATGGTGGTCGGCACGCGCAAGTCGGTGGCGTCGGCGATCGACCGCAAGATCCGCAATGCCACCGTGTCGGACTCGCTGGTGGCCGAGGACATCAACCAGTTCCCCGACAAGAACGTGGGCGAAGCCCTGTCGCGCATCACGGGCGTGCAGCTGTCGCGCTCTTTCGGCGAAGGCTCGCAGGTGGCGATCCGCGGCGTCGAGCCTGACCTGAACCGCGTCGAGATCAACGGCATGTCGGTACTGAGTACGGGCGGCGGGGCAGGACGAGGCGCCGAGCTGCGCGAGCTGGCCTCGGAGCTGATCGCGTCGATCGACGTCTACAAGGGCACCACGGCCGACATGACCGAAGGGGGCGTCGGCGGCACCGTCAGCATCAAGACGCGCAAGCCGCTCGACTTCACCAAGCGCACCATCGCCACGACGATCTCGGCCGAACATTCGACCAGCCGCGGCGGCGTCGATCCCCGCGCCAGCCTGCTGCTGGCGGACCGCTACTTCGGCAACCGCCTGGGCCTGATGGCCAACCTGGTCTACGACAAGGTGCTGACCCAGAACGACTACGCCCGCAACACCTCCTGGCGCTTCCTGCGCGACTGGGACATGTCGCCCGAGAAGACGGTCGTCAGCCGCGACCCCGCGCTGGCGGCAATCGGCGCCAAGGCCGGTTGCGACGGTGTCGCGGCGGCCGACAAGACGGCCTGCCTGAACCAGTGGAACGACTACTCGCCCGGCATTCCCCGCTACGGCATCTGGACGCGCGACCACAAGCGCTCGTCGGCCGAGCTGACGGCGCAGTACCAGTTCGCCAAGGACTTCACGGCCTTTGCCAGCTACCAGGACAACAAGCAGGACCAGCGCCTGAACGACCGCAATTTCGGCACCAACTTCGAGAACGTCAACCGCCTGTCCGGCGCCGGCAAGGCGCCCGTGTACGACGGCACGGGCCGGCAGACCACGGCCGGCACCTGCATTCCCGCCACCACCACGGGCACCCCAAGCGGCATGACGGTGCGCGACCACTACGTCACCGAGTACACCGTCGGTGACTGCCTGTACACGGCGGGGCAGGGCGGCCAAGGCGCGTTCTATACGTCGGCCCGCGACTTCACGCTGAACGTACGCTCGAAATACTATTCGACGGGCTTCAACTTCAAGCGCGACCGGCTGGAAGCAGAAGGCCTGATCGGCAAGTCGAAGTCCGACTACGTCAGCCAGAGCAACAACGTGACGATGACGATGGACGCGCCGGGACTGAAGGTCTCGCTGGACAACCAGGGCTTGCCGCACTTCGCCTTCCCGGCCGGGTATTCGCCGGAAAACAGCAGCTCGTACACGCAGGTGCAGCTGCAGTACCGTCCCGAGGAAGTGGAGAACAGGGAAGACCAGGCCAAGCTGGACCTGAAGTACCGCCTCGATACGCCGTTCTTCACGAAGGTCTGGTTCGGCGCGCAGGCGCGCAAGTCGACGGGGCGCCAGTACAAGGGCGGCGGCTTCCTGCGCTACACGGGCAACAGCCTGTCGGACGTCAGCGACGACGTGATCGTCCCGAGTGCGAACATCAACCAGACCCTGATCTACGACCCGAACTGGAGCGGCACGCCAAGGGCGCCGGATTCGCAGTCGCTGCTCAACCCCTACAGCTCGACCGCCTACTTGACGGCGGGGCAGATGGCGCAGCTGATCGACACGATCCGCACCCGCTCGCCCGGTTCCTTCTTCAAGGGATTCGACAACGTCAGCAACCTGCCTTCGAGCTGGGTCGCGCCCGACTTCAACAAGGCCGCGCCGTTCTTCGACACGTCGCATTTCAACCACGACCTGGTGCAGAGTGCCCGCGCCAACGACGGCAACGTCTACGCGCAGATTCCCGTCTACGGTGCCGAGGAGCGCGTGCGCTCGGGCTATGGCCGGCTGGACTTCGACACGGAGCTGTTCGGCTACACGATCAACGGCAACGTGGGTGCGCGTTACACCCATACCCGCGCCGTCGCGACGGGCTCGTACCAGAACAAGGTCCGCGTGGCCACCGGCACGGGCGTCTCCGGCTTCACCGACTATATTATCGAGAACGGCATTTCCAGCGTGGCCAGTTCGTACCACGACGTGCTGCCCAGCGCGAACGCGATGATGTGGCTCGTGCCCGACGTGTTCCTGGCGCGGGTCGGCTGGGGCAAGGTGATGTCGCGCCCCCGCATCGACCTGCTGGCGCCCAACGCGTCCTGCACCTTGTACAGCGGCCGGTCCGAATTCGGCGGCGACGGTACCGACGACTGCACGGCCGGCAATCCGGACCTGAAGCCGTTCCGCGCGACGAACACGGACCTGTCGCTGGAATACTACCCGGGCCCGGATACGCAGGTCAGCGCGGCCTTCTTCAAGAAGGAAATTTCCAGCTACATCCTGGAGAAGCAGCTGGTCAAGGGCGTCGACGTATTCAAGGACGGCAGCCGCTGGGACGTCACGCAGCCGATCAACGGCAAGGGTGCGACGACGAAGGGCATCGAGATCACGGCGCGCACGGCCTTCACCTTCCTGCCGGGCTGGCTGGGCGGCTTCGGCGGCGACGTCAACTACACGCGCATGACGTACAAATACGCGGCCGGCACCGAGCGCCTGAACGTCCTGGATGGCACGGTGCTGCCTTACCCGGGCCTGTCGAAGAACAGCTACAACGTGGCGCTGTGGTACGACCGCGGCCCGATCAATGCCCGCGTCGCCTACAACTCGCGCGACCGCTTCTACACGGGCGGCAACGACGTGTCGGGCAACCCGAACTTCCAGGAGAAGACGGGCTACCTGGACGCCAAGCTGCAGTACCGCTACAGCGACAACATCACCTTCTCGATCGAGGGCAAGAACCTGACGGACCAGGAAGAGATCACCGATGCCGGCGACCTGTTCCGCGTCAACGAGCTGGCGTTCTCCGGGCGCCGTTATTACGCGAGCGTTTCCCTGAAATTCTGAGCATGCACCTGCCTTCGTTTTCCAGCGCCGCCGGCTTCGTGCCGGTGGCGTTTTTCGCATTCTGCATGGCGGCGCAAGGCGCGCCGGCCTTCGACAACCCGCTGGTGCGCCAGCGCGCCGATCCCCACGTCACCCTGCACACCGACGGGCACTACTACTTCACAGCCACCGTGCCGGAATACGACCGCATCGAGCTGCGCCGCGCCCGCACGCTCGGCGGCCTGGCGCAGGGGCAGGTGAAGGTGGTGTGGAAGAGGCACGCGGCCGGCCCCATGAGCCACCACATCTGGGCACCGGAGCTGCACCGCATCGAAGGCAAGTGGTACCTGTACTTTACGGCCAGCCGGGCCGATGCCATCTGGGATATCCGCCTGTACGTGCTGGAGAACGGCGCCGACGACCCGTTCGAAGGCGAGTGGATCGAACGGGGCCAGTTGAACACCGGGTGGGAAAGCTTCTCGCTCGATGCCACCACCTTCGCGCTGGACGGCCGGCGCTACCTGGTGTGGACGCAGCGCCCGCCGGCTCGGGTGAAACAGGTCACCGCCATCTACATCGCCAGCATGGATACGCCGCTGTCGATCGCCGGACCGGCCACCTTGCTCTCCGAGCCCGAGTATCCGTGGGAGCGCGTGAAGCACGACGTCAACGAGGCGCCGGCCGTGCTGGTGAAGAATGGCCGCGTGTTCCTCACGTATTCCGCCAGCGCCACCGACGCCAATTACGCCCTGGGGATGCTGACCGCCCCCGTGGGGGCGGACCTGCTCGATGCAAAGGCGTGGACCAAGTCGGCGCGCCCCGTGTTCGCCAGCAGCGCCGCCAACGGCCAGTACGGGCCCGGCCACAACGCCTTCACGACGACGCCGGATGGCAGGACCGACATCCTGGTCTACCACGCCCGCAACTACCGCGACATCGTCGGCGACCCACTGAAGAATCCCGACCGCCACACGCGCGCGCAGAGCATCGCCTGGCGCGCGGACGGCACGCCGGACTTCGGCGTACCGGTCGCGGACGCAGGGCAAGTCGCGGCCAAGCCCCTGTTCCGCGATCCGGTATCCGATGGCGCGGCCGACCCGGTGGTGATCTGGAACGCAGCGCGCCAACGCTGGTGGATGTTCTATACCAGTCGCCGCGCCAACGTGCCGGTTGTGCCGGCCGTCGAATGGGTGCACGGCAGCCCCATCGGCATCGCCGAGTCGGCCGACAACGGCGCCACGTGGCAATACGTGGGCACGGCCGAAATCGAGCTCCCGCCGGAATTGGCCGGCACCGCGCCGACCCACTGGGCGCCCGACATCGTACGCGCACCGGACGGTACCCACCACATGTTCCTGACGGTGGTGCCGGGCGTGTTCGCCGACTGGAAACACCCGCGGCGCATCGTCCATCTGACCAGCACGGACCTGCGGCACTGGCGCCACCCACGCGCGCTGGCACTGGCGTCGGACAAGGTCATCGACGCGGCCGTGGTGGCGCTGCCCGAAGGCGGCTGGCGCATGTGGTACAACAACGAAGCGGATGGCAAATCCGTCTGGTACGCCGACAGCACCGACCTGGCCGACTGGCGCCCGGGCGGCAGGGCCATCGGCGACCAGGCCGGCGAAGGCCCGAAGGTGTTCCGCTGGCGCGGCAGCTGGTGGATGATTACGGATGTATGGAAGGGGCTGGCCGTCTACCGCTCACAGGATGCGCTGGATTGGCGGCGGCAAGCCGGCACCTTGCTGCAGGCGCCGGGGCAGGGGCCTGACGATGGCGTCATCGGCGGCCACCCGGACGTCGTCGTCAGCGGCGGGCGCGCCTTCCTGTTCTACTTCACCCACCCCGGCCGCACGCCCGGTCTCGAAAAGCGCGACGGCCCCGAACAACGGCGCAGCAGTATCCAGGTGGTCGAGTTGACGGAGAAGGAGGGCGTGTTGAGCGCCGAGCGCGATGCGCCGACGCGGATCAACCTGGTCGCCCCCTGAAGTTGCCTTAAAAATGGGGACAGACCCCATTTTTCATGCAACTTCCCCCTGCCGTCAGCCCAGCTGTGCCAGCCAGCGCCGCCGGTATTGCTGCCACCCGTCCAGCAGCAGCGGCGCCGCCACGGTCGAGCGCACGGCCGGTGCGCTGCCCCAGTGCGCCAGCATCCAGCCGCCGCACGTGGTGCCGCTGGCGTCGTCCGTCACGGTGACCTGCCGCCCGGGGCGCAGTGCGGCCAGCAGGGGCGCAAAGAACGGGTTAGCCGTGAAGCTGCCTTCGACGACGACGTGCGCGCCCGCCCCCAGCGCATCGAGGCAGTAGTCGCTCACCAGCACGCAGTACAAGGTCGCCAGCGCATAGCGCTCGGCGTCCGACGCGGGCGAGGGCCCGGCGATGCTGCCGGCGCGGCCCGCGAACGGCCCGCCCGCGCCGGCAAACCCGGGCAGCGCGAACGTGCCCTGGTCGACCAGGCGCTGCAGAACCGGTATGTCGCAGGGTACGGGCGATGTGCCGGCCAGCTCGGCGAATTCGCGGCCGCCCATGAAGCGCATGCACGGCACGCACTGGCCCAGCGCGCTGCTGTTGGCCAGCATGTCCGCTTCCTCGCGCAGGCCGTCCAGCGACTTGCCCGGCGCGGCGGCGACGACCCAGGTGCCGGTCGACAGCACGGCCGGCGCTTCGGCCCCTGCCGCCCCGTCCAGGTGGCGCAGCAGGGACGCATTGCTGTCGTGGATGCCGCAGACAATGCGGCAGCCCCGTGGCAGGCCGGTAATGGCCGCCAGTTCGGGCCGGATGGGGCCCAGGGTGTCCCAGGCGCGGCGCATTGGCGGCATCAGGACCCGCCAGCCCAGTGTGTCGACCATGGCCGAATACTGCTGCCCGGCTGGCTGCCACAGGTCCGTATGGCAGCCCAGCGACGTCGCTTCGCCGGCCGCCACGCCGGACAGGCGCCAGGCCCAGTACTGCGGATACATCAGGATATGCCGCGCGCGGGAGAACTCGGCCGGGAAGGCCTGCGCCTGCCAGGCCAGTTGCCGGCCCAGGTTCAGGCCCGCCGGCAACCGGGGCGAGCACGTGTCGGCGTAACCCGGCCGCACGGCCAGGTAGTGCGCCAGCGGCGCGGCCGGTTCATGTTCGTAGTCCAGCACGGGCAGCACCAGGCCTTCGTCACCCACCAGCGCCGCCGTGGCGCCGTGCGTGACGGGGACGATGGCGTCGACCGTCGCCATCGACGAAAACGCCGCCAGGGTCGCCAGCATCCACTGCCAGATGCCTTCCGTGTCGTGGTGCGGGTAGGGCCCGTCACGCAGCACGGTATTGGGCCGGCGCCGTTCGGCCCGCTGGTGGCCGTCCGCGCCGATCAGCGCCAGCTTGACATTGGTCTTGCCGATATCGAGGACGACGGCCGCCGTCATTTCGCCACCTTGCGGCCCCGCAGCAGGCGCGGCAGGGCGATCGTCACCAGCAGCAGGAGGCCAATGACGATGGTCATGTAGATGCCGGGGATATTCGCCAGCGACAGGCCGTACGTCACCGTACCCAGGGTCAGCACGGCCAGCATCACGCCGCCGATGGTGCCGGCGCCGCCGGCGATGCTGACACCGCCCAGTATCACCATCGTGATCACTTCCAGCTCCCAGCCCATGGCGATGTTCGGGCGGGTGCTGCCGATGCGGCCCGTCAGCAGGTACGCCGCCAGGCCCGCCATTGCGCCCGTCAGCATGAACAGCACCAGGCGGTAGCGGTTCACTTCGATGCCGGCGAAGCGCGCCGCCACGGGGTTGTTGCCGATGGCGTAGATGCGCCGGCCCCAGCGCGTGCAGTGCAGCACCACGGCGAACAGCGCGGCGAACACCAGCAGCACGACGAATTCGCGCGGGATGAATCCGAAGAAGTAGCCCTGGCCCCAGTCGGCCATCAGCTGCGGGTAGCCGGTGAAGGCCTTGTCGCCCAGGACCACGCTGGCCAGGCCGCGAAACAGCGACACGGTGCCGATGGTGACGACGATGGACGGCAGCGCGAACCGCGTCACCAGCACGCCATTGAGCAGGCCGCAGGCGGTGCCGGCCGCCAGCGCCACGGGCAGCAGCACTTCCGGCGGCAGGCCGCTGGTGTGCGCGACGCCGATGGCGACCGACGACAGGGCCAGGATGCCGGACACGGAAATGTCGATCTCACGGCAGATGATCAACAGCGCCATCGGCAGCGCGATCAGGGCCTTCTCGCTGAAGTTGAAGGTGCCGTCGGCCAGGTTGTACGGGTCCAGGAACGTGGGCAGCAGGATGCCGTTGGCAAGAAACGCCACCACGAACAGCAGGGCGAGCAGGGTTTCCCACTTGCCCAGCAGGGCCTTGATCCGGAAGCCCGGACGGTCGTGGATGGTGTAGCGCGAGCTGTGCGTGGCTTGCATGGTACGGTCGATGGTGGTTGAGTTCACGCGGCGCTCCGGTTCGGGCCCAGGTGCAGCGGCAGGATCTGGCGGCCGCCCTGCCTGCCGTCGCGGGCGTTGATCAATACGGCGGCCAGGATGACGATGCCCGTCAGCGCGCTTTGCCAGAACGGCGACACCTGCACGACGGGCAGCGCATTGCCGATCACGCCCAGGAACAGCGCGCCCAGCACGGCGCCCGTGACGCTGCCGGTGCCGCCGGCGATGCTGATGCCGCCGATGACGCAGGCGGCGATGACGGTGAATTCGAAGCCATAGGCGATCTCCGTGTAGGCCACGGCATAGCGCGCCACCCACAGGTAGCCGCACAGGCCCGCCATCAGGCCGGACAGGCCATACGTCCACAGCAGCCGGCGCGCCATCGGAATGCCGACATAGCGGGCACACGAGGGTGCGTTGCCGATGGCGTACAGGTCGCGGCCGAAGCGGCTGTGGCGGGCCAGGAACCAGGCCGCCAGCACGGCCGCGCCGGCGATCCACACGAGGTGTGTCACGCCCAGCAGGCGCGCCAGCGGGAAGGCGATGAAGTGTTCAGGCATATGGTGCGACGACACCCACGCGCCGCCCGAGAGCACGAATACGAGGCCCCGGTAGACGCTCATCGTCCCCAGCGTGACGACGATGGGCGGCAGCTCCAGGTAGCCGATCAGCCAGCCGTTGACGAGGCCCAGTACGAGGCCGATGGCGGCGGCGGCCAGCACGACGAGCACCAGCGGCAGGTCCGGGTTGCGCGAGGCCAGCAGCGCCGCCATCATGCCGGACAGGGCCAGGTTCGACGCCACCGACAGGTCGACACCGCGCGTGACGATCACCAGCATCTGCGCCAGCGCCAGCATCACCAGCAGGGTGCTGTCGGTCAGCAGGTTGGCCAGGCTGGCCGGGCTGACGAAGACGGGCGAACGCAGCCCCACCAGCAGCACCAGCGCGACGATCGACGCGGCCAGCAGCGTCTCGCGCTGTTTCAGTACGTTTTTGTTCAGCAGGCTCATGCTGCCTCCTCGGTATGGGCTTCGCAGCCCGATGCGGCCGCCACGACGCGCTCCGGCGTCGCATCAATCCGCGCGAATTCACGCTGGATGCGGCCCTGGTGCATGACGATGACCCGGTCGGCCAGGCCCAGCACCTCGGGCAGTTCGGACGACACGAGGATCACGGCCAGGCCCTGGCTGACCAGCTGGCCGATGAAGCGGTGCACGGCGGCCTTCGAGCCGATGTCGATGCCCTTGGTCGGTTCGTCCAGGATGATCACCTTGGGATCGGTAGCCAGCCATTTTCCCAGCACGACTTTCTGCTGGTTGCCGCCCGAGAGTTCGGCCACGTGCTGGCACAGGTGGCTGGCCTTCAGTTCCAGCTGCTCGCTGAAGTGGCGCGCCACGGCGTTTTCCCGGGCCCGGCGCGAGCGCAGGAAGAAGCCGATGCGGTCCAGGATGGGCAGGGTGATGTTGTGCAGGATCGGCATGGTCAGGTGCGCGCCCTGGTGCTGGCGGTCTTCCGGCACGTAGGCGATGCCGTGCGCGATGGCCTCGGCCGCGCAGCCGATACGCACGGCCTTGCCGCCCAAGGTCACGCTGCCGCGCGCCAGGGGCGTCAGGCCGAACAGGGCCTGCATCACTTCCGAGCGGCCGGCGCCCACCAGGCCGTAGAAGCCCAGGATTTCGCCCTGGCGCAGCTGGAAGCTGACGTCGTCGAATTCGGTGGGGTGGCAGAAGTCCTTCACTTCCATCAGCACGGGGCCCGGCGTGACCTCCGCCTTCGGGTAGGCATCGTGCACGGCGCGGCCCACCATCAACGCCACCAGTTCCCCTTCCGAGATGTCGGCCAGCCGGCCGGCGGCCACGTACTGGCCGTCGCGCAGCACCGTGTAGCTGTCCGCCACGGTGAAGATTTCGTCGAATTTGTGCGAGATGAAGATGATGGCCGTGCCGGCCTCCTTGAGCTGCCGCACGATGCGGTACAGCTCATGAATCTCGCGCTGCGACAGCGCGGCCGTCGGTTCGTCCAGGATGACGACGCGGGCCTGTTGCGACAGGGCCCGCGCGATCTCGACGAAATGACGCTGCGCCACCGACAGATCCTTTACCCTGGCGCGCACGGGCAGGGTCACCTCCAGCCGGGCGAACAGCTGTACCGCCTCGCGCTCGATGCGGGGCCAGTCGATGCGCCCGCCCTGCATGGGCTGGCGGCCCACGTAGATATTCTCGGCCACGGTCAGCTCGTCGAACATCACGCTTTCCTGGTGCACGGCCGTGATCCCGGCACGCATGGCGTCCTGCGCGTTGGCGAACGTGACGGCCTGGCCGTCCAGCACGATGGTGCCTTCGTCGGGCTGGTAGATGCCCGTCAGGGTCTTGACGAGGGTGGACTTGCCGGCACCGTTCTCGCCGACCAGCGCCATCACTTCGCCGGGCTGTACCGATAGCGCTACCTTGTTCAGCGCCGTGATGCCGGCGAAGCGCTTGCTGATGCCGGCCAGTTGCAGCACGGGCGGCGTGTATGCGGCCGTTCCCGGCGGCGCCGGGTGGGGGAGGTTCGCTCGCATATCAGAAGATCTTCGAGAACTGGTCGACGTTTTTCGCGTCGTAGGTGAACGGTTCGGCCATCGCCGCCTCGCCCTTCGCGTCGATGGCGATGCTGCCCATGCGCCCGGCGGCGATCTTGCCGCCCGGCCGTGCATCCGGCGCGCCCTTGACGAAATCATAGGCCGCGTACGTGACGGCGTAGCCCAGGTCGATCGGGTTCCAGATGGCGAACTGCTTGACGGCGCCGCTCTTGACGTGGCCGGCCATTTCGGAAGGCAGGCCCAGTCCCGTCACATACACCTTGCCCACCAGTTTTTCGTCGACCACGGCCTTGCTGGCGGCGTTGATGCCCACCGTCGTCGGGGCGATGATGGCCTTCAGGTTCGGGTAGCTGCGCAGCAGGCCGAGGGCCTCGCGGTAGCTCTTGTCGGACTGGTCGTCGCCGTAGACGGTGGTGACGAGCTTGAGCTTGGCGAACTCGGGGCGGGCCAGCGCCCCCTTCATCACGTCGATCCAGATATTCTGGTTGGTCGCCTGCGCCGATGCCGACAGGATGGCCACTTCGCCGGCACCGCCGATGGCGTCGCTGGCCATCTGCAGCTGCTTGATGCCGATCAGTTCCGCGTTCGACGGGTTCAGCTGCATCAGCCGGCCCTCCTGGGCCAGGCCGCTGTCGAAGGACAGCACCTTGATGCCGCGCGCCATGGCCTTCTTCGCGATCGGTACCAGCGCGTTCGGATCGTTGGCCGAAATGACGATGGCGTTGACCTTCTGGCTGATCAGCGAGTTGACGATTTCGATCTGGCCTTCCGCGCTGGGCGTGGTGGGACCCGTGTAGATGATCTCGACGTCCTTCAACTGGCCTGCCGCTTCCTTGGCGCCTGTGTGGGCCGCATCGAAAAAGCCGTTGCCCAGGCTCTTGACGACCATGGCGATGCGGACCTTGCCTTCCGGCGGCGCGCCGGCGCTGCCCTTGTCGCCGCAGCCGCCGACCATGCCGGTAACGAGAAGCGCCAGCGCGGCAACCAGTGTCCGGCGCTTTGGAGTGTGCGGTGCGTTCAATGCGAAATCTCCGCCTGGAACAGGCCCTGGGCCTGGAATTCGAACCCGTAGGGGAAGGACATCGGTGGCTGCTGGGCCGGCATGGCTTCGGGCGTCACGGTGATCACCTTGACGCCGGACTGCTCGAGCAGCTGCACGGCCGCGTCGGACGCGCAGGTATCGGTGATGACGGTGGACACGCGATCGAGGCCGCACAGGATCAGGCCCGCCTTCTTGGCGAACTTCGAGCTGTCGGCCAGCACGATCAGTTCCTCGGCCTGGCCGATCAGGCGCTTCTCGGCCTGGATCAGCAGCGGGTCGGCTTCCATCAATCCCAGCAGGGACAGGCCGTACACGCTCATGAACATCTTGGCGGCGTAGTGGTGCTGGGTGATGTCATTGTCGAACGGGGACAGGATCACATTCTGCTCGCGGTACACCTTGCCGCCCGGGAGGATGATCTCGTTCTCGCTCGAGACCAGCAGGCGCTCGGCCATCAGGAAGGAGTTGGTGAGGATCTTCAGGTGCTTATCGACCAGGAACTCGGCCATCATGAAGGTGGTGGTACCGCCGTTGATGACGATGGTCTCGCCTTCCGCGCACATGCCGGCGGCGCACCGGGCGATGGCCCGTTTGCGCTCGGCGAAACACTGGATATTGTGCTCGAAGGTCTCGCTGGTGAGGGCGAAATTGCGCTTCTTCTGGGCCAGGTTGGCCGCGCCGCCGCGGGTGCGGGTCAACAGGTTGCGGGCGGCCAGCCAGCTGATGTCGCGGCGTACGGTGGCGGGGGAAGCACTGAGCCATTCGACCAGCTGGGGCACGCTGGCGGTATGGTGCTCGGCGAGCAGTTTCAACAAACGTTTACGGCGCTTGTGATTGACCATTGTCGTCTCCTTGTAGTGAACCTACTCCGCAGGCGGGGACCCGGGGTGGTCTGTTTGTTAACGGTAGAGGCTAAACACTTCAATTTCGGCCGTCAATCACCCATTGCTCAAAACCGTGATTATTTCCAGGGCAAGGGCCCCGTCGCTGCGCGTTCCGATCATCCTTATGATTAATTCGTTCTTGGTCACGATGTTGAGCGCTGGCGCATTGACACCCCAAGGGCCCCTGTTTTCTACTGATTGCGCTTGCCACGGTGGAGACCAACCACGGCAGAACAGAATGCATATCAACGACGGAGAACGTATGACAGGATCGCAAGAACTGAAGCAAAAGCAGCCCATCGCATCGCTGTGGGACGACGCGAAGGCGGCCGCCATGAGCGAGCCTGAGCTGCTGCTGTACCGCTCGAACCTGCTGGGCTCGGACCTGCGGATCACCAATTTTGGCGGCGGCAATACGTCGGCCAAGGTCATCATGGCCGATCCGCTCAGCGGCGAACAGGTCGAGGTGCTGTGGGTGAAAGGCTCCGGCGGAGACCTGGGCAGCATCAAGCTCGATGGCTTCTCCACGCTGTATATGGACAAGCTGCGCGCGCTGAAGGCGCGCTATCGCGGGCTGGCGCTGGAAGACGAGATGGTGGGCTACCTGCCGCACTGTACCTTCAACCTGAACCCGCGCGCGGCCAGCATCGACACGCCGCTGCATGCGTATATCGACCGCAAGCATGTCGATCACATGCACCCCGATTCCGTCATCGCCATTGCCGCCTGCGCCAACAGCCGCGCGCTGGCGCAGCGCATCTTCGAAGGGGAACTGGGCTGGCTGCCGTGGCAGCGCCCCGGCTACGACCTGGGCCTGAAGCTGGAGGAAGTATCGCAGGCCCAGCCGCAGCTGAAGGGCATCATCCTGGAAGGCCACGGCCTGTTCACGTGGGGCGACACAGCCAAGGCCTGCTACGAAAACACGCTGGCGATGATCCAGCGCGCCGAGGAGTGGCTGGCCGCGAACGTGAAGCAGCCCGTGTTCGGCGGCGCCCTCGTCGCGCCGCTGCCGGCCGAACAGCGCGCCGCGCTGGCGGCCCGCCTGATGCCCCTCCTGCGCGGCAAGATCAGTAAAAACGAATATAAACTGGGGCACTTCGACGATTCGGACACGGTGCTGGAATTCGTCTGCAGCCGCGACCTGCAGCCGCTGGCGGCGCTGGGCACGTCCTGCCCCGATCATTTCCTGCGCACGAAGATTCGGCCGTATGTGCTCGACCTCATCGACTTCGATCTGGCCAATCCGGACTTCGACAAGGTCGCCGCCAGTCTCGATGAGGGCCTGGCCCGCTACCGCGACGACTACGTGGCCTATCACGAGCGCTGCAAGCGCGAGAACAGCCCGGCCGTGCGCGACGCCAATCCCATCATCTACCTGATCCCGGGCGTGGGCATGCTGTCCTTCGCCAAGGACAAGGCCACCGCCCGCATCGCCGGCGAGTTCTATGTCAACGCCATCAACGTGATGCGCGGCGCGAACGGCGTCGACACCTATGTCGGCCTGCCCGAGCAGGAGGCTTTCGACATCGAGTACTGGCTGCTGGAAGAAGCCAAGCTGCAGCGCATGCCGAAGCCGAAAGGCCTGGCCGGGCGCATCGCGCTGGTAACGGGCGGTGCCGGCGGTATCGGCCAGGCCGTGGCGCGCCAGCTGCTGGCCGAAGGGGCCTGCGTGATGCTGACCGATATCGACGGCGAAGCGCTGGAGCAGGCCCGCGAAGGCCTGGCCAAGGTGGGCGGCAAGGATGCCGTGGCCGGCATCGTCGCCGACATCACGAGCGAAGAGCATGTCGAGGCGGTACTGTCGGCCTGCGCGCTGCGCTTCGGCGGTATCGACCTGCTGATCTCGAACGCGGGCATTGCATCGTCCGCGCCTCTGGAGGACACCACGCTGGAAGTATGGAACCGCAACCAGGACATCCTCGTGAAGGGCTACTTCCTTGTCAGCCGCAGCGCCTACCGGACGATGAAGCTGCAGGAGCTGGGCGGCAGCATGGTGTTCGTGGCCAGCAAGAACGGCCTGGTCGCGTCAGGCGGCGCGTCGGCCTACTGCACCGCCAAGGCAGCCGAGATCCACCTGGCCCGCTGCATCGCGCTGGAAGGCGCGCCGCACGGCATCCGCGTCAATGTCGTCAATCCCGACGCGGTCATCCGCGGCTCGCGCATCTGGGACGGCAAGTGGAAACAGGAGCGGGCCCAGTCGAACAAGATCGACGCCGACGACGTCGAGAAGTTCTACCGCGAGCGCAGCATGCTCAAGCTGTCCGTGCTGCCCGAGGATATCGCCGAAGCGGTCTACTTCCTGGCCAGCGACAAGGCCGCCAAGAGCACCGGCAATATCCTCAATGTCGACGCGGGCAACGCCGCCGCCTTCACGCGCTAGAATCAGGCCATCCATAAAAAAGACGGCCGGCATCCGCGCCGGCCGGGCAGAACTCAAGGAGACAGCAATGAACGCAGTAATCGACGCCGGCCGCGTGGCCGAACACAACGCCAAGGTGGGAGCCGACCTGCAGGCCGACTACGACGCGCTGGGCGGCATGCTGGCGCGCCGCGGCGCCGATATCGAACAGCTTACCGCGCTGGCGCAGACCTTCGCGGTGGCCGTGCCCAGCTGGGGCGTCGGCACGGGCGGCACCCGCTTCGCCCGCTTCCCCGGCAAGGGCGAGCCGCGCAATGTCTTCGAGAAGATGGAAGACTGCGCCGTCATCCACCAGTTGACGCGCGCCACGCCGACCGTGTCGCTGCACTTCCCGTGGGACCGCACGGACGATCCGGCCGCGCTGCGCGAAATCGCCAGCGGCTACGGATTGGGATTCGACGCCGTCAATTCGAATACCTTCCAGGACCAGCTGGACCAGGACCACTCGTACAAGTACGGCAGCCTGACGGCCACCAGCGGCGCCGTGCGCGCCCAGGCCGTGGCGCACAATATCGACTGCATCGAACTGGGCCAGGCCCTGGGCTCGAAGGCACTGACGGTGTGGGTGGGCGACGGCGCGAACTTCCCCGGCCAGAGCAACCTGCGCGGCGCGCTGGAGCGCTACCTGGACAGCATGCGCGACATCTACGGCGCGCTGCCGGCCGACTGGCAGCTGTTCATCGAGCACAAGCTGTTCGAGCCCGCCTTCTACGCCACCACCATCGCCGACTGGGGCACCAGCTTCGCCTGCGCCACGGAACTGGGGCCGAAGGCCAAGTGCCTGGTCGACCTGGGCCACCACGCGCCGAACACGAATATCGAAATGATCGTGGCGCGGCTTGCGCAGTTCGGCAAGCTGGGCGGCTTCCACTTCAACGACAGCAAGTACGGCGACGACGACCTCGATTCGGGCAGCATCAATCCCTTCCAGCTGTTCCTGGTCTTCAACGAGCTGGCCGATGCGGCCGGGCGCGCCCCGTCCTTTGCGCCAGCCTATATGCTGGACCAGTCGCACAACGTGACGGACCCGATCGAAAGCCTGATGTCGAGCGCCGTCGAAGTGCAGCGCGCCTTCGTCCAGGCCGCGCTCGTGGACCGCAACGCGCTGCGCACGCACCAGGAAGCCAACGACGTGCTGAATGCGGCGCAGACCCTGAAGCAGGCTTACCGCACCGACGTCAGCCCGATCCTGGCCATGGCGCGGCTGCGTGCAGGCGGCGCGGCCGATCCCGTGGGCGCCTACCGCGCCAGCGGCTACCGCTCGGTGGCGGCCGAACGCCGCCCGGCCAAGGCGGGTGCCTCCAGCAGCGGCATCGTCTGATCGTTGTGGAGGGAAGCGCGGCGCCTCGAGGGGGCCAGGCCCCTGTCCCTGCCTTTCGCTTTGCATAAGGAACCATCGTGCTGATACGCATACTGGCGGCCATGCTCCTGGCGACCGCCATGGCAGGGGCCGCCGCGGCCAATTTCAACGCAACGGCCTACGGCGCCAGGCCGGACGGCAAGACGATGAACACGAAGGCCATCCAGGCCGCCATCGACGCGGCGGCGAGGGATGGCGGCACCGTCACGTTCACGGCCGGAACCTACCTGACCGGCTCGATCTTCGTCAAGAGCGGTGTCACCTTGCGCCTCGACAAGGGCGTCACCTTGCTGGGGTCGCAGGACATCGGCGACTACCCCTTGAGGCCGACGCGGATCGCCGGCATCGAGATGAAATGGCCGGCCGCGCTGGTCAACATCTACCGCCAGCAGGATGCCGCCATCGAAGGCGAAGGCACCATCGACGGCGACGGCAAGGTGTTCTGGGACAGCTACTGGACCTTGCGCAAGGCCTACGAGCCGCGCGGCCTGCGCTGGGCATCCGACTACGACGCCCACCGTCCGCGCCTGATCCAGGTGTTCGACTCGTCGCGCGTCAAGGTAGGTGGCGGCCTGCTGCTGCGCCGTTCCGGCTTCTGGACGCTGCATATCTGCTATTCGACCGACGTGACGGTGGACGGTGTCGTCATCCGCAACAACTCCGACGGCCTGGGGCCGTCGACGGACGGCATCGACATCGACTCGTCGCGGAAGGTACTGGTGCAGCACGCCGATATCGACGTCAACGACGACGCCCTGTGCCTGAAGGCGGGGCGGGATGCCGACGGCCTGCGCGTGGCGCGGCCCACCGAGGACGTCGTCATCCGCGATTCCATCGTGCGTTCGGCCGCCGCCGGCATCACCTTCGGCAGCGAGACCTCGGGCGGCTTTCGCAATATCGAGGCCTACCGCATCACGGTGGAAGGCAAGGTCCCCGTCGGCATCCTGTTCAAGTCGGCCCACACGCGGGGCGGCTTCGGCGACAACCTGCGACTGCACGACATCACGATGAAGGGCATACCCGTGGTGCTGCGCATCACGATGAACTGGAATCCCAGCTACAGCTACGCGCGCATTCCTGCCGGCGTCACCGACGTGCCGCCCGTGTGGAAGGTGCTGGCCACGCCGGTGCCGGTGGAGCAGGGCCGGGCGCGCTTCCGGAACGTGCGCATCTGGAACATCAAGGCCACGGGCGCCACCCGCGCCTTCGAGGTCGACGGTTTCAAGGAAGCGCCCTTGCAGCGTTTCAGCCTGAAGAACCTGGACATCGAGGCGCGCGAAGGCGGCTACCTGCACGACATCGAGGACTGGCGTTTCGAGGACACCAGGCTGGTCCTGGGCACGCCGGTGGCGCTGGAAGACGCCGGCGCCGTAAACGGCCTGCCGCCCGCGAGCTTTGTCGTGCGGCCCCGGCCCTTCAAGGAAGACCCGTCGAAGAAGAGCTACGAGGAACAGGACAAGTCATGACGATGCGAACCCGGTTCCTCGCAGCCGCCGTGCTGGCGGCCTGCTGCGCGGCCTGCGCGGTGCGCCAGCCGGCGCCGTATCCGCTGCCCACGCCGGACATGCAGGCCATCATCGACAGGGACATCGGCCGCCACTTCGGCGATGCGCCGCTCGACCCGGGTCCGCTGGCAAGCGACCTGTCGGCCGCACTGACGCCGGCGGCCATCGACAAGGCGCTGCGCAAGGTGGCCGACTGGCAGCTGCCCCGCACCACGGCGCACCTGGACAGGATCTGGACGTCCAGCGTGCTGTATGCAGGCTTCATGGCGGCATCCGCCGCGACAGGCGACCCGAAATACCGCGATGCGATGATGCGGATGGCGCAGGGTTTTCGGTGGAAGCTGCGCGAGGACCGGCCTTATCCGAACGCGGACGACATCAGCATCGGGCAGACCTACCTGGAACTCTACCTGCGCGACCCCCGCCCGGAGAACAAGGCATGGATCGCCGACACGCGCGCCCACCTGGACAGCCTGCTGCCCTTGCAGACCGTCAAACCCGGCGATGATCGCCTGCCGTGGTGGTGGTGCGACGCGCTGTTCATGGCGCCGCCCGTGTGGGCCAGGATGTACCAGGCCACGGGCGAGCGCAAATACCTGGACTATGTGCACGAGCAGTGGCGGCGCACGTCCGACGCGCTGTACGACCGGGAAGAGCAGCTGTATGCGCGCGACGCCAGCTACATCGGCAAACGCGAGCCGAACGGCAGGAAGGTGTTCTGGTCGCGGGGCGAAGGCTGGGTGCTGGGCGGCCTGGCGCGCCTGCTCGCCGTGCTGCCGCCGGATGATCCGCGGCGCCCCTTTTATATCCAGCAGTTGCGTGAGATGGCGGCGCGGGTGGCGGCGCTGCAGGATGCCGATGGCCTGTGGCACGCCGGCCTGCTCGACCCGGCGGCATGGCCGCTGCCGGAAACGTCCGGCTCGGCGCTGTTCGTGTTCGGCCTGGCGTATGGCGTCAACCACGGCCACCTGGATGCGGCGCTCTACCGACCCGTGATCGAGAAGGCCTGGGCCGGCCTGCTGCGCAATGTGTACGCGGACGGCCGCTTCGGCGGCATCCAGCAGACCGGTGCCGAGCCGGCGTATTATCGGCCGGCCTCCAGTTACAACTACGGCGTCGGCGGCTTCCTGCTGGCCGCCGCCGAATTGAAGAAAATGACGACACCATGAGTGAACAGGTAATCCAGCGCGGCTTCAGGATGAAGCTCAAACCCGGCATGACGGAAGAATACAAGCGGCGCCACGACGCGCTGTGGCCCGAGCTGGCCGACGCGCTGCACGCGGCCGGGATCCACGATTATTCGATTTTCCTGGACGAAGAAAGCCTGGCGCTGTTCGCCGTGCTGAAGCTGCGGCCCGGCCACGCCGCCGACACGCTGCCGCAGCAGCCGGTGATGCGGCGCTGGTGGGACCATATGGCCGACATCATGGAAGTCGAGCCCGGCAACCGGCCCCGCGAGTGGCCGCTGCAGCCGATGTTCTACTTCGCCTGAACGGTCCCTGGTGTCAGCAGGCCCCGGCTGCGCAGCCATTCCTCGGCGCGGCGGGGCCAGTGCGACGCATTGGCCAGGCCGTCGCGCATGCCCATGCCGTGCTCGCCCTGCTCGAACAGGTACATTTCGGCCGGTACCCGCGCGCGCGTCAGCGCCTGGTAGAACAGGATGCTGTTCTCGACGGGGACGGCCTGATCGGCCTGGGTGTGGACCAGCAGCGTGGGCGGCGTCCTGGCCGTGACCTGCCGCTCGACCGACATCAGTCGCACCAGCTCCGGCGCAGGGTTCGCGCCCAGCAGGGCCTTGCGCGAGCCGGCATGCACGGCCGGGCCGTCCATCGCAATGACGGGGTACATCAGCATCAGGAAGTCCGGCCGCGCGGAGACGGCATCGAGCGCATTGCCCGTGCGGCCGGCCGGGTGATCGAACAGCGTGCCTGCGCTGGCGGCCAGGTGGCCGCCGGCCGAGCTGCCCATGACGCCGATGCGCGCCGGGTCGAGCTTGAACTCGGCCGCGCGCGAGCGCACGAGACGCACGGCCCGCAGCACGTCCTGCAGCGGCGCCGGGTGGCCGAATTCCTGCATGCGGTACTTCAACACGAAGGTAGTCACGCCCAGGGTGCTGAGCCAGGTGGCATATTGCGTGCCTTCGCGTTCGCTCGACAGGCGCACATAGCCGCCGCCCGGCGCGACGATGACGGCAGTGCCGTTGGGGCGGTCGACGGCCGGCTTGACGACGGTGACCGTCGGCTCGCTGACATTGGCCGTATGGGTGGCGTCGTTCTTCTCGGGGCCGATGGCGCGCGCACCGGGCACGCCTTCGGGCCACAGCGGCAGGATGGACGGGGTTTGGGCAAAGGCGGCGGCGCTCATCGACATCAGCAGGACAAGAACGGGTTTTAGGACAGGTTTTTTCATTGGTCGGCAACCGGTGGCCAGTGTAGCGGATGATGGGGTGGATATCGTGCACGAAAGTGCCGGGCCCGGGCGTTCATGTGCCGGCATGCGCCGGGGGAACCGAGGCCGACGCCGGCTTCATTTGCGCCCCAACCAATCCTTCGGCACAGGCACGATGGCGATATTCATCGCGCGCCCGTCCGGCGAGATCATGGCGGACTGGATTTCGATCTTCGTGCCGTCGGCATTGAAGGTGGGGTGGGGGTGGTCGGCGGCCGTCGTCTTGTGGCCCGTCGTCAGCAGCCGCATCTCGCGCGTGCGGCGGTCGATCAGCCACACGCTGCGCGAGAAGTCGTCGCCGACGGCCCAGCGCCCGTCGGCCGAGCCGTGCACGTGCCAAAGGCCGCTGCCCGAAGGGGTCTGGCCAACGATGCTCATTTCGCGCGTGCGCATATTGACGATACCCAGCCCGCTGGGCTTTTCGCGCGTGCCGGCCGGGCCCCATGCCGTGTCCTGGCCCGGATTGGCGCCCTGTATATCCGTCGCGGGGCCGGCCACGGCCTCGGCGCCGCCCGGGATAGGCCGGTGGCCCATGATGGCGAAAGCCACTTCGTCCGGCGTGATGACGGCTTCGTGCGTGACCCATTCGTACGGCGCTTCCGGGTACAGCGGGCGCAGGCCGCTGCCGTCGGCCTTGACGGTCCACGTGCGCTGGGGCGACTTGCCGCCCGTCTCCCACGAGAACACCAGTTCACCGGGCCGCCACAGGTTGGCCTGGATATGGCCCACCTGGAAGGGCACGGAGACGACGTGGGCGATCGCGCCGGTGGCCACGTTCATCCGCGCGATGCCGTTCGGGCCGGCGCCCATGTTGCGCGGGCCGAAAGCCGGTTCCACCTTCGCGCCGGGCGGCATGTGCCGCGCCGCTTCCTCCTTGCCGACCCGGAAGTAGACCCATTGCTCGTCCGCGTCCAGTGCCATGTCGCCGCCGGCACCCAGTGCGGCTGGCGTGGTGCCGCACACGCGCTGGTAGGTGGCGGCGGGCCGCATCTTCCCGGCCGCGCTGTCGGCCAGCACGGCGGCCAGGTCCACTTCCACCACCTGCAGGCGCTCCGCTTCGGCATCCTTGCGCATGAAGTACAGCTTCATCGCCTTGCGTGCCAGGTTCAGCATGCCTGTGTAGCCGCCCTCCGTCACCTGCACGATGGCGCCCGTGTCCTCATGGACGGCCAGCGCCTCGCCGCCAGCCAGCTGCGAGCGGAAGACCACCCACTTGCCGTCGGCCGTCCACTGCGGGTGGGTGGGATAGATCTTCGAGTCGCCATGTGGGCGGCTGGTCAGGAAGGTCAGCACCGTGCCCGTGACGGGGTCCTCGACCAGCTTGCGCTCGGAGGGAAAACGCTGGCCGATGGCGGCATCGGCGCCGGCGGAGGCAAGCAGCAGTGCGGCGAGCAGAACCTGGGAAGCGGTGCGGGGCATGGTTGTCGCGTGACGAATTGGGAAGAAACGATTGTGCCCGCGCCGCCGGCCGGCGTGCGCGGTCGTTTGCTCATCTTGCTGATTCTTTGCCGCCCGCGGCCGGCGCCGGAATGGGCGCCGTCATAAAATCCACGCATGAACTCCTATCTGAAACTGCTGGCCGGCGTTGCGTTGTTACTGATGCTGGCGAAGGGGGCCGCCGCGCAAGCCGGGCCGGTCCTGGTCACCACCGACCCGGCCCAGGCCAAGGTCACCTTGCCCGCGCCACGCGATGCGAAGCTGCCGTCGCTGATCCTGATCGGCGACTCGACCGTGCGCAATGGCCACGACGACGGTCAGGGCAAGGGGCCGGCGGGGCAGTGGGGCTGGGGCCGGCCGCTGGCGGACTATTTCGACCCAGGCCGGATCAATATCGTCAACCGCGCCGTCGGCGGGCTGTCCAGCCGCACCTACCTGACCAGCGGGCACTGGCAGCGTACCCTGGCGCTGGTCAAGGCAGGCGACATCGTCATCATGCAGTTCGGGCACAACGACGGCAGTGCCGTCAACGACACGACCCGTGCGCGCGGCACCTTGCGCGGTGTCGGGCCGGAGAGCGAAGAGATCGACAACCAGCTGACGGGCAAGCGTGAAACGGTGCATACCTACGGCTGGTACCTGCGCAGGTTCATCGCCGATATCCGTGCGAAGGGAGCCAGCGCCGTCGTCTGCTCCCCGATTCCCCGCAAGCGCTGGGACGCGGCCGGCCTGGTCCAGCGCAATGCCGCCGACTATGGCGGCTGGGCCGCCCAGGTCGCGCGACAGGAGGGCGTGGCCTTCATCGACCTGAACGAGCTGGCGGCGGCACGGTACGACCAGCTGGGCAAGGACGCCGTCATGCGGCTGTTCCCCGACACCGTGCCGGACGAATCCGTGCACACCAACCTGGCGGGCGCGGAACTGAATGCCCAGCTGGTGGTGGCGCGCCTTCGCGCGCTGGGCATGGCGCCGCTGGTGGCGGCGTTGAATGACAAGGGCCGCGCCGTGCCCATGGCGGAAGATGCGCGGCCCGTGGTGCCGGGCGGCGTGGCCGAACGCCCCGCCAACGCGGCCTTGCCGTCGCTGTTCCTGGTGGGCGACTCCACCGTCAGGAGCGGCGGGGCAAACGGCGCCGTCGGCTGGGGCGAACGGGTCGCCCCGTACTTCGACCCGGCCAGGGTGAATGTCGTCAACCACGCCATCGGTGGCCGCAGCAGCCGCACCTTCCTGGGCGAAGGGCGCTGGGCCAGGGTGATGGAGCAGGTCAAGGCAGGCGACTCGGTGCTGATCCAGTTCGGCCACAACGACGGCGGGCGCATCGGCGACCCGGCCATGAAGGGCCGTGCGTCGGGGGCGGGCCTGGGGCCGGAAACGGTGGAAGACCGGCGCCCCGACGGCACGGTGGAACAGGTGCACACCTTCGGCTGGTACATGGCGCGTTACGCGCAGGAGGCAAAGGCGAAGGGCGCCACGGTGGTGCTGCTGTCGCCCGTGCCGCACCGCGACAAATGGCAGCAGGAGCGCGATTTCGCCGATTTCGCGGCATGGGGCAGGGCCGTGGCGGCAGCCAACGGCGTGCTGTTCGCGGACCTGACGCTGGCCGTGGCGGAAGCTTATCGCCAGGTCGGCGCGCCGGCGGTGGATGCGCAGTTCGCCGACGCCCGCACCCACACCAACGATGCCGGCGCCGCCTTCAATGCGCGTCGCGTCGTCGCAGCGCTGAAAGCCCTGCCGGGCGAACCGTTCGCGGCGTGGCTGGCGCCGGCGGCGTGCGACATCGCGCCATCGGCGGCCAGCAGGTAACTAGGGCTTCTCGCCGATGGCGAACGAGGGCCACGGCGGCTGGTTGTACGCCGTGTTCTGCCACGCCACGGCCGCGCGGTATTGCGGGTCCTGCATCAAGGTGACGAATTTGTGCGCGGTGGGAATCGCAGTCGAGTAGATCCGCAGGCTGCCGTTGTCCGCCGCGCGCCAGACGATTTCCTCGCGCCAGTCGCCGAACAGGTCGGCCGACAGGGCCGGCGTGGCCTTGGTGCCGTTGTTCGAGCTGGCGCCGGCCGCTTCCAGCAGCAGCCTGGACTCGTTGCGCCGCCAGTCCCATTTATGGACCTTGTTGTCGTCCAGGAGTTCGCGCAGCAGGTCGCCGTCCCACCACACCATGAAGTTGACCTGGCGCGGGTGCACCGGCGCGATGACGTTGCCGCGGGCATCGAACAGGTTCGGCGACGCAGCCGACCACGCCTCCGCGCCCGGGTAGCGTGGATCGATGTCGCCGGCGACGCCACGGCCCGTGTCCTTCGTGGCCGGGGTGCTCCACAACACCCGGCCGGTGCGGGCATCCAGCATGGCGGCGCCGATACTGCCGGACATCGCCATGTTCTCGTGCACGCCGAATTTTTCCAGCCCGGGCCGGGTGGGGTCGAGGTCGCCCACATGCATCGTGTCGCCGTGGCCCATGCCGGTGCTCCATAGTGGCTTGCCGTCGTCGTCCAGCGCCATGGCGCCGTAGACGATTTCGTGGCGGCCGTCGCCATCGACGTCGGCCACGCCGAGCTGGTGATTGCCCTGGCCGGCATACGCTGCCGGCACGCCGTCGGCGCCCGAATCGAAGGTCCAGCGGCGGGTCAGCTTGCCGCCCCGGAAATCGATGGCGGCGACCATGGTGCGGGCATAGTAGCCGCGCGCGAAGATGGCGCTGGGGTGCCGGCCATCGAGCCAGGCGGTGCCGGCCAGGAAGCGATCGGAGCGATTGGCATAGCCGTCGCCCCAGCGCGCCGTCAGCTCTTCCCGTGTCGGGTCGTCGCCGCTGGCGCCACGGGGCGATGGATACGCGATGGTGTCGAGCACGCGGCCCGTGACGCCGTCGAACACGCTCAGGTATTCGGGGCCTTGCAGGATGCGCCCCGCCAGGCCCGCCATCAGCTTGCCGTCGGCCGTGCGGCGCGCGCCCGTGCGGTCGCCCTGTTCGATCTCGCCGCCGCTGCTGACCCAGTTGGCGGCGGCGTCGCCGATCACCGTGCCGGCGCCGTCGCGGCTGCCGTCAGCCGTCTTCACGATCAGTTCGGCCTTGCCGTCGCCGTCATAGTCGGCCACCTGGAACTGGGTGTAGTGGGCGCCGGCGCGGATATTCGGGCCCAGGCTGATGCGCCACAGCCGCGTGCCGTCGAGCCGGTAGGCATCCAGCAGCACGATGCCGGTATGGCCCGCGCAGCAGTTGTCCTGGGCGGCACCGGGCTCCCACTTCAGCACGATCTCGTAGCGGCCATCGCCATCGAGGTCGCCCACCGATGCGTCGTTGGCGCTGTAGGTATAGGCAATGCCGTCGGCGGTGGTGCCGCCGGGCGGGCGTTGCAGCGGCACACTCAGGTAGCCGTCGAACGCCAGGACCGGGCTGGCCTGCCCCTCGACGCCATCCCGTATTTCACGCACCTCGTAGCGGCCTGCCGGGGCGGCGTCCTTGTCGAGGAAGTTGGTGGTGCCAGCGATGGGCGCGGCATTGAGCCTGACGCCGTCGCGGTAGACATTGAAGGCCAGCGTGGGCGCGTCCGCCGCCAGCGCGCGCCAGCTGACGAGCACCCCTTCGCCGCCGCGCACGGCGACGGCGCCCCGGTCCAGCCGCTCCATCGCCATCGTGTGGGGCCGGTCGGGCGGCGCCGTGGCGCAGCCGGCGCCAAGCAGCGCCAGCGCGACGGCCAGGGCGCAGCGGCCCGGTCGCAGGGTCGTTGCCATGGTCTCCCTCAGCGCTGGCCCTGGTACATGAAGCCGCTGTCGTTCAGGCCGAACTTGAACCTGCGGTTCATCTCGATGATTTCGGCACCGGCCAGCAGCACGGGACCGTAACCGTGCGCGGCGCGCACGCTGACGGGGCGGTAATAGTAGAAGGCCGGGTCGAAGGCCATGCCGGTACCCACGCAGATGCCTTCGATCTCGCCCTTCGGATTGACCTTGCCGGCCACGGCGTTCCACGCCAGGTTGGCCATGGGGCCGTACATTTCCTTGTCCAGGTAGCCGCGATTGACGGCGCGGGCGATGGCGTAGGTGTAGATGGCGCTGGCCGACGTTTCCAGGTAGGAGTCGTTGCGGTCGATCAGCTGGTGCCACAGGCCGTCCTTGTCCTGGAATCTGGCCAGGCCCCGCGCATGGGCGCGCAGCTGGTCTTCCACCGCCTTGTAGCCCTTGTGGTTCTTCGGCAGTACTTCCAGCACTTCCACCATCGCCATGATGGCCCAGCCGTTGGCGCGGGCCCAGTGCAGTTCCGGATGGTCGCGCATGCCTTCGACATAGCCGTGCATGTAGATGCCCAGCGCGGGATTGAACATCCGCTTCGAGAACTGCAGTACCTGGCGCACGGCGTCGTCGTAATACCTGGCCTGGCCCTTGTCCTTGCCCAGCAGGGCAATGGTGGGCACGCCCATGAACAGGTCGTCCAGCCACAGGGTGTCCTGCAGGGGGCGCATCTTGTTGCCGCCCTTGCCGTCCGGGCCACCGCGGGCCAGGGTGCCGTCCTTCAGGCGGTATTCCTTTTCCGTCACGAAGCTGCCGCAGATGTCGACCATCTGGCCGTAGTCCACTGTCGAGCCGGCGTTTTTCGCCTTCAGGAAGCTCATGCACAGCGCACCGGCATCGTCCAGAGCATGGGGATTGAGGAAGCTCTTGATTGGCGCCTGGGCGTTGGCGGGATCGGCCTTCACGCCGGGGTAGTACAGGCGTGTCAGGTCGGCCAGCAGCTGGTGGCGCTTGATGGTGTAGTCGGTGTAACGGCGGTCGCCCGTGGCGGCGCCGGCGGCCAGCATGCCCGCATAGGTCACGCCCCATTCGTAGCTGGTCAGGCGGAAGTCGCCCGGTTTCAGCACGGCGTCCGGATCGGCCTTGTCCAGCCGCGCGATCGGCGCGCCGCTGCTCTTGCTGATGATTTCGGCCGGGGTGGTGGCATCGAGGTAGCCGAACACCCGGTCCAGCACGGCCTTGACCTGGGCCGCGTCCATCGCGCGGTAGGGATTTTGGTAAGTCACTTCCAGCGCGTGCAGCATGGCGTCCTTGGCCGCCGGGCCTTTCTCCTGCGGCGGCGGGGCTTCCTGCGCCATCGTGGACAAAGGCAGCATGCACGCCACCAGGACACCGGCCAGCAGCGGCGCGGTCTTCAATCTGAACGGGGTCTTCTTCACTTGAACAATCATCTCCATGGTTGGCTGGGCACCGCGCGTGTTCGCAAACGTCTGGAACTACAGTAACGGAACTCGCAGCGGGCCGCAATGCGGCCCGGGCGCCAATCATGGATTGCTCGTATTGTTGATTGAAGGCGGCGCTTGAAGTGGCCAGCCGCGGCCAACCGCGGCCAGCAAAAAGGGCAGCCTGCGCTGCCCTTCGATGACTCGCTTGCGAGAACGCGTTACATCGGTCCGTTGAAGCCGCCGGGGCCGGGACCGCCGGGGCCGCCCGGGCCGCGTGGCCGGAAGCCCTGACCCTCGTCACCCTTCTGGCCCTGCGTGCCGCCGAAGCGGTAGCTCAGGCCCAGGTAGGCGATGCGGCCCTGGGCACGGCGGATGCTGCGTTCGTTCAGCAGGTCCGTCTCCGTGATGGTCTCGATCTTGTTGCGGTCAAAAACATCCGTCACGTTCAACACCAGGGCCAGCGCCGGCGTCAGCGCGCGCCGGTACGTCAGGTTCAAGGTCGCATTCGGCTCGCGGTAGCCCTGGCCCGTCAGCTGCTTGCCCTGCGCCTGCACGGCCGCCTGGATCGTGTCGGTCGGCGTGGCCTGCCAGTTCACGCGGAACTGCCCGCTCAGCGACGACGCCGTGCGCCGGGTTTGCCCGCCGTCCGTATCGACCTGGGTCTGTTCCGTGCGTGCCAGGTTGCCGTTGGCGTTGACCGTCAGGGTCGGCAGCACCTTGCCCGACACGGTGAATTCCAGGCCGCCCGCGCGGTTCGTGCCCAGGTTGTCGCGGGTGGTCAGCAGCACCGTATCGCTGATGAAGTACTTGCGTTCCAGGATGGCGTCGCGCTCCTTGCGGAAGTACCCGCGCAGGTTGGTCTCCACCTTGCCGAAGCGGGTTTCGTAGCCGACTTCGATGGAGTCGGTCTGCGTCGGCTTCAGCTTCGGATTGCCCGACGAGACGTTGAATTCGTCGCGGTAGATCACGTAGGGATTCAGGTCGCCCGCATTCGGCCGGCGGATGCGGTGCGAATACGAGAAGCGCAGATTGGTGTCGTCTGACACCTTATAAGTGGCGAAGGCGCTGGGGATGACGTTGGTGTAGCTGTTGCCCGCCTCGACGCCGCTGGTCAGCTGGGCAATGTCCAGGTCCGTGTGCTCGACCCGCAGGCCGCCCAGCACGCCCCACCGTTCGTTCAGGCGCAGCTGGTAGGAGCCGTAGCCGGCCACCACCATCTCGCGCAGCCGGTAGCTGTTGCTGCGCGCGGGATTGACGCTCTCGCCGAACGAGAACGGGTCGATATTGGTGTACAGCGTGTCGCTGGTGCTGCTGTTGCGGGCCACCTTGTAGCCCACCTTCAGCACGCCGTGGCTGTCCGGGCGTTCGTAGTCGCCCGTCAGGTCGACGATGCGGCTGCCGCTGCCGTTGTCCTGGCGGCTCAGCGGGTCGCGCCCGCTGCCCATGCTGTAGACGTTGGCGAAGTTGTTGGTCGACTCGTTGGTGGACGAGGACACGCGCAGGTCCGTCTTCAGCGTTTCACCCGGCAGCGTGCCCTTGTGGTCCCAGCGCGCGCCCCAGCCGGTATTGATGCTGCTGCCTTCGCGCCGTGTGTCGCGCACGTAATCCTCGGTCGGCAGGCCGGCTTCGTCTTCCGTGCGATAACGGTCCGTGCCGCGCTGGTCGTTGCTGCGGCGGTGGTAGCTGACGCTGGCCGCCAGCGTGTCGTTCTCGCCCAGGTTGTACGTGACGGTGCCGTTCAGGCCACCCATGTCGTTCAGGCCCTCGGAACGCGATTGCTGGGTGCTGTGGCTGCGCTCCCCCGTCGGCGAGATGCGGTCGCGCACGGTGTCGGCGGTGGAATTGCGGCCGTCGTGGCGCACGTTGACGCCGCCCTGGAAGCCCCAGCGGCCTTCGTTGTACGTGCCGAAGGCGGAGCTGTTGTAGCGGCCCGCCGTGCCGGCGTTGGCGTTCACGGTGCCGAAGCCGCCGGGTTTGCGCGAGCGGCGCATCACCAGGTTCAGGATCGGGCCGCCGCCGCCTTCGTTGCCGAACTGCGCGCCGGGGTTGTTGATCACTTCCACCGTCTCGATGTCGTCGGCCGGAATCGACTGCAGCGCCGCGCCCCGGTTCTCGCCCTGCATCATGGCCGACGGCTTGCCGTCCACGAGGATCTGCACATTGCTGCTGCCGCGCAGGGTCACGGCACCATCGGGGTCGACGGCGACGGAAGGCACGTTGTTCAGCGCATCGGCCGCCGAGCTGTTGCTGCTGGAAGCATCGGCCTTGACGTCATAGGCCTGCCGGTCGATGCGATTGGTGGGCCGCTCGCCGGCCACCGTGACGGAGCCGGCCAGCGGCGCTTCGTCCGGCTTGACGGTGGTGACGGGAGCCGGCGTGGTGGCTGGCGCTGGGGCGGGAGCGGTGCGGGCCGGCGTGGTGGAATCGGTCTGCTGCGCCTGGGCGGCGCCTTGCCAGATCAGCGCTGGCGCCAGCAATGCCAGGGCCGCGCGGCGGCGGTATCGGGTGTTGTGCGTGGTAGTCATGGTGCGCCGATTGTACCGTGCGGCTCCGGGCCTGCCATCGGCGCATGTGTAACGCAATGTTTAGGAGGAAGGCGCGGCACGCAGCTGGTCCAGCAGGGCGGGCGGCACGGCGATCACGGTGCCGTGGCGCATACGCAGCGGCGTGCCTTCGTCCGGGAAGTGCATGCGGTCCGACACGTCTTCCCACGTCCGCATGTCGCGCGAACGCAGCGCGCCGTAGCGCTTAGCCGTGTAGGCGTCGTAGTAGACGATGACGTCCTGGCCCGCCTGGATCGCAGTGGGGCCTTCCACCCACAGTCCCGGCGCCGTGATCGGTGGGCTCAATGCACCGAACGGGCCGCGCAGGTCCGGCGCCTCGGCCAGCTGCAGGTACTTGCGGGGCGGGTGGCGCGTTTCGTCCTTCACCAGCAGCCAGCTTCTTCCGTGGGCGCGCACGAAGGTGGCGTCGATGACGGAGAAACCCGGGTCGTAGAACAGCCGCGTCGGCGCGAAGGCCTTGAAGTCCTTCGTCGTCGTGTAGTACATGCGGTGGTTGTATTTTTCTTCCGAAGAACCCGCCGTCTGCGTGAACTTGCCCGGCACCGTGGACGCCCAGAAGACGAGGAATTCACCGCGCGCCTCGTCGTACACGATTTCCGGCGCCCACGCGTTCAGCACACCCGGCTCGTGCGCCATGACGGGCAGTTCCCGCTGAGGCGACCAGTGCACCAGGTCGCGCGAGGAGGCGTAGCCGATATTGTTCTCGTTCCAGCCGGTGGTCCACACCATGTGATAGGTGCCGTCCGGGCCCCGCACGATGCACGGATCGCGCATCAGCCTGGCCTTGCCCACCTGCGGCGCCAGGTAGCTGCGGCCCTGGCCCAGCTTTTCCCACCGGTAGCCATCGACGCTGGCGGCCAGGTGCAGGCCATCCTCGCCGTTATTCGTGAAGTAGGCGAACAGCCACGCATCGGCGGCGCGGCAGGGCGCCAGCGCGCCCAGCAGCAGGGTTGCGGCCAGCAGCAGGTTTGAGACCAGCAAGGACTGGCTCATCGATTGGCCTCGTCGCCCAGCGGGCGCTCGTTGGTATGGTTCGGGCTGGGCGGCACGGCGAAGGCGGCGACCGGATCGGGGCGGCCTGGCTCGTAGGCGAAGCCGTCGATGGCGTGGGCGGCTGCGGCCAGTCCGGCAGTGCGCATGCCGGCGACGACGGCCTTGGCCAGCTGGTAGCTGCCGTAATTGTTGTGATGGGTATTGTCGATCCGGCCAGGCGCCGGCTGCGCGAACGCCGCTTTCGAACCTTCCGGCCCAAGCGCTTCATACAGCGGCTTGCTCATCGCATTCAGGTCGATGAACGGCGCTTGCAGGGCCTGCGCCGCTTCGCGCGCGGCGCGGGCATAGTCGGCCAGCGAACCTGTCACCTTGCCGTCCGCGCCAAAGGCGCGCCGCTCCATCGGCGAGACCAGCACGGCCACGCCGCCACGGGCGCGGATCGCCGCGACGTGCGTGCCGATCTCGGCCTGGTAGGTGGTGAACGGGCCGCCCAGGCCCTGTTTGACCTGCTTCTGGTCGTTGTGCCCGAACTGCATCAGCACCGTGTCGCCCGGTCGCAGGACGGACAGGATCTTGTCGAGCCGGCGCCGGGCCAGCGAGTCGCGGTAGGTTTCGCCCGATTCGCCGTGGTTGGCCACGGCGATGGCTGGCTTGAAGAAGCGGGGCAGCATCTGGCCCCAGCTGGCATACGGCTCGTTCGGCTGGTCGCAGACGGTGGAGTCGCCCAGCAGGAACAGGGTCGGCACCCGTGCCGGCCGGATCTCGATGGTGCGCACGGCGCCGTGCACTTCGAGCGTCAAGCGCCGGTCCCAGTTCCACGCTTCCTGCACCGTCTCGCGCGGCGCCTTCAGGTCCACCGCACCGGCGGCGACGCCATCGACGGCGGCGATGCGCGGCGTGCGCGTGTTGACGACGAAGGTGCGCGTGACGGTCTCGCCGGGGGCGGCCGGAACGTTCTCCAGCATCAGCCGGCGCAGCTCGGCCTTGACCGTGGTGCGCGTGGCGCGGCGCGCGTCGCCCATCGTCACGACGACTTCATGGTTGCCTTCGGGGACATCGACGGAGAAGAAAAAAGGTTTCGCGCCCATGTCGGGGGAGTGATGGCTGTCCCGCGCGGCATCCGCCGGCGCCGGGGTGCCGGGCTCGAAACCGAAACCGCGGGCGCCGCTGTAGGCCATGTCCGGCCGTACTGCGGTGTAGCCTGGCGTGGCGCCGTGGAAGTCGAAGCGCCACGCCTCGGCCGCGCCGGCGAGGGAGCAGAAGGTGATCAACGTCAGCGCGGCGGAAAGGAGTCGGGTCATGGGGTGTCGGTAGTTGTTGCTTCAAAAATGGGGTCTGTCCCCATTTTTGAAGCAACTATACTGTCAGCGGGGCCGGATCGGCGCCTGCACCACCGGCTTCATGCCTTCGCCCAGGTGGAAGCTGGGGTGGGGCGGCTGGTTGTAGCCGGCGTTCTGGCCTGCCACCTGTACGCGGTACTGCGGGTCGTGCATCAGGGTGGGAATGCGGTATGGCGTCGGCGCCGTCGTGCTGAAGACCAGCAGCGCCGTGTTGTCGGCCGTGCGCAGCACGACTTCCTCGCGCCAGTCGCCCAGCAGGTCGGCCGACAGCACGGGCGTGGCCTTGGTGCCGTTATTGGATGCGCCGCCCCACGTGGCCGCCTCGAGGATGCGGTTGAACGTCGACGTGGCCGGGTCCCATTTGTCCACGCCCGTGCCGTCGAGCGACTCGCGCAGCAGGTCGCCGTCCCACCATGCGGCGAAGTTGATCCGGTTCGGGCGCGTGGCGGAGATCTGCTGGCCGGCGGCGCTCATCAGGCCGCCGGCCGAGGCCCAGCATTCCTCGCCGGGCCAGGCCGGATCGATATCCATGCAGACGCCGCGGCCGACGTCGCGGCCGTTGCCCGGCACGCTCCACAGCAGCTTGCCGGTGGCGGCATCGTGCATGCCCGATCCCGCCGTGCCGTAGCAGGCCGGGCTCTCGTGCACCATGTAGATCTGCTGGCCATCCCGCGACGGATCGAGCTTGCCGACGTGGAGGGCGTCGCCGTGGCACAGGTTGGTGCTGTACAGCAGGTGGCCGTCGCTGCCGATGGTGGCGGCGCCGTAGACGATGTCGTCGCGCCCGTCGCTGTCGACATCGGCCACGGAGAACCAGTGGGCGCCCTGGCCGCGCGCCTGCTCGCCTTCCACGTTCGTGTCGAACACCCAGCGGCTGCTCAAGACGCCGTCGCGCCAGTCCCACGCTGCCACCACGGCTCGCGTGTAGTAGCCGCGCGAGAAGACAGCGCTGGGGCGGCTGCCGTCCAGGTAGGCCACGCCGCCGAGGAAGCGGTCGACGCGGTTGCCGTAGCCGTCGCCCCAGGAGGACACGACGCCACGGGCCGGCAGGTAGTTGGTAGTGGCCAGTGCCTTGCCCGTGCGGCCGTCGAATACGGTCAGGAATTCCGGGCCGTCCAGCACATAGCCGGCACTGTTGCGGTAGTCCGCCGCCGCGTCGCCGATGACGGTGCCGCGCCCGTCGACGGTGCCGTCGGCCGTCTTCGCCATCACTTCGGCACGGCCATTGCCGTCGAAGTCGTAGGCCAGGAAGGTGGTGTAATGGGCACCGGCGCGGATATTGCGCCCCAGGTCGATGCGCCACAGGCGCTTGCCGGACAGTTCATAGGCGTCCAGGTAGGTGTTGCCCGTGTAGCCGGACTGGGAATTGTCCTTGCCGTTGGTGGGTTGCCATTTGACGACCAGCTCATACTTGCCGTCGCCATCGAGATCGGCGGCCGAGCCGTCATTGATCTCGTAGGTATAGGCCACGCCATCGGGCGTGGTGCCGCCGGCCGGCGCCTGCACCGGTACGCGCAGCACCGTTTCGCTCCACGGCGTGCCGGTGAAGGCCTTGTCCTTTTCCTTGCCCTGTTCGACCGTGCGCACCAGGTATTGCGATGCCGTGGTGCCGCCCGCGTCGATGAAGTTGCTGGCCTCCAGCGGCGCCGCGTTCAGCTTGACGCCGTCGCGGTAGACGTTGAAGCGCGTGTCCGCCGCATCGGTGCCGAGCACGCGCCAGCCGACGAACACGCCGCTGCCGGCGGCAATGGCGACGACGCCACGATCGAGTTTCTCGACCTGCTTTTGCAGCGGTGCGGCCAGCGCCGGCTGGCCGAATGCAAACGAGGACGCGAGTGAAGCGGCAAGTGAAACAGCAAGTGAGACGGCAAGTGAGACGGCAAGGGGCGGCAGGGCAAGGCGGGCAGGGCGTGGAGCGGGGGGTCTGGTCATGTTCTCACCAATCCTTGGGAAGTACGATGTGGGAGCGGTCGGCAGCCTGGATGTCGCGCAGGCCGGACAGGGCCATCGACACATCCAGTTCCTTGCGCATGATGTCCAGCGCCAGCGCGACGCCGGGTTTGCCCATCGCCCCCAGGCCGTAGATATAGCTGCGGCCCGCCATCACGCCGCGCGCGCCCATCGCGCACGCCTTCAGGATGTCCTGGCCACTGCGAATACCGCCGTCCATCCAGATCTCGACGCGGTCGTCACCGACCGCATCGATGACCTGGGGCAGGGCGCGGATGGAACTGATGGCGCCGTCGAGCTGACGGCCGCCGTGGTTGCTGACGACGATGGCGTCGGCGCCGGTCCTGGCGGCCAGGCGCGCGTCGTCCGCATCGAGAATCCCTTTCAGTATCAGCTTGCCGTCCCACTGGTCGCGGATCCACGCCACGTCGTCCCATGACAATGTCGGGTCGAACTGCTGGCCGACCCAGGCCATCAATGTGGACAGGCCTTGCGCGCCCTTGACGTGGCCATCGAGGTTGCCGAAGGTCTTGCGCTTGCCCAGCAGGACGCTGGCGCACCACGACGGCTTGCGCAGCATGTCGGCCAGGTTCGACCAGGTGGGGCGGGGCGGCACGGTCAGGCCGTTGCGCAGGTCCGCATGGCGCTGGCCGAGGATCTGCAGGTCCAGGGTCAGCACCAGCGCCGAACAACGGGCCGCCTTGGCGCGGGCGATCAGGTCGGCCGCGAAGCCGCGATCGCGCATCACGTACAGCTGGAACCAGAACGGCTTCTTGGTGGCGGCGGCCACGTCCTCGATCGAGCAGATGCTCATCGTCGTCAACGTGAACGGCACGCCGAATTCCTCGGCGGCCTGCGCGGCCAGGATTTCGCCGTCGCCGTAGTTCAGGCCCGTCAGCCCGACCGGCGCCAGCGCCAGCGGCATGCGCGCCGTCTCGCCAGCCATCGTCGTGGCCGTGCTGCGGTCGGCGACGTTGACGGCCACGCGCTGGCGCAAATGGATCGCATCGAGGTCGCTGCGGTTGGCCCGCATCGTGCGCTCCGTGTACGAACCCGAATCGACATAGCCGAAGATGGCCTTCGCCACGCGCTTCTTCGCCTGGCGGCGCAGGTCTTCGATCTCGGTGATGACTGCCATGGTCTCCTGCCTGTTGTTGTGCTGTCTGGATGGCATCCGAGTATCGGCAGTCGCCATGGCAGTGTCAACGGCAGGGGCCATACAATCACGATCATGAGCGGCGCAGGGGCCTGCCGGTGGGGCAGCGGCGTGGCGCCGCCGGCGTACGGCGCTTACAGGAACAGGTACCAGTACAGTGCCACGTCACCGCTGACATCCTCGCCGAGCTGGCTGTACAGATAGCGGTCGGAGCCGCCCAGCACGAAGCCGTAACGGACATAGAAGCGGCAGGCCGGCACGTTGGACGACTGCGTTTCGAGCCGTATGGCCCGAAGGTCCCGGCTCTTCGCCCACGCCACCGCTTCATCCATCAGGCGCCTGCCGATGCCCGCGCCGCGGTAAGGGCGCGAGACGGCAATGTCGTCGATGCTTGCGCAGCCATTCCATGCCGGCGTGGCCAGCAGGTAGCCCGCGAGACGGTCGCCATCCCTCGCCGCGAGCAGCAAGCGGCTTGAATCGGCATCCGGTTCGGACAACGATTCGTCGACACCGTAGGCCTTGGTCCGCGCTGTCACCGCGACCACGCCCGGCAGGCCCGGGCCGTCGAATGGGCCGACAGCTTCCAGCTCGATGACAAAGGAGAAGTCGGCCAACGCCAACGCCTCCCGCCCGATGGATTCCACCCGCTCGATGTGCATCCGGTTTCCTTCGATGTAGCTTTGAATGAGCGGGATTGTCGCAGACGCTCGATCGGGCGCGTAAAGGTCGAGGTTGGACAACCTGACCGGGCGGGAAGGGGCGCTCGCTGCGACGGGAGCCCAGGCGCGGCGAGCCGGCGCTACCGTTCGCCAGGCAATGCGGGTTCGACATATAGTTGGCGAACAATGCCAGGGTAGCCGTTGGCAATTGACCGCTGACAAGTTCGAGGGAGCGATGGCCGATTCGTTTGAAGGGCACAGTTTTTCACGCATGGTCGAGAAGGTGTCGGACTATGCGATTTTCCTGCTGGACCGCGATGGCGCTATCCAGACCTGGAATCCCGCAGCCGAAGCCATGAAGGGGTACCTGAAGCATGAGGCGGTCGGCCGCAATTTCAGCATGCTGTACACGCAAGAGGATCAGCAGCGCAATCATCCCCGGCACAATCTCGACGATGCAGCCGCACATGGGACCTTCCAGGAGTCCGCATGGCGACAACGCAAGGATGGCTCCCTGTTCTGGGCACTGGTCGAGGTCATCGCAATCCGCGACGACAACGGCGAGCTGGAAGGATTCTGCAAGCTCACGCGCGACCTGACCAACCTGAAGCAGCTGCAGGAGACCCTGGCGGCGGAAAAGGAGCGTGCCGAATTGACGCTCGGCTCGATCGCGGACGGGGTTGTATCCGTCAACGGTGCCGGACTGGTCGAGTACGTCAACCGCCAGGCCCAGCGTTTCACGGGCTGGTCACAGGAAGAGGCCAAGGGTTTGCCGGTTGACCGTGTGTTCGATATCGTCAGCCCGGGCGACTACAGTGCCGAAGAAACCAGGTTGGCGCAAGCGGAAATGAGCGGCAAGCCGCCCCGCACGACGCGGATTCTCCGGGCACGCGACGGTACGCGGCATGTCATTGAAGCGCGCCAGTCCGAAATTGCGGGCAAGGACGGGGAAGCCGGTGGCATGGTCATCGTGTTCCACGACGTGGGCGAGAGGCAGGGCATGGAAAAGCCTTGCGCGACGCGGACCGCCGCAAGGACGAGTTCCTGGCAATGCTTGCACACGAATTGCGCAACCCCCTGGCGCCGGTCAGCGCCGCCGCCGAGCTGCTGTCGCTGGGCAAGCTCGGCCCCGAGTCGGCAAAGAAGGCCAGCCAGGTCATCATCCGGCAGGTCAAGCACATGACGGCGCTGGTCGATGACCTGCTGGACGTGTCGCGTGTGTCGCGCGGCCAGATTACCCTGGAGATGGCATCGCTCGACATGAAGGTCGTGGTCGCGCACGCCATCGAGCAGGTTCGCCCCCTGCTCGAAAGCCGTCGGCATACCTTGGGGATCACGCTGGCGCCCACCAGGGCATACGTCCGGGGCGACGAAAAACGCCTGATCCAGGTGGTGGCCAACCTTCTCAACAATGCGGCCAAGTACACGCCGCCGGGTGGAACGGTGAATGTCCGGATGTCCGTTACCGACAGCGTGATCTGCCTTGAAGTCAGCGACAACGGTATCGGCATCGAACCGGCCGTGCAGAAATTTGTCTTTGATTTGTTCGAACAGGTGCATACGACATCGGACCGGACTCTGGGCGGGTTAGGCATCGGCCTGGCATTGGTGCGCAGCCTCGCTCATCTGCACGGAGGCAGCGTGACGTGTGAAAGCGGCGGTCTCGGCCAGGGCAGCCGCTTCCGGCTGTGCATGCCGGCCCTGGCGCAGGACGAATTCTTGACCGAGCGGCGCAGTGTCCTGCGTCCGGTCGACCTGCCGGTGGCGAGCGCCAGCCTGTCCGTCCTGGTGGTTGACGACAATCAGGACGCAGCAGAAATGCTGCAATTCTTCCTCGGCACGGCAGGACACCGGGTCACGCTGGCCACCACGGCAAGCACCGCGCGCGAGGCCGTCAGCTCTGCGCCCTTCGACGTGTGCATTCTCGATATCGGCCTGCCTGATGGCAACGGTAACGAGCTCGCCGTGGACATTCGACAGATGACGATACCGTCGCCCATGCTCATCGCACTGAGCGGGTTCGGCATGACACGGGACCGGGACCAGGCGGCCGTGGCCGGCTTCGACCATTATTTTGTCAAGCCTGTCGATCTGGATGCGTTGTCGGCGGCAGTCGAGGGGGCCGGTCTGCAGAGTCGGCCGACGTGACGGGTTTGCCGGAATAGTTGTTCTCTGCCGGATTGCGCAGGCATCGTCAGGCAGCGCATGAACTGTGGGCACCCTGCCGGTGGCACCGGCGGACGGGCAGGTCGTTCGCCCACCTCGACGTCATCATCCATCGGCTTGTGCGGCCAGTTATGTCCATCATGTAAGGGTGAGCGAGTCCGCTAAATGTAAGCGAATTCGTGCATTCCTGACCCCGACATAAGATGCAATTTGATGCAATCGAAAGAACTTGATATCCCGTGAGGCGAAAGCACCGCTACAAATAAGCAGTATGCTTCTCCCAAAGAAGTTATCATAGTACTTTTAAAACAAGGAGTTTAAGATGGTCATCGATACGCGTGTCGTCGCAGCGCTGCTTGCGTTTGGAACATTGTCGGACGTCATGGCGCAAGACGACACAGTTCATTCAGTCACGCAGACGCGACCGAGGCTGTATGCAACTCCTGCGGACTTGAAATTGCTGACGGATCGGTTCAATGTGACTTTACCGCCAAGCGGCACAATCACGTTTAATGTATCCGCTGCACGAAAAGTTGATGGCGATCCTACGGACGGAACGATTTTTGGTCCGCATCTGGGGGCAGACAACGTAATAAACATCAAGCAGCTCGACCAGACCGATAGTGAAAATCCTGTAAAGGTGACATTGCAGATTGTCGTGAAAGGCAAGCAGTGCAACAGCGCGGTTACTAGCATCACCCTTGACCAAGACACGCCCAAACCCGTCAAGGTCACTTACACCGGTAGTTCGGTCAGCGTGAACGATAAGTCGCTCAGCTGGAATACAGCTTGTCCCTTCACACCAGGTACCCAGCTCTACAATGCGGGCTACACACGTAGCAACACGGTCGTTACTGGCCTGACAGTCATTAACAATTCCGATGGTACGGAATGGCGTCGGGACAAGTTCGATTACGAGCTGGGGGTAGCGAGGCGGAATTTCCTGTCGGCGGCAAATCTTACCGTCGATAGGATAAATACTTGTAGTTTGCAAGAAAGCGCTCGGGACGAAGTTTGCAAGGTGGCAACAAATAGCCGCACAATTACTCTCACGACAGCCAAAAATTTGGCGCTGGCTTTTCAGTTGACCCGATCGTCGACTTATGCTGACGCGGCATTAAAGTTCGCGAACCTCATAATGAGCGTTGGGTTGGCGGATGGACTCGAGTTTGCAATGAGTGCGAGGGTTGGGGCCCTGGGTGTTCTTTATGATTGGATTGACGGTCGTGATGACAAGCAAAATATTGCTTTTACTGAGAATGTCAAAGCTTCCATTCGAGGAAAAATAGTTGAGACAATAAAGAAGGATGTGCCTGAACTACCAGCTGGTGGAGAAAAAGACGACGACCTTATTGAGATGATCTGCGGTAGTGGTAACCTCAAAAGCTCTGAGGACGAACTAGACTGTCATACAACGCCTTCCCTGGAGAGAAAGTATATCAGCGGCCATGAAGCGAGTGCGCAGGCAAGCGTCGCCCTCGGTTTATTGGCGATCAGCGAAGACGGTGGAGGTCAGAAGCCGGACGTGATGCCATTATTGCGGCGTATATACGAACAACAGACCAACGGCATCAATGCAGCGAGAGAATACATCTCCGCCGACGGGGGGCACCACACCTTGTTCGCATATGGCGCCATTGCTGGCGAGCTTATCGAGCGTATGTTGATGTGGCGTCGGGCATACACGCCAGCTATCGCAACGACCAAGTACGAATCTAAAGTCGCATTGCCCTACATCTATGGCCTGCGCGGAGATGGAACGTTCCCGGCAAGAGGCGATACACAGGGCACTTTCGACGTAAAGGGCGCCAACGTCGGGTACATGGTGTTAGCTGCCGCGACAGCTGTCACAGATGAAGACCCTGAGGCGGCTAAAGTCGCTGATCAAGCCGGAAATTTTCTTTTGAATCAAGTATACCGAAAGCGTGGTTATGGGAGCGGCCAGCTCCTGTGGGACACTTTATATTTCCCAAGCGCCCGCGACCTCCAGACGAATACTGGAACTCCGCCGGGTGTCATTGCGTTTAAACCGTCCGGCATGGCGTTCATGAGAGATCGGTGGGACGATCAAACCACGCTTCTGGACTTCAAGTCGACTGCATTCATCAGCGAGAACCACCAGCATTTGGATCAGAACAGCTTTTCGCTGCATTACAAGGCTCCTTTATTGGTCGATTCCGGTCAATATGATAGTTATGGATCAGATCATTGGAATAACTACTATCAGCGGTCGATAGCCCACAATACGGTCGTGGTACTCGGCCAGCCTTCGCGATTTGGTGAGGAATTGAGTGATGATGGCGGTCAGTGGTATGGCGAACGCCAAAAATACCCGACCTTGCCAGAGATCGAGCTTGGAGGGGCGAATGCGCTGCACGGTATTACCGCGATGGATTATGGTGACGATTTCTTCTATGTTGCCGGTGATGCGAGCAAGGCTTATTCAAGGAACATTGAATCGACTGGTGGATTTGTCCGTAGTATCGTTTATCTACGCCGTTACACAAGTCCCCCGGTAATCGTTATTTTTGATGCAGTCAGAGCAGCCGCAACCACCACAAATGTTCTCGCTACGTCCTTGCTACACATGGTCGGCAAGCCTGAGGGTGACAAAAATACCTTGCCAGAATCCGGCAGCCGCTTTACGTTCGAGCGAGGTGCCAAAAACTTTACCGTTAGAAACGGTGAAGGTATGGTGACGGTACAGCAAGTGTTGCCAGAGGAATCGATTGTAAAATTGTCCGGCGGTAAAAACACCGGTCAAATTTGCAAGCAATACGCTCCGTCCACGACCAGCAAAACAATCGACGGGCCAGATTGCCGATTTCTCGCCCCCAGCACGATTGGCTCCGAGTTGTGGAACTATCCGCCGAGCACATCGAAATCAGATATGTCTCCGACTGCGGCAGATATCGGTGCATGGCGTTTAGAAATTAGCGCGCGCAGTCTTCCGTCGGCAGCTCAGTATTTCCTGAATGTTCTCAATGTTTCTAATAATGACGGGGCGAGTAGGGGAGTCGCTGATATCCCTGGCGCCGATACTGTTTCGAAGGTGCTGAAAGGTCCAGACACGCGCGGTGTGCAGATCGGTACGAGTCTGCAAATTCTATTCAACGGCGGTAAAGCGGCCAGTACGCAGTTTCGCTGGGAAGCTACAGAGTTTAGTGGAAGACGAATCTTCGTCGGATTGCTCAAGGACTACGGCTATAGCCTAAGCAAGGTTGGCGAACAGTGTGTACTCATGCCGGGCAATCCGGGCACGTTCAGATCTTCCGATAACGGGGTCCTGTTGCTGAGCAATAACTTTGCATCCGAGATGTGCCAGGGGACGCAAATCGTGCGAGCGGGCATGTGAACCTTGGAAGTGGAGCGAAAGCGAGCGCAGCAGATGCAAGCGCCCCACGTCGCTCCAATGGCTGGCGGGGCAAAAGCGCGATTCATCGTTCTTCCCTGCGACCGTGAGGTCCTCCATTGATAGGCCGGATTGCATGGCCTGGAGTGGTCCGCTTCGCAAGCCTGCACGACTAGCTTACATGGCGTTCTGTCAGGCCGTCTGAATGGAGCCTTGCTCTGGCCAGACGCCCTGATCGCGTTATTCCCACTGCGCAACAGACGTCGAGTTCGCCGAATGTATTAGAATTCAGGCTTCGATTGTCCAGCCATGCCACACCTTCGCTACCGAACTTCGCCGGTGCTTTCCCATTGAGGCCGTCTGCGGGTTCTCCGCCATTTTTCTCAACGGTTGCGCGAATTAAAACCCACAACGCAAACTGCAGCGCGCTTTGCGGAGTCTGATTAGAATAGAAATAGCAACGTTCAATGAACTCAACAGCTTACAAGTCCCGCCGCCTCTCCGTCGCGCCCATGATGGACTGGACCGACCGCCACTGCCGCGTGTTCCACCGCCAGATCACGAAGCACACGTGGCTGTATACGGAGATGGTGACGACCGGGGCGCTGGTGTATGGCGATGTCGAGCGGCACCTGCGCTTCAATGACGAGGAGCATCCGGTGGCGTTGCAGCTGGGGGGCAGCGATCCGAAGGACCTGGCCACCAGCGCGAAGCTGGGCGAGAAGTGGGGGTATGACGAGATCAACCTCAATTGCGGCTGCCCGTCCGAGCGAGTGCAGAAGGGCGCCTTCGGAGCCTGCCTGATGGCCGAGCCGGAGCTGGTGCGCGATTGCGTCAAGGCCATGCGCGACGCCGTCAGCATCGACGTCACCGTCAAGCACCGCATCGGCATCAACGAGACGGAAAGCTACGACTTCGTGCGCGACTTCGTCGGCCAGGTGGCCGAAGCGGGCTGTTCGACATTTGTCGTGCATGCGCGCAATGCCATCCTGAAGGGGCTGTCGCCGAAGGAGAACCGCGAAATTCCGCCGCTGAAATACGAGTATGCCTACCGGCTCAAGCGCGATTTTCCCCAGTTCGAGATCCTGATCAACGGCGGTATCAAGACGGAAGCGGAGATCGACGAGCACCTGCGCCACGTCGATGGCGTCATGCTGGGCCGCGAGGCGTACCACAACCCCTACCTGATGGCCACGTTCGACCGGCGTTATTACGGTGACGACGACGCACCCGTCAAGTCGCGCGAGGAAGTGCTGCGGGCGATGATGCCGTATATCGCCGCGCAACTGGCCAAGGAGGGCGGGCGCGGCCTGAAACTCAATACCATCACGCGCCATATGCTGGGGCTGATGCAGGGACTGCCTGGCGCCAAGACGTTCCGCCAGACCCTGTCGGACTCGAAGCGGCTGGCAGCGGGCGATCCGGCCCTGTTGCTGGAAGCGATCCGCCGCATCGGCTGACATTCCCGCCCGGTCGTGCGGCGCCCGCCGCGCGACCAGTAACAGCCGGTCGTTGTAATTTCACGTCACTCCACCGCAGCAAATCCCGTCCCGTCGCGTTTCGCAGTGCATTCCCTCGTACTGTCGCTTTTTCTCCAAAGAAAGTTCAATGGACCCATCTCGCGGTCTGATGTCGCTTGCCCATCGGCAATGCTCCCAACTATAATTTCCTTATAGACATATAGTTGTGTTGTAGCAAAACATCGTACAAGCGGGGAAAACGACACCTTGCTGGTTTTTTCCACGGCTTGTTTTGCATTCGCAGTCAACATTTGCTACTGTAAGTACTTGCGCTACGGCAATGATAAGTGAGTTGTGTAAATCTTATCGGTCGTACATAAAACGTCACTACGACACCCTTTACGAAGAGCCGAAATGAATCTAAGCAAAATGAAAGTCGGAACCCGCCTCGGGCTCGGGTTTGCACTGGTACTGCTGTTCCTGATTGCCGTGACGGTGGTCGGCATCTTCCGCATGGCGCAGATCCAGGACCGGCTTGACCACGTCGTCAGCGTCAACAATGTCGTCACGCGCCTCGTGACCGAGATGCGGCACAACGTTCAGGACCGCGTCGGTTCGTTGCGCGTGCTGACGATGATCTCCGACCCGGCCGACATGGAAGCCGATTTTGCCCGCCTGAAAGAGCAGACTGCGAAGTACGAAGCGCTGCTGAAGAAGCTGGAAGCGCAGTTCGCCATCGAGGCGGCACCGGAAGAGAAGAAGCTGCTGGCCCAGATCAAGGAATACGAAGCTGTCGCGATGCCGGCCATCGAGCGCGCTTCCGCGCTGTGGCTGGCCAATGACGCCATGGGTGCGACCCGCATCCTGATCAAGGAAATCAAGCCGGCCCAGACCAAGTGGCTGAGCGCACTGGACCAGCTGGGTGCTTTCGAAGACAAGCTGAACAACCAGGTGAAGATCGACGCGGCCGAAGGTTTCGACAGCGCCCGCACCTTCATGATCGGCCTGGGCGTGCTGGCCGTGCTGATCTCGGTGGCCGCTGCCTACGTCATCACCCGCGGCCTGCTCAAGCAGCTGGGCGGCGAACCGGAATACACGGCGTCGATCGCCGGCAGCATCGCCAACGGCGACCTGTCCATCGCCATCGACACCTCGACCACCGACAAGGGCAGCCTGCTGGTGGAAATGAAGGAAATGCGTGACAGCCTGGTGGGCATCGTCGGCCAGGTGCGCGTCGGTACGGAAACCATCGGTACGGCCTCGCGTGAAATCGCCGCCGGCAATATCGACCTGTCCTCGCGCACCGAAATGCAGGCGTCGTCGCTGGAGAAGACCGCGTCGGCGATGGAAGAGCTGACGTCGACCGTCAAGCAGAATGCCGACAATGCCCGCGAAGCGAACCAGCTGGCCGCCAACGCATCGGACGTGGCCCGCAAGGGTGGCGCCGTGGTGTCGCAGGTGGTCGACACGATGAGCTCGATCAACGAATCGGCCAACAAGATCGTCGATATCATCGGCGTCATCGACGGTATCGCCTTCCAGACCAATATCCTGGCGCTGAACGCCGCCGTCGAGGCAGCACGTGCCGGCGAACAGGGCCGTGGCTTCGCCGTGGTGGCATCCGAAGTGCGTAACCTGGCCCAGCGTTCGGCCGGCGCCGCCAAGGAAATCAAGGCGCTGATCGGCGACTCCGTCGAGAAGGTCGAGCGCGGCTCCAAGCTGGTCGGCCAGGCCGGCGTGACGATGGACGAAGTGGTGGCCTCCGTGCGCCGCGTTACCGACATCATGGGCGAGATCGCCAACGCCAGCCAGGAACAGAGCGCCGGCATCGAGCAGGTGAACCAGTCCATCATCGAGATGGACGGCATGACCCAGCAGAACGCCGCGCTGGTGGAAGAAGCGGCCGCCGCCGCCCAGAGCCTGCAAGACCAGGCATCGGAACTGGCCCGCGTGGTCAGCATCTTCAAGCTGGAAGCCGGCGAAGAGCGTGCCGTGCAGGCCGCCACCGCCGCCTCCACCGCCCGTACCCCGGTGGTCAAGGCCCTGCCGGTACGTACCCCGGCACCGCGCAAGGCAGTGGCAGCACCGCAAGCACCGGCCAAGCCGAAGAAAGTGGTGGCCAGCGCCGCTGCCGGCGCGGACGAGTGGGAAGAATTCTAAGCAATCCGGGAATGCCGCCCTGGGGGCGGCTTGCACAGACACGTTATCGAACATCCGTTGGAATAAAAATGAACAAACAACTCACCGGCTGCAAAGCCATCGCCCTGATCGCAGCAACCCTCTTCGCCGGCAGCGCTTTTGCCGTGGAAGTACCGGCATCGGTCGATGCCCGCAAATGCAAGGCCGACTACCCGAAAGCGTCGCTGCTGAACGAAGAGCAGGGCGCTGTGACGATGGCCTTCCTGGTGTCGCCGGGCGGCGATGTGATGGAGTCGAAAGTCGAGAAATCGAGCGGCTACAAGAACCTGGACAAGGCGGCCATCAAGGCCCTGACCGCGTGCAAGTTCAAGCCGGGCATGAAGGATGGCGTCGTGGCGCAGACCTGGACCAAGGTCGATTACGTTTGGTCGCTGTAATTAATTTTGATCAATTCAAGGGGAAATCAAATGACGACGAATAAGCGTTTCATGGGTGTTGTGGCCGCGGTGCTGGTGGCGTTCGCGCCGGCCGCGTTTGGCGCGGAAGTACCGGCATCGTTCGATGCCAAGAACTGCAAGGCCGATTATCCGAAGGCCTCGCTGATGAACGAAGAGCAGGGCACCGTGTCGATGTCCTTCCTCGTGTCCGCATCGGGCGACGTGAAGGATTCGAAGGTCGAGAAATCGAGCGGCTTCAAGAACCTGGACAAGGCGGCCATCAAGTCGCTGTCGGCCTGCAAATTCAAGCCGGGCTCGAAGGACGGTTCGCCGGCCGAAACGTGGACCAAGGTCGACTACGCCTGGAAACTGGACTGATCGCGTTTTACCCTGCAAAAACCGGCTTCGACAAGCCGGTTTTTTTATGTCCGCGGCCATGGCGTCGCCATGCCCTATTGAACGCCGCGCACATCTGTTAATCTGCTGGTATCGTCTGCCTGGTTTTTACGTCATGACCTACCCGTCCCGCTTGTCCCTGTCCGTCCTGTCGCTTTGCACCGTGACCCTTGGCCTGTCCGGCTGCGGCATGATGCGCAATCCCCATGACCCCGCGCGCCAGAAACAGACTGTGTCTGTCATTAATGCCATGACGTGGAACAATCCCCTGTCCGGCAAGCGCGACGGCGTGCGCACCAGCTGGCCGCTGGCGCAACTGGCCAATCACGAGGAGATATTCCCTCTGGCCCAGATCAGGCATTGCCCCGGCGTGGCAGCCACCTGTGCCTGGGGCGTGCTGAGCACGTCGCGCACCATCACGCGCTACGATTATGTACCCGGCGGCATATCGGTCGACCTGGGCCTGGTCGTGGACGTGCACCGGCGCCAGCAGGATCGGCGCCGCAATTTCCACACTTCGATGGCAATCCCGGCCGACGTGGCCGCCCTCAGCTACCAGAAAAAGGGCAAGGAAGCCGTGGCACTGCCTTACGGGAAGGTCTACCACGTCGAAATGGAATACGGCATCCGTTACGATATCTGTGCCCAGCGGCTCGACGCGGCAGGGCGTGCGCTGGATAAATGCGATATTCCGTATATTTGATTTCGAGGGAAACAAGGGTTTCCCACTTCGAACGGGAGAGTTCAGATGGCACAGTCGAAATCGTCGGGTAGTCAGAACAAGCAGTCCGCCACCCAGGCGGAACAGGAGTCGTCCTCGGCGGACAAGAAAGCCAAGAGCGGCAAGGACGCTGCCAGCCACACCAAGGCGGGCAGCGACAAGGGTGCCGGCGGGGGTAAGAAGCAGGCGCGCAAGCATTGATAAGAGAAGCGCCGCGACCGACCGTCGCGGCGCTTTATGGTGGATGCCTTGTGTTTGCCATGTGCACGCTGTAACCGTGTGTAAAACCACGGCAGGCAGGCGTGATTTTCCCTAGAATGGTCTATTGGGAGGAAAATACCATGCGAACCTTGTTGATTCTGCCAGTCCTCGTTGCCGGGCTTGCCGGCTGCGCCGTACCTGGCCCGTATTATGCTGCCCAGCCTGTCGACCCCTATCAATGGCGAACGGTGTCGGTCACGCCGGTACCGGTCGGTACGGGCGCGCGCGCGGGCTCGCAAGTGGAGTATCGGGATGTTCCGACAGTAACGTATGCGCCGGCGCCCGTGTATGCGCCCGCGCCGATCTATGCACCGGCACCTGTGTATGCAGCGCCGGGTTACGCTTCACCGTATTACTGGCCGCCCGTGTCGATCGGCCTGGATTTCGTGTTCAGCAGCCACCGCCATCGCGGCTGGGGCGGGCGCGGCTGGCACGGCCGCGGCCGGCGCTGATCAGCGCAGCAGGAACAGCGTGCCCTGGGTCAGGGCATCGGCCGAGCACAGCAGGTAGGTCGACGTGGCAACGAAGCCGAGGATGATCGTGCTGGTCAGGTGAAGGTGGCGTAGCATGGCGGGACTCCCAAAGGTGCCCGGATTTGATCGTTTTGATCGTTTTGATCGGGCATGGAGTCATCTTAAGTGAGGCTTAAGCCACCGTCATCGGCAAAAGGTGCGAGACCTTGTAGGAATAACGCTCGCGGTCTGGCGGCTTTATCCGGACAATAAAAAACGCAGGCGCGCAGCCTGCGTTTTTTATTGTCGAGCCGCTCAATGCCGCTGAATACTTATTTTCGGCCGAAGGTAATGACGTTGCTGGTCGGGGCCGTGTCCATTGCGTCGGAAACGGTCAGCCATTCCATCAGCAGCTCGGGATGACGCAAGGTGATATTGGTGCCGTCGATAAAACCGACCAGTTCCAGGGTGCTGGGATTCATCTTCGCCTTCGACACCGTGGGTGCCAGCGCGATCAGGCGGTCATACGCCTTGCGTACCTTGTTTTCCCACTTGTGCAGGCTGCTCTCGTCGAAGCGGTTGGCTTCGAAGTAGACCGTCAGCGAGCCGTCCGGGTTGCCGAAGCCGACAATGCCGGCACCCTTGCGGATCGTCGTCGAGGCGCCAAGGTCGAACATTTCCGTGGGGGTGAACACACCGACGCGGCCCCCGAAGCTGGGGTGGCCGACAGGCGTGTCCTTGCTGTAGGTGGTGAATTCTCTGCCGGGATTGTCTTCTGCCATGATGGGGTGCTTGCCTTGGAATCGATGCTGTTACGATCCTGTTATTCTAGCGCTAAACTAATTCCACTTGGAAACTTTCGGCGCCACTTTCATAGTATTTCGTCGTTCCCTTGCGCTGTGTCCCATTCCTGCATACGAAACGTCGCTTATCCCACGCGCAGGCCCAGCTCCGCCACCAGCTCGGCCGCCTGGCGGGGCGAGATCCAGGCGCCCTTGAACGGTTTCGTGTCCGTCAGGCGCAGCCCGCCCAGGTCGGCGCCGCGCAGGTCGGCATCCTCGAAGCGGGCCCCCTTCAGGTTGGCGTTCCTCAGGCTGCCGCCTTCGAACACAGTGTCGCGGAAGTCGCAGCCGGCCAGGTCGGCGTCGGACAGGTCCAGCTGCACCAGCGTGGCCTTGCGCAGCGACAGGCGGCGCAGGTCGGCGCCGATCAGCAGGCACTCCTCGAACACAAGGCCCAGGTGGGCCACTTCCTCGAATTTCGCACCCGTCAGCTTGCAGCCCTTGAAGGTGCTGGAGGCCAGCTTGGCGCGGCGCCAGCTGCTGTTGTTCAGGTCGCAGCTGGCAAATTGCGCGTCGGTCAGGTCGGCCGATTCGAAATCGGCTTCGCGGCCGCGGCAGCGCTGCCACGTGCTGTGGCCCAGGTTGGCCGCGTACAGCGACGTTTCGGCCAGGCTGCAGTTGCTGAAGGTGGCGCCCCGCAAATCCAGGCGCGACAGGTCGGCACCATCGAAGTCGCAGGTGTCGAAGCTGGGGGTGCCCTGGGCGAGAAGGGTGGCGACGTCGTCGCGCGTCAAGGTCTGGCCGGATACCTGCATGAAAAATGCTCCACAAAACAAAAAGCCCCATGCATGGGCACGGGGCTTTTCGATGAATTCGGTGGGGTGGCTGATGGGGCTCGAACCCACGACAACAGGAATCACAATCCTGGACTCTACCAACTGAGCTACAGCCACCACTGAACTGCTTTACTTCTTTTCTGCCACGCTTTCTGTGACAGAGGCCGCATTATACATAGCGGTTTTACTTTCTGCAAATCTAAATTCCGAGGTCGGAAAAATCCGGGACAGTCCCCGAAACATCCGGGACAGTCCCCGAATTTTCCGGGACTGTCCCGGACTTTTCTGCATTCAGCCCAGCTTGACGTGTTCGATGCGCGGTGTCAGCCCCAGCAGGCCGCGAAACGCTTCGGCCAGCACGTCGGCACCGGCCGTCGTGTAGCCGTGCAGCTGCGCCACGCCGGCCGGGCGCAGCAGGCCCGCGCCTTCCAGCAGGCGCCCCAGCTGGCGCGCCACGGCGTCGCCCGTGTCGATCAGGGTAACGGGCGTGCTGGCGTGTTCGCTGACGATGCGGCGGATGATGTCTTCCACGAAGGGGTAGTGCGTGCAGCCCAGCACCAGCGTGTCGGCACCGCCTTCCAGCAGCGGCACGACGTATTTTTCCAGCATCGCCTCGGTCGCCTCGGACCCCAGCTCGCCCAGTTCGATCTGGTCGACCAGGCCGACGCAGGGCTGCAGCAGGAAGCGCGCGTTCGTCGCCGCGGCGATCTGGTCGCGCAGTTGCAGGAATTTTTCGCCACGCAAGGTGCGGTCCGTGGCCAGCACGCCCACGGTGCCGCTGGTGGTGGCGGCGGCGCCAGGCTTCAGGCCCGGTTCGACGCCGACGATGGGCATGCCCGGCCACTGGGCGCGGATGGCCTTGATGGCGGCCACGGTGGCCGTGTTGCAGGCCACCACCAGCGCCTTGGCGCCGTGGCCGAACAGGAAGCCGGCCACGGCCAGCGAGCGCTCGACCAGCCATTGCTCGCTGCGGCCGCCGTAGGGGGCATAACCCGAGTCGGCAAAGTAGGTCAGGTGTTCATGGGGCAGCTGCGCGTGGATATGGCGCAGCACCGACAGCCCGCCCACGCCGGAATCGAAGATGCCGATCGGCGCGTCCGAGGCCGCGTTGTGGACGGGCTGTGTCATGGCTTCCCCTTATGCCGGCACGGCGTTCTTCAGCGACTCGATCTTGACGGACCATTCCTTCGGACCAGTCTGGTGCACCGAGGTGCCGGTCGAATCGACGGCCACCGTTACGGGCATGTCGACGACGTCGAACTCGTAGATCGCTTCCATGCCCAGGTCCTCGAAGCCCACCACCTTGGCGTGCTTGATGGCCTTCGAGACGAGGTAGGCGGCGCCGCCGACGGCCATCAGGTAGGCCGACTTGTGCTTCTGGATCGATTCGATGGCCGTCGGGCCCCGCTCGGCCTTGCCCACCATCGAGATCAGGCCGGTTTTTTCCAGCATCATGTCGGTGAACTTGTCCATGCGCGTGGCCGTCGTCGGGCCGGCCGGACCGACCACTTCGTCGCCGACCGGATCGACCGGGCCCACGTAGTAGATGACGCGGTTGGTGAAGTCCACCGGCAGGGTTTCGCCCTTTGCCAGCATGTCCTGGATGCGCTTGTGCGCGGCGTCGCGGCCCGTCAGCATCTTGCCGTTCAGGAGCAGGGTCTGGCCCGGTGCCCACGAGGCCACTTCTTCCTTGGTCAAGGTGTTCAGGTCGACGCGCTTGGATTTCTCCGTGTCCGGCGCCCAGCTCACGCTCGGCCAGTCGGACAGCTTCGGCGGCTCGATATAGGCCGGGCCGGAGCCGTCCAGCACGAAGTGGGCGTGGCGCGTGGCGGCGCAGTTCGGGATCATCGCCACCGGCTTCGAGGCCGCGTGGGTCGGGTACATATTGATCTTCACGTCCAGCACCGTCGTCAGGCCGCCCAGGCCCTGGGCACCGATGCCCAGCGCGTTGATCTTGTCGCACAGTTCGATGCGCAGCTCTTCCAGCTTGTTCTGGGGGCCGCGCTGCTTCAGTTCATACATGTCGATGTCTTCCATCAGCGACTCCTTCGCCAGCAGCATGGCCTTCTCGGCGCTGCCGCCGATGCCGATGCCCAGCATGCCCGGCGGGCACCAGCCGGCGCCCATCAGCGGCACGGTCTTGAGCACCCAGTCGACCAGCGAGTCGGAAGGGTTGAGCATGACGAACTTGGTCTTGTTCTCCGAGCCGCCGCCCTTGGCCGCCACGGCCACTTCCACCGTATTGCCTTCGACCAGTTCCATGTGCACGACGGCCGGCGTGTTGTCCTTCGTGTTCTTGCGCTCGAAGTGCGGGTCGGCCACGATGGAGGCGCGCAGCTTGTTGTCGGCGAAGTTGTACGCGCGGCGCACACCTTCGTTGACGGCGTCCGTCACGGTGCCGCGGAAGCCTTCGAAGCGCACGCCCATGCCGATCTTCAGGAAGACGTTGACCATGCCGGTATCCTGGCAGATCGGACGCTTGCCTTCCGCGCACATGCGCGAATTCGTCAGGATCTGCGCGATGGCATCCTTGGCGGCCGGGCTCTGTTCCGCATCGTAGGCGCGGGCCAGGTGCTGGATATAGTCGGCGGGGTGGTAATAGCTGATGTATTGCAGCGCTGCCGCCACGGATTCGATCAGGTCGTCTTGCTTGATGATGGTCATGTTAAAACTCACTAGCGGTTGGCTGGATTAGTGTTGCTTGGATTCGTTGTGGGTGGTCGACATCAGGCGGTCCGTGTAGGCAATCGCCATGGCCGACGCCAGGAAGGCGACGTGGATCACCGTCTGGGCGATCAGCACCTTGGGCTCGTAGGCCTGGGCGTTAATGAACGTCTTCAACAGGTGGATCGACGAGATGCCGATGATGGCCGTGGCCAGCTTGGTCTTGAGCACGGCGGCATTCACGTGCGACAGCCATTCGGGCTGGTCCGGATGGCCTTCCAGGTTCATGCGCGACACGAAGGTCTCGTAGCCGCCCACGATCACCATGATCAACAGGTTCGAGATCATGACGACGTCGATCAGGCCCAGCACCACCAGCATGATGGTGGTTTCGTTCAGCTTGGTCGGCATGGCCGCGCCGGGCACCGTGACGGCCTGGAAGATATGCTGCAGCGACGCTTCGTTGCCCATGGCGGCACCGATCAGATCCTTCAGCTCGACCCAGAAGTGGAACACGTAGACGCATTGGGCCAGGATCAGGCCCAGGTACAGCGGCAGCTGCAGCCAGCGCGACATGAAGATAAAGGATGCGATCGGGCTGAGGCGCGGGCCGGCCGGGCGATTGGGGTCGGTCATCGTACTGCTTCTCCTGTTGGACTTGCGGGCAAAAAACACCCGACATTCTACACCCGTCGGTTCCTTGCCGCTCTTCAAGACCATCGTTTTGCGGCCGCCCGCCACACCCGCCAGGCCCTGCACCGCACGGGCGTGATGTTGTTGTCGGTAAGTAACGGATGAGCAGGAATGTTTTGCCTTGTGGCATTATTTTCTCTACACTCTCGTCCTTCCCGGAAGCCTTCGACACCTGCCGCGCCCGCGCGCCGGCCTGGGAGGCGACGCCTTTCCAACCATATCGGATCGAAAATGTTCAATAGCCTGAAAATCGGCACGCGCATCAGCTTGATGCTTGGCGTGCTGTTTGCTCTCCTGCTGGCCGTCAGTGTCATGTCGCTCATCAGCGTCTCGCGCAACAACGACGGCATCCGCGACCTGAAGTCGAGCAGCGGCGGGCTCGTGACGGCGCAGAACGCGATGTGGGAGTTGCGCTTCGGTGTGGCCAACTTCATGACCGGCAACGAGCAGGCCCGCGCCAAGATCCTGGGTGACGAGAAGAAATGGGCCGGCATCATCGAGGACAGCCTGGGCGCGTTCGCGCAGACGGCCGGCACCGACGAAGAAAAGGCGGGGCTGGCGCAGTTGCAGGAAGCCTACCGTAAGTACGTCGAATCGCGCCCGCGCTGGTTCGAGCTGTATTCGGCCGGCCAGGTGGAGGAGGCCGCCGACTGGCGTGCCAAGCACACCAACAAGTACGGTGCCGAGACCGTCAAGGCGTTCAAGGACATGATCGAACTGGAAAAGCGCATCGCCGATGCCGAGGTGGCCGCGCTGCTGGCCGCCAACGACGCCTACCGCACCGTGCTGGTCGTCGTCGTCGTACTGGCGCTGGCGTTCTCGGCCATCATGGGCTACCGGGTCGTGCGCTCCGTCGTCGTGCCCGTGCGGGTGGCCGTGCGACTGGCGGAAGCCGTCAGCCGCGGCGACCTGACGGGCCATATCGAGGTGCGCTCGAAGGACGAGATCGGCCAGCTGATGGGAGCACTCAAGACCATGAACGAGAACCTGGTGGGCATCGTCGCCCAGGTGCGCAGCGGCACCGACACGATCGCCACCGCTTCCGGCGAGATTGCCGCAGGCAACCTGCACCTGTCGCAGCGCACCGAGGAGCAAGCCGGGTCCCTGCAGCACAGCGCCACGTCGATGGGCGAGCTGACGGCCACCGTGAAGCAGAATGCCGACAATGCACGCCAGGCCAACCAGCTGGCCCAGTCGGCCTCCGGCGTGGCGGTCAAGGGCGGCGCAGTGATCGGGCAGGTGGTGGCCACGATGGACGCGATCAACGAGTCGTCGCGCAAGATCGTCGACATCATCGCCGTCATCGACGGCATTGCCTTCCAGACCAATATCCTGGCCCTGAATGCCGCCGTGGAAGCTGCCCGTGCGGGCGAGCAGGGCCGCGGCTTCGCCGTCGTCGCTTCGGAAGTGCGCAACCTGGCCCAGCGTTCGGCCAGTGCCGCCAAGGAAATCAAGGCCCTGATCGGCGACTCGGTGGACAAGGTCGACGCGGGCAGCCGCCTGGTGGCGCAGGCGGGCAGCACGATGACCGAGGTGGTGGATGGCGTCAAGCGCGTCACGGACATCATGGCCGAGATCACGGCTGCATCCGTCGAGCAGAGCGCGGACATCGAACAGGTCAACCGCTCGATCGGGCAGATGGACGCGATCACGCAGCAGAATTCCGCCCTGGTGGAGCAGGCCTCCGCGGCCGCCACGTCGCTGCAGGACCAGGCGGGCAGCCTGGCCCAGGTCGTCGCCGTGTTCAAGCTGCACGCGCCGGCACGGCAACAGGCCGGCCACAAGCTGGCCGCGCTGGCACGCTGACGGGCGGGTAGTACTGGGCCGGCATCGCCGGCCATCATGGATTGTGAGTAGAATGACAGGATTGCCATGCCCGGCCGCGGCAGGCCGGCTGTAAGGGGGGTGTAAGGCGTTCCTTTTACTGTCATGGCAAACAACTATTACCATGATGGAGACCAGCATGACAGCTCAAGGCACGGAACAACAAGGCCCTATCGAATCGCGCGTGTTCGCGCCACCCGCGTCGTTCACCGCACAGGCCAATGTGTCGGGCATGGAGGCCTACCAGGCCCTGTGCGACGAAGCCGCGCGCGACTACGAAGGCTTCTGGGCCCGCCTGGCGCGCGAGAACCTGGACTGGCAGACGCCGTTCACCCGCACCCTCAACGAAGACGAAGCGCCGTTCTACAAATGGTTCGAAGGCGGCAAGCTGAACGTTTCGTACAACTGCCTGGACCGCAATCTGCAGAACGGCAATGCCGACAAGACGGCCATCATCTTCGAGGCCGACAACGGCGACGTCACCCGCGTCACGTACAAGGAACTGCACGAGAAGGTCGGCAAGTTCGCCAACGGCCTGAAGTCGCTGGGCATCAAGAAGGGCGACCGGGTCGTCATCTACATGTCGATGTCGGTCGAAGGCGTGGCCGCCATGCAGGCCTGCGCCCGCATCGGCGCTACCCATTCCGTCGTGTTCGGCGGCTTCTCCGCCAAGAGCCTGCAGGAGCGCATCATCGACGCCGGCGCCGTCGCCGTCATCACGGCCGACGAGCAACTGCGCGGCGGCAAGCAGCTGCCGCTCAAATCCATCGTCGACGAAGCGCTGGCGATGGGCGGCTGCGACACCATCAGGAATGTCGTCGTGTACAAGCGCACGGGCGGCAATATCGGCTTCACCGAAGGCCGCGACGTCTGGCTGGCCGACCTGGTGGACGGCCAGAGCGCCGACTGCGAACCGGAATGGGTCGATGCCGAGCACCCGCTGTTCATCCTGTATACCTCCGGCTCGACGGGCACGCCGAAGGGCGTGCAGCATTCCACGGGCGGCTACCTGCTGTGGGCATCCCTGACGATGAAGTGGACCTTCGACATCAAGCCGGACGACGTCTACTGGTGCACGGCCGACATCGGCTGGGTCACGGGCCACACGTATATCGCCTACGGCCCGACGGCGGTGGGCGCCACCCAGGTGATCTTCGAAGGCATTCCCACGTTCCCGCACGCGGGCCGCTTCTGGGACACTATCGCCAAGCACAAGGTATCGATCTTCTACACGGCGCCGACGGCGATCCGCTCGCTGATCAAGGCTTCCGACGTGGACGAGAAGGTCCACCCGAAGAACTTCGACCTGTCCTCGCTGCGCCTGCTGGGCACGGTGGGCGAGCCCATCAACCCGGAAGCGTGGATGTGGTACTACCGTAATATCGGCCAGGAACGCTGCCCCATTGTCGATACTTTCTGGCAGACGGAAACGGGCGGCCACATGATCACGCCGCTGCCGGGCGCAACGCCGATGGTGCCGGGCTCCTGCACCTTGCCGCTGCCGGGCATCATGGCCGCCATCGTGGACGAATCCGGCGCCGACGTGCCGAACGGGCACGGCGGCATCCTCGTCGTCAAGCGCCCGTGGCCGTCGATGATCCGCACCATCTGGAACAACCCCGAGCGCTTCAAGGCCAGCTACTTCCCCGAAGAGCTGGGCGGCAAGTACTACCTGGCCGGCGACGGCGCCATCCGCAACAAGGACACGGGCTACTTCACCATCACGGGCCGCATCGACGACGTGCTGAACGTGTCGGGCCACCGCATGGGCACGATGGAAATCGAATCGGCCCTGGTCGCCAATCCGCTGGTGGCGGAAGCGGCCGTGGTGGGCCGTCCGGACGAAACGACGGGCGAATCGATCTGCGCCTTCGTCGTCCTGAAGCAGGCCCGTCCGACGGGCGAGGAAGCCAAGCGGCTGGCAACGGAACTGCGCAACTGGGTCGGCAAGGAAATCGGCCCCATCGCCAAGCCGAAGGAAATCCGCTTCGGCGACAACCTGCCGAAAACCCGCTCCGGCAAGATCATGCGCCGCCTGCTGCGCGTGCTGGCCAAGGGCGAGACCATCACGCAGGACGTCTCCACCCTGGAGAACCCGGCCATCCTGGAGCAGCTGAAGGAAAGCGCGTAGAGGTAGGTGAGGGGGCCACGGTCTCCTTGCCTGAAAAAAACTTTGTACTCTACAGAATCCGCGCTATAATCTGCGCCTCTCGCAACGCGGGAGAAGCAGTACAGAAGGACACCAGGAGAGGTGGATGAGCGGTTGAAGTCGCACGCCTGGAAAGCGTGTATAGGTTAATAACCTATCGGGGGTTCGAATCCCCCTCTCTCCGCCAGGAACACAAATGTGAAAAAAGCCACCCTCGGGTGGCTTTTTTGCATTTGTTTTCTGGCGGAGAGAAGGAGGGTCCCTGCGGACCCTCCGCGGGGGATTCGAAGACCTGCGCTTACCAGCGCGGGGCTCTCCGAATCGCCCATCTGTCGTTGCTTGGGGATTTTTCCGCACAGCGGAAAAATCCCCAAGCAACGGCCCGGCGCGCCGAGGGCGCGCTTCGTCACTCCGTTCCCGCTCGCTTCGCTCCGCCAAACAATCCCCGCTCCGCAACCGCTCCGCAACCGCTCCGCTAAAGGCAATCCCGGCAACGAGCAAAGCGACGTTGCCGGGCCCCCAAGCTCCGCGCCGCTCCGCCTCAAACCCCGGCAACGCGCAAAGCGACGCCGCCGGGCCCCCAAGCTCCGCGCCGCGCCCGCCAATCCCGGCAACGAGCAAAGCGACGTTGCCGGGGCCACCAGCCCAAACCCATCTACGCCCACTGCCCGGCCACGCACGGCACCCCACGCACATCCCAATCCCACAAACACTAGCCCCTCCACCCCCAACAACCAAGCTAAACTACCCAAATCTCCATCACCCTAGCCAAGCAAACCCAACCCGCACCCCCACCACCCGAAAGACCAACATGCCAATGATCGCCGACGCTTTCGAAAACTATCTTGTCGAAGCAACCGCCATGCAGATCGCAAAAGAATGCGACCAGGACGGCATGCTGGCCGCGGCGATCCATGCCAGGCACAAGGTCAGGAAGACCGACCTGCAGCTTTTTTTCGACAGGGCAAACGAGGCAAGCGCGAAAACCTGGGAACGCTACTTCTACACCTACTGTCTGATTGTCTATGCGTCGGCGGCATACCGGGACGTCGATGCGATCTGCAAGCAACGCAAGGGCGGGCTGGAGGACGTGGAAGTCATCCCCCATTGGTCGCGGAAAGCGAAAAGCTACCCACTGAAATCGGTCGTGTTCCAGGAGCCGCTCAACTTATTCCCCGGCCTGTCCACCGAGAACCTGTCCAACAACAGGACAATCATCGATCAACACATGGTCGCCAAGTACCAGGACGGCACCAGCAAATCGATGGCGATGATGCAACATAACCCACAGGGTGAGCTCACGGCCAGCCAAAGGGCTGCGCAATCGATGCGAAAGGTGGAGAACATCATATCGAGCTCGGTCCAGCCGACTACCCCGATCAAACAAGGCGTCAACTTTGAAACCGTCAGTACCCCCATCAGCAAGACGCTGGGCGGTACAGCGCAGCACATTGTGCTGAACCAGAATATCGCCGATGTGACAGAACAGTACGATGCAAGCACGAGTAATGCGAAAAAGCGCATGATCGCAAAGGAAATCCACGATCACGTGGCGGCACTTTACCTGGATGCCGTGGCGCTGACAAAGGCAGGCGAGGAGCACTACGATAACTTGTTAAAGAACTATGAAAATGCCATGAAGTTGACGCAGCAGTCATCCGATATCTTTCATATCAAGGCTGTCCTGACCGATGCAAAACAGAACTGGGCGACCTACAGGGCGGAACTGGTGATCGCCATTACCCGGCTCAAGGACGCCACGAAAGACGATTTCCCCTTGAAGTGAAGTTTGCAGCGGCCGGCGTCGTGCCATTCGTGCACGGTCGCCCGAGTCCCGACCGCTTCCTGCCGCCGTTCCGTCACGACAAGCATCGCGCCCCCAGCACGCAAAAAGGGCCCCCAAAGGGGCCCCGCAAGCACGACCAAGCCTCGCAAACCAGGTCACGCCTGCCCGGCTGACCGGATCAGCACCCCTGCGCGTTGCACAGCGCGACGATATTGGTGCTGGTGAAGCGTGCGCCGTTGTACGTCTGGCCGAAGGTGCCCGTGCAGGCAGCGCTCTGGTAGCCGTGCACCACCGAGTTGACGTAGTTGCCACGGCGGTACTGCCGGATCCATGGGCCGCCGCTGGAACCGTAGGTCATGTTGCAGCCCGTGTTCAGCACGGCCGCGCCGCCGCAGGCGGCAGGCGCGCCGAAGCTTTCGGAGGCGCACAGCTGCAGGGTCTGGCCATTGCCGATATTGCCCGGGTAGCCCAGCGAGTGGTGGCTCTGTACCGTGCCCCAATCCCACGAGCGGCCCAGCCAACCCGTGTAGTAGGTGACGGGACGGCCGGAGGTGTTGTTGCCCAAGGTGATCAGGCAGACGTCGGACGGCGTATCGCCGTTGTTGATCCAGCTGTTCAGCACCCGCGCGGACGTCCAGGGGAAGGAACCGTACGGTGCGCTGCCGTTGTTATACGCAGGAATGAAGGACCAGCCGCCGACCCAGCTGTTGGACGACCGGTTATAGCAGCAGTGGGCGGCCGTGACGATGATGTTGTTGCCGCTGATGACGGAGGCGGAGCAGGTACCGCTGTTGCTGAACAGCTTGCCGATGGCGCGGGGTGTGTTCGGATTGCCCGTTTCCTGGTACTGGGTGTAGACATTGGCGGTGCCGGCGAAGGCCTGCGACAGGCCGGAGCAGAGGGCGACGACGGCGAAGCGCAGCACTGGCCGACCAAGGATTTGTTTCGTGATCATTTCGGATCTCCTTCAGTAAATGTGATTAACGCTGATCCTGTTCCATGGTCTTCCACTCGTCGGAGAAATCCCGACGGGCTTCATCGTCCGCGCTCGCATTGGGCGCACCGCCGTCGCTCAGCTCCGGCTTGGCCGCCTGCAGCGCCGCCTTGTCCTCGGCCGACAGTTCACGCGGCTTCACCTTGCCGATCGTGATGCTCGAATCGAGCGGCTTGGCCGCCAGCCGGGCCTCGCGGGTGAGCGTTGCCGGCGCCGCCATCATCTTGCCGGCGTTGCTGCTCGCGGTGATGGTGGTGGTTTTTTCCTGCGCCGCGGCGACACCGCCCAACTGCGCCAGGACTGCTCCGCATACCGCACATAATGCTTTCATCCAGATTTTCGACATCTTCGCCTCCTGATCAATAAGAGCCTTTACGATTCACGTATCGGCTGTAAATGCACTGCCCCCGACTAACGGCTTTTCTTGGATCGCTATACTGTTCAGTTATTGCGATGGGCCGGTTAGTGAGAGACAGCGTAAGACTTTACCGACAGGGCAACCATCGTTTTATCGTATTTGTTTTGGCGCAAATTGTCTGAATATGTCGAATGCTCGACAATATAACGGCGTTGTCCGGTAAGCGCGGCAGTCGTCCGGGTGACGGGACCAGGTCATGAAAAATATCCATAAAAATCAGTTCACTAGCGCAGCAGGATATGCTGGAATATGGCTCGATCGTGCCATCAGTTGGCACGCGTTCGGAATCGTCAATTTGTAATGACCGCTGTGGCCGAAATTAGCGGGAATAACACGGCGATGTGACGGATTGAGCTGGCATTAAGGCCGCTATGGTGCGGCGAAGGTGAATCGTCGGCACAGGATCGAATTGAACGAGGGCTCACGGTAATGCCTTGTTCTCGAATGGATGGGGCAACCGATTCCAGAGGATTGGATCGGCCGCAAATTGCGCGAGCCTGCCACGGCCGTGCCATCGGCCTGAAAAGCGGACCATCCCATATTGTCCCGCGTGGCGCCGACGACGTCGGTGCGCGCTGGCGGCAAAGGGGGCATGATCGCTTCTTTTTGGCAACATAGTTGTATATATGCTCCAACATAGTGAGTGCTATTGAGGCATCGACACGGCCATGCTAGGATCGCTAACAACAGTTGAGTTCAAGACATACCGGACTTGCCCGCCCCAGCTTTCACCGATCGGAACCGATGCCAGACCTGCTGAAAACGCTGCACGACAATCCGGCCACGGGCTGGCTGGCACGGGCGCTGGGCTTGCCCGATCCTGTCGAGCTGGCGCGGGTGGACGGTCCCTATGGCGCGCTGCCGCTGGACGGCAAGCGGGCGCTGCTTGCAGGCGCCGGCGGCTATGGCGCCGGTGCGCTGGCTGCCGCGCTGACGGCCGCCGGCGCCGCGATCGACCAGGGCAAGGGTGCGGTGGACATTGTCGTTTTCGATGGCACGGCTTGCCGCACGCCAGGCGACTGCCGTGCCTTGTATGACACGTTTCACGCCGCGCGCATCGCCACCAACGGGCGCGTGCTGATCGTGGCGGCACCGCCCGTCCTGGCGCAGGACCCGGTCGCCGCCGCCACCGCACGGGGGATCGAAGGCTTCAGCCGCTCGCTGGGCAAGGAACTGGGCCGCAAGGGCATTACCGTCAATCTGGCCTATGTCGCGCCCGATGCCGTCGACCGGCTCGACGGCGTCGTCAGGTTCTTTTGCGGCAGGCAAGCCACCTATGTGTCGGGCCAGGCCATCGACGTGACGGCCACCGTTGTCATGCAGTCAACGACACAGGCCTTGCCCGCACTGGCCGGCAAGGTCGCCCTGGTGACGGGCGCCGCACGGGGCATCGGCATGGCGACGGCCGCGCGGCTGGTCCAGGAGGGCGCCACCGTCGTGTGCCTGGACGTACCGGCCGCATCGCAGGCCCTGCATGAAACCTGCCGCACGCTGGGCGCCACCGCGCTGGTGCTTGATATCGCGGCGGCCGATGCGCCGGCCCGGCTGTGCGACTTCCTGCGCGAACGCTTCGGCGGCGTCGATATCGTCGTGCACAACGCCGGCATCACCCGCGACCGCAGCCTGGCGAAAATGCCGGCCACGGACTGGGACCTGGTGCTGGCCGTCAATTTCGGCGCGATTGCCGGCGTCGACGAAGCCCTGCTGGCCACGGGCCTGCTGCGCGATGGCGGGCGGGTGGTGTGCCTGTCGTCGATCAGCGGGGTGGCGGGCAATTTCGGCCAGGCCAACTATGCCACCAGCAAGGCGGCACTGATCGGCTACGTGGCCGCGCGTGCACCCGCGCTCGCATCGCGCGGCATCGCCATCAATGCCGTGGCGCCGGGCTTTATCGAAACGCCGATGACGGAGCGCATGCCGTTCATGCCGCGCGAACTGGGGCGCCGCCTGAATTCGCTCAAGCAAGGCGGCCAGCCGCGTGACGCCGCCGAGCTGATCGCCTTCCTGTGCACGCCGGGCAGTGGCGGCATCACGGGCAACACCATCCGGGTCTGCGGCCAGGCCCTGGTGGGCGCCTGACGATGACGCGACAAAAACATGGCATTGCCGCCGAGTGCGCGGCAGAATAGAAAAAAGCAGCAGCAAGACAGCAGTGCAAACACACGAGGCGGCACAAGCCGCCCGCAACGTTGACGACAACGGAGACAGCATGACCAGTGAAACCTTGAGCAACACGCCCCCGCCATTCCGACAGGTCTGCCGCGCCACAGCGGCGACACCCGGGCGCCGCCCCACCGCGGGCGCCTGATTTCCCCGATTGCCTGCCGGCCGCTCGCGCGGACGGCATCCTGCAAGGCCGCCACGCGCCAAGCGTGGCGGCAACGGCGCGGCCGTCTCGTATTCGCCGCTGACCGGTAACAACGATAACAATTCGTCGTACAACAAAATCAACGGAGGAGATCAATGAAGAACCAAGCTAGCAAGTCCAACAAGCTGCGCCAGGCCTGCGTCCTGACGGCATCGGTACTGGCCTGCAGTGCGGCCTGGGCGCAATCGTCGGTGACGATCTACGGCCTGGTGGACGTCGGTGTGGATTCAGTGCACAAGGGCGAAGGCAATGTGCAGGGTACGGTGTTCGGCCTGTCCGGCACGACGCCGGTACCGAATGCCATCGCCTCGCCATCGACCCGCACCACGCGGATGGCACCGTCGCTGACGGCGCAAAGCCATTTCGGCATCAAGGGCACGGAAGATATCGGCGGCGGCTGGAAGGGTGGCTTCACCTTGGAAGGCGGCCTGCAGGCCGACGGCGGCACCTTGGGCAATGACGGCCGCCTGTTCGGGCGCCAGGCCTTTGTCAGCCTGACCACGCCATACGGCGAAGTCCGGCTGGGGCGGCAGGCATCGCCGATGCTGATCGCCGGCTATATCGCCACCACGGAACGCCTGGGCAGCACCGACCTGATGGGCGCGGGCCTGGTGGTCAACAACCTGCAGACCTACCAGGACAATATGGCATCGTTCCTGGTGCGCAAGGGTCCCTGGCTGGGCGTGCTGTCGTATTCGACCAACGCGGGCGTGGCCAGCCGCGTCAGCGCCGCGCGCGCGTCGGCCACCAGCGCCACGCCGGCCGCCAACGCGAACACCGGCCAGATCATCGGCGGCCTGACGGCCGGTGCCGAGTCGGCGGACGACCGGGGCCGCGCCCAGGGTGCGCTGCTGGCCTATAACGGCAAGCCGTTCGCCATCCTGGCCGCGTATCACCGCAACGACTTCCGCGGCGCCCAGGTGGGCATCGCCTCGCTGGCCGGCGGCGGCACCTTCATTCCCCTGTACACGGCCGACACCTTCACGGGTGCGATGATCGGGGCCAAGTTCCAGCTGCCGGCCGGCACCATGCTGGTGGCGAACTTCCACCAGGGCCAGTACAAGAACGTGGGCGCGCTCGATCCGAAGGTGCAGACCGCCTCGGCCGGTATCAAGCACCCGATCGGCAACTGGGAACTGGGCGCGCAGTACATGCAGAGCCGTTTCAAGAACTTCACGAAGGGCAAGGACTCCGGCGTCATGCTGGGCGTCGACTATAACTTCTCGAAGCGCACGGCCTTGTACAGCCGGGTCGGCTTTGTCGATGACGACCGCGGCAACATCGTGCGCGGCACCGTGACGCCGCTGCCGATCGCCGGCGGTCCCGGCGCGCTGCTGGTGCCGCTGGGCGCGCAGGAAGTGCCGCTGTTCTCGGGTGCGGGCCAGAACGTGGATGCCCGTACCAGCATCGTCAGCCTGGGCCTGCGCCACTACTTCTAAGCCAGGGGTTCAACCGGGAGCGAGCGGCAGCAGGAACAGTTTTTTCGCGAAGTTCAGCTGCCGCTTGCGCGCCTTCTCGTCGTTGACGTCCCACAGCAGGGCCTGGGACATCTGCACGCTGTAGATGAGGAAGGCGCGGTTTTCCGCTTCGGCCTTGCCGAAGCCGCTCTTGCGCAGCGCGTCCGTGTACAGGGCCAGCCGTTGCTGGTCCACTTCCAGCACCGCCTGGCGCGCCATGTCGTCACGCCGGGCCCAGCCGCGGATGGCGAATTCCACCATTGCCGCGTGGCGTGCCGTCAGGCCATGCAGCGGCAGCGCCATCAGTTCATAAGCCAGTTCGTCGATCGGCATGCCGGCATATTCCTGCATCACCTGTGCCGTCGTGCGTTCGTGCCACTGGCGCAGCACGCTGGCCAGCAGGTCGTTGCGGTCGCGGAAGTGATAATAGAAGCTGCCGATGGTGATGCCCAGGTCGCGCGCCAGGGTGGCCGGGTGGATCGCGTCGACGCTCTTGCTGACCAGGATTTCGGTGGCGGCATCGATCCAGTCGAGCCGTGTCAGGGTGCGTCTCGGCCCCTTTGCCGGCTTCGTCGCCGGCTTGTTCTCTTCGTCGTTCTTCACGCCGCTTGTCCTCGCGCGGATTCTTTGCGAATCCTGTTATCGGTGTCCCCATGAGCCACGGCATCGCCGCCCGGCTGGGACCGATTATAAGGGCAGGCGCGCGGGCGTGCCGGCGACCGTTCAGCGTCCCCGTCCTAGCACCTGGGTCCAGTAGACCCGGCCCCGTTCCGGATTGACGGCGTAGGCCAGGCCCATTTCATCGAAGCCGGCATTCATGATGTTGGCGCAATGCCCCGGGCTGTCGAGCCAGCCGGCAACGGCTTCATCCACCGAGGCCTGGCCCGACGCGATGTTCTCGCCGATACGCCGCCACGCATAGCCCGCATGCAGCGCCCGGTCGCCCACCACGCTGCCGTCCTGCTGCTCGTGGCTGAAGTAGCGGCGCTCGGCCATGTCGCGGCTGTGCACCAGGGCCGCCTGCGCCAGGGTGGCATTCCACCGCAGCGGCGGCGCGGCGGCGAAGTCCTGCTCGCCGCAGCGGCGGGGCAGGGCGCGGGCCGCGTTTACGGCCGCCAGCACGGCCGCATCGAGCTCGCCGGGGGCGGGCAGCGGCGCCGCATGGCGCGGCCGGGCAAACACGATGACCCAGTCGTCGCCCGAACGGACGGCCCCGGCGGCGGCAAAGTCGGTGCTCAGCAATTTCTCGCAGAAGCGTTCCCGCAGCAAGGTCAGCGCCGCCACGGCATTCGTCACATTCGACAGGTACACGGCCTCGGCATGCTCGACGGGGTAGCCGGCCTGTTCCAGTGCCTGGTCGAGGAAGGTGCCGGCGCCGATGCGCGCCCGCCCGATCGCCGCCGGTGATTCCAACGGCGGCACGGGCGCGGCACTATGGCCGCCACAGCTGCGCGGCGCGGCCCGGTAGTCGTTGACGAGGCTGACGATATCCCCGCTGCGGGCATGGGCCGGCATCGCGGCAAGGGCGAGTACGAAAGGAATGAGAACGCGGCGAACGAACATGGCGGAACGGACGAACAAGGCGGATCGGTGTAAGTGTGATGGTCGCACGGGTCCATCATCTTACGTCAGACAATTCCGCAAGGCAACTTACCGTACTGTTTGCGCATGAGGATGCCGGCGTTTGCCGGCCCCTGAGGGGCCGACAAACGCCCGTCAGAACCGGTATTCCGCCGTCAGCCGCACAGAGCGTCCCTGCACATCCTCGATATCCTGCGGGATCACGCCGCCGCCGTCGGCATTGAAGGCGCGCAGGTTGACCGGCGGGCGGTGGTCGAACAGGTTGCGCAGGAACAGCGACACCGTCAGGTTCTTCACGCCCGTATAGCTGAGGTTGTAATCCCAACGCACGAAGGAGGCGATGCGGCATTCGTTCGGCGTCCACTCGCGGTCGGCACAGCCGGCCGGGCTGTACTCCTCGTCGTAATAGTCGTACTGCAGCTTTTGCGGGCTGCGCCACGTGGCCCGCAGGCTGTGGCTGAAGCTGCCCATGCCCAGGGTCGCCATCAGGTTGGCCGTCGTCTTGGAGTAGCCGTAGCGGCCGGCCAGGTCGTCGCCCCAGCTGCCGCCGTTGCGGGTGGGGGCGAACAGCTTGTAGTCCAGCAGGTAGGTAGCGTTGCCCAGCACGTCCACGCGCCCGATAGGCGTGTTGACGCGCGAGGACATGGACAGGTCGATGCCGCTGGTCTTGGTCTGCGCCGTGTTCTCGAACATGCCGGAGGTGGATGCCAGCGGCCCCACGGTCACGCCGTACAGGGCCCGCTCGGCGGCCGTGAACGTGCGGTCCTGGGCCAGCGGCAAGCGGTTGACGATGCCCGGGACCAGCGAGTCTTCCGACGACAGCAGTTCCTGGGTGGATTTCAGGCCGATCTCGTCCTTGCGCTTGATATGCCACGCGTCGAAGGAAAAGCTGGTGCCGCGGATCGGCTCGATGACAAAGCCCAAGGTCGTGCTGCGCGACGTTTCCGGCTTCAGGTCGGGATTGTTGCGCACGATATTGGCAATCCCCGTGGCGCACTCATTGCCTTCGACAGTATCGGCCCGGGCCGACAGCAGCTGCTTGTCCGGGTCCGTGGCCGGCAGGGCGTCGGACTGGGCGCGCAGGTCATTGGCCAGGGCCTGGGCCTGGTCGCACCGCTTCGGATCGACTTCGCCGTTATCGAAGGAGAACTTGCTCGACTGGGCGCTTTCCGTCAGGTTCGGCGCCCGGAAGCCCGATTCCCACGTGCCGCGCACCATCAGCTGGGGCGTTGCCTCCCAGCGCAGCGACACCTTCGGCGATGCGTGCGCCTTCACATCCTTGAACTTGTCGATGCGCACGGCGCCCGTCAGCTCCAGTTTCTCCAGCAGGGGCACGCTGCCCTCGGTGAAGATGGAGCTGTTGGTGCGGCTGGCATTGGCCGTGGCCGCGCCGTTGCTGACGATGTCGCCGGCCAGCAGGTTGGCGGTGGGATTGATGGCGAACTTCTCGTGGCGGATCTCGCCGCCCAGGGCCATATTGACGGGCCGGCCCTGGAACTTGCCCACTTCGCCAGTGATCTTGCCGTCGATGAAGGTTTGCGTGATCTTGCCGTCGTAGCCGTTTTCCGGGAACAGCGCGGCCAGCACTTCGGGCGTATTCGGTTGGCCGATGCGGTAGGCCCGGTTGAACAGCAGCGGATCGTCCGACTCGGCATCGGTGGCGCCGATCACCTGCTGGAAGCCGGACAGGCTGAAGAAGCCGCCCCGGCTGCGGTCCTTCGTCTTGCTGCCCATGACGCCCAGCGCCGTTTCCCAGTCGTACGTGCCCAGCTTGCCGCGCAGGCCGGCCAGCACCCGGTACTGGTCGCTGACGGTATGGCGGAAGCCCGGATCGTCGGCGAAGCGGTAGCGCAGCTCCGCTTCCTCGCCCGTCGTGTTCAGGGGATGGGTAGCGGGCAGGTAACGGTACGTAAACGAGCGCGCATTGCCCGTGCGCGGGTCGCCCCAGACGGCATCGGGATTGGTCGAGCCATACGTGGCCAGCGCCGACATGTAGTCCGTCTTCGTGTGCGAGTACAGCACTTCGGCAAAGCCTTCCAGCGTGTCGCTGATGGCGAACCTGCCCGAGACGAGCGCATTGACGTGCTGGGCCGACGGCTGTGCTTCGAAGCGGCTGAAGCGGTCGTACACGCACAGGCCCGCCGCGTTCAAGGTGGCGCAGCCGGGAATGGCGCCCTGGCCGATGATGTTGCCGGGGTAGCTGAAGGTGGACGGCGCACCCCGGTCGCCGAACATCAGGCCGCTGCCCGGGGCCACGGCCGAGAACTTCTCGCCATAGGCGGGGTTGATGTCGTCGACGATGCCGCGCCAGCCGACGGCATTGCGGCGGTACACCTCGATATTGGCCAGCACGTTGTAGCGGTCCGTTTCCAGGTTGCCCAGGCCGCCCGTCAGCGCCGCCGTCGATTCATGGAATCGGCCGTATTCGAGCGACTGGTTGTGCGAGGCGCGCGCCTGCACGCCCCGGTAGTCGCCGCGCGTGATGATGTTGATGACGCCGGCCACGGCATCGGAGCCATAGATCGCCGAGCCGCCGTTGCGCAGGATTTCCACGCGCTCGACGGCATCGAGCGGCAAGGTGTCGAGGTTGGTGAAGACCTCGTTGTAGTCGGCCAGCGCATACGGCGCCACCCGGCGCGAATTGAGCAGCACCAGCGTGGACTGCTTGCCCAGCCCGCGCAGGGCCACGGCCGAGGCGCCGCCGGCAAACGAGTTGCTGCCGCCGATATCGGACAGCGCACTGCGGTCGGCCGACGTCAGCGTATCCATCAGTTCCTTGACGGTATTGACCCCCATGCGCGTGATATCGGCCTGGCGGATCACCTGGACGGGCGTGGCCGTTTCCACATCGATGCGTTTCAGGTTCGAGCCGGTGATGACGACCCGCTGCAGCGGCTGCCCGCCGGGCTGGGTGGCGGCATCCTGTGCCAGCAGCGGCGGCGCGCCCAGGGCCAGCGCCACGGCGGCGGCGCCGCGTTTCAGTACGAGCTGCGTGTTCAAGGCATTCTCCTTGACGTGCGGGCACCGGGGAACTGCCGGGCGGTTCTCGCAGGTTGGACAGTCGTTGCCGCTGCCCGCGTCGTGCAGTTGCCCGCAGCGGCTGAACGATCCGTTCGCAATATCTCATGAGGGTAGCAATTTGCTATCGTGCTGGTCAAACCCGCGGCGCGGCGGTGACGTGCGGGCGCAACGTTGTCGATGAGATTATTTGGAGTATAGAAAAGTTGAGCGGAGATGATCCGGCGAAACGGGGCGGGGGGCGATGGCTGTGCCGGGCGGGCGACGCATGCGCCGAAGAAAGTTACTGTCACCAGGCAGGGGCTGGGCATCCTGGCCGGAAAGGACGCCAGGAACGGGCAAGAAAAGAGGCCAAAAAACGGGGCCAAAAAAAAGCCCGCCGAAGCGGGCCAGGAAATATTGTCAGATCAACGCTTGACGGAAGTGTCGTCCGCGTTGCTTGGGTTGCTTGGCGACGTGCCTGGCGTGCCCGTGGTCGATGGCGTCGTCGATGGCGTGGTCGCGTCCATGCTGCTGCCCGTCGTGCCCGTGGCTGGGGTGCTGGCGCCGGACGTGGCGCTCGCGCCGGAGGTCGCGCTGTCGCTGCTGCCGCTGGTGGTGTCGGTGGTGCTGCAGGCTGCCAGGGCGACGCAGAATGCTGCGGCGAAAATCGTTTTCACAATAGCCATGATGTTTTCCTTTTATAAGCGGGTTAAAACGATAGAGCTTGAGGGAGGCATCGTAGTGGAACGGCCGGCACGACGGCGCGCGGTTGAATTTTGACAACATTATTCGCCAAAATGCGACAGCGCCATATCGTCCCCCGGGCGTCGCCACCACCGTGGAGCGTGTAAGATGCAGATGACTTCAATCGTACGCGCATTGACAGTCTGTTTTCCACGTGTCAGCATTAGTTTCTTGAAAACAATAGACAATCTCTGTGGAGCGTCTCATGAGTGATGTGTCCTTTGCGCAGGAGGGCCTGGCCCAGCGCCTGGCCGCCAGCAGCGTGGAAGAGCTGGACGAAACCGATTTCGGCATCATCGGTTTCGATGCCGACGGCGTGGTGCGCCAGTACAACCGCTTCGAGTCGCAGGCGGCCGGCCTGTCGCCGGCCAGCGTGCTGGGCCAGCCGCTGTTCACGACGGTTGCGCCATGCATGAACAATTTCCTCGTTGCCCAGCGCTTCGAGGATGCGCAGGCCGACGGCAGTGCGCTGGACGACACCATCAATTACGTGTTGACCTTGCGGATGAAACCCGTCAAGGTCCTGCTGCGGCTGCTGGCCTTGCCCGGGGCGCCGATGCGTTACGTCCTCGTGCAGCGCCGGCTGTGAACGGCGCCGCCGCCAGCCTCGCCGCCGAGCACGAGGCGCTGATGCAGTTCCTGTACCTGGCCCCGGTGGGGCTGGTGCAGGCGGGGCTGGACGGCGAGATCGCCATGATCAACCCCGTCTCCGCGCAACTGCTGATGCCGTTGTCGCGCGATGGCGGCCTGTCCAACCTGTTCGTCGCGTTGCAGGACGTGGCCCCGGAATTGCGGGGGCTGTGCCAGGCCTTTGCCGCTCCCAGCGGGCTGATCTGCGACGGCCTGCACGTTCACCTGCACGGCGGCAAGCAGGGCGGGCCGCAGATCCTGGCCCTGTCCGTGCTCAAGCTCGACAGCGCGCGCCTGATGGCCGTACTCAGCGACATCACGGTCCAGGTCCAGCGCGAGCGCCAGCTGCGCCGCAGCGATGCCTGGCTCAATGCCCTGCTCACCAGCAGCAACGACTACGCCCTCGTCAGCCTGGACCGCGCCGGCCGCATCGAGCGCTGGCATGACAGCATCGGCCGCGTCACCGGCCATACGGCGGCCCTGGTCGGCAGTTCCAGCCAGGTGCTGGCGCCCGCGCCGGCCGTGGCGGAGCGCCTGCGCGAGGCCGACGCCCACGGCTGGAGCGTGGAGCAGGGGCCGCGCCTGCGCGCCGACGGCAGCAGTTTCCAGGGCAGCTCCATCATCACGCCGCTGCCGCAGGGCGAGAACGAGCAGCAACTCCAGCACGAGCGCGAGCCGGCCTACTGCATGGTCCTGCGCGACCTGACGGGCTGCCCCGGCGCCGGGCCCGTCCCCGCGCCAGCGCTGCTGACGGACCCGCTGACGGGGCTGGCCAACCGGCGCGCCTTCTTCGAAGCGGCCGAGGCGGCCGGCAAGGGGTCCGCGCCGGGCGGCGTGGCGATGATCCTGTTCGATGCCGACCATTTCAATGAAGTCAGCGCCCGCTATGGCAATGCCGCGGGCGACGCCGTGCTGTGCGCGCTGGCCCAGGCCCTGCGCGCGGCCTTCCGCGGTGCCGACGTGATTGCCCGGCTGGGCGGCGCCCAACTGGGTGTGCTGCTGGCCGGCATCGAGCGTGACCGCGCAGCCGCCATTGCCGAGCGGCTGCGCGCGGGCGTCGAGCAGGAAGTGGTGGAAATCGACGGCCACACGCTGCGCTACACGGTCAGCGCCGGCGTGGCCGCGCAAGCGGGCAGCGCGGGCATCGACGTGCTGATGGCGCAGGCGGGCCAGGCGCTGGCCCGGGCCAGGGCGGGCGGCGGCAACACGGTGCTGTGCCGGGAGGATGCCGATGCCAGTTGACGAGAGCGCCTACGAGGCGCTGATCCAGTTCCTGTACCGCACCCCGATCGGCCTGGTGCAGACGACCCTGGACGGTACCATCGACATGCTCAATCCGATGTCGTCCCAGCTGCTGATGCCGCTGGCGCGCGACACGGGCCTGGACAACCTGTTTACCGTGCTCGACCCCGTCGCGCCACGGTTGCGCAGCCTGCTGGCCGCCTACGATGCGCCGTCGGGCGTCGTCTGCGAAGGGCTGCGCGTCGACCTGGAAAGCCTGGGCATGGCCCAGGTGCTGTCGTTGAGCGTATTGAAGCTCGATGGCACGCGCCTGATGGCGGCCGTCACCGACATCACGCTGGAAACCCAGCGCGAGCAGGAGCGCATCGCCAGCCGCCTGTCCAATGCGGCGCGCACGGACGCATTGACGCGCATGCCCAACCGCAACGCCGTGCTGGAGCAGCTGCAATTGATCCAGGCCCGCGAACCGGGCGCGGCGGATGGGGAGGGGGCCGGCTTTGCCGTGCTGTTCATGAACTGCGACCGCTTCCGCCAGGTCAACGACGCGCTGGGCCAGAGCGCCGGCGACCAGTTGCTGATCATGATCGCCGAGCGCATCCGCACCGTGCTGCGCCCGCCGACTGACCGTATCGGCGCCCATGGCGGGCAGCTGGCGGCGCGCGTGGGGGGCGACGAATTCATTGTCGTCCTCGACGGCCTGCGCCGGCCGGAGGATGCCGAAGGCGTGGCGGCGCGGCTGATCGGCGCGACCGGACGGGGCTACACGGTGCAGGGCCATGACGTGGTCTGCAATATCAGCGTCGGCATCGCCTGGGGCGGCCCTGCCCAGGAAAGCAGCGGCCCGCAGGACCCGGACGCGCTGCTGCGCGACGCCAGCATCGCCATGGTGGAAGCCAAGCGGGCCGGCGGCGGGCGCCAGGTCCGCTTCGCCCAGGCCATGCGCGAACGGGCCGCGCACCGCAGCGATATCGAGGCCGACCTGCGCCTGGCCTTGCAGGAAGAGCAGTTGTTCGTCGTCTACCAGCCCGTCGTCGGCCTGTTGCCCGGCGGCGGTACGGATTACGCGGCCGGCGTCGAAGCGCTGGTGCGCTGGCAGCATCCCACCCGCGGTGTCGTGCCGCCATTCGAGTTCATCGGCATTGCCGAGGAATGCGGCCTGATCGGCGCGCTGGGCGACTTCGTGCTGGCGCGGGCCTGCCGCGATTTCCGCGCCTGGCAGACCCAGCTGGGCGAGCAGGCCCCGCGTCTGCTGGCCGTCAACCTGTCGCGCGCCCAGCTGGGCCAGCCGGGCTGGAGCGAAACGGTGGCGCGCGTGCTGGCCGAGACGGGCATGCAGGCGCGGCAGTTGCAACTGGAAGTGACGGAAAGCCTGGCGGCCCAGGATGCCCAGATCCAGCAGCGCCTGCACGAGCTGAAGGCGCTGGGCATCACCCTGGCGCTGGACGACTTCGGCACCGGCTATTCGTCGCTGGCCAGCCTGCACCTGCTGCCGGTGGACACCGTCAAGATCGACCGCTCCTTCGTCAGCCAGAGCGAAAGCAGCGAGCACCACCGCGTGCTGATCGAAGCCACCGTCAAGGTGGCGCAAAGCCTGGGGATGGGCACGGTGGCCGAAGGCATCGAGACGGTGGAGCAGGCCGACGTCGTCCGCCGGCTGCATTGCAACAAGGGCCAGGGCTACCTGTACAGCCGGCCCCTGACGACCGAGGCGCTGGTGGCGTGGCTGGCCCAGTGGCCTAGCGCCGGCTGAACAGGCGGCGCGGCAGGTTGGCGCGGTCCTGCGGCGCGCGCAGGAAGTCCTGCAGCACGGCTTCGTAGAGGGCCAGGCCCGGTGCGCTGCCGCCGGCCCGGCACTGGCGCAGCAGTTGCGGCGCGAGCAGGAACCGCAGCGCGAAGTAGTCGGCCAGCAGGTCGCCCTGGGCCTCCATATTGAAGTCGCACAGGCGCTTGTGCGGCGCCAGCTCATACGCGTACGGCAAGCCGATCCGCAGTGCCCCGCGCCATTTCACGGGGTAGCCCAGCTGGTGCTGCCACACATGGGTCATCTCGTGCATGAACCAGTGCAGCCGCCACGCATGCTCGCGCGAGAAGTCGGCGCTGCAATCTTCCGCATTGAAGTAGAGGTGGCCATCCGGTGCCATGGCCGTGTGGCGCCGTTGCAGCCCGAACCACAAATAGCCGCGCCCATGCACCCGCACCCGGTCATGGTCGATGGCGTCGCCGAAGAGGCGGCGGCACCAGAAGATTTCGCCCTGCGTCAGCCCGCGCGTCACCGTGGAAATTGCTTTCTCCCCGCCATGGTTTCCCCATAAATGGGGACAGACCCCATTTTTAAAGCAATTTTCAGGCGTCGGTCGCTGCCGCCAGGAATTGGCCGATCACGGCATTGACGTCGGCCGCGTGCGTCAGCGGCGCCATATGGCCACCCGCCGTGCGGCGCATCACGGCGCGGGGCAGCGCGGCCGTCAGTTCCTCGGCCACGGTGCGGGTCGACAGCGGACCGTCGCGGCCGAACAACACCAGGGTAGGAATATCCAGCGCCGCCATGTCGCGCAAGGTGGCCGGTTCGCCCAGCAGGGCGACGAAATCGAGCCGCACCTTGGCGATCTGTCCCGTAAAGCGCTGCTGCATGACGTCCGGCAGGGCAGCGAAAGCGCCGGCACCGTTCCAGTAGTCGATAAAGGCTTCGGCACCGTCGCGCGGCGAGGTGGCACTGTCGATGCGGGCGATGACGGCGGCGATCTCGGCACGGGCCGGGTTGGCGGGGGCCAGCAGGTGGAAGGCGACAGGTTCGAACAGGGTCAGCGACAGTATGCGTTGGGGAAACCGGCGCGCCAGGCGCAGCGCCGTGGCGCCGCCATACGAGTGGCCGACCAGGTGGAAGGGCTCATCAGGCTCCAATTGTCCGTCCAGCGTGGCGAGGATGGCCTGCACTTCGTGCTCCAGCGAAAACGCCACGTGGATGGCCGGGTCCGGGAAGGGCGCCTTGCCGTAACCGAGCAGGTCCGGCGCGATGCAGCGCAGGTGGTTTTGCTGCTGGGCCATCAGGGCGGACCACTGGCTGCGCGAACTCATCGAGCTGTGCAGCAGGACACAGGCGGGGCGCCGCTGGGGCGCGTCGGGGGAATCGGTCATGGGACATGAAGATAACGGATGAGGCCGCGATTATAGCGGCCTGAACCAGGACGCCTGTCGTGAAACTGTCGTCAGTCATCTCAATGTGTGGCGGTGGACGACGGGCCGACGGGAATCCGACATTGCGGCTTCTCCGGCGAACATTGGCGCTGCCCCGACTCCGCCGGGCTTAACTTCCGCGATTATCGGGCTGCATGGTTAATTTGCAATGAACAAAGGTATAATCCGGGCAGGGTGTTCGTGCTTATTGCATGACAGGATGCGCGATGGTCGGGCCGCCACGCGGCAACCTTTACGCCTATTGCCAATGCAGCGTCACCGTCAGCTTTTCGCCCGAACCACGGCAACCATCTCATTCATCCCCCGGCCGGAGGCCTGCCGTTTCCTGTTAGAGGCGCACTGCCAGCGCCAACTTTAAACCACCGTCAGTTCTTCGGCCGTCGCGGACCGATAGGCGAATGCGGCTACGCGGTTTCAGCAGGCGAAAGCCTTTGCCCGTTTTACGGGCATTTTTTACAAAGTAGAGACTTGGAGAATGGCTTCCACCCGAGTCATGGAGAAGGAAAGAATGCGCGTCGAAAAGCGGCTCTCTAAAACATTCAAGCAATTCGCTCAATCAAACAAGGCCGGCGGTATCGTGCTCATCCTCTGCACGATCGTCTCGCTCTCCATCGCCAATTCTTCGCTTGGCCCGGCGTACCTGGGATTCTGGCATCAGTACGTCGCTGGATTGAGCATCGAGCACTGGGTGAACGATGCCTTGATGGCCGTCTTCTTCCTGCTCGTCGGCCTGGAGCTTGAACGTGAGCTGTATAACGGCGAGCTGTCCGATATCAGAAACGCCATGCTGCCGATCCTCGCCGCCGCCGGTGGTATCGCCGTGCCCGCCCTGATTCACTTCATGCTCAATGGCGGAACGCCCACGCAGGCAGGCGTGGGCATCCCGATGGCCACCGACATTGCGTTTGCCCTCGGGGTTCTTGCCTTGCTCGGCAAAAACGTGCCTGCATCGCTGAAGATTTTCCTGACTGCGCTGGCAGTGATGGATGACCTGGGGGCGATCATCGTCATCGCCGTGTTCTACACTGCGGAGCTGTCCGTCGCCTACCTCATCGCGGCACTTGGTCTATTCGGGGCGCTACTGCTGATGAACCGTGTTCTTCGTGTCATCTCCTTGCTGCCGTACCTGGTCGGTGGCGCAATCATGTGGTTCTTGATGCTCAAGTCCGGCGTGCACGCGACCATTGCAGGTGTGCTGCTGGCCTTTGCGATACCCTACTCGCGTGCGGAAGACGATGCGGCGTCGCCTTCTCACCGCCTTGAGGCAGCGTTGCACAAGCCGGTGGCCTTCCTGATCCTGCCCGTGTTCGCACTTGCCAATACAGGAATCGTGATCAGTTCCGGCTGGGCGCAAGATCTCCTGTCGTCGAATAGCCTTGGCATCCTGCTCGGCTTGGTTGTGGGGAAACCGGTCGGCATTTTCCTGTTCAGCTTTGCAGCCGTCCTGCTTGGATTGTGCCGGTTGCCGCTTGACCTCGCCTGGCGGCACGTGCTGGGTGCGGGCCTGCTCGGCGGTATCGGTTTCACCATGTCGATCTTCATCACGAATCTCGCGTACACCGGGCAGGCTGAGGTAATCAATGCATCGAAAATGGCGATCCTGGTTGGCTCGCTCGTCGCCGGAATCCTCGGCTTTACCTGGCTGAAATTGTTCGGCGCACCGCTTGCATCCGATCCCGATACCGATACCATGGATTTCGACGATAGCCCGGTGCGCCGTCCTTTGCGCTCGCCCTCGACGTGAAGGCGATTCTCCATCCGGCCAGGGCAGTGACGCTGGCCTTCCTGGCCGCGGTCATGGTCGGCACAGTGCTGTTGATGCTGCCCGCAGCGCGTGCCGACGGGTCAGGGGCGCCATGGATTGTCGCGCTTTTCACAGCGGTATCGGCGGTGTGCGTCACGGGATTGGTGACCGTTGACACGGGCACTTACTGGTCGGCGTTCGGGCAGGCGACGATCATGGTGCTGTTCCAGTTGGGCGGATTCGGCATGATGACGGCGGCTACGCTGCTGGGACTGATGGTGAACCGCTCGCCCCGGCTGCGTACCCGGCTGATGACCCAGACCGAGTCGCGTACGCTTGCATTGGGTGATGTGTCAAGCGTGGCGAAAGTAGTGCTCGTGGTAACGGTGCTCGTCCAGCTTGTCGTGGCCGTCATTCTGATCCTGCGCCTGCACCTGGGCTATGGCTTTGGCTGGCTTGAAGCGGGCTGGTCGGGTTTATTCCATACGGTCTCGGCATTCAACAACGCCGGGTTTTCCATCCATGCGGACGGATTGTCCCGCTATGCCAGCGATGCGATGATCCTGGGTCCTGTCATGCTGGCGATTTTCATCGGCGGCATCGGTTTCCCCGTCCTGCATGATCTGCGGCACCGCTGGCGTGATCCTCGCCACTGGTCTCTGCACTCGAAGCTGACACTGAGCGGTACGCTCGTGCTGCTGGCTGGCGGCTTCCTCGCTGCGCTGGTATTCGAATGGCACAATCCCCGAACCATCGGACCGTTTGCTGTAGCCGACAAGCTGCTCAACAGCCTGTTCATCTCGGTCTCGGCGCGGACTGCGGGCTTCAACGCGATCGACATCGGTGCCCTGACCCACGAAACCTGGGCCCTGCACTATCTCCTGATGTTCATCGGCGGTGGCAGCGCCGGCACCGCGGGAGGGGTCAAGGTTGGCACCGTGGCGGTGTTGTTCCTGCTCGTCCTTGCCGAAGTCAAAGGCCATCCCGATGCCGAGGCGTTCGGGCGCCGGGTTGGCACGTCGGCCCAGCGGCAGGCCATTACAGTCCTCGTGCTCGGCAGCGTGGTCGTTGCGGTCGGTACCATTATCCTGCTGCGCATCTCCGAGTTTCCAACCGATCAAATCATCTTCGAGGTCATCTCTGCGTTTGGAACGGTCGGCCTTTCGACAGGCATTACTGCCCAGCTGCCAGTGACGGGCCAGCTCGTTCTGGCCTTGTTGATGTTTTTTGGCAGGGTGGGCACGATCACGCTCGCAGCTTCGCTCGTTCTCAGCGAGCGGCGCATGCCCTACCGTTATCCAGAGGAGCATCCAATTGTTGGGTAGAATTTTTACAGAGCAGTTTGCATTTTCGGCAAGTGACAGTGTTGTCGTGATCGGCCTCGGCCGCTTCGGCGGCGCAGTCGCGCAGTCGCTTGTCCGACTTGGACATGATGTCATGGGTATCGATCAGAAGGAGGAAATCGTCCAGGTCTGGGCCGATCGGCTGACCCACGCCGTGCAAGCCGATTCCACAAATGAAAACGTCATGCTCCAGCTGGGCGTCGCTGATTTTTCTCACGCCATCGTGGGAATCGGGTCTGATCTTTCCGCCTGCCTGATGACCCTGATGGTCCTGACAGAACTGGGCATCAAGGATATCTGGGTCAAGGCGATGACACCCGAACATGGCGCCATCGCCCAACGCATCGGTGCCCATCATGTGATCTACCCTGAAGCCGACATGGGGGCGCGAGTAGCGCACCTGATCACCGGACGCCTGATTGACTTCATCGAGTTCGAGGACGGCTTCGGCATCGCCAAAATCCAGGCGCCCCCCGAGACTCACCACCATACCCTGGCGGAATCGCATGTGCGGTCGCGGTTCGGCGTCACGGTCGTGGGCGTCAAGCGTGCCAACGAAGACTTCCAGCATGCCTTGCCTGCCACGCGAATCTTGCCGGCCGACCTGCTGATCGTCTCGGGGCCCACCCGCAAAATCGAGGTTTTTGCCGCGGGTGAGAAAAAATCAAAAAGAAGCTAGGGAAACGCCGATCCTCGCCAGACCTCGGTATGACGATGCGTTGCACCTTGCCTGACCCGCTTGCCGATCCATTTGCTCCCGCCAGAGTCGATCAGCGGTTCTCCTGGCACTGCGAACTACTCTGGGCATGCTGCTTGTCGCCGCAAGCGACCGGCAGCATGACCCCGGAGTACGATGGTGTTGCTGCCACGACGAGCCACGGGGGGCAAGCGCTGGTGGTTCTCGGTTGTCGTGGCAGACATTTCCGCTTGTGACCGCACTGGCGGTTTGTGGCAAAAGCTGTCAGCTCGCCACAGCGGCGCGCCAGTGAAGACGCGCTGTCGTCGTTACTTGTGGGCGCGGCGGCGTGCGAAGGCGGCAATTCCAGCCAGGCCCAGCAGCAGCATGGCGCTTTCGCTCGGTTCCGGCACGGCGCTGACGGAGATATTGTCGATGGCGATGTCGTAATCCGTGTAGCCGTACACCATGCCGGGTACATAGGTGGTGTAGACGACTTCGTCGACCCCGGCCAGCACGCTGGCGAAGGTACGGTCGGACGGCAGCAGGGGGTTGCCGTTGGCATCCTCCGCACCGTAGCCGCCCCAGCCGGCGGGCAGGGCCGTGGCCGTCGTGTCGTCGATCGTCACGGACAGGTGCTGCCACCCCTGCTGGCTCGCCGACAGGGTGCCCAGGTTGAACCATACGCTCGTGTAGGGCAGGCCATTGGTGGCGTTGTCGTAGTCGCGCAGCTCCAGTACGAGGTTGCGCGATACTTCCTGATTGAAGAAGCGGATGCTCTGCGTCGAGACATCGATGCCGAAGGTCACGGCGCCCATTTGTGTGTAGTCACGCACGAAGCTGCTGTTCGTGTTGTTGGTCCACGACACGCCGAAGTTTTCCATCACGGTACGCATGGCCGGCGCGCCGTTGCCCATCGATGTATCGATGCCGGAGCCGCCGATACCGTCGAGCGGCTGCATGCCATACCACCCTTCTTCGCCATTCGAGAACGTCACGGTGCTCGAGTCGGCGGCCATGGCCGAAACCTGGCTTGCTGCAAGCAACAACATCAACAAAGTCTTCTTCATGGTAGTCCTTGTAGGTCGGATAACCTCGTATCGCTGAGCCGCCGCGGGATAAGCGGGGCCAGCCGGCGCTGCAGGCAGGGCGCCGAGCTTAATCAGTTCTTAAGGGATACGAGGCCATTCTGGGCAGGGCAAAACCAACAGTCGAGAAACTTCGATAGCTATTTTGTAACAAAGTGCCGCACGAAAATGGTCGTGATAGCCGAGCAAAACCGGACGCCGATTAAAGTCGGCTCGGCCAGGCGGCATGCGGGACAAAGGAGGCTGGCGCGGCGGCGGAGCGCCGCGCGGGAACCGCGTTGACTGAACAGTCTTTATTGCTGAGCGAGCAAGTGGCTTGCGCGATACAAGCCGCGATCAGGGCAGCGACGCCGTGCGGTTGCCCAGTTCCAGGCTGAGTTTGGCAGCTTTCAAGGTGGCCACGTCGATTTTCGGTGCCGTGGAAACGGGTGCCTTGCGGCTGGCCTGCGTGCGTTCGAGCTCGGCAGGCGGCAAGGTATAGCGTTCCTTGACGACACGACGGGGCTGCTCGGACCCGGCAGCCACGCCGACATCCATCGGCACGTCCGCGACGTCGCCCTGTGCGACCGCTGGTGCCGCATCGGCGGGCACGCTTTCGATGACGGCGCACGGCTTGTCCGTCAACAGCAAGGTGCCGTTGGCGTCCATGCATTTATACAGCTGGTCGCTGGCGACTGCGGCCGAGCCGGCCAGCGCGGCCATGCAAACCGTGGCGGTAAAAACGAAACGTCGCATGATGCACCTCCTGTTGAAACGATGGTGCGATTGTGCGCGTCTGCCACGGCGTGGTCTGTTAGACATCTCACCCCCGCACGGAGGACCAGTCCTACAGCAGCCTCGGCTATTTTCCCGTCGAGCTCGCTGGAGGCGTCCCTGCGGCCGGGGTCGCGGTGCTGTCGGCAACGCCGGGAATCGGCGTGCCGGGACGGGCGAACTTGCCCTTGAGCGCATCCACGCCGGACTGCGGCCGGGCCAGCACGCGCAGGTCGGCCCGCTCGCGGCGCTTGGCGGCCGTGTCGATCTTCAACTTGCGGTCGCGCTTTTCCACCAGGGCCGGCAAGGCCTCGCCGTCGCGGTTGAACGACCACGCCAGCTTCGCTTCGCCCAGCGGCATCGCTTCGCCCGTGTGGCCTTCATGGCCCGTGTTCCACGTATGCCAGGTCTTGCCGTAGCTGTTCATCTTGGTTTTCATCAGCGCCTTTTCCGCCGCGGCGGGAATGCCGGGCGCCACCAGCTGCCCGGACAGGATCTCGCCGTTGTGGGGATGCCAGAACTTGCGCTCGGCCTCGGGCAGCAGCGCGAAGGCCTTTTCGGAAATGATGTATTCGACGCCGTTCATGTTCGCGTCCGCCGTATTGCCGTCGAACAGGATGCACTGGGCGAAATCCTCGTTGCGCTGGTGGCACCAGTGGTGGGCTTCCATCTGCAGTTCCGGCGCATCCTTCATCGGGTGAAAGCCCACCAGGTAGACATCGAAACCGCGCATCGGTGCGGCGCCCTGCAGCACCTTGGCACCCACCTCCAGCGCCTGGGTCTTGGCCGACTTCGGCGCGCCGGCGGGGCCGACGGAAGGTGGCGAGTCGTGCTGCGCCAGGGCCGGCAGCGGCCAGCCCAGCGCGGCCGCCAGCAGGGCGGCGATCGTACGTGAACGCATTGTTTTCTCCTGATGACCATGGGGGCGCCCATGCTACCGCCGGCGGCGCCGAACCGGCGCGGCCATGTCCTATGCCGCTTGGCAACGTTGCTGCAAAAATGGGGACAGACCCCATTTTCTTGGCAATATTGCCGCCCGCTCAGAATGCGCCGCGGGCGCGCAGCAGCCGTTCCCAGGCGGGGATGGCGGCCTGCCAGAAGACGGGGATGGTGGCGGCATGCAGGTCCAGGCCGAGGAAACGCGCGGCCGGCAGCAGCGCGCCTTCGAGCAGGGCCTGGCTTGATGCGCCGTTGTCGAAGGCCTGCGCGCCCGTCTGCTTCGACAGCTTCTCGCCGTCCGCGTTGACGACGACCGGCACATGCAGGTAGCGGGGATGGGGCAGTTGCAGCAGATCCTGCAGGTAGAGCTGGCGCGGCGTCGAATCGAGCAGGTCGGCACCGCGCACGATGTCGGTGATGCCCTGGGCGCTGTCGTCCACCACCACGGCCAGCTGGTAGGCCCAGAAGCCGTCGGCACGGCGGATGACGAAGTCGCCCACCTCCGCCGTGATGTCCTGGCTCACGTGGCCATGCCAGCGGTCCGTGAAGGCGACGATGCGGGTGCCGTGCGTATGCAGGCGCAGCGCCCTGGCGGACTTGCCCGGCGCCAGGCCGGCGCGGCAGGTGCCGGGGTAGACCAGGGTCGCGTTGGGCGACGTGGCGGCCAGGCGCGTTTGCGAGTCGAGGATTTCGCGGCGCGAGCAGCCGCACGGGTAGATGTGCTGCCCCAGCTGGCGCAGGGCCGCCTCGTACAGGTCTTCGCGCTGCGTTTGCCACGTGACTTCGCCGTCCCAATGCATGCCGCAGCGCTGCAGCGAAGCGAGGATATGGCGGTCCGCATCGGGCACGTTGCGGTCGCGGTCGACATCCTCGATGCGCACCAGCCACTGGCCATGGTGCGCCTTCGCGTCCAGGTAGCTGGCCATGGCCGCCACCAGGGAACCCAGGTGCAGCGGGCCGGTGGGGGAAGGCGCGAAACGGCCGATGTAGGGGACGGAAGGTGCTGGCGCGGTCATGCGCGCAGTATCCCCGAGCGGCCGGCGGCGCGTCAACCGCGCCCGGTGCGATGCCTTACAATGCGGGCGCGGCGGACCAGCCGCCTTCGACAACCGCAAACGGACCACGAGACCATGCCCAACACCTTCCCCATCCTGACTGCCTGCGCACTTGCCATCGCCCTGGCGCTGCCGGCCCACGCCGCCCCCAAGACCCTGCCGCAAGTGCAGGAAGCGCCGCTGCGCGCGCACATGGCCTTCCTGTCCAGCGACCTGCTGGAAGGGCGTGGCACGGGCCAGCGCGGCGGCGACCTGACCGTCGCCTACCTGGAAAACCAGGCCATGGCGGCCGGCCTGCAACCGGCGCGCGACGGCAGCTACCGCCAGCTGGTGAAGATCGCCGGCGTGACGACCCTGCCGGAAGGCTCGACCTTGCGCGCCCACGCCAACGGCGCGGCGCTGCCGCTGGCCTTCGGGAAGGACTGGGTCTGGGGCGCGGGCGACGCGCAGGCGCAGCACGAGCTGGACGCGCCGCTGGTCTTTGTCGGCTACGGCATCACGGCGCCGGAAGAAGGCTGGGACGACTACAAGGGTCAGGACATGAAGGGCAAGATCGTCGTCATGATGGTCAACGACCCGCTGCCCACGGCCGACGCGCCGAACCGCTTTGGCGGCAAGGCCCTGACCTACTACGGCCGCTGGACCTATAAATTCGAGGAAGCGAAACGGCGCGGTGCGGCGGGCGCGCTGCTGATCCACACGGACGCCTCGGCCTCGTATGGCTGGAGCGTCATCCAGAACAGCTGGAGCGGCGTGGAACGCTTCCAGCTGGCGCAGGGCGCGCCCGGCACGGCGCTGCAGGGCTGGCTGACGAACGACGCGGCGGCTGCCCTGTTCAAGGCGGGCGGCCAGGACCTGGAGGCGCTGCGCCTCGCCGCCGAACGCAAGGACTTCAAGCCGGTGGCGCTGGGCGCGAAGTTGGCGGGCACGATGAAGTCGGCCGTGCGCACGGTGGACCAGTTCAACGTGGCCGGCATCGTGCCCGGCACGGACCCGAAGCTGAAGGACGAGGTGGTGATCTACAGCGCGCACTGGGATCACCTGGGCAAGCAAGGTGACGGCAAGGACGGCAAGGACAATATCTACAACGGCGCCGTCGACAATGCTTCCGGCACGGCGGCCCTGCTGGCGATGGCGCAGGCGGCGGCGCGGTCGCCGGGCAAGCGCAGCCAGATGTTCCTGTGGGTGGCGGCGGAAGAGCAGGGCCTGCTGGGCAGCGCGGCCTACGCCACCGCGCCCCTGTGGCCATTGGAGAAAACCGCGGCCAACCTGAACCTGGACAGCCTGAACTGGATCGGCCGCGCGCGCGACGTCGGCACCCAGGGCAGCGAACGCACGGACCTGGGCAAGATGGCGGCGGCAACGGCCAAGGCCATGGACCTGCGCATCGCCGACGCCGAACCGGACCTGGCCGGCGGCTACTTCCGCAGCGACCACTTCAGCTTCGCCAAGGCCGGCGTGCCCGCTTTCTCCATCGCGGGCGGACGCGACACCGTCGGCGACAAGGAAGCGGCGGCCGCCGAGCGCAAGGCCTACCGCGCCCGCTACCACCAGGTCGGCGACGAATACGATCCGAAGTGGGACCTGTCCGGCATGACGCAGCAAGCCCAGTTTACGCTGAACCTGGGCCGCGCTGTCGCCGACGCCCCCGCCATGCCACAATGGAAGGCGGGCGACCCCTTCGGCGCCATCCGCGCCAGGTAAGTTTTCGATTCGGTGTCAGCCACCGAATGCTAGGTGAGCAAGGCGGCCCATCAGGCCTGCCTTGCTGCCGTCAGGCCCGCTTCGCTTCCGTCAGGAACAGGGCCAGGCCGGCCAGCGGGAACATCAGGCCCGTCACCAGCACGCCGTGCCAGCCATGATGGGCATACATCCAGCCACCCAGCGAGGAGCCGAGGGCGCCGCCCATGAAGAAGATGGCCATGTACAGGCCGTTCAGGCGCGAGCGCACTGCATCCCCCAGCGAATAGATGGCGCGCTGGCCCGTCACGAGGCTGGCCGAGACGCCCATGTCCAGCACGATCGACGCCAGCGCCAGCAGGCCCAGGTCGAACAGGCGGCTGCCCTGCAGCACCAGCGGCACGGCGAACGACAGCGCCGCCGCCACCAGCGCGATGGCCGTCGTGGAGCGCGACTTGCCCTGGTCCGCCCGGCGTCCCGCCCATGGCGAGACGATGGCGCCGGCCACGCCGACCAGGGCGAAGATGGCGATGCCGGACTGCGACAGGCCGTGGGCCGGACTGGCCAGGACCAGCGGCACCGTGGTCCAGAACAGGCTGAAGGCGCCGAACATGCAGAACTGGTACAGGGCCCGGCGGCGCAGCACGGGCGTGGCCTTCAGCAGGTGCCACATGGAGCCCAGCAGCGCGGCATAGGTGCTGGTGTGCTCCGGTTCGCGCAGCGGCAGCAGGCGCTTGAGCACCAGCGCCAGCACGGCCGTGCCGACGGCAGACAGCACGAAGATGGCATGCCAGCCCAGCGCGTCGGTGACGAGGCTGGAGACGGGGCGGGCCAGCATGATCCCCAGCAGCAGGCCGCTGACGACGGTACCGACGGTCTGGCCGCGTGTTTCCGGTTTCGACAGGTGGGCCGCGAAGGGCACGATGATCTGGGCGGCGACGGAACCGAGCCCGATGCAGAAGGCGGCAATGAGGAACAGGGTGGCGCTGGTGCTGAAGGCGGCCACGCCCAGGGCGCAGGCCGTGGCGGCCAGCGCCGTGACGATCAGCCGGCGGTTTTCCACCAGGTCGCCCAGCGGCACGATGAACAGCATGCCGGTGCAGTAGCCCATCTGCGTCAGGGTGACGATCAGGCCGGCGGCGCCCGCATCGAGGCCGGTAGCCCGGCTGATCGGCCCCACCAGGGGCTGGGCGTAGTACAGGTTGGCGACGATCAGGCCGGTGGCGATCGCCATCAGCCACACCATGGCGGGCGAAATATCCTGTTGTTGTTGTTTGTGTTGCACGCTCACGACGACTCCATTGATTTCGAGAGCGCGATATTGTATACAAAATTCGCATACCCTGCCGGAGGGCATGCGAAGCGGGGGGCGTCCTTACAGGCGCTTGTGCACCTCGGCCGTGATTTCGTAGGAGCGCAGCCGGGCGCTGTGCTCGAAGATCTGCGACGTGATCATCAGTTCGTCCGGCTGCGTGCTGGCGATGAAGGCCTTCAGCTGCGCTTCGACCGTTGCGGGCGAACCGACGGCGGAGCAGGACAGCACGGAGTCGAGCATGGCGTTTTCCTGCGGGCCCAGTTGCTGGCGGTAGTCGGCCTGGGGTGGCGGCAGCTTGCCGGGGCGTCCCGTACGCAGGTTGACGAAGGCCTGCTGCATCGACGTGGCGCGCCACTGCGCTTCCTCATCCGTATCGGCGGCGAACACGTTATAGCCCAGCATGACGTAGGGCTTGGCCAGTTGCGCCGACGGCCGGAAGTTATTCCGGTACATGGCGATGGCCTGCATCATCATCTGCGGCGCGAAGTGCGAGGCGAATGCATACGGCAGGCCCATATGGGCCGCCAGCTGGGCGCCGAACAGGCTGGAACCGAGGATCCACAGCGGCGTCTTCGCGCCCTGGCCCGGCACGGCCAGCACGCGCTGGCGCGGCGAGTCCGACAGGTGGTCCTGCAGCTCCAGCACATCCTGCGGGAATTCGTCCGCGTCGGAGGCGAGGTTGCGGCGCAGCGCGCGCGCCGTGGTCTGGTCCGAGCCGGGCGCGCGGCCCAGGCCCAGGTCGATCCGGCCGGGGAACAGCGCTTCGAGCGTGCCGAATTGTTCGGCGATCACCAGCGGCGAGTGATTCGGCAGCATGATGCCGCCGGCACCCACGCGGATGGTCGACGTGCCACCCGCCACGTGGGCAATGACGACGGCCGTGGCGGCGCTGGCGATGCCGGGCATGCCGTGGTGTTCGGCCAGCCAGTAGCGCTGGAAGCCCCACCGTTCGCCGTGCTGCGCCAGGTCGAGCGTGTTGCGCAGCGAGGCGCCGGCATCGCTGCCTTCGGCGATGGGAGAGAGGTCGAGTATGGAAAATGGGATCATGCGTGGACATGTCGGGGCAGGGGGCGGGGATTCAAGCAAGGCCCTGCACCCGTTGTGGGTTTAGGCCGTCCGGCTGCTGCCCTGGTCGGCCGTTTCCACCAGCGCGGCGCGCTCGCGCAACAGGGCCTTCATCTGCGCCAGCTGCAGGGGCTTGACGATGTGGCGGTCGAAGCCGGCCGCGCGCGAGCGCTGCTGGTCCTTCTCCTGGCCCCATCCCGTTACCGCCACCAGCGTGCAGCCGGCCAGGTTCGGGTCGGCGCGCAGCCGGCGCGCCAGCTCGTAGCCGTCCAGGCGCGGCATGCCGATATCGAGGAAGGCGATATCGGGCGCGAAGGCCTCGGCGCAGCGCAGCGCGGACAGGCCGTCGTAGCAGACATTGACGGTCTGGCCGGCCGCCAGCAGCAGCGCACGCAAGGTATTGGCATGGTCGACATTGTCGTCGGCCACCAGCACGCGCAGCGTGGCGATCGGCGCGTCGCCGGCGTCGCCGACCTTGACGGGCTGCGCGTCGGCCTGCGCCAGCGGCAGGTCGATGGCGAAGGTGCTGCCCAGGCCTTCGCCGGCACTGCTCGCCGTCAGCACGCCGCCATGCAGCTCGACCAGGCGGCGCGCCAGCGACAGGCCGATGCCCAGCCCGGCCTGGGCCCGGCCCAGCGAGCGGTCGGCCTGGAAGAAGATGTCGAACACGTGGGGCAGGGCGCCCGGCGCGATGCCGATGCCGTTGTCGCTGATCTCGATGCGCACGCGGCCCTCGCGCAGCAGCGCATGCAGGGCGATGCGCCCGCCGTTGGGCGTGTACTTGGCGGCGTTGTTGAGCAGGTTCGAGAAGACCTGGGCCAGGCGGGTGGCGTCCCCCGTCAGGTGCACCGGCTGCTCCGGCAGGTGCACGGCCAGCGCATGGCGGCGCTGTTGCAGCAGCGGGCCGGAGGTCTCCAGCGAATGGGCCACGACGTCCTGCAGTACCACCGTGTCGTAGCGGATGCCCAGCTTGTTCGTCGTGATCCGCGACACGTCCAGCAGGTCGTCCACCAGCCGCACCATCTGCCGCAGCTGGCGCTCCATGATCTCCAGCACGTTGGCCGGCGGCGGGCCGGCGCGGCCCGGCAGGCGCATCAGCTCCAGCGCGTTCACCAGGGGCGCCATGGGATTACGCAGCTCGTGCGCCAGGGTGGCGAGGAATTCGTCCTTGCGCACGTCGGCCGCCTGCAGCGCTTCCTGGGCAGCGCGCCGCTCCAGCAGCTCCTGGTCGGCGCGGCCGCGCGCTTCGTCCAGCGCCAGGGCAGCCCGCGCCAGCGAGTCGGCCACCTGTTGCGCCTCGCGAAAGTCGACCGCAGGTGCCGCCACGGCGCGGCCCGCGCCCAGGGCCGTCGCCGGCCCGATCAGGGCATGCACGGAGTGGGCGATGCGCCCGCCCACCAGCCAGGCCATGCCCAGGCCGACGGCCAGCAGCACGACGGTGGCGATGATCAGCGACTGCAGGGTGCGCAGCAGGCCGGCCGTCAGGTTGCCATGGGGGACGCCCAGCATCACGGTCCAGCCGGATTTGATGGAGCGGCTGTACAGCGTCACCACTTCAAGGTTGTCGACCGTCAGCGATTCGAAGGTGTCCTCGGGTTGCTGGCGCACGCGTGCCACCACTTCGGGACGGGGCAGCTGGCCGCGGAACTGCTCGATATCGCGGTTACGGGCGACGATGCGGATGCCCGGATCGAGAATGGCGGCGCGCCAGCTGGCGGGGATCTTCTGCTCGGCCAGGATGGGATTGAGCGCGGCCGGCCGCACCTGCGCGGCCAGGATGAAGCGCACCGCCCCGTCGCGCAGCACCGGCACGGCCACCGTGATCGTGGCCGCGCCGCCGGCGCCCCGGTACATGCCCGACACCATCGGCTGCGCCGTGCGCACGACGTGTTGCAGCAGCTCGGGATTACCCGGGTCGAGCGGGCTGGCCGGGGCGGCGGCCGTATTGAGCAACTGGCGCCGCGTGGCCGGGTCGTACAGCACGATTTCCGTAATCGGCAGGATGGCGTGCACATTGCTGGCCTGGCGCCGGAACTCGGCCAGGTCATGTTCCTCGAGATCGTCCGACACCGACAAGGTGCGCAGCGCCGTGATGACGGTATCGAAATCGCGGTCGACGATCGACATCATCGAGCGCGCCGTTGCCATCGCCTCGCCCAGCAGGCTGGCCCGTTCGACCCGGTAGTGGTCGTAGATGAGGAAGGCCGACACGATGGCGGCCGGCAGCACGCAGCTCAGGACCAGCAGCGCCAGCCGGAAACGGATGGTCGGCAGCCGGGCCGCGGCGGCATGGCTGGCGGCCGCGCCGGGCGGGGCACTGTTCAGGTACGGAAGGGGGCTGGGCTCCACGGGGTTGGCTGACGGGGTGGGGTAAAAGATGTAGACTGGTAAATGTTGTGCCACGTTACCATAGCTCGTGGGCCGATGGCAGCCTGGCTTCATGCGCCGCTCGCGCGGGCGCTGCATCTGTTGCAGGGGTGCCGCGCCGGCACGCGATCCCACCGAACTCTCCACCGACAGGTCCGCCATGCTGAAGAAAGCCGTTCTGCTGTCCCTTGCCGTGCCCTTCCTGTTGATGCAGCCGGCCGTTGGTTCCACCGCGGCCACGTCGGCCACCCCGGCCGCGCCGGGCCCCCTTGCCGTCGAGACGGCCAGCCATGCCCGCGCCACGTACAAGGAAGCCGTCATCGACAGCCTGGCGGCGATGGTTGCCTTCAATACCGTGGCCGACCCCACCATTCCATTCGAGCGCAATCCGGCCCACCGGGGGTTCAAGGACTACCTGAAGGGCGAGGCCGCGCGCCTGGGCCTGGACTACCGGGATGACGGTCATGTCGTCGTCATCGGTCTGGGGGCGGGCGCGGAACGTGTCGGCGTGATCACGCACGGCGACGTGCAGCCCGTCGACGCCACGAAATGGAAGCAGTCGCCGTTCAAGCTGGACCGCACCAGCGAGCCGGGCCTGCTGCTGGGCCGTGGCACCGAGGACGACAAGGGCCCGATCGCCACGGCGCTGTATGCGATGAAGGCCATCAAGGACCGCCAGCTGCCCTTGAAAAAGCGCATCGAGCTGTATGTGTACATGGCCGAGGAATCGGATTGGGCGCCGCTCGAGGCCTACCTGAAGACGCACACGCCGCCGCAGATCAATATCACGCTCGACGCCGAGTACCCTGTCGTAACGGCGGAGAAAGGCTGGGGCCTGGTCACCGTCACCATGCCCGCCGAGAAGGCCCAGCCGGCCAAGCCGTCCAAGGGCGGGGCGCCGCGGCTGGGCAGCTTCACGGGCGGCTTCTTCGACAGCCAGATTCCCGAGGATGCCGCCGCAATCGTCGAGAACGCGACGCCGGCGCTGGAGCGGGCCATCCGCGCCCGCGCCGCGCGGCAGAAGGACATGCAATACCGCATCAGCCTGGCGGGCGGGCGCCTGCTGGTTGTCGCCAAGGGCGTCTCTGCCCACTCGTCCAAGCCCGAGGACGGCGTCAACGCGATTGCCATGCTGGCCGACGCCCTGGGCGGGCGGCAATGGCAGGGCACGCCGGCGGCGGCCATGGTCAATTTCGTCAACGACCTGGTCGGAACCGGGCTGTATGGCGAGAAGTTCGGCCAGGTGGCCTACCGCGACAGTTTCATGGGTCCGATGACGGTGGCCCCCGTGCTGCTGAAGGAAAGCGACCGGGGCCTGCAGCTGAACCTCAACCTGCGCCGGCCGCGCGGCAAGTCCTCGAGCGAGCTGGAGCAGCAGTTCCAGGTGGCCTTCCAGGCGTGGAAAGGGCGCCAGGGCGCGACCGTGCAGGATGCGCAGCTGACGGCGCAACTGGGCGAACCGTGGGTGCAGGACAGCGCGCCGCACCTGCCCGTGCTGCTGGGTGTGTTCTCGCACTACACGGGCATCAAGGATGCGAAGCCTGTCTCGATCGGCGGCGGCACCAATTCGCGCCTGTTCCCGAACGCCGTCAGCTTCGGCCCCAGCATGCCGGGGAGCGTCTACACGGGCCACTCCGAGCATGAGTTCATCAGCGAAAAGCAGTTGCTGCTGAACCTGGAAATGTACACGGCCGTACTCGTCGAGCTGGCCCGTTGAGCCCGTGTCGAGCTGAGCTGCAAGCGCTTGGGGAAGGTGGAAGGCAAGATTATCCGGATTATCTTTGGCATTATTGAAACGATGTCGCAATAATCAGTTTTTCATTGTTGGCAAGCAGTTGTTGTAAGCGCTTCCCATATTACCTGGCGCTCGCCAGAAAACTATTTCCCCAGCCGAAGAATTCATTTACCATGGGCAACAGGTCGCACTGCATGCGGCCTGCAGCCCATGCCCGGCTGCCACGCGCGGGCATTCAACGTTCAATTTTCAATGATTGAAATTGCTGGTCTTTGACCGGCAGGGGAACTTGCATGCCGCGTTTTCTGACATTTGTTTTTGCCCTATTCCTTTCGTGGTCGGCCAATTCTATGGAAATGAGCGTCCCCAATGCGGTTGCCGCCGCCGAGCCGATCAAGCTGGATGCCGTTCCGCGGCGCGGCGCCCTTTACCGGATTCACCACGATGGCAAAACCAGCTACCTGTTCGGTACCATCCACGTCGGCAAGCAGGGATTCTTCCCGCTCGAGCCTGAAGTCACCCGTGCGTTGGCGGACAGCACTTCCCTCGTGCTGGAACTTGACACCCGCGCCCACCGGCCGTTCGAACAGGCTCTCGCAAAGTACGGCGCTTATCCGGCCGGCGACACCATTACCCGGCACCTGTCGCCGCGCGCACTGGCGCAGCTGAACAAGGCACTGGCAAAGGCAGGCATCTCCCTGCAGAGCGTTGCCGGCTACCGGCCGTGGCTGGTGGCGAATATTTTGGTGGGGTCCGAGATCGAGAAGCATGGCTATCACCGCAGCAACGGCGTGGAGGGCTTCCTGCTGTCGGCCGCCATCGCGCAGAAGAAGCAGGTGCACGAACTGGAGTCGGCCGATTATCAGCTCAGTCTGTTTGCATCGCTGGACGACGCCCAGCAGGAACGCTATCTGGTGGAAAACCTGGAAGAGCTGGAGAACGGCAAGGCGCTGCAAAAATCGGCCGGCTTGATCGACGCGTGGAGCAATGCCGACGCGGCGCGCATCGCCACGATGGCGCGCGAATTGACGGCCGGCGACAGTGTCTCGGCCGTCTTCATGGATCGTACCCTGCTGGGCAAGCGCAATCCGGAAATGACGAACCATATCGAACGCATCATGCAGACGGACCAGGTTGCCTTTGTAGGCATCGGCTTGCTGCACCTGGTGGGCGAGAACGGCATTCCGGAGCTGCTGCGCCAGCGCGGGTATTCGGTCGAAAAAGTGTATTGAAAGGAGCGGGCACCGGCCGCCCGCCACCGACGCACGCCTTGAGCAAACTCAAAAGCCGCGCCCGGCGCGCATGCTCCGGGCGACATCAATCCCCTCATTGCCGCCGGATGGCACCGTTGCTGTAGGTGACGCGGTCGCCTACCTTGTAGTCCGGCGGCGTTTCCACCACCATACTCTGGCTGCTGCCGTCATCGGTACGCAAGGTGACCCGGTAAACCTGGTTGCCTGAGCCGGCCGTGCTCGGTACCGTACCGCCCGCTGCCGCGGCGCCGGTCGATCCCGTGACACCGATCCCGGCGCTCTGCCGCGACATCGGTTCGATCGACTGCACCACCCCATTCCACGTCAGCTGCGCGCCTTGTGTCGTGCCCGTGCCGTGCGAGCCCATTGCGCCGGTGCCGCTGGTGCTGCCAGTGCTGCCGCTGCTGCCCATGGAGCTGCTTGTGGTGGCGCCGTCGGTCATGGTGCTGGCGCCGGCGTAGCCGCTGCCCGAGGTGCCCGTGCCGGACAGGCCGGACGTGCCCGTGTCCGCACACCCGGCCACGGCAACGGCCACCAGGGCCAGCACGCCGGTCCGCCAGTGCGACCGCGGCGCGCGGCCCGTCCCCGATATCGAATCTTTTGATGCCAGACTGATTATTGATTTCATGATGTGTCTCCAGAAGAGGGCGCTGCCCTGTTACGGATTGGAGCTCAAGGGACACAGTTTGTTCGTCATGGGGGAAGCGCGCTTGATATAGATCAAACCCCGCATGGAGATGCTCAGCAATAATTGTCGCTCGGAAACGGATGAGGACAGAAATGCCAGTATGCAGCACCGAAACGCTTATCGAAGAGCTGGTCGAGGCCAGTTGTGGCGACAGCCAGGACCCCCGGGCGGGTCACGCGCTGCGACAAGCCCTGTATGGCCTGGTACGTCTGGCCAGGAGCGAGCAATTGACGGCAATGCGGCAGGATACCCGGCGTGCGCTGGGCCGCCTGCGGCCGGCCGATCTGGCGCGCGCCTTGACCGGCGAGACATGCAGCCATTGCGGTCCGGAGGCGGCAGGGGATTGGCGCTCCTAGGGAACCCTAGGCGGCCACCTTGCGGGTGGACCACAGGATCCACATCAGGCTGGCGGTGACGAGGGCGGCCGTGCAATCGACCAGCCAGTCGCCGATGGCGCCATGGCGGTAAGGCAGGAAACTCTGGACCAGTTCATCGAAGGCGCCCATGGCGGCGATGGTGGCGACGGCCTTGATGGCGCGCTGGGCCGGCAGGCCGCTGCTGCCCGTGAAGACGAGGAAGGTCAGCACGGCATAGGCGCAGGAGTGCAGCACGACGCCGGAGGCGACTTCGGCGGCATCGGCCCGGGCACCTGGAATCGACCCGACGATGACGATCAGCGCGAACATCGCCAGTGCGCTGCCATAGCGCAGGCGGGCGTGGGAGGAAGTGAGCAGCAGCGTTTTCAGCAGGTTCAGCACGGTGGTTTGGCGAAATGACAAGGAGGCGAAACGATAGCATGCTTCGCCGAAAAAAATGCCCGCTCCGGAGAGCGGGCCGCAAAACCCTGCTCGGGCCAAGAGAGCGGTGCGTCGCGCCGCGTCGCTTCCGGCAGGAACGCCGGGAGCATGCGCGCGGAAGGAATTGGGAGCGGTGTGCCGGAACCGGCACACCTGATCTGCGGCCACGCATATCGGTTGCGTGTGCAGCAGAGGAGTTCAGTATAGGGCGTCCGTATGACGTCGCCATGACATCGCGCAACAAGCGAGCACTGCTTTTAACACAATATTTTTAAGCCGGTAATGATGAAAATATAACCATAAGTTACAAATTCTGACAAAGGTCTGTTTCAGAAGTAAGAATTTTTTGTCTTTACACAAAATTACATTCAGGAATTTCTTATAAATAAACAGCTTTCAATCGGATAATTATCAATAAAGCAATAAATTTAGACACTTGTTGTTGATGCGCCACAACATCTGTCATTGACTGACTTTACTCCCTGTTGATGGTCTGATACGGCCCCTTAAAAGGTATGCCCGCGCGTATCGCGCAGCGATGCCGGGCAATCAAAAAATCGACCACCAGCAGGAGAGAGTCTTGAATCAGAAGTTGGTATTGAAGCGCAGCGTCATCGCCGTCGCGATGGCCGTTGCAGCGCAGGCAGCATTTGCCCAGGAAGCGCAAGCCCCGGTCCAGAAAGTCTTCGTGACCGGTTCGAACATCAAGCGCGCGGACAAGGAAGGTTCCTCGCCCGTGCAGACCGTGTCGGCCAAGCAGATCGCCGCCACCGGCGCCAATACCGTGGCCGAGCTGCTGCGATCGATCCCGGCCTTCGGCTCGGGTGCATCGGTGGACGGCTCGGACGGCGGTTTCTCGAACGGCGCCAGCACCGCCTCGCTGCGCGGCCTGGGTTCCTCGTCCACGCTGATCCTGCTGAACGGCCGCCGCATCACGGCATCGGCCTACGCCGACCCGAACCAGGGCAAGTCGGCCGTGTATGACCTGAACACGATTCCCGTGTCGGCCATCGAGCGCGTCGAAGTGTTCAAGGACGGCGCCTCCGCCGTCTACGGTTCCGACGCCATCGCCGGCGTCATCAACTTCATCACCAAGACCGATGCCAAGGGCCTGCAACTGTCGGCCAACGTCAGCGCCAACGACGATGGCGAATACGCACGCGACAACGTCAGCGGCGTGTGGGGCTTCGGCGACCTGGAAGAGAAGGGCTGGAGCGGTTTCGTCGCCTTCGACGCCTCGAAGCGCCATCGCACGACGATCAAGGAGCAGAAGGATGTCGAGAACGAGCTGTATCGCGACATCAATGGCCGGCTGAACCCGTTCTCCAGCTCGTTGTCGGGCTCGCCGTTCTTCTACCGCGAACGCCAGCCGGGCAGCATGTCGTTCTTCAACAGCTACAACGACCGCGCCAACGTCATCAACCAGGTCAACTGCGACAAATCGCAGCAGCTGGTGGGCGACCGTGCCGCGCATAACCTGGGCGCCAGCGACACGCTGATCGGCCGCACCTTCTGCAACTTCGACACCAACGACTACTCGGAAGTGCAAGGCAAGGGCAAGGACGCCAACGTGCTGTCGCGCTTCACGTTCAAGCTCAACAACGACCTGACCGGCTTCGCCGAAGCGTCGTACAGCCGCACCCAGCGCTATTTCACGGGCGCACCCCGTGCGATGCGCTCGACCGCGCCGACGACGGTGTTCGTCAACGGCGGCCTGCCGTCGCAGTTCCAGGTCGTGCTGCCGGTCGGCCACCCGGACAATCCGTTTGTCAACGCCCGTTCGGCCGTCGGCTTCCGCCTGATGAACTCCACCAATGCTTCCGAGAACATCAACGAAGCCTTCCGCGTCGTGGCCGGCCTGCAGGGCAGCTTCAAGGGCTGGGACTGGGAAACGGCGGCACTGTGGAACCGCAGCGAGCGTACCTCGCGCGACTTCGGCATGATGTACCTGCCGACGATCCGCCGCATCATGACGGAAAACCGCACCATCGCCCAGACCATCGCCGACCCGACCTCCACGCGCGACATCGAGGACCACGGCTTTGCCCAGGTCAAGCAGATCGATGCCAAGGCATCGACGTCGTTCGGCAAGCTGCCGGGCGGCGAAATGGGCCTGGCCTTCGGCGGCGAAATCCGCCAGGAACAGATCGGCCTGACGCCGGACATGGCGACCCAGCGAGGCGACATCATCGGCCTGGCCAACTCCACGGCCGACGGTTCGCGCATGGTCAAGTCGGCCTTCGTGGAACTGCGCACGCCGTTCTTCGACAACTTCGAGATGGACTTCGCCGGCCGCTGGGACAAGTACCCTGCGACGAAGAGCTTCGTGCCGAAAGTGGGCGCCAAGTGGACCGCCAACGAACACTTCACCTTCCGCAGCACCTTCGCCCAGGGCTTCCGCGCGCCGGCGCTGACCCAGGTGTCGCCAGGCGGCGTGCAGTCGTTCACGACGGTCCAGGACAGCCTGCGCTGCCCTGACGGCGTAACGCCGCTGCCGGGCGCCGACCAGCTGGACTGCTCCCGTGGCGTGTCGAGCCTGTCCGCCGCCAACCCGGCCCTGCAGCCGGAGCGTTCGCGCAGCCTGTCGTTCGGCATGATCGTCACGCCGACCAAGAACCTGGACGTGCTGATCGACTGGTACCGCATCAAGAAGGTCGACGAGACCGCCCTGCTGGGTGCCCAGACCGTCATCGACCATCCTGCCGATTACCCTGGCCTGGTGGTGCGCGACACGAACCGCAACAACTGGATCTCGGACGCCAACGGCAACCTGATCCCGAACTCGGGCGCCATCACGCAAGTGAACCGCTCCTACGTCAACCAGGGCAGCACGGAAGTTTCCGGTATCGACCTGGAGATCACTCACCGCCTGGCACTGGGCGAGATGGGCAAGATCACGACGAACCTGAACTGGGCCTACCTGGCCGAGTACCGCCGCGCCGAACACACGGGCGACCGCGCCGCCAACACGGCAGGCTCGAACGGCGGCCTGTCGGACTGGAACACGTCCTCGGGCGACAATCCACGCAACCGCGGCTCGCTGTCCGTCAACTGGCAGCGTGGCGACCATTCGGTCACCGCGATCGGCAACTACGTCGGCCCCGTGTCCCTGCTGCGCCGCTCGGACAACATGGACGTCTATCCGGAAGCCTACTGCTACTACGGCACCGGCCAGCCGAAGAGCGCCTACTCGCTGGGCGGCCTGCCGAAGTTCAGCAACTACTTCCCGAACCTGAACGACTGCGCCGTCGAATCCTGGACCACGTTCGACATGAACTACAGCTACACGGGCATCAAGAACGTCGTGCTGGCGCTGAACGTGCGTAACGTGTTCGACCGCAAGGCACCGTACGATCCACGCTACGGCACCACGTCGGACTTCCAGGGCTTCAACGAGCAGCTGCATAACGGCCGCGGCCGCTACTTCCGCGTGTCGGCATCGTACAGCTTCTGATGCACTGAACGACGCTGCCGGCCCGCGCCGGCAGCTGTCAAAAACCGCCGCACCGCGAGGTCCGGCGGTTTTTTTATGGCCGCGCAAAAAGCTGGACAAAAAAAAGCCCGCTACGAAGCGGGCTTGAAACTATTATCTTGGAGGAGAATAGTGGAGACAGGTGCAAGTATGCTGCGTCGCCACATATACGTCCAATTTTCGTTTTCGATAAGCGTTATAGAAAAACCCTATAACTCAACGGTGACTAGTCGCGCACGGGAACCGTGTAGTTCAGGGCCATGCGGCCGCCATCGACATACATCGTCTGGCCCGTCATGTAGCTGGCATCGTCGCTGGCCAGGAAGGCGGCGATGGACGCCACTTCCTCGGGCTCGCCGCAGCGGCCCAGCGGCGTGCGCGACAGGATCGTGTGGCGCGCCTGGGGGCTCCCCAGCACGGCTTCCCTGGCCAGCTCGGTAAGGATGGTGCCGGGGCCGATGCCGTTGACGCGGATGCCGTGCGGCGCCAGGTTCAGGGCCATCACCTTGGTCAGCTGGTTGATGCCGCCCTTGGACACCACATACGGCACCTGGTTCGGGATCGCCAGTTCCGCATTGACGCTGGACATATTGATGATGCAGCCCGAACCTTGTTCCACCATCACGCGGGCGGCGGCCTGGCCGCACAGGAACATCGACTTCAGGTTGATGCGCAGCACGCGGTCGAAGTCGTCTTCGGTCAGGTCGAGGAAATCGGCCGCGTGCGTGACGCCGGCGTTGTTGACGAGGATGTCGATGCGCCCGAAGGCGGCCACCGTGGCGGCCACCAGCGCGTCGACGTCGGTCTTGATGCCGACGTCGGCCTGGCAGAAGCGGGCCGCGTCGCCCAGGGCTTCGGCGGCCTGGATGCCCTCGGGGCGGATATCGGCCAGCATCACGCGCGCGCCCTCGGCGACCAGGCGCTGCGCGATGGCCAGGCCGATGCCGCGCGTGGCGCCCGTGACGATGGCGGTTTTGTTGGTCAGTCTCATGATCGCTTCCGGCAAGTGAAAGAAGCGGATTCTAGCAGCGCCCGGGCCTTACAGGATGACGGCCTCGTTCGACAACTGGTTCGGCCGCGAGCCGTCCGCCGGGAAGTGCCGCTGCAGCAGGTCGGCCAGCTGGTTCAGGGCCGCCACGGTGCTGTCGTGGAAGTCGCCCTTGGCGAACCCGGCCGTCATCGTGCGGCAGACGGCCTGCCACTCCGTGTCGGCGATCACGCGCCCGACATGGCGGTCGGCGACGATATCGACTTCGCGCGACGCCAGGTTCACGTAGATCAGCACGCCGCAGTTTTCCTCCGTGTCCCATACGCCGTATTCGGCGAACAGGGCGCGGGCCCGTTCGCGGTTGGTGACGTTGGCCAGGGCGGCGTCGAAGCTGAGCGACGGTTCGACGATCAGCCGCACTTCCGCGCGGTGGCGCCGTTCGCCGTCGGCGATGGTCGCCGCAATGGCTTCCAGGGTCCTGGGCGGGAAGCATTGCCGCCCCTTCGAGGAACCCGTGAACAGGTGGCGCAGCGCACGGCGCAGGCGTCCCATGAATGTGGTGGGCAAGGTGCTCATTACCAGTCTCCCGAGGCGCCGCCGCCGTCGAATGTGCCGCCGCCACCGCCGCCGAAACCGCCGCCGCCGCCAAAGCCGCCACCGCCGCCGCGGCCGCCGCTACTGAGCACGCTGCCGATGACGCTGCCGATGACGACGCCGGCCGCATCCGAGCCCCAGCCGGAACGGTGCAGGCCCCGCTTGCGGCTGCCGCCGCGCAGGATCGGCAGCAGCACGAAGACGCCGAACAGCAGCGCCGGCCAGAACCAGCCGCCGCCCTCGTCGGCTTGCCGGGCAGGGGCCTGGCGCGCCTCGGGGGCGGGGAAGTTCTCCTTGTCCAGCAAGGTGGCGATGGCGCTGACACCGGCGGCCAGGCCGCCGTAATAATCATTGTTGCGGAAATGGGGCGCGATGACATCCTGCAGCACGCGCTTCGACTGCGCATCCGTCAGCACGCCCTGCACGCCACGCCCGGCCTCGATGCGCAGCCGGCGCAGCGCGGAAGGGTTGTCCTTCGCCACCACCAGCAGCACGCCGTCGTCGACGCCCTTGCGGCCCAGCTTCCAGGCGTCCGTCACGCGGATGCTGTACTGCTCGATCGCTTCGGGCGCCGTGGTGGGCACCGTCAGCACGGCGATCTGGCTGCCCGTCTTGGTTTCGTAGTCGGCCAGCACGGCTTCGAGCGCCGTGCGCTGCTCGGGTGTGAGCAGCTTGCCCTGGTCGGTCACGCGCGCCTTCAGTTCCGGTACGGGCACGAAACCCGTGTCGTCGGCCCGGGCGGCCTCGACCACGAGCAGCGCGAAGCAGGCCAGGATGACGACGATCGCATAGCGCACCAGCCAGTGATTCAGCCAGCGCCCGGACGGCCGCGTCACCCAGCCGCGCAGGCCCCGGCGCCGGCCACGGCCGCGCACGTCGCGCTCGTGACCCACCTCGGCCGTGCCCAGGTACTTGTCTTCGGCCGGATGGTCGCTGGTACGCCGCCGCCCCGGCGCGGGGCTGGGTGATGCGTGATCCGTTGGGCCGAGCGGCATGGCGTTTCCTTATTTCTTGTTGAAGTCGACGGCCGGGGCCGACGAGATGGCTTTCTCGTTCTCCACCTGGAAGCTCGGCCGCACTTCATAGCCGAACATCATCGCCGTCAGGTTGGTGGGGAAGCGGCGCGCCAGGATGTTGTAGTCCTGGACCGAGGCGATATAGCGCTGGCGGGCCACGGTGATGCGGTTCTCCGTTCCTTCCAGCTGCGACTGCAGGTCGCGGAAGCTGGTGTCGGCCTTCAGGTCCGGATACTTTTCCGACACCACCATCAGGCGCGACAGCGCCTGCGACAACTGGCCCTGGGCCTGCTGGAACTTCTGGAACGCGGCCGGATCGTTCAGCACTTCCGGCGTCACCTGCATGCTGGTGGCCTGGGCCCGCGCCTTCGTCACCGCTTCCAGGGTTTCCCGCTCGTGCGAGGCGTACCCCTTGACGGTGTTGACGAGATTCGGGATCAGGTCGGCCCGGCGCTGGTACTGGTTGACCACTTCGCCCCACGCGGCCTTGACGCCTTCATCCTTGCTCTGGAAGTCGTTGTAGCCGCAGCCAGTCAGTGCCACGGCCATGACGGCCAGTGCGATCCATCGTTCGAACCTGTTGCGCATGATTTCTCCTTATTGGGTGCCCGTCGAATCAGGGTGTGTTGGACTATACACGCAATGGGAGTGGGGTTTTGTACGGTGCAGCACATAGCACCCGTCCGGCAACGCCCGCTACCATCGAACCTTTATAATAATGGGTTTGCAACGAAACAAATTAAAGGGGCTGTCGTGACTTTCATCAATAAACTGGACGCTGCGTGGGCAGCCAACGACTCCCTGCTGTGCGTCGGCCTGGACCCGGACATGGCGCGCCTGCCGGCCCAGTTCCAGTCGGCCCCGGACGGCATCTACCGCTTCTGTACCGAAATCATCGACGCCACGGCGGACCTGGCATGCGCCTTCAAGCCGCAGATCGCGTATTTCGCGGCGCTGGGCGCGGAGCAGCAACTGGAACGCATCTGCGCCTACCTGCGCGACAAGCACCCCCATATCCCGCTGATCCTCGATTCGAAGCGGGGCGATATCGGCGCCACGGCGAAGCAGTACGCGCGCGAGGCCTACGACCGCTATGGCGCCGACGCCGTCACTGTCAGCCCCTACATGGGCAGCGATTCGGTGGAGCCGTACATGGAATGGCGTGACCGGGGCGTGATCGTGCTGTGCCGCACGTCGAACCCGGGCGGCTCGGACCTGCAGTTCCTGGAAGTGAACGGGCGCCCCCTGTACCAGCACGTAGCGCAACTGGTGGCGGACAAGTGGAACCACAACGGCCAGTGCGCCCTCGTCGTCGGCGCCACCTTCCCGGAAGAACTGGCGCAGGTACGTGCCATCGTCGGCGACATGCCGCTGCTGGTGCCGGGCATCGGCGCCCAGGGCGGCGACGTCAACGCCACCGTCACGGCCGGCCGGACGGACAGCGGCAAGGGCATGATGATCAATTCCTCCCGCGCCATCCTGTACGCCACGGCGGCGGCGGGCGAAGACTTCGCGCAGGCAGCCCGGCGCGTCGCCCGCGAAACGCGCGACGCCATCAACGCGGCGCGCTGACGGCCGTCGTGTTGCAGCATCAGTACGGCTGCGGCACGATCATTTCGGCGTAGTCGTACAGCGCGCCCAGGATCTGCTCGGCGCGCTCGTCCGCCTCGGCCGACAGCGCGTCGATCTCGCCGAACAACTGGTCCAGGCTGCGCGCGCCGCCTTCGCCTTCCAGCAGCCGCGCGGCGCGGTGCTGTTCCCAGTGCTCCATCTCCTGTTCGGACAGCGTGTCCGGGAAGTTGCGGGCACGGTAACGGAACAGGATTTCCCCCAGGCGCTCGTCCTCGAAGTGGGGCGCCGCCGTCGCCAGCCGCTGCGGGCTTTCCTTGCGCAGCGATTCGAGCAGGCGGCGGTCGGCCGAGCCGATGAAGCCGCCGTACAGGTCTTCGTCCACGTCGGCCGGTTCTGCGGCCGGGCGGTGGAACACCTGGGCCCAGATGGCCGCCATGTCCGGCCCCTGCTGGGCGAAGCGGGCGTGTTCCAGCGCCTTTTCCACGTCGAACGTCCACTTCTGCGCCATCTGCGGCGACAGGGTCTTCAGGTTCGATACCAGCATCGGCGACTTGTTCAGGTGGATCGTCTTGATCGGCAGGCGCGTCATGCCTTCCGGCAGGTCGCTGCTGCGCGTGAACATGCGCTGGCGGATGGTGTCGACGTCCAGCTCGAACAGCTCGCGCGGGTCGTGGTGGCAATCCCACACGATCAGCTCGTTCTTGTTGGTGGGATGGCCCCCCAGGGGCCACACCAGCGCCATGCAACCCCGCTCGGCCGGGAACATGCCGGACACGTGCAGGAAGGGCTGGCGCAGCTCGCGCGCCAGGTGCATGCCGATCTCGTCGGCCACGCGATCCTTCTTGTGCAGGGCCAGGCAGAAGTCGAACAGGCGGGCATTCTTCTGGCGGATCAGCCGCGCCAGCGCGATGGTGGCACGCACATCCGACAGCGCGTCATGCGCCGCCTCGTGGGCCAAACCGTTGGCCTGTGTTAATAATTCAAGTTTGAAGCTGGGCTTGCCGTTATCCCCGGTAGGCCACTCGATGCCGTCCGGGCGCAGGGCGTAGCACATGCGCACGACATCGAGCAGGTCCCAGCGGCCGCAGCCGTTCTGCCATTCGCGGGCGTACGGGTCGATCAGGTTGCGCCAGAACAGGAAGCGCGTCACTTCATCGTCGAAACGGATGGTGTTGTAGCCGACGCCGATCGTGCCCGGTTCGGCGAAGGCCGCTTCGATGGTCCGGGCGAACTGGTGTTCCGGCACGCCCTGTTGCAGGCACTGCTGGGGCGTGATGCCCGTGATCAGGCAGGACTGCGGGTCCGGCAGGAAATCGTTGGCCGGCTGGCAGAACAGCATGATGGGGTCGCCAATCTCGTTGAGATCGGCATCCGTGCGGATGGCGGCGAACTGGGCAGGGCGGTCACGGCGGGGCACGGCGCCGAAGGTTTCATAGTCGTGCCAAAGAAAAGTGTGGTTCATGTTGTGCAGTCAGTGTTCGGGCCGAGGCAAGCCCCATCAGGAGGATTATCGTGGCAAACCCTGTTTCTCTCAATGCAAAAACCGTCTCCACCGATTCCAAGGTGGCCAACCAGGGCGAAGTGTCCCCCGCGCAGAAGGCAAAACTGCAGCTGAACGCATCGATCATGCAGGCGTCGGCGTCGATCACCATCGGTGCTGCCGACGACCCGCAGGCCCTGCTGTACAAGACGGCCATCACCAGCATCAACGAGGCGCTGCAGGCCCGGCTGGGCGAAAACGCCGTGCAGAACGCGGCCGCGCAGGACAATACGCCCCAGGGCACGGCCGAGCGCATCCTTTCCCTGTCGACGGGCTTCCTGGATGCATTCAAGCGGCAGAACCCCGGTATGGAAGACGCCGCCGCGGTGGAAAAGTTCGTCGATACCGTCAAGGGCGGCATCGAAAAGGGCTTTTCCGAAGCGCGCGATATCCTGAAGGGCTTGAAGGTGCTGGACGGCGATATCGCCGGCAATATCGACAAGACCTATGAGCTGGTCATGAAGGGACTGGAAGCGTTTGCCGTCAAGAACGGCAAACCGCAGGCGGACGCGGCGGATGGCATGGGGGCAGCGAATCCAGCCGAAAAGCCAGCCGGCAAGGCGCCAGCCTGATCCTGCTGCACCGGGCCGCCGCACGCGGCCAGGCGAACAGCGCGGCGGCCCCTCCGAATATCGGCTGCCACGCCGCAGGCCGGTTGCGCCGACCAGGTCGTCGGGGTCGCGTTGCAGCCCAGGCGGCGGAACATGCCGGCTGCCTGCATCAGCACATCCTCTTCGACAAATTGACGTGGACGCGCCAGAGCTTCGTGGGACGTGCAGGAACGAGGCGTCCGGCGCGGCGGTGCGGCAGCGATGGGCGGGATGCCCGGAGCGAATTGGCGTGTGGCGGGGTGTGGCGGGCGCTTAGGCGGCCTGGGCCGCCAGGGCCCGGCCATCGTCGACGTCGATACGGTCGCGGCCGGCCGCCTTGGCGCGGTACAGCGCGGCGTCGGCCGTGACGATCAGGGCGGGGCCGTCCTGGCCCGGCAGCAGGGTGGCGACGCCGAACGAGGCCGTCACGTGGGGCAGGGGCAGGCGCATGTCGGCGAACACGACGGCGTGGCGCATCCGTTCGCACAGGCGCTGCGCGACGGCGGCCGCTTCGGCGCGGCTCGTCTCCGGCAGCAGCACCATCAGTTCCTCGCCGCCGTAGCGTACGGCGCAGTCGGTGGGCCGCAGCGCGCTGGAAAGTACCTGGGCCGCCGTGCGCAAGGCCTGGTCGCCCTGCACGTGGCCGTGGCGGTCGTTGAACTGCTTGAAACGGTCCAGGTCGATCATGATGATGGACAGGGGCGCCGGCACGGACGAAGGCAGGGCGTTGCCCGCATGGGCCGTGGCGATCATGCGCGGCAGCACGTCGTCCAGCCAGGCCCGGTTGTACAGGCCCGTCAGGCCGTCGTTCATCGACAATTGTCGGTAGAATTCGCCCAGCTTCTGGCGCTTGCGCAATTGCACGTTGGCGGCCCGCACGCGGAACGACAGCAGGCGCAGCAGGTTGCGGGCGACGCCGTCCGATTCCTCGATCAGGCGCCAGGCCAGGTCGGCGCCGATCAGCAGCAGTTCGCACGGCTCCAGCGCCACCAGGCAGGACAGGTCGGCTTCGTCGTCCAGCACGGATTGTTCGCCCGCACTTTCGCCGGCCATGATCTTCACGCTGCCCGCTGCCGCACCATCGCGTGCGTCCGGCTGCACGGCCAGCGAGCCGCGCAGCACGATGGTCAGGCGCGGGCGCGACGTATCGGACACGATCTCGCCGGCTTCGGCCGCCATCACGGGGCAAGCCGCCAGCAATGCCGCGGCCACGCGCGCGTCCGCATCCCGGAACAGGTGCAGGTCGGCGATCTGGTGGGAGGAGGCGGCAAAGTTGCTCAGGAGCTTCATCGTTGGCTTTCGGCAAGACTGCCGTCATCATAGCGCAAGCAACCCGACCTATGGTCCAATGGGACAATTTCTAACGGATCTTTACAACAGCCATGCTCTTTACCGACGCCACCGGCCAGCACCACGCCGCCGATCCCGCCGCCCGCATCGTTTCCCTGGTGCCGTCCATCACCGAACTGCTGTGCGACCTGGGCCTGGCACCGCAGCTGGTAGGCCGTACCGGCTTTTGCATCCATCCCGCCGACATCGTGCGCGATATCCCGAAAATCGGGGGCACCAAGGATGTCAATCTGGACAAGATCCGCAAGCTGGCGCCGACCCATGTCGTCGTCAATATCGACGAGAACGAAAAGCCGACGGTGGAGCGCCTGGCCGAATTCGTGCCCCATATCGTCGTCACCCATCCCTTGCAGCCCAGCGACAACCTCGACCTGGCCCGGCTGATGGGCGGCATCTTTTGCGCCCAGGAACGGGCCGAGGCGTGGTGCGCGGCATTCGAGGAGGAGCTGGCGGCCCTGCGCGTGATGCCGAAAGGCGTGCCGCAGCGCGTGCTGTACTGCATCTGGCAGGACCCGTGGATGACGGTGTCGCCGGACACGTATATCGCGGCCATGCTGGCGCTGATCGGCTGGAGCGTGCCCAGGCTGGGCGTGGCCCGCTATCCCCGCTTCGAGTGGTCGAGCGAGCTGCTGGCACAGGTGGACCGGGTGCTGCTGTCGTCGGAACCGTACCGCTTCACGGAAGCGCACGTGGACGCGCTGGAACGCCAGATCGGCAAGCCGGTGCAATTGGTGGATGGGGAGATGATGTCGTGGTACGGCAGCCGCGCCCTGCACGGGCTGCGCTATCTGCGGGCGCTGGCATCGGAATGACCGGTGTAGCCAGCGCCATCGGAAAGCTTACTCTTCGGCCGGTTCGACGGATGGTTCGACCAGGTCCGCCACGGGCACGTTCTTCTTGTTGTCATGCAGCTTGCCCAGGGCACTGTCCAGTGCGCGCTTGAGCTTGTCCGCGGAGCGGTGAATGGCCTGGTGCAGCGTCTCGGCATGGTCCGTCACCACCACGGGCTGGTAGCCGTTCACACGTGCTTCCATCATGCAGCGGTTGTCGCCATCGGCGGACTTCTGCGCCTTGTTGTCGCTCAGGTGCACCTCAACACGGCTGATCTGTTCGCCGAAACGGCCGATGGCCGATTGCAGCACTTCCTCCACATGCGTGTCGAGCGCGGCGGTATGGTCGATGCTTTTGTCCGTGTTCACTTGAATCTGCATAATCAGCTCCTCTTTGTAATCGGTATGCGTCGATCTTACGCCCTTTGGACTTAGAACGCCGTTAAGTGGTGCACATTGCAGAGCTGATGGCCGACGTTCAGGTCGTTTTCGCCTCGGCCTGCGCCGCCAGTTCCTTCTCGTGGTGCGGGAAGCGGTCCATCCGCGCCAGCACGGGGAACAACTTGATCCACGCCGCCGTCACGCCCAGGGTGACGGCGCCGCCGAAGACGATGGCCGGGCGCAGGCCGAACCAGCCGGCCGTGACGCCGGACTCGAACTCGCCCAGCTCGTTCGAGGCGCCGATGAAGACGGAGTTGACGGCGCTGACCCGGCCCCGGATCGCATCGGGCGTTTCGAATTGCACCAGCAGGTGGCGCACGTACACGCTGATCATGTCGCCCGCGCCCATCAGCAGCAGGCACACGAGGGCGACGACGAAGCTGGCCGTCGCGCCCAGCACGACGGTGCCCAGGCCGAAGACGGCGACGCCGCCGAACATCCACAGGCCGATGCGGCGCGTGATGGGGAAGAAGGCCAGCAGCACCGAGCACAGCGCGGCGCCGGCCCCCGGGGCCGTGCGCAACAGGCCCAGGCCCGTGGGACCCACGTGCAGCACGTCGTGCGCCAGCGCCGGCAGCAGCGCCGTGGCGCCGCCGAACAGCACGGCGAACAGGTCGAGCGACATGGCGCCCAGCACGATGGGGCGCGACAGCACGAAGCGCAGCCCCTCCAGCACGCTGTGCCACGTGGCCGGTTCGCGGTTGCTGGCCTGGGGCGGCGCCTTGACCAGCGCCATCAGCACCGTGGCCACCAGCAGCAGGGAAGCCGCGGCGATGTAGACGACCTTGGGGCCGTAGATGTACAGCAGGCCGCCCAGGGTCGGGCCGAGGATGACGGCGACGTGAAAGCTCGAGCTCGACAGCGGGACGGCCTTGCTGAAGTCACGCTGCGGTACCAGGTTGACGAGGATGGCCTGCGTGGCCGGCCCCATGAAGGCGCGCGCGCTGCCGAACAGCACCAGCACGGCAAACACGGGCCACACCACCTGCATGCCGCTGGTCGTGTAGGCAAGCAGGGCCAGCCCAACCAGCAGTTGCACGCCCAGGCAGATGGTGACAATGAGGCGGCGGTTGTAGCGGTCGGCCGCATGGCCCGCCAGCAGGATCAGCAGCAGGAAGGGCGCGAACTGGGCCAGGCCGATCATGCCCAGGTAGAACAGGTTGTGCGTCATCGAGTACACCTGCCAGCCGATGGCGACGTTTTGCATCTGCACGGCCAGGGTGCCGAGGACGCGCGCGGTCAGGTAGAAGCGGAAATTGCGGTGACGCAGGACGGAAAAACCGTTCGAGGAACTGGACATGGACAATGCGAGGCAATGCGGGATGAGATGAGACAATGCGGGGCGGGGACGTTTCAGGCGACCCCGCCCCGGCAGCGGAGCGGGGAACGGACGGGGGAACTCAGGGCTTGGCCAGATCCGCTTCGGTGGTGAACGAGTCGGCGTAGAACTCGTCCGCCGGCAACTGGCAGCGCGTGGTGAAGTCGCGCTGCGCCGATTCCACGACGATGGGCGCGCCGCAGGCATACACCTGCCAGCCGGACAGGTCCGGCAAGTCCTGCACGACGGCCTGGTGCACGTAACCGGTACGGCCATTCCAGCCGTCTTCCGGCAAGGCATCCGACACCACCGGCACGTAGGTGAAGTTCGGCAGTTGTGCGGCCCACTCCTGGCAAAGCGCGTGCATGTACAGGTCCTGGGGACGGCGCCCGCCCCAGTACAGCACCATCTTGCGCTGCGAGCCCGTGGCCCGCAGTTGCTCGACGATGGCCTTGATGGGGGCGAAGCCCGTGCCGGAAGCGAGCAGCACCATCGGCTTGTCCGAGTCCTCGCGCAGGAAGAAGGTGCCCAGGGGGCCTTCGAAGCGCAGGATGTCGCGCTCCTTCATCGTGCCGAACACCTGGTCCGTGAAGAGTCCCCCCGGCATATGGCGGATATGCAAGGTCACGGCACCCTGGCCCGGCGCCGTGGCCATGCTGTAGCTGCGGCGCTTGCCGTCGCGCAGCAGGAATTCGATATATTGCCCGGCGCGGTATTCCAGCACTTCATTGGCCGGCAACTGCAGGGTGATGACGATGACGTCCGGCGCCACCCGTTCCAGCGACGACACGCGCGACGGCATCTTCTTGACGGGGAAGTCGCCGCTGCCGGCCACTTCGCGGGCCTGGATCACCAGGTCCGAATGGGGCAGGGCGCAACAGAACAGCGACATGCCCGCGCTTTCCTCTTCTTCCGTCAGCGCGCGGCGCTGGTGCGGTTTATGCGTGATCGAACCCGAAACGACCTTGCCCTTGCAGGAACTGCAGGCGCCGTTCTTGCAGCCGTAAGGCAGGCCGACACCGGCGCGCATCGCGGCAGCCAGTACGGTCTCGTCTTCGTCGCAAGCGAACTGGTGGCCGCTGGGCTGAACAGTAATCTGAAACGTCATACAATCCTTTGATGAATAATCCTACCCTGCATAAATTCGACAAGCCCGCCAAGGCCGGCCGGCCGCGCCTGCTGATCCTCGGCTGCGGCGATATCGGCATGCGCCTGTTGCCCCTGCTGCGCGCGCGCTGGCGCGTGTTCGCCGTCACCAGCCAGCCCGAGCGGCTGGCCGAACTGCGCGCAGCGGGTGCGGTTCCCATCCTGGCCGACCTGGACCGGCCGGACACCTTGCGCCGCCTGACGGGCCTGGCGCACACGGTGGTCCACCTGGCACCGCCGCAGGCCGAGGGCATGCTGGACCGGCGCACCCGCAATGTGACCGCCATTTTACCCGAGGGAGCGCGGCTGGTTTATGTGAGCACGACCGGTGTCTACGGCGACCTGCAGGGCGCGCTGGTGGACGAAACGCGGCCGGTGGCGCCCAGGAATGCCCGGGCCCGGCGCCGGGTCGACGCGGAACGGGTGCTGCGGGCGTGGGCCCGCCGCGCCGGCGGGCGGCTGGCGATCCTGCGCGTGCCGGGCATCTATGCGGCCGACCGACTGCCGTTGCAGCGGCTGCACCTGGGCACGCCGGCCCTGCGCCAGGAAGACGACGTCTACACGAACCACATCCATGGCGACGACCTGGCCGCGGCCGTGCTGCGGGCCTTGCACCGGGGCCGCCCGAACCGCATCTACCACAGCGTGGACGATACCGATCTGCGCATGGCCGACTACTTCGACGCCGTGGCCGACGCCTTCGGCCTGGCCCGGCCGCCCCGGCTGCCCCGGGCCGCGCTGGCCGAGGTGGTCTCGCCCGTGCTGCTGTCGTATATGTCGGAATCGCGGCGGCTGGCGAACGCGCGCCTGAAGGGCGAATTGGGCCTGCGGCTGCGTTATCCGACGGTGGCGGATGGCCTGCGCGCGGCCGTGGCGACAATTCCACACGGATAAGTTCCTTTGAGACGGCGCAAGCGTGCGCACTGCCCTTGCGACTAACGTAGGCGGACATGACCAGGAGGGCGTATGGACGCACAGCGGCATCCGGACCCGAAGCAGGGTGGTTCCCACCCCCGCAATCCTTATCCGCATCCCAGCAAGGAAGAGGTGCGGGCCTACATGACGCGCCGCGGCCAGACGCGGCAGCCGCCACCGGCCCCGGCTGAAATCCGCCGGCTACTGAACTGGCATGCGGCCGGCCACGCGCTGCCACCATCGCCGGCTGCGCCCCCGGTATCCTGCGCCATCTCCTGTTCCACCTCGCGCGGGTCGGCCTTCATGCCGCTGGTGCCGGCCTTCCTGGCCGAACTGGCCGCCTTTACCGTGCTGGCATGGTGCACCCTCGTCCTGCAGCCCCCTTGCCAGGACGTGTTGTCAAAAAAAAATGATCAGATGATTTCCTAGCACAACAAAACGCGTTAGAATCTCACACATTCTCACTCAATTTGCCGTAGAGTTGTTGTAGAGCAACAAAACGGCGCGATGAGCCCGGGTTTGCCGGCGTTCGCAGCGCTTTGACGGCAAACCGGGTCGTCAACCGTCGATTATTTTGTCCGCATGTGTCGCTTTTTAAGCAAGAGCGACCGCTAACGTAAGATTGATCATGTCCCTGAAAGAAGTCACGTCCTCGCCGACGTATAACCCGAACCGCGTCCTTGACGCCATCATCAACAAGTTGCAGCTGAAGAACGACGCAGCGTTGTCGCGCGCCCTGGAAGTGGCGCCGCCCGTGATCAGCAAGATCCGCCACAACACGCTGCCCATCGGTGCCACCATCCTGATCCGCATGCACGAGATCAGCGACTACAGCATCCGCGAGCTGCGCGAGCTGATGGCCCACTGAAGGCCCACGCCCCTGCAATAAAAAACGGCCGGCCCCGGTTCCCAGGCGCCGGCCGTTTTGCTTGGCTTCTTGCGGATCAGGCGGGCAGGCACGGCCGCGCCGCGTACAGCGACGTCGCGGTGGGGGCCTGCATGACGCGGCCGGAATAGGCGGTGGCGTCGGCGATACGCCCGGAGAAGGCGGTGGCATCGGCAACGCGCCCGGAGTAGGCGGTCAGCTGGGCAGTCGCGCCGGCCGCGCTGATGCGGCCGGAATATGCCGTGGCGCTGATGCGGCCCGAGTAGGCCGTTGCGCTGACGCGGCCGGAGTACGCCGTGTCATTGCTGATGCGGCCCGAATATGCCGTCGTGTCGCTGACGCGGCCAGAAAACGCCGTGGCCGCCCCATCGTTCCCGGCCGCGCCGATGCCGTAGGGCTCGCCAAACGTGGCCTCATACAGTTCGCGCATGCGCTGGCCGACCCGCTCGTGCGCCGCCTCGTCGTCCTCGCCACGCAGGCCGATATACGGAAAATGATGCAGGAAGTACCCGAACACGGCGTCGCAATCGACCGCGTATTTCATCGTGTCCAGGATGTGGTAATGCCAGAAGGTGTCGACGTCCACCAGCGGCGCCGTCTCCTCCTCGGGGAATTGTTTCATCAGTTGCAGGAAGCGGCGGTATTCCAGTTCGACGGCGTTGGCACGGGCCAGGCTCCAGCCTTCGCCGGACTGGACATGCATCAGTTTGACCTTGATCGGGTCCAGGTCGAGTGCGGCAACGGCATTGCAAAGGGCGGATGAAGTCATTTGGATTTCCTCGGGACGATAGCGGCAGGCGCCTGGAGAGTTCGGCGCCGGAACAAGAAGTTGATTCGCATCAACGAAGAGCCAGTATAGTGCCGTCGCGGAGGATTTCAATCTGCAAGTTTGTAACGTGCGCGAGGGAAACGGCCGATGCAGAGCGGGAAGCGGGGAGAAAAAAACCGGAACCGCTGTGGCGGTTCCGGTACAAGCGGGGTCAAGCCGAGGAGGTCAGGCGGGGACGGTCGACGTAGAAGCTGTCGCCGGTGGCTGAGCCGGAGAATGCCGTGCGCGCGGGCGTGCCCGTCGCCGAGCCTGAAAATGCCACCCGGCCGTTCCCGGTGGCGGAACCGGAGAATGCCGTCTTGAAGGGCAGGGCCGTTGCCGAACGGGAGAAGGCCGTTTTCGCCGGTGCCGTGGCCGAGCCGGAGAACGCCACCTTGGCTTGTGTGGTGGCCGAGCCGGAGAACGCCACCTTGGCTTGTGTCGTAGCCGAGCCCGAGAACGCCACCTTGTCCGCCGTCGTAGCCGAGCCCGAGAAGGCCTGCTGGTTCGCCGCCACACCCGAGAAGGCGCTGCGGCTGGCGCGCAGGTAAGGTTCATCGAAGGTGGTTTCGTACAACTCCTTCATGCGCTCGCCGACCCGGTGGTGCGCCGCTTCGTCCGCTTCGCCGCGCAGGCCGATATACGGGAAGTGGTGCAGGAAGTAGCCGAAGACCTTGTCGCAGTCGGCGGCGTATTTCAAGGTGTCGAGGATATGGTAATGCCAGAAGGTGTCGACGTCTTGCAGCGGCGCCGTCTGTTCGTTGGGGAATTTCTTCATCAGGTACAGGAAGCGGCGGTACTCGAACTCGACCGCATTGGCCTGTTCCAGGGTCCAGCCTTCGCCGGATTCCTCATGCATCAATTTCACCTTGATCGGTTCCAGATCCAGCTCGGCTATTGCCGCGAAATCGCTTGCGTGCATGATAGTTTCCTTTCGTGGTTGACGTGAGCGTAGCTTGGCCTATTGTTATATGGCATCAATTTTCATTGATTGATCTACAGAAAATTCCCTGCAACAACTTCTTATTGTTCGGCAAACTGGCCGAAATACGGCATCAGGGCACCCTTGAACGAGATCGGCACGGACACGGTGATGTTCGTCCCGCCCTCGGGCACGCTGCTGATGGTGCAGGCACCGCCCAGCAGGTTGATGCGTTCCTCGATGCCGACCAGGCCGAACGAGCCGCTCTTGTAGCGGCTGGTGGCCTGCAGGCCGACACCATTGTCGGTAATGCTCATCTGCAGCAGGCCCTGCTGCTGGTGCAGTTCCACCTTCACCTGGGTGGCGCGGGCGTGCTGGCAGATATTGCTGAGCGACTCCTGCAGCACGCGAAAGAACGCCGTGGCGCAGCGGTCGTCGATGTCGATGTCGCCGCCGTGCTCGATCAGTTCGCACGAGATGCCGGAGCGCTTGCGGAACTGCGCCACCTGCCATTCGACGGCGGCGTTCAGGCCCAGGTCCAGCACGTTCGGCCGCAGGTCGTTGATGATGTGGCGCACGCTGCGGATCGTGTTGTCGATCTGGTTCAGCGTATGGCGGGCGCGGGCATGCAGGTACGGGTGGCGCTTCGACGTGCGGCTGGCCAGGATGTCGGCCTCGATGCGCAGCGCCAGCAGGTTCTGGCCCAGGTCGTCATGGATCTCGCGGGCGATACGCTTGCGTTCCTCTTCCTTGATCTGGTCCGCATGGGCCGCCAGCCGGCGCAGCCGCTGGTGCGACAGCTGCAGCTTGGCCTGACTGTCGCGCAGCTCGCGCGTCATGGCCCGGGCGATCTTGATGGCGCGCTTGCGCGACGAGGCCAGGGTGTGGAACAGCGCATACAGAAGCAGGCAGCTGACGCCGCCGGCCAGGCCCGCCAGCCACGGCAGGAAGGCGTCGAAGCGCGAGTACAGCGCTGATTTGGGCGCACTGAAATAAGCCGTCCACACGCGGCCGTTGAAGTCGATCGGCAGCATGTGCTGGAAGGTCGACTCGCCGTTATCCAGGCCAGGCGTCTCGATGCTGTCGAACAGCAGCTGGCGCGTGTCGCCGACGGTGCCGGTGCCATCCGGCGCGCGGCGGCCCACGTCGTACAGTTGCAGGCGCGCGTTCGGCACGGGCATTTCGTCCAGCGCGCCCTGCAGCAGGCGCGGCACGGAAAAGCCGATGCCGACGGAGCCGATGTAGGCGGCGCGGCGCTGCGTGACCGTGCTCAAGGGCGCATCGCGGCGGTACACGGGCAGGCGCATGCCCAGGTCCGCCCCTTTCGGCCGCGACATGATGCCGATCGGCTGGCCGGACGAGCCCATCTCGCCCGTGTCGCGCAGCTGCGCCAGCACGGCCGCCACATGGGGTTTGGCGCCGATGTCGACGCCATATTTTTCGGCGAAGCCGGCGACCGGTTCGAGCAGGGTCAGTACTTCGTAGGTGGGCCGGCGCGACGACGGCTTGATGGCGAACTCCGGGTAGCCGTCCAGCCGCGCGCCGCTGTGATGCATGGCCAGCTCGAAGGCAGCGCGGTCCTCGTCGCGCACGTGACGGGAGAAATTGATGTTGTCGATGGCGGGAAAGTTCTGCCGCAGGTCCAGCCCACGCACATAGCGGTGGAAGCGGTCGCGCGAGACATCGTTATCGGCCTGGAAGAAGCTGGCGGCCGCGCGCAGCACGTCGGTATAAGTCTTTACCCTGGAACTGATGCTGAACTGGGCCGTACGGGCATGGTTGCTGAAACGCTGGCGTGCATCGTTTTCGATCGACCGGGCGGCGGCGCCATAAAACAGCATGCCGGTAGCCAGTGCCAGCACGAGGCCGGGCCACCATTGCGGATTGGACGGCAGCACGTGCCCGATGGGACGGAATAACGCATGCATGATAAAAGCCCCAATTCAGGTTTTGTCCTCGCTCAAATATATGAACGATTCGATAGCGCCGTCAAGCATTGTCGCAAGAAGACAACTATAAGTTATTCATTCTAGACGACACATAGATAATATGTGCCGATATCTCTCATCAGGAGGAGCCGGCTATAATATTGCGACCCATGATAATCGGATGGAGCATATTCCTGGTATTTCCTTTCATTATGTAAAAAGTCCGGCAAGACATACAATTTACATCGTCCGCACTATGGTGATGCAGGCCGGAAGCGGTTCCCGCGACGCCTCCGCCAGCCTATGAATTAAGCGCCGCCAGCATAAACAAAAGCCCCTTGTCACGCAATGACAGCATTATCAGGGCCGCTTTGTCCAATACAAAGACGAAAAAAAACCGCCTTGCGGCGGTTTCATAAGGATATGTGAAAACTTTATTTTGCTGCCCAGCTGTCCTTCAATGTCACGATACGATTGAAGACGGGTTTGCCCGGCTGCGAGTCGACCCGGTCGGCCACGAAATACCCATGGCGCTCGAACTGGAAGCGCTGCTCGGGCAGGGCATCCTTCAGGCCCGGTTCCAGGTAGGCCGTGATGACTTCCTTGGCGTTCGGATTGAGGAATTCCTTGAAGTCCTTGCCGCCCGAATCGGGTTGGGCTTCCGTAAACAGGCGGTCATACAGGCGCACTTCGGCGGCCAGCGCGGCGGCGGCGCTGACCCACGTGATGTTGCCCTTCACCTTGTAGTTGTTGGCGCCGTCCGTGCCCGATTTGCTGTCCGGGAAATAATTGACGTGCACGGCCGTGACCTTGCCGTTTTCGTCCTTGTCGTAGCCCGTGCATTCGACAACGAAACCATACTTCAGGCGCACCCTGGCGCCCGGCTGGCCATCGATGGGCGGGAAGAAGCGGAAATAGCCCTTGGTCGGCACTTCCATGAAGTCTTCTTCCTCGATCCACAGCTCGCGCGTGAACGGGAACGTGCGGTTGCCCAGCTCCGGGTGGTGCGGGTGGACGGGCGAGCTGCATTCGACGCTGTCGTTGGCGTCGAAATTGTCGACGATCAGTTTCAACGGACGCAGCACGGCGATGGCGCGGGGCGCCTTCGGGTCCAGGTCCTCGCGCACGGCCCCTTCCAGCACGCCGTAGTCGATCCAGCCGTCCGACTTCGTCACGCCGGTGCGCTCGCACATCAGCTGGATGCCTTCCGGCGTGAAGCCGCGGCGGCGCATGCCGACCAGGGTCGGCAGGCGCGGATCGTCCCAGCCGTCGACGATGTTCTCTTCCACCAGCTGGCGCAGCTTGCGCTTGGACGTGACGATATACGTCAGGTTCAGGCGCGAGAATTCATACTGCTTTGGCACGGGCTGCTGGAAAAAGCCGCCGGCCGCCAGGGTGGCCAGCAGCCAGTCGTAGAACGGGCGGTGATCCTGGAATTCCAAGGTGCAGATGGAATGGGTGATGTTTTCCAGCGCGTCCGAAATCGGGTGCGTGTAGTCGTACATCGGGTAGATGCACCACTTGTCGCCCGTGCGGTGGTGATGGGCGTGGCGGATGCGGTAGATGGCCGGATCGCGCAGGTTCATGTTCGGCGAGGCCATCGCATCTTCGCTGATCTTGGCGCGCAGGATATGTTCGCCGTCCTTGAACTTGCCGGCCTTCATGTCGCGGAACAGTTGCAGCGATTCGTCGGCGGGGCGGTTGCGGAACGGCGAATTGGTGCCGGGCGTATTGAAATTGCCGCGATTGGCCGCCATGTCTTCGGCGCTCTGGCTGTCCACGTAGGCAAAGCCGGCCGTGATCAGGTACTCGGCCATCTCGTACAGCCGGTCGAAGTAGTCGCTGGCGTAGTACAGGTGTGTGCCGGCACCTTCCGGGCCCTTGTGTTCCCAGTCGAAGCCCAGCCATTTGACGCTGTCGATGATGGAATCGACGTATTCCTGCTCTTCCTTGGCCGGATTCGTGTCATCGAAGCGCAGGTGGCAGCGGCCGGCGTAATCGCGGGCCATGCCGAAGTTGACGCAGATCGATTTCGCGTGGCCCACGTGCAGGTAGCCGTTCGGCTCCGGCGGGAAACGCGTGATCACGGATGGAAGGCCCTCGCGCTGGTGGGCGCCGGTGGCGAGATCTTGTTCAACGATATGGCGCAAAAAATTCGGGGCTGGTGCGGAAGCGGCGTTTTTGTCGTTGCTCATGAAAAAAGGCTGGGATAAGAGTCGAATATCGCTCATTTTACCGTACCCCGCATTGCGCGGCGGGACAGGCCACGCTTTTCTATAGGATAATTCGCCTTTCACGCTTTAAGAACACGACACAGGAGTTCCCTGATGGACAATTTGTACAACGTGCTCGGTGTCGCGCCCAACGCCTCGGACGAGGAGATCAAGAAGGTGTACCGCTCGCTGGCGATGCGCTTTCACCCGGACCGCAATCCCGCGCCGGGCGCGGCGGCACGTTTCCAGGCCATCGCCAAGGCCTACGAGGTGCTGTCCGACCCCGTCAAGCGCGAGGAATACAACCAGAGCCTGAACCACCGCATCATCATCGATCCGGAAAGCGAGGCCTACCAGTTGTGGCGCTCCGTGTTCGGCCTGCACGGCGTGACGCTGCCCGCCGAGTAAAACTGCGATATCCCTAGAAAGTTTGATGCAATGAGAAAAGTACACCCCGAGTTCGCCTACCAGTCGCGCGAGCTGGCCGCCCAGATCGACGGCATCCTGGGCGATCCGCCCGACCGCAAGAACTACCAGCGCATGCTGGACGCCCTGATGAGCGAATACGCTTCCGGCGGCGGCATCGAAGACCTGAACATGATGGCCTTCGCGCTGGTGGACGTGATCGAGTTTTCCGATCCGAAGACCATCCTGGCCGATGCCGACGACTATGAATACGGCGATCCGGCCCGCGTGTTCGCCGCCGCGTCCTGCCCGGACGGCGTCGCCGCCGAGATGTTCGCCGCGCTGGAAGAGAACCACCCGGACCTGGGCCGCCAGGCCATCATCACGGCGTTCCTGCACAAGCACCCGCGCCTGTGGGACGACGACGACGTCTCGCTCGACCAGCTGGCCGAAGGCGACGACGGTGACGACGGCGACGACGAGGACAGCGGCGTCAGCGACGATTTTGCCCAGATGTTCGACCAGGAAGGGGAGAAATGATGTCCGAGAATGCCGACAAGAACCTGCCAGCCATCAGCAAGCAGGTCACTGAACTGGTGCTGGCCGGCTCCCTGAGCCACGCCGAGCAGGCCTTTGCCGACGCCGCCGAGGCGCATGGCGACCTGGCCGTGGCCGAAGTGCTGCAAAGCATTCCACCGCACGTGACGGCCCTGCACATGGCCGGCTTCGACGGCGGCAAGCTGTCGCTGGCCACCCTGCTGGTGCCGCCCAAGGCCTGGGCCGACAGCCTGGCCTATATCGCCGCGACGTGGAACGAAGACCTGATGGAAGACGATCCCGAGCGCATCGCCGAATCGCTGTTTACGCACATCCACGGCGTCGTGTTCGGCACCGAGGACGAAGAGCGCCGCCGCGAGCTGCTGCAGGAAGCGTCGGCCACGGACTGGGGCTGCACGGCGTTCGCCATCGTGTTCTCGCTGGCGCCGAAGGAAGTGCTGGAGCTGGCCGGCGAGATCATCTCGAAGGGCCAGTACATCACGGCGCAGACGTCGTCGGACAACGATATCGCACCGCTGGCCGTGGCCCTGGCCCAGGCCAGCGAGGATGGCTGGGACCGCGCCCTGTTCGAGCTGTTCCCGGAATTCCGCCACAGCGCCGACCTGGCCGACGCCGAATTCTCCGACGACCCGGACGAGGAACCGGCCTTCCTGCAGCGCTCGACGAAAGAGCTGCTGCACCGTCTGCGCAAGCAGGTACCGAGCACCCGCAACGCCAGCGGCCGCACGGGCCGCCGCAGCCTGGGCACGGGGATCTTCAGCTGATGCTGCCGGCACTGGTAAGGGAAAACCTGCCGCGCCTGACGCGCGCCATCAAGCTGCTGGCCACCGATCCGCGCACGGATGCGGCCGTGGTACTGGCCGACGAACTGGCCGGCATCACGGCCATGGTGGCGGAGAAGTTCACCAACAACCGCACGTCCGAAGGAATCCAGAAGGCCGTCAACCTGACGGTGGGCGGCGTCTCGCTGGGCCTGGAACAGGTGCTGACGATGGACAGCGACGAGCAGGCGCTGGACTACCTGGTCGACAACGGCGCGGAAGCGGCCTTCCAGGCGGGCTTCCGCCAGCTGAAGGACCTGGCGGCCATGCCGGAGGACACCCTGGTGGGCGAGTACGACCAGGACCCCGTCTACAGCCAGCGGCGCCTGCGCGACATCTTCTTCGACCTGTGCCTGACGGACCCGAACCAGAACTGGGACGGCCCGGCGCGCTACCAGGAGCAATTGAAGCAGCGCCAGGAAGCCCAGGCCGTCGTCTGGCTGGCCGGCTGGCTGCGCCGCCACAACAGCGAGGGTCCCATCAAGGACACCGACCTGAACGCGGAAGGCGTCATCGCACTGGCCATCATCTTCGCCGCCGGCGGCGGTGGCCGCATCGTCGCCCGCACGGGCCAGAAGTCGTTCGAAAGCTTCGTCAAGCAGGTACGCAAGAACAAGCCCGACTTCGAGGAAGGCTGGGCCGCCCTGGTCGCCGCGGTGCCGCCCCAGCACCACCCGGTGCTGCTGCACCGCATCGACCTGTACCGCCGCACCTGCACGGTCCTGCAACACATCCCCGGCCGCACGGCCATGAAGACGCTGTTTGCCGAACTGGAGAACTATGCCGGGTCGGAGCTCGAGGCCGAGTACGACTGAGTTGGCTTGAATGGGGTCTGTCCTTTTGGGACTGACCCCGTTTTTGAGTAGACACGACCGTCGATGGGGTCTGTCCCTTTGGGACTGACCCCGTTTTTTCATCCCAGATACCTCTCCAGTCAAGGTCCGTGCTCACTTGGGCACGCTGGCCTATCCGCTTCCGACGCATGGGTCTGCCAAGCCATCCTGCAGCTGCACCTCCGGTTGCTTCTTCGCGACCTCGACGTCAACTGCGAATCATCAAGCGAACTGCATCGCTTGACTGAATAGCTTCCATCCTCTGATCCGCCTCACGACCGTACTAGGCGATTACCCCTACCGTACACCACTACCGGTGACGGCTGAATTGCTATCCGTAAATAAAAATCCGAACCTGATCGCGTATTTCCGGCGCATTAGTTGCCGGACGTTTTCGTTTTCCTATCCGCCCAACTTCCTCGGTTAAAACTAAGGTGGCCCAATGGTCGATGTCGAAAATTTTCTGTCCAGCCAGGCATTTTTGGGACAACAGGATCGCCTTCTCAAGCTGAGTACGCCGCTCGGCGAAGATGTCATGCTGCCGCAGCGCGTTATGGGCCGAGAACGACTCGGCAGGAGCTACGAGTACAAGATCGACTGTCTGTCGGTGCGTAACAATATCGAGCTTAAACACTTTATCGCACAGCCGGTGACCCTGTGGATACGGCAACGCGATCGACGCTATCGGCCCATTCACGGCTACGTATTTGCCGCAAGGCGCTTGGGCAGTGACGGCCAGATAACCTACTGCCAGCTGTCGATTGCACCATGGCTGGATTTTCTGCGATATCGCAAGGATGCCCGCATCTGGCAGGACAAGACCGCCGACGACATCCTGAGCGAGGTTTTCAATGCACATCCCCAAGCCCAGGGCAATTTCCGCTTTGACTTGCGGGAGCCGGCATCGTCCCGGTCTTATTGCACCCAGTACGAAACGGACTGGAACTTCGCCAATCGCCTTCTGGAAGAGGAAGGGTGGTACGGCTACCATGAGCAAAATCCTGACGGGTGTGGTCACGTACTGGTCATCACAGACAGCACTGACTTACTAAAACCCATTCCAGATAACGAAGTTCGCTTCCACGGCGCAGGCACTGAAGACGAGCTCAACAAAATCGTGCACTGGAGTGCAGATCGTCACCTCGCTGCGAGCCAGTACACGAGCAGAACCAATGATTACAAGGCACCAAGCATTGTCAGGGAAGTCAATACTACGGTAATGCCCCAGCATGGGGATTTACCCGGTCAACTGGAGGTCTACGAGTACGCAGGAGCGCATGCGTACCCGACAAGGGAGTGCGGCGAAAAGAGGGCGCGGCTCCGCGTCGAACAATGGGAATGCGGAATGAAACGGTTCCGCGCCATTTCAGGCGTTCGCTCAGCGGCGGCGGGCGCCTGGTTTGGCCTGGAAGAGCATCCTGTTCATCAGTCCGATCCGCCTGAAGACCGGCAATTCGTGATCACCGCGATTGAATGGTGTATCGAAAATAACTTGCCCATTTCCACCAACACGAAAGACTTTCCTGGCAGCCTGCGGACCGAGCTGGAGGCCTTCAGGACATCTACAGGTCGCGCCCTGAGGCCCGCGGCGATGGATGCTTTGACAGTCAGTGGGACCCCGGGGTTCTGCTTGAACGCGATGGAGGTCCATCGTCGCACAGTGCCGTTTCGAAGCCCGTTCGAACATCATAAGCCCACGCTGCATCCGCAAACCGCCGTGGTAGTGGGGCCGGCCGGCGAGGAGGTTTATACCGACCATCTCAACCGCGTCAAGGTTCAATTCCGGTGGAACAGGCAAAACCCTGGGGACGAGCGCGCTTCATGCTGGGTGCGTGTCAGCTACCCGAATGCCGGACAAGGTTGGGGCGGACTCCACGTGCCGCGTATCGGCCAGGAGGTCATTGTTACTTTTCTGGATGGCGATGCTGACCGTCCGGTCGTTACCGGCCGCCTTTACAACGAAGAGCAGACCCCAGTGTGGCACACCGATGGGGCGCTGTCGGGCTACAAATCGAAGGAATTCAAAGGCAGCGGTTTCAACCAGGTGGTGTTCGACGATACGAACAAGCAAAACAGGCTTCAACTCTACAGCACAAGTTCCCACTCGCAACTCAACCTCGGTTACTTGGTTACGCAATCCGGCAATAAGCGGAGCGACTTCTACGGGTCTGGCTTCGCGCTGAGTACCGACGACTACGGCGCAATCGTTACGCATAAGGGGCTGTATCTCAGCACGTATGGACGCCCAGGACCGCAAGGGACACAACTCGACGCCACCGAGGCGACAAGCCAGCTGACGGCAGGAGCAACGCTGGCCAAAAGCTTGTCGGATACGGCGCAGAAGTCCGGGGCTGAGGCCCTTGCCGGTCAGGAAGCCCTCAACCAGTTTATCGACGCCGCGCAGGAGCCGTACGAAGGAGGTGGGCAAGGCTCGGCCAACCGGTTCAAGGAGCCGCTGTTGCTGGCAGCCTCCCCAGCGGGCATCGGCCTGGCATGCGCGAAAGCCACCCATATTCATGCGGGGGCTGAGGTGACCCTTTCGTCGGGGAAGGACACCGATATCGCCGTGGGCAAAAGCCTGCTTGCAAGCGTTGCCGAGAAAATCAGTCTCTTTGCCTATAACGCGGGAATCAAGTTGTTTGCCGCGAAAGGCAAGGTTGAAGTGCAGGCGCAAAGTGACGACCTTGATCTCATCGCAGAGAAAGTAGTCCGACTGCTGTCGACCACATCACGCATCGAAATTCATGCGAAAGAGGAAGTCACAATTTCAGCCGGCGGCTCGTACATAAAAATCAATGCGTCCGGTATCACTAATGGCACGTCTGGGAAATGGACGGCACAAGCCTCGATGCATGAGATGCCAGGACCCAAGACCAAGTCATACGTAATGCCGCATGTACCCAAGGCTGAGCTGGGGAAAAACGATCTGGAGTTCCGACATCTCACGGACTGGGGCGAGCCAATGGCCGGAGCGGCTTACAGAGCGATCCTGAGCGATGGCAGTATTCGCAAGGGAACCCTGGATGCGGCGGGCATCGCGCGGATTTGCGGAATACCGCCGGGCATCGGCGCAAAGATCGAATATGACTACAAGCCTTTACAGGCCAGCTCGACTGTCAGCACGGAGATGGATGCCGACGTGCACGAACTGCTGAATTGGACGCCAGGAATCATTGCTTCGAAAGGCCGGCCATGAGCAAGGGCGCGCCACAGCAGAACGTCCTGGAAGACGCGTGGGGCAAGGTTGTCGGCAGCATGGATTGGCTCCAGGCCGTATTTTTCGGCGAGTTTGCCGACAATCGGCCACTATCGGCTGTTATCGCTGACATGCTCGTCAGTTTTATTCCAGGCGTCGTTATCGTCACGAGTGCACGCGATGCTGTTGCCGTCATCCTGCGACTTGCCAACCATCCCGAAAAACGCAAGGAGCTGATGGAATGGGTGTTGCTGTGTGCATGCCTCATCGTTATCGCCTTACCGGTCGCAATGGCGGCAGGTGGCGCCGCAGCCGCGGGCGTTGGCGCGATCGTCGGTGGCATCGCAGGCTCGGAACTCGGCGCTGCGCTGCGTGCAGTAATGCTACTGCTGATCAAGGAGGCCACCAAGCTTGTCGAGCTGGTGCACTTTCTGCAAAAGTTTATCAAGGGAGACATCCTGAAATTTTTGCGGGCCGTGAGCTTTGCCAAGTATCAAAAGCCCCTTCTGCAAGCGTTGAACAAACTCACCGGGAAGCTGATAGACATCGTCAAGTCGCTGCGTTTGCACCTGGAAGGCCTGCGGTACTTCGACAGTGTAAAGGCGACAATTGCCAGGCTGGCCGATTGGGAGAAAAAGTTCTACGATTTGCAAAGGGAGGCGCTCGAACAGGTTCCAAAAGCGCTCGTCGAACTCGATTCCAGGCTTGCAAAGGTACTATCACAGACAGCGCCAAAGGAAGCTCATACGGTCGCCGCTGGTGTCCAAGCCAACAAAAACACTGCGGCTCTACCAGGCAAGCAACGCGTCAAGGATACGGCAGGTCATGTGCTTGCCCATGCCGCTGACGACGCACCCAAGAGCGGAAGTAAACCTGTGTCGCAGGGAAGCAGCAAGGCAAAGCCAAAACCAGAAGCCAAGTCAGCGACGCCTCTCAAAGACAAACCGGAACCGCACAAACCGCCAGCCGAAGGGCCAAATACGAAGAAGCAAGCTGCTGCTGATGCTGCGGCTGCGGCGGATAAAGAGCGGATTACTTTTTTGTCACAAGAAGCCCGCATAGCCGAGAAGAACGGAGACTGAGGTACCCTGACTTTTTCGGACACTTCCGATTGATAAAATTGTCGGAAGGGGCAAGCACATGAAATTGAAAACATACACGCCCGAGTTCAGAGCCGAAGCAGTCAAGCTGGTGCTGGAACAGGGC
>NZ_WNKZ01000060.1 GCF_009720835.1 Pseudoduganella buxea
CAACTGGTTGTGGACCTACAATCACGACCGACCCAATATGGCGCTCGGCGGTATCACGCCAAAACAGAAATTGGCACTTGCCGCTTAACCTCTACTTTTAGCGTGCTCTAAAAATGGGGGGATTACCCAGCGACACCACGCCTGCGAATTCGGCGTCATCGGACATCGCCCTGTTCAGCATCTCGTCCGTATCACTGGCCGTATCAGACAGGAGCGCGACAATACCAGCGAAATGTGCTCCCCGCCGATTGAGCAATTCCGGGCGTTCGAGCCCGAGTACGGCAATCGTGACCATTCCTTTTTCGCTCAAGTGGGCAATAGAGCCGTGGCTGTTAACGCAAAGATGCCGGTAAGGCTCGTCAATTGAAGGATCTAGTAGCAGCGGATGTTCGGTTCGCTGGGCGTCGTTCCATGAGCCGAGCGGTTCTGCGCGCACGCCGTGCACCGGGAAATAGTTTCGCTTTAACGCGTCGCACCGTTCGCACAGCAACAGAAGATTGCGCCATTCGTAGGCCAGCCAGCTGTAATGTTCAGGGCTATCGGGCATGTTCTTCGACGACGCTGCGTTCGAAGGCGGGCGGAAGTGCGAGACCACGCCGTCCGTACTAACGAGTCTACTTTCGCAATACGCACATTTGCCAGCGAACATGGAATGCAAGCTGTTGAGCACATCGGGGCGCCGGACAAGACTTAGGTCGACGGGCGCCCGAAGTTGCTGCCTCCGACCGGGGGGCAAGGCGAAATAACTACGCAACGCCTTCTTCTGTTCGAGCAAATTCGGCGCACTTGCTGCCAGGGACGGAATCAGCCGAACTGAGGTGCGTTTTACTCTGCGCATGCCTGGCTTTGAAGTCAAATAGGGAAGCCGCGATTGTACGCTGGTTGCGGTCAAGAAAGAAACACCAACGATATCCCGGGGCCCTCGCACAAGCGGGGTCACCTGGCGCGCCGGAGAAGGCAACTATCTGGGGCCGCCGTACCGCGCCGAATAGCGACGACTGGAACATCTACGTCATCCAAACGTTAGGCCAAGGCGAAATGCTGTTCGAGCAAGCTGCGACGAACTACGGGGCTGCGTGCGCGCACAGCCATTGCCGGCAATCCGGTGACCGCTGTGTCCGCAACCTGCAGCCAAGCCTGCAAATGTGTAGCCGACGGCGAGCTTCCAGTACGGTGACACCCTGCTTGTCCAACTACCCCTGCAGATGCACGGTCGTGTGTTCGCGCTCCAAATCGTCACCGAAGTCACCAATCAGATAGGTGGTTTCCGCCGAATAGTTGTACTTCGATATTGCGTGATTAAACAGCCGACAAGATAGCTCCTGACCGCTCTGGCATCGCGAACCTTCTTAACTCACCCACTATAGCGAAAAAAAGCCAGCCGAAATTGCTATGGCTGGCCAAACACGGAGCGAGGTCGCCTAAGCAGCCCTAGCTAATTGCCTCCATTCGCGAATGGGTAGATCGAGCAACTTCCCGCCGATCTCTTCGAACTCCGTAGCGCGATCATAGTCCGGGATCATCTGGGCGTATTCAGTGACAGCGTTGATCAGCCCATAACCGGTAGGATCGTTATTCGCCTGCAGGCGAAGCAAGACCCCAGAGCGCTCAGCATCGAGCATGCCATACTTATTGCCGAGCACTTCGACTGCGGCCTCGGTATCGCCGGTGAGCTGGATCCCGAGGGTGTTCTTTAATTTCTCCGACAGCATCGTGAACGTCACCTCGGAAACCGCTGCCCTGACGATATCGCGCATGCGGAGAAAGAACGCCTGATCGTCCGCGGCCAGGGTTTCGTCGGCAAATACCGTCGCATCATCGAAGTCCCCCCCGATGGCCCGTCCCAGATGGTTTCGTAGCAGTGTCCGGTCACTGGCGATTAGACCGTTCTTGCATATCAATCGGTAGATGAGAGGCTTCACATATGTCGCCCCGCAGCCGACTTCCGAATTGCAAACGACGACCCCAGCCTGGACGATATCACCAGGCTGAATTTCGAACTCGACAGACCTGCATACCACTTTCACATAAAAACGGCGATCCGTCAGCTCGAGCGACTCGAAGATTGCACCCGGAAGGTTTTGTAAAACCGGCACAACAAACTGTGCGAGTTCAAAGTTATCGAGACGGCGATAGCGATTGGAGAGGATCGCTCTCGCCTTGCCATCGAGCACACGCACCATATACTTCACATCCGGTTGGCGGTCGAGCCACCAATTGACGTTAATGTCCAGCAGACGTGGTTCAAGCTCCCGCATACGCCGAAAGTACACCGTCGGAATTTCCAGTCGGCTGGCAAGTTGCTGGCAAGCGTGCTCGGTCAGACCATAGCACTGGGGCCCGGCCTGTTCCTTAACAATCAAGCGGCAGCCGTCATTCGCCATAGTATCCAGCGACATTTTCGGTGCCGGCACGATCATATCTTTTTTCGATAAAGCTTGTCTCTCAAGCTCCTTCATAAGGGAATCGATACTGCTTTTTCCGCATTTCATAAATTAACTCCTTGACTGTTAAGCGGGAAATCTTGATAAGACACCCCGCACGTTTTTCCTAGAACCGCGGGCAAGTCTTGCCTAGCCGCGACTCACATGTCCGCTCGTTGGTTCAGATTGCTTATACGTGGCAATTTGAAAATAGACATCTGCCCAATCTGACCCTGGGCGTTTCGGGATAAACACTTCCACGTCACGCTGATCTGGCCTACGGGACTTGGATATCCGGCGAGCCAAAGCGTAAGCGGAGGCTTGGCCGTCGTAGCAGCTATCGGCGTCATTGTCTCCATAAATCTTGAGCTTCGTGACGTGATCTGGAATCCACAATTTCTCTAGGTTCCCCGCGTTCATTGCCGGCCATACTGGGACGCCGTACCGAATATATATAGCAAGTCCATTCTCAACGCCTTCGCAAGTCGCCAGCGTACTTGCTGGCGTTCCCAGATGGACTGCTGCGCCCGAGTTACCGTTTCCTAGCATGCGTCGGCAGCTCAACTTTGGATGTTTCCGACCGTCTTGCAGATACAATCTCTGTATCGCAACAAGGGATCCGCTCTTATCCTCCATACAGCACAGCATTGCAGGATATCTTCCTACCAAAAATTTCTTTCCAGTCGCCGAATCGATATCCCAATATTCCACTGATGGGTGAAAGCGTAATGACTGAGGGTATCGCGTCATCACGAGGCCTCGGCCCGCCAAGTAGCGGCCCGCCTCATCTGCCGTACTGATCTCGTACGAGCCCTTTGCTAGTTTCCCCACCTGGAAAGCGATAAATTCCGAGCTGTCCCGCTGCTTCGATTTTGGGACGACTCTTCTTGCGGACTCCGCAGCAACCCCGAGATACCGTTCAAGTTCCGCGCAAGTTTCTCTAGCGGTCCAGTTACGGATGGCCATCAGCAACTTAAATCCGCCTCCGGCGCCGCAATGTCTGCAAAAATAGTTACCATCACCAAACTTGTCGTCATAAGTAAATCGATCCACTGATCCGACGCAACATGGCATTGGGCATGGTTGATTCTTCCTCTTTAGCATGGTTTCGTCAGCGCCGAACGCCAACAATATCTCGGTCCACCGACCGCGAGCGCGTCTATCGATTTCCTGATATCGCTCGCCGGCAGCCTGAATAGCAACATCGCCGCCGTCCATTTCGTAACTCCTAGGGCTACATCGGTTAGCGATTGACCCGAAGCAATTGCAGATTGATAGCCTGGCCGATCGGATAGCGATTGATATCGTGGAACGGCACGAAATAATCCACGTACATTCCTGGCAAATAGTACACACGGAATTCGTAGCCGTGTTCAGCCAAGGCAATCCAGACGGGCTTGTCGTCGGGGAGATGAAATACTCGGCCCCGTTGATTGAACAGGATTTCCTGTTCTTTGATGAAGTAGTCCAAATCACTCGTATTCTTGACTAGCTGAAAGTGAGTAATATGGGTTATGTCTTGCATCATATCCATGACAACCTCTACAATAGTCATTCATGTTTCTTAAGGTCACGGATGTAATCCGTGAGCGGGCGAAAATCTTGCCGTTTACTGAGCCAACAACGCAACTACTGCCCAAACAGGTCCAGGGTCTCTCGTTGTACCGGCTGCTCATTTCGCATCGTGGAGGACGCCAACGCTATTTTTCGAATCTGACGATTTAGCCATTGCGGCTCTATATAAAGTTGCTCGGAAACCCATTCCGGGTTGCGCATTACGATTTCGCGCGCAAAGGCGGGGAGACGAGCCAGAGATTCCAGGAACCAACGCTTGAGGTTCGCCGCGATCCAATCCCGCACCTCTTCGGGGTCGATTAGACCGCAGAAGGGCAGTCGTGCCTGGGGGCTGCATCCCACGACACGAAGACAGTTGACGAATGAAAATGGCCGTTGGTCGCGGTCGCGATCTGTAAAAACCCATCGCACGATCTCAAATTTTTCGTCGAGCGGTGCCGTTGGGTCGGCGAGTAGCCTGACCTGTCGTAACAGGCGCCAATGAAGATCGACAATTTCCTGTGAACTGAATTCGATCTTTTTATCGCAGTCGCCTTCTACGTCTGAAAAAATTGAGCCGTCCAGCTCATATAGTGGAAGGTCGTCACCTAAATCCAGACTGGCTTGCGTTGAGTAATTTTGTGCCGATTGAGTTGTTTCCATGATTTGGCCTCTTGGAAAAATAAGGGCGAAGTGCGGCCGGAGCGCCCCTATTGCGCTTCGACGTGAGAATTTCGAGTAATAACTCCTAAGTTGAAATTTTCTGTCGCACCGACGAAGATGCCACTCGGCGATGCTGATTGCAGATATATTTGCGCAGTTGACCGAACGGTCTTTGCAGTCGCAGAGGCAAGCCCTGCTTTTGGGGCGAACTGTCCAACATGGGGTCGGAATGCAGTTGCGGTCTTGTAGTGTCGAACGGCTTACCAAGTCCGACTTATTGGAGGCTGACCCTAGCTATGAACATAGCTAATATGGCGCGGCCAGCGTGCACCTGTAGAACTCTTGCGATAGGATCCATTTGGCACCGTATAGGGTGGACAATCGTCCCCTCGGCGGCCCGCCCTGGTGGTTGGCGCAATGCTCCTAATGTAGTACGTGAATTTTATTGTGTCAAACAGATTGTCGCCTGGATGAATTGGCAGGAACCACCCCAGCGCTTCGCCCGCCTCCCCAATGCATTGCCCATGACGCCGCCTGAAAAGAGTTCGTTTTCCCAGGAATTCTGCCCTTGCGCGTATGATTTTGTCGTTGCATGATAAATAGGGAGGGCGACCTTTTGACGGATGGAGGAGAGTACGATGAGCACGCAAAGCACTCAAAGCACGCAAGTATTCTTGCAGGACGCCGGGGAAACGAATGTTCGCTTGATGGCCCAGCAACGAAAAACGTCAAGACGGACTCTTGAGTCCGCGAGTCGTAAAGTCGCGGTGGAATTTTCCAGCCCAGAGGCAAAGCGACTCTTTCGAGACGAGTTTGACACGGTGCAGAGGAGCATGCACTACATTATGGTCTTTGCACGGTTGCGACTGGATCCGACGATTGTGGACGACGCCGAAGCGAGGTTGAGTCGCCAATTGGTGAAGCAAACGGGACTCGCTGATCAGTATTTAGCCTCAGCAGCTCGACGTTGCGAGGAGCATAGCGTTAAGGAACTTGCGTCATATGATGTACAACCTTTAAGACTCTTCGCATCCATATTCTCTACGTACGACAGTCGATTTCTTGATCTCATCACCAAAGTGGATCAATTAATGCCGATGCTTGAAACATTGGCGATCGACGGATTTCTGACTTCTAAGGAACTGGCGGAGCAGAAATCTCGCGCAAAGCGGACTGTAAGACGCACAGCAACGTTGGCCAGGATCGTTAAAGCGGAGTTACAGAACAAAGCAAAAGAGCTCGATGAAGCAGCGGATTCCAGAGCGAAGGGTGTTTCCGGCCTGGGAGCCCCACCGCAGCCGAGCAACTACGACAACAACGCCAAAAAAATAAGCTCAGCCGATGCTACCATCACTGGGGACCGTACGGACACAGTTCGAACGACTGAAGAGCCGCATTTCGTCGGCAGTGCGCAATACCCTAGCATTAATCAGGCGTTACCCTCGCCAGACGGCGAGCATACGGCCACGCTGGAGCTCTGTGCAGCGACCGTTGGCTTACAAACAGCATCCAAGATGGAACCCCGGGCCGATTATCCAGTCAAGCCTTCCTCAGCTAGTGCCATTGGAAGCCCATTGGACAAGCATTCGGGTCGGGATACCCAGCATTCAGACAACGAAGCTTTCTCCACGGACCCGGGTACAGCTCGCACTGACGCGTAAGCCTGATGAGTACAGACGGGCATTGCGGCAATGAGCGTGCACTCTCCCCTCCATACCCTTAGCATTTAATATTTTCTTATCTGTCTGCGAACGGTTGCATCGAAGATGAATCAATTTGGACGCGTGCGTGGCGATTAGATTGCAACTTATGACTGAGGCAACAAATTGGCCAGAATACATCGCACCTCATTACTCGTCGAATGAAATCCTCATTAGAAGGGAGGCACATAATGAATAATTTAGGATTCGCACCGGTCGAAAAGCAAGAACGTCACCCTGTATTTCAGCAATACATAACGTTCAACGTGGCGGAAGTGGAATACGCGGTTGAACTCAGCGTGGTGCAGGAAGTACGGTCCCTGCGCGCATTGATTCGGACCAATCCTGATAATGAGGTCAGCTCAGGATCGGCTATAGTGGGCCACATGCTCGTTCATCTCGTTGATCTGCGTGCGCAGAGCGAGAGATCGGAAACCTATTATCTGTCGCCGACAGTAATTATTGTTCGGTTGCCAACCGGCGTATGTGGAATCATTGTAGAAAAAGTAACGGGCATCGAGAAGTGCGCTGTTACTCAACCCTTTTATGGGAGGACGCACGATAGTGGCAGGCCAGCGAATATTGATTTCATTATTGGCTATCAATCAATCGGTGGCCGCAACATCGTTGTAATCGATGTCCCAACGCTGCTGCAACCCATTCTGCAATGAACGCATAGAACTGAGTGCGGTGGGTGCCACGGCTGCAGCCGCGCCTCCCCTGCCCCCCGCGGTGATTTGGTCCGCCCCGCAAGGCGGCCTGTAGGTCGAGCATCAGATCGTGGATGAAACACAGGGTCAGCAATACCCATGCACCTTGATCAGTCGGAGCCGAGACTGCTGCACCGAGTTCGTCATGTTGACGGTAATAAAATTAGTATTTGCCCCACAGCTCGCGCCAAGGGTTGCTGTGAAACGCCGAACATTAGCCACCAGCACTTGCTCGGGATGTATCATGTTGCGTCGTCTGTCCTGTCGCTGCTGATGTTGGTGAAATGGCCAGCATGAGCAATGAACAGATCAGCTTAACTCGTTTAGTGGAATACGGGATCTGAATAACGAGCAAGGCGAACTCAGACAAGTAGGTGGCGCAATCTGCTACTTAACGACTGGACAAAGCATGAGGCGACGAGTCCCCAAAGGACGATATCGGAAGAGCTAGCGGCTACATGTGCTTCACCATCCACGCCAAGTGAGGAAAAGAAAGAGCACAGGGTACCGATGGAGGTAAGCAGAATAGACAGTAGGCAGTGGCGATCTTCCGTGAACCGAAAGACGAGGTAACCAAACAACAAAACCGATGCAACGACGCTCACAATGAGTTCAGCACCGAACACAGCAAGGGTGAGACCAATGCCAGCAGGAAGAAGCAGTAGACGCACTTAAGCCACCCTTGTACATTACTGAGAAGCGTAGTTTAGGTGCCGCGTGCTCATCAAGCAAGCTGTGCAAATGATCAACGGAAATGGGATAAAGAATGGCTCAGGACGAACCAGGGTGTGCCAAGCAGTTCCAGGAGGTTTGCAGTACTTTGCAGTACTGCACCTATGACCTGGTCCACTTGGTGTCTATGGCCTAAGGATAAGCCATTGAATTTACAAAGAATTCTGGTGGGAAGTGCAAGTTTCGAACTTGCGACCCCTGCAGTGTGAATGCAGTGCTCTACCCCTGAGCTAACCTCCCGAAGAAGCATTATTATAGGGGGCGACTTGCGCCCCGTCAAGGGACTTCAGGAAATCGGCGTGCGCCAGATGCAAGTTCCCTTGACCGCCTTGTCGAGACCGTTCAGCAGTTCCTCATGGGCCTGCAGTTCCTCGCTGGACGCGCGCAGTACGAAAATTTCTGCCAGCGCCACCTGTTCCAGCACGACGCCGCCGCTCGACGTCTCTTCCTCGATGTCCATGCCCAGGCTGTTCTGGCCCCGGGTCATGGCAAGGTAGACGTCGGCCAGCAGCTCGGCGTCCAGCAGCGCGCCGTGCAGCTTGCGGTGGGCATTCGAGATGCCGTAGAAGTCGCACAGGGCGTCCAGCGAGTTGCGCTTGCCGGGTCGCAGTTCCTTCGCATTGACGAGGGTGTCGATAACGCCGCCGATGCACTCGTCGAACGGCGGCAGGTTGGCCAGGCGGAATTCGTGGTTCAGGAAGCCCAGGTCGAAGGGCGCATTGTGGATGATGACTTCGGCGCCCTGGACGTAGTCGCGCAATTGGCCAGCGATTTCGTGGAAGCGCGGCTTGTCGCTGAGGAATTCGGTGGTCAGGCCGTGCACGGCCAGCGCGCCCTCTTCCGAGTCGCGGTCCGGGTTCAGGTAGACGTGGAAATTATTGCCGGTCAGCTTGCGCTCGACCAGCTCGACGCAACCGATCTCGATGACGCGGTTGCCCAGCTTGGGATTGATACCGGTGGTTTCCGTATCGAGGACGATCTGGCGCATGGATTCTTGGTGAAGTTCTGGAACGACCGCGCAGTATAGCAAAGCGCGGCCCGGGAGGCGCCGCCGGTTTACTTGCGGCGCACCAGCTCGACGCCGCGGTTGGCCAGCATGTCGGCCCGCTCGTTGCCGGGGTGGCCGTTGTGGCCCCGCACCCAGCGCCAGTCCACCTTGTGCACGGCCTGGGCCGTGTCGAGGGCCTGCCACAGATCGGCATTCTTGACGGGCTCCTTGGTCGACGTGCGCCAACCGCGCGCCTTCCAGCCGTGAATCCATTCACTGATGCCCTTCTGCACGTACTGGCTGTCCGTGTGCAACACCACTTCGCAGGGGCGCTTCAGCGCACGCAGCGATTCGATCACGGCCTGCAATTCCATGCGGTTGTTGGTGGTGTTCAGTTCGCCGCCAAACAGTTCCTTCTCCGCCTCGCCCGCCACCATCAGGGCACCCCAGCCGCCCGTGCCGGGATTGCCCTTGCAGGCGCCGTCCGTGAAAATTTCGACTTTTTCCATTCTGCTGTTTCTATTCTTTCAGTGATTCGATCGATGCCGGCGCCGCGTCCCCCTGCAAGCGCCTGTGCTTGTTGGCCGCGGGCACGGCCACGGGCGCCTTGGCGCCCTTCTTGCTCCAGGCGGGGCCGATCAGGCGCATGCCCTTGACGCGCTTGATCGACTGGACCATGTAGACGGCGCCGAAGTAAGGCCACCAGCGTGCGCCCGCGCGGTCCATGAAGGCATAGCGGGCCAGCCAGGGTTCGGTGCGGCAGGCGGGCGCATAACAGCCGAAATGGCTGTGGCTGACGCCCATATTCAGCAATTTTAACCAGTCTTTGATGCGGGGCATAGAGATGAATTCGCCCGCCTCGGGCAGGTAGTGGGCGCCCGTCAGGCGCGCCGTCACTTGGCGCAGGCCCCACAGGCTGGCCGGATTGAAGCCGCAGATGATCAGCTGGCCTTCCGGAATCAGGACCCGCTCCACTTCGCGCAGCACCTGGTGGGGCTCGGCGGCGAACTCCAGCACGTGCGGCAGCACGACCAGGTCCAAGCTTTGCGAGGCGAACGGGATTTCGCCCGCATCGAAGGTCAGCGCCACGGGCCGGCTGCCCGCGGCCGTGACGGCGGGCCGGGTCGTGGCCAGCCATTTGTGCGGCATGCGGCTGGCCGCCAGCGCGTCGATTTGCGGCGTGCCGATCTGCAAGGCATTGAAACCGAAGATATCGGCCGTCAATTCGTCCAGCACGCGCTGCTCCCAGGCCCGCACGTACGCGCCGGCCGGCGTTTGCAGCCAGCTGTCCAGCGCTATAATGGATTTTTCCGATGTTGCGCTATCCATGTTTTCCTTTTGCGCCCCGGTAAGCCAGACTTTCACCCAACAGCCGATGACCCCGACAAGCCTGCTCGACAAGCCTTTGCACGTGCTGGCAGTGCCAGCGTTTAACGATAACTACCTGTGGCTGCTCCACGACGGGCACCATGCGGCCGTCGTCGATCCAGGCGACGCCGGCCCCATTCTTGCTGCGCTGGAGCGCCTCGGCTTGCGCCTTACTGCCATTCTACTCACCCACCACCATGCTGACCATATCGGCGGCGTGCCCCGCTTGCTGGAAACGTGGCCCGTGCCCGTGTTCGGCCCGGCCCGCGACGGCATTGCCCTCGTCACCCGGCCGCTGGCGGAAGGCGATACGGTGGAGGTGCCGGGACTGGCGCTGACGTTGACGGTGCTCGACGTGCCCGGCCACACGAAGGGCCATATTGCTTATGTGCGCGCGGGCGCGGCGCCGATGCTGTTCTGCGGCGACACGCTGTTTGCCGGCGGTTGCGGGCGCCTGTTCGAAGGCACACCGCAGCAGATGGCGGCGTCGCTGGACAAGCTGGCGGCGCTGCCGGCCGACACCCAGGTTTTTTGCGCGCACGAGTACACGCTGTCGAACTTGCGCTTTGCCACAGCTGTCGAACCGGAAAACGCCGCGTTGCGCGCGCGCGTGGACGTCGAGACGGCGAAACGGCAACGGGGCGAGCCGACGGTGCCCAGCACCATCGCGCTGGAGCGCGCCACCAATCCCTTCCTGCGCTACCGGGAAGCGGCCATCGCCCGCACCCTGGTACAGGCCGGCAAGATCGCGCGCGACGCTGCGCCGCTGGCCGTGTTCGCGGCGCTGCGCGAATGGAAGAATACTTTCTGACGGGGCAAACCCGAACGACACGATACGAGACAATCGACGAGGAGGTTCATCATGGAGACTGTCCAGTTCTATTTTGATCCAATCAGCCCCTTCGTGTGGCTGGCAACGAAACAGGTCGCCCGGATCGAGGCGGCCGGCGTGCAGGTGGACATCACGCCCGTATTGTTTGCCGGACTGCTGAAGGCGCACGGCACCAAGGGTCCGGCGGAAATTCCCGCCAAGCGCGAACAGACCTTCCGCGACGTGATGCGGCTGGCCGACGCCCAGGGGCTGACCTTCCGCGGGCCACCCGGCCATCCCTTCAATCCGCTGCTGGCCTTGCGCATGTGCGTGGCGATCGCGTCGCCGAACAGCCGCAAGCGCTTTGCCTTCGCGCTGGCGCGAGCATGCTGGGAGGACGGATTGGATATTTCGCGGCCGGCCGTGCTGTTGCAGGTGGCCCGGGAATGCGATCTGAACGGTGAAGCGCTGCAGGCGGCGGCGATGACGCCGGAGGTAAAGCAGGCCCTGATCGACAACACGGAAGCGGCCATTGCGCGCGGCGTGTTCGGCGTGCCGACGTTTGCTTACCAGAACGAGTTGTTCTGGGGCGGTGACCGGATCGACGCATTGCTGCGCCGCATGGCCGGTCACCGCATCGACGAGGCGCGCCTGAAGGAATTCCTGGCGCGCCCGCCGCTGGCCGAGCGTAAGTTTTAGATCTCTTCGTACAGCGGCAAGGTCAGGAATTCGGCGAAGTCTTCCGACGTCGACATCTGCTCGAAGATTGCGGCGGCGCGCTCGTAGTTCGGGCTGGCGCCGTCCGGGGCGTTCGTCTTCACTTTCGGCAGCTCCTCCGTGATCATCGCGCGCACCATGTCGGCCGTGACCTTGCGGCCGTCTTCCAGCACGCCCTTGTCGGAACGGATCCACTGCCACACCTGCGAGCGGCTGATCTCGGCCGTGGCCGCGTCTTCCATCAGGTTATGGATGGGCACGCAGCCGTTGCCGCCCAGCCAGCTGCCCAGGTAGTGGATGCCGACGTTGATGTTGTAGCGCAGGCCCGCTTCCGTGATCGGTGCTTCCGGCTGGAAGTTCAGCAGGTCGGCCGCCGTGACTTCCACGTCCGGACGCTGCTTGGCGATCTGGTTCTTGGCGTCGCCCAGCACATTCTTGAATTCCGTCATGGCCAGCTCGACCAGGCCCGGGTGGGCTACCCAGCCGCCGTCGTAGCCGTCGGTGGCATCGCGGGCCTTGTCGTTGCGCACGCCGCCCATTGCCGTTTCGTTCTTTTCCGGATCGTTCTTGATCGGAATCAGCGCCGCCATGCCGCCGATGGCCGGCGCATTGCGCTTGTGGCAGGTCTTCAGCAGCAGCAGCGCGTAGGCACGCATGAACGGTGCCGTCATCGTCACCTTGGCACGGTCGGCCAGGCAGAAGTCCTTGTCCAGCTTGAACTTCTTGATGCAGCTGAAGATGTAGTCCCAGCGGCCGGCGTTCAGGCCCGCGCTGTGCTCGCGCAGTTCGTACAGGATTTCATCCATCTCGAAGGCGGCCAGGATGGTTTCGATCAGCACGGTGGCCTTGATCGTGCCCTGCGGCAGGCCCAGCTCGTTCTGCGTCATGACGAAGATGTCGTTCCACAGGCGCGCTTCCAAGTGCGATTCCATCTTCGGCAGGTAGAAGTACGGACCGGCGCCGCGGGCCAGTTGCTCTTTCGCGTTGTGGAACATGAACAGGGCGAAGTCGAAGATGCCGCCTGAGATGCGCTTGCCGTCGACCAGCACGTGCTTCTCGTCCAGGTGCCAGCCCCGTGGGCGCACGACCAGGGTCGCGGTCTTCGCGTTCAGCTTGTACGACTTGCCGTTCTGTTCCAGCGCGATGGTACCGCGCACGGCGTCCATCATGTTGATCTGGCCGTCGATCTGGTTATGCCAGTTCGGCGTGTTGGAGTCCTCGAAGTCCGTCATGTAGCTGTCCGCGCCGGAGTTCAGCGCGTTGATGACCATCTTGCGTTCGACGGGGCCCGTGATTTCCACACGGCGGCATTCCAGCGCGGCGGGGATCGGCGCGATCTTCCAGTCGCCGGCACGGATATGGGCCGTTTCGGCCAGGAAGTCGGGACGCTCGCCCGCATCCAGGCGGCGCGCGCGCTCGACGCGGGCAGCCAGCAACTGTTGCCGGCGCGGCTCGAATTCGCGCGACAGCTTGGCCACCAGGGCCAGCGCTTCCGGGGTCAAGACCCGCTCGAAGCCGGCGCTGATCTCGCCCTTGATTTCCATTCCTGCCGGTAACGTAATGCTGCTCATTGCAATCTCCTTGGTCTGTATGTGGTGCAACTAGATGATTTCCAGTATATTGACTATAGACTTACATAAACAAGACAAAAAATCACTTCATTCGTGCGTTTTTGTCATAAGCGGGGCGGGAAAGTCGTATGGGACAGTTCAGGCAAATTTCAACATTCGTCGAGGTTGTCGCGCGGGGCAGCCTGTCGGCCGCGGCCCGCGCCGAGGGCATCGCCCCGGCCGTCATCGGCCGCCGGCTCGATGCGCTGGAGCAGCGCCTCGGTGTCAAACTCCTACAGCGTACCACGCGCAAGCTGGCGCTGACAGACGAAGGCACGGCCTTCCTGGAGGATTGCCAGCGCATCCTGGCCGAGCTGGAATCGGCGGAGGCGGCCGTGTCGGAACGCAGCGCGCGCGCCACGGGACACCTGCTCGTGTCCGCACCGGCCGGCTTCGGCCGGCAGCATGTGGCGCCGCTGGTGCCGTCGTTCCTGGCTGAACACCGCGAAGTGACCGTCACCCTGAACCTGAACGACCGCGTGGTGGACCTGATCGGCGAAGGCGTCGACGTGGCCATCCGCATCGCCAGCATGTCCGATTCGAACCTGGTCAGCGTCAAGCTGGCGGACAACCACCGCGTTGTCGTCGCCACGCCGAGCTATTTGAAACGCCACGGCACGCCTGTCACCCTGGCCGACCTGGCCAAGCACAATTGCATGGCCATCAGCAGCGAAGGTAGCCAGCGGGGCTGGACCTTCCGCGACGCCGGCAAGAGCGTGACCTTGAAAGTGGGTGGCAATATGAGCTGCAACGATGGCGCCGTGCTGCATGACTGGGTCCTGGCCGGCAAGGGCCTGGCATGGCGCTCGATGTGGGAAGTGGGCGGCGATATCGAAGCGGGCCGCCTGCAGACGGTGCTGGACGAATATTCGGCGCCGGGCAACGACATCTACGCCGTCTTCGCGCAACGGCGACACCTGCCGCTGCGGATACGTACCTTCGTGGACTTCCTGCGGCGCAGTTATGCGCAGCCGGGGTACTGGGCTGACGGGCTGCGGGTCTGAACCGGGCGGAAGGGTTGCGGCCTCGCGACACGTGGCACCCAGGTTCCTGCCTGGCGCCGGGCTCAAGGCCCGCGCCTGCAGGCCCAAAGCACGAAGCACGAAGGCAGACCCAGTCCTCCGCCCGAGCTACAGACGAAAAAAAATCCTCGGAAACCGAGGATTTTTCTATTTCGTTAGATCCAGCGTATTACAGAGGCTGAATGTTCGAAGCTTGCTTGCCTTTTGGACCAGCGGTAACTTCGAAAGATACGCGTTGGTTCTCTTGCAGAGACTTGAAGCCGGTCGATTGGATCGCCGAGAAGTGAGCGAACAGATCTTCGCCGCCTTCATCAGGGGTGATGAAGCCAAAACCCTTCGAATCATTGAACCATTTTACGATACCAGTTGCCATTACAATTCCTATTACAGTTAAATGAGCTTGCGCCCGTGATATCGTTTGAAGCAAGTATGCAATGGCAGACTAACTGCACTACCCTTGAATCTAAACGATCCCGCATTATACCGAATACGGCGCCAAAAGCACGTCACGAGTCACGGTTTCAGCACGTTTTTACGAAAATAATTGCTACAGCAGAGCTAAATCGTCAAAAAGGCCCGGAAAAGCTGCCCTAGATCACTATTTGCCCGGCTGTTTCGCTCGGCATATGTGTAACTATAGACAATAATCCCGCCCGGCGTTTGACATATGTCAATCGTGCGGTGCGTAAGCAACGCCTTGGGGATCGCGCTCGGCCCACGCCAGGTAGGCACGGATCTGCTCCGGCACCCCCTCCCACGCCGCTTCGCCGGCCATGACTTGCCGCACCAGCTGCTCCAGGCGGCGCGCCTGCTCGCCCAGCACGGCGAAGCCGAACGAGCCGGCCGAGCCGGCCACCACGTGCAGGCTTTCGTGCAGTGCTTCCAGTGCACTCACGGCGGGCACGCTGCCCGCGCCATCGAGCGCCGCGGCAATGGCCGCCATCCGCTGCGGAATGCTGGCGCGGTACTTTTCGCCCAGGGCCTGCAGGTGCTGGCGGAATGCGGGATCGGCCGGCTGCGCCATTTACTTGGTACCGAAGATACGGTCGCCCGCGTCGCCCAGGCCCGGCACGATATAGGCGTGTTCGTTCAGGTGCGAGTCCAGCGAAGCGCAGTAGATCTTCACGCCCGGGTGGGAATTCTGGAACACGGTGATGCCTTCCGGCGCGGCCACCAGGGCCAGGAAGATGATCTGGTCGTCCTGCACGCCGCGGCTCTTCAGCACGTCGACGGCGTGGACGGCCGAATTGCCCGTCGCCACCATCGGATCGCACAGGATGAAGATACGGTCGACCAGGTCCGGCAGGCGCACCAGGTATTCGACCGGCTGGTGCGTGTCCGGGTCGCGGAACACGCCGATATGGCCCACGCGGGCCGACGGCACCAGGTTCAGGAGGCCGTCGCTCATGCCGATGCCGGCACGCAGGATGGGCACCACGGCCAGCTTCTTGCCGGCGATGACGGGCGCGTCGACCGTCATCAGCGGCGTTTCGATTTCGCGCGTCGTCAGCGGCAGGTCGCGCGTGATCTCGTAACCCATCAGCAGCGTAATTTCCTTCAGCAGCTCGCGGAAGGTGCGGGTCGACGTGGACTTGTCGCGCATATGACTCAGCTTGTGCTGAATCAGGGGGTGATCGGTGATGAAGAGGTTGGGAAAGCGCGGATCTTGTTTCATATTTTCTAACATTCTAGGCGGGTGTAACCCGCATTATCCCAGCCGGAGGCAAGCGCTGTCCATCTCGCCGCCACAATCGGGCGCCGCCAGCCGCCGGCCCACTATGTGGCAGCATCCTCGACGAGGGCGCGCGCCAGGATCCCCGCGCAGTCCGTACTCGCAGGCAGGCGCCCATATGCGCCACCGGGTTCGCGCGCCAGCCGCGAGGCAACGAAGGCCGACGACACACAGGCCGGCGCGTGCCGCAGCAGCAGCGCCGCCTGCACGGCCAGCACGATGCGCTCGGCCAGCACGCGTGCGCCGGATTCATCCCCGGGCGCCGCCAGGTCCGCCAGCAGGCGCTCGACGAACGCCGCATAGTGCGGATCGCCTCGCCCCGCCAGGGCCAGTTCGGTTGCCAGCGCCTCGGCCGCCTGCGGCGACCTGGCAAAGGCACGCAGCAGGTCCAGGCACATGACATTGCCGGAGCCTTCCCAGATCGAATTGACGGGCAGCTCGCGGTACAGCCGCGCCAGCGCGCCTTCTTCCACATAGCCGCCCCCGCCCAGCACCTCCATCGCTTCGGCGCCGAAACCCGGTCCCCGCTTGCAGATCCAGTACTTTCCGGCAGGCGTCAGGACTCGCGCCAGCATGGTCTCGGCCGCGTCGTCAGGGTGATCGAAGCAGCGCGCCAGGCGCAGCGCGAATGCGGTGGCGGCCTCCGACTCCAGCGCCAGGTCGGCCAGCACGTTCTGCATCAGCGGCTGCTGCGCCAGGGCGCGCCCGAAGGCCTGGCGATGGCGTGCGTGGTGCAGTGCATGCGTCAATGCTGCGCGCATGATGCCGGCGCTGCCAAGCACGCAGTCGAGCCGCGTGTGGCTGCCCATTTCCAGGATGGTGGGAACGCCCCGCCCCGGCTGCCCCAGCAGCCAGCCGTGGGCGCCCGTGAATTCCACTTCCGACGAAGCGTTCGAGCGGTTGCCCACCTTGTCCTTCAGGCGCTGCACGCGCACCTGGTTATGGCTGCCGTCCGGCAGGAAGCGCGGCACCAGGAAGCACGACAGGCCGGCGCTGCCTCCCGGGTCCAGCTGGGCCAGTACCAGGTGTGCGTCCGCCTGCGGCGCCGAGAAGAACCACTTGTGTCCCACCAGCCGGTGGACGTCTGCGCCATCGTCGCCAAACAGCGCGCGCGCCTCGGACGGCGGCACGGGATGCGCCAGCGTGGTGTTGCTGCGCACGTCCGAGCCGCCCTGCTTCTCCGTCATGCCCATGCCGATCAGCGCGCCCCGCTTCGCGTCGATGGGCAGGGGGCGCGGGTCGTAGTGGCGCGACAGGATCTTCGGCAGCCAGCGCGCGGCCAGGCGCGGCGAATGGCGCAGCGCCGGCACGCTGGCATAGGTCATCGTAACCGGGCACTGCGAGCCGTTTTCCACCTGGCCGAACAGCATGTAACGGGCCGCGCGCGCCACCTGGGCGCCGGGGCCGGGCGCCTCCCACGGCGAAGAATGCGCGCCGGCCTCGATCAACAAGGTCATCAAGGCATGCCAGGCCGGGTGGAATTCCACCTCGTCGATGCGGCGCCCGGTCTGGTCGAAATTGTGCAGCACGGGGGCGTGGACATTGGCCAGCCGCGCCAGGTCCAGCACCTCGGCGCGGCCCAGGCGCCGGCCCAGCGCTTCCAGGTCCGGCAACGCGTCGGCACCGCCCTCCCGCAGCAAAGCCTCGCGCAGGGCCGGGTCGCAGGCGAACAGGTTGATGTCGCCAAACGGGGTTGGCTGGTTGCGCACTTCATGGGTGTCGAAAGGATTCATCGCGTGCTCCTGGCAACCGGGTCGATGCATGGCAGGCTAGCGCAAAGCCGACAAGCGGGCAAGTCTCGAACTATTGCCGCGATGACATGCCACCGCAACCATAAGTGTTAATTCAATGCATTTTTTTAAGGTCACGCCGTAGTTTTTCCTGTGAACAATACGAGTTATTGCTCTATTTCATCCCGTTTTGATGTGAAAAATACTCGTAAAGTGATACATTTGTTGCCGGTCCGACAGATAAGATTCCGGGCGCCTTTGTTTTGACCAACTCTCATTTCAAACCCACGAGAATTCCGGCTTTCCGATGCCCGCCAGCGCCGCCTCCTTCCCCGAACACGACAGCCCGCTCGACGCCATGCTCGAGGAAGCGGGGGACGTCGTGTTCCGGCTCGACGCGCCCGGCCGCATCCTGTTCGCCAGCCGCCGCAGCACGGCACTGATCGCCCTGCCCTCGCTGCGGGGCCTGGGCCTGCGCCAGCTGGTGGCAGAGCTGGACCAGGGAGTGCTGAAAGCGGCCCTGATCGACGGTGCCGCCGGCGGCGTTTCCCGGGCCGAAGTGCGCCTGCGCGCCGGCGAGCAGGAAACCTGGTTCGAGCTGCGCATCTCCGCCCTGCCCGGTGCCCAGTTGCTGGTGGTGGGCCGCGACATGACGGCGCAGCGGGCCAGCGAAGAGCGCCTGCGCCACATGGCGACGCACGACACCTTGACGGACATGCCGAACCGGCTGCTGCTGGCCGACCGCATCCGCATGACGATCGCCCAGGCGCGCCGTTCCGGCCAGGGCTTCGCCGTCGCCACCATCGGTCTGGACAGCTTCAAGAAGGTCAACGACGGCCTGGGCCACCCGGCCGGCGATGCCGTGCTGCGCATGGCGGCCGTGCGCCTGCGCCGCACCTTGCGTGACAGCGACACCCTGGCCCGCGTGGGCGGCGACGAATTTGTCGCCGTGCTGCCCGGCACCTGCAACGAAGCCCAGATCCGCCTCGTCACGGGGCGGCTGCTGGCGACCTTGCAGGCGCCGTTCGAGGTGGAACAGCATACCGTGCACGTGGGCGCGTCCATCGGCGTGTCGGTCTATCCGCAGCACGCCGAGGACGATATCCGCCTGGTGGCGCTGGCCGACGCGGCCCTGTCGCGCGCCAAGCACACGGGCAAGGCCCGCACCGTCGTCTACAGCCCGCGCCACGCCGGCCCCACGGAGCACGACATCTCGCTGGAGGCGGCCATGTTCCAGGCCGTGCGCGAGGGCGAATTCATGCTGCACTACCAGCCCATCGTCGCTGCCGGCACGCGCGAGATCGAAGGCTTCGAGACCTTGATGCGGTGGAAGCATCCGACCCTGGGCATGGTGCCGCCGGCCCGCTTCATCCCCATCGCGGAGAACAATGGCCTGATCAACCTGCTGGGCGCCTGGGCCCTGAAGGCGGCCTGCGTGCAGCTGCGCCAGTTCCAGGAAGCGGCCGGACGGCCCCTGTACATGTCCGTCAACATCAGCCCGCGCCAGTTCCGCAGCGATAAGTTCCTCGACGTGCTGGACGACGCCATCGCCTTCTCCGGCCTGCCCGGCGAACAGCTCGTGCTGGAGATCACGGAAGGCACCTTGATGATCGACCCGGTACACGCCGAGTCCATCCTGGGCAAGATGGTCGAGCGCCGGGCCCGCATCGCCATCGACGATTTCGGCACCGGCTATTCGTCGCTGGCCTACCTGAAGAACTTCCCCATCTCCGTGCTGAAGATCGACCGCGCCTTCATCCGCGACCTGCCGGGCTCGGAAAAGGACGGCGCCATCTGCAACGCCGTTCTGGACCTGGCGCGGCACCTGTCGCTGTCCGTCGTGGCCGAAGGCATCGAGACGGAAGAACAAATGCAGTACATGCGCGAACGGGGTTGCCGTTACGTGCAAGGCTACCTGACGGGCAAGCCGATGGCGGCCAATGTCGCCATCGCGGCCCTGAAGGAACGCCATTACGCCGAACTGATGGGAGCAAATCCGGGGCGCGAACAGGCGCAGCGGGCAATTCGATGAATGACTTGAACACTGCCGGCAACGCAACCGGCGAACAAACCCTGGCCCTGCTGTGGGAGCGCACCCGCCGCCAGGGCGACATGCCCGGCTTCGCCAAGGCCGTCAGCGCCATCCTGGGTGCCATGCGCGGCGAGGAGGACAACCAGTTCAGCATGACGGAGACGGTGCTGTCGGATCCCGTGCTGACGCAGAAGGTGCTGCGCCTGGCCAACAGCGGCATGTACTCGGCCTTCGGCCAGCATGTCAGCACCGTCTCGAAGGCAGTGCTGGTGCTGGGCACGGAGGCCATCGGCCACCTGGCACTGGGCCTGAAGCTGATCGAGGAACTGGCCGGCGCCGGCGACGGCTCGGGCCACGCCCATATCGAAATGGAGAAGGCCGTGCTGGCCGGCCTGGTCGCACGCGAACTGGCTGGCACCGTGCGCAGCGCCCACACCGAGGAGGCCGTGGTCTGCTCGATGCTGCACATGCTGGGGCGGATGATGGTGACGTTCTACATGCCCGAGGCGTGGGCGCGGCTGCAGCAGCACGGCGGCGCCGGCAACGAGGACGCCGCCGCAGTGCCGCTGCTGGGCATCTCGCTGTCCGACATCGGCCGCGCCGCCGCCCGGCGCTGGGGCCTGCCCACCAACCTGGTGGCCGGCATGACCACCGTCGATCCCATCGAAGGCGGCGCCCACGTCAACCCGGCCGAATGGGTGGCGGCGCTGTCGACGATGGCGCGGCGCTGCGCCGAACTGCTGTGGCACGACGACGAAGCGGGCGCCGATGCGCTGGCCCACGTCACGCGCGACTACGCGCCGATGCTGGGCCTGGACCTGGACATGGCCGTCACGGCCATCGCCCAGGCGCGCGAGCAGGCCAGCGCCGAATTGTCGATCGCGCCCCTGTCGCGGCCAGCCGAGCGGCGCGCCCGGGAACTGGCCCGCACGCGCCAGCGCGCCGCCGGCAACCGCCTCCTGCTGGAAGGCCTGGCCGAGATGCGCGACATGGTCGACAACGCCAGCCCCGGCCAGATGGTGTCGATCGCGCTGGAGACCATCTACAAGGGACTGGACTTCTCGCGCGCCGTGGCCTTCGTGCGCAACCGCCGCGAAGGCTTCTATGCCGCGCGCATGTGCCTGGGCGAGTTGCCCTCCGGGGCCGCGCAGCTGAAGGACCAGCTGGGCACGATGCGCTTCGACGACAGCTATGAACCGAACGTCTTCCACGCGGCCCTGAACAGCGACCGCGTCATCTTCATCGAGAACGCGCGCGACCCGAAATTCGCCGCCAAGCTGCCGCAATGGTGGAAGAGCACCCTGCTCGACGCGCGCAGCTTCGTTATCCTGCCGCTGACGTCGAACGGCCAGCCGGCCGGCTTCCTGTACGGCGACTGGGACGAAAGTTTTCCGCCGATCGCCCTGTCGCAAACGGAGTTCGCGCTGATGAACGACGTGCGCGCGCTCGTCATGCGCGCCGTGGAAAAACGCCACCAGGTGGAAGTGCTGGGCAGCCGCGCCGCCTGATCAGGCGACGGCCGTTTCGTCCAGCCGCTGCCACCGGAAGGACAGCGCCGCCGCTACCGTCGCCAGCGCGGCCAGGGCGCTGGCGATGAAGTAGATCGAGGCCGGGCCGAACGCCTCCCAGCAGCGCGCCAGCGACAAGCCGCCCGCCGTGCCGCCGATACCATACGAGATGCTGATGTACAGGGCCTGGCCGCGCGCCTGCAGGGGCCCGGCGAACCAGCGCTGCATCGTCGCCACGGCCGACGAGTGGTGCAGCGCGAACGTGGCCGCGTGCAGCAGCTGGGCCGCCGCCAGCACGGCCAGCGAGGCGGCGCCGCCGCCGATCAGCACGAAGCGCACGACGGCCATGCCCAGGGCCGCGAACATCAGCCGGCGCGCGCCGAAGCGGCGCAGCAGCGGTGCCTGGAAATAGAACAGCAGGACTTCGGCCAGCACGCCCACGCACCACATGGTGCCGATCACGGCCTTGCTGTAGCCGGCCTGCGCCAGGTACAGCGAATAGAAGGTGTAGAGCGACGTGTGCGCCGCCACCATCAGCGCCGTCGATGCAAAGAAGGCCAGCACCTCGCGCCGCCGCAGCACGACCAGCAGCGCCGGGCGCGGTCCGCCGTGGCGCTGGCGCGGCACTTCGCGCAGGCGCAGCGCGGCCCCCAGCACGCACATCAGCAAGGCACCCGCCACCCACGGCAGCGCGCGCGTGCCATGGCGGTCCAGCAGCGCGGCTGCCGCCATCACGGACACGATGAAGCCCACCGAGCCCCACAGGCGGATGCGGCCGTAGTACGTCAGGTCGCCGCGCATTGCGGACAGCATCAGCGCTTCGCAGATGGGGCCCTGGGCGCTGGTGAACAGGTTCAACAGGATCATCGCCGCGCAGAAGTGGGCGAAGGTGCTGCCGAAGAAGAAGCCGGAAAAGGCCGTCAGCGCGGCCACGCCCGTCAGGCGCAGGACGAACACGCGCCGCTCGGAATGGTCGGCGACATAGCCCCACACGTTCGGCCCGACGATGCGCAGCACCTGGATCAGCGACATCAGCACGCCGATCTGCGCCACCGTCATCCCCTCGCCGGCGAAGAACAGGCTGGCGTAGGTGGCGAAGGTGCCCGCGTGGGCGTAGTAGCAGAACAGGAAGGCGGCGAAGCGGAAGGCCTGGGGTGGCGGCATCGAGAGTCGGAGCGGCACCGGCGGAGCGGCGCCGGTGGATCAGTCCAGCTTCGAGGCCGCGATGACGGGCGTACGCACGGACACGTCGCCGCACTGGGCCCGGTGCATCAGCGCATGGTCCATCAGCACCAGGGCCAGCATGGCTTCGGCGATGGGCGTCGCGCGGATGCCCACGCACGGGTCGTGGCGGCCGAAGGTTTCCACCACGACGGGATTGCCGTCCTTGTCGATCGAGCGGCGCGGCGTGCGGATCGACGACGTCGGCTTGATGGCGATGGACACGGTGATGTCCTGGCCGGTGGAGATGCCGCCCAATACGCCGCCGGCGTTGTTGCCGACGAAGCCCTGCGGCGTCAGTTCGTCGCCGTGTTCCGAGCCCCGCTGCGCCACCGACTTGAAGCCGGCCCCGATCTCGACGCCCTTGACGGCGTTAATGCCCATCATCGCGTAGGCGATATCGGCATCGAGCTTGTCGTAGATGGGCTGGCCCAGGCCGACGGGCACGTTGCGGGCGACGACGTCGATGCGGGCGCCGATCGAATCGCCGTCCTTGCGCAGCGCGTCCATGTACGCTTCCATGCGCGCGATCAGCACGGAGTCCACGGTGGCGGCGAAGAAGGGATTGGAGGCCGCGTGCTGCCAGTCCTGGAACGGCACTTCGATGTCGCCCAGTTGGCTCATGCAGCCCATGAACTCCGTGCCGTACTGCTCCTTCAGCCACTTCTTCGCAATCGCCGCCGCGCCCACGACGGGCGCCGTCAGGCGCGCCGACGAGCGACCGCCGCCGCGCGGATCGCGCACGCCGTACTTGTGCCAGTAGGTATAGTCGGCGTGGCCAGGCCGGAAGCTCTCGGCGATATTGCCGTAGTCCTTGCTGCGCTGGTCTTCATTCTGGATCAGCAGCGCGATCGGCGTGCCCGTCGTGACGCCCTGGTAGACGCCGGACAGGATCTGCACCGCATCCGGTTCCTGGCGCTGCGTCACGTGGCGCGACGTTCCGGGCTTGCGACGGTCCAGCTCGGTCTGGATATCGGCCTCCGTCAGGGCCAGGCCCGGCGGGCAGCCGTCGATGACGCAACCGATCGCCGGTCCGTGGGATTCGCCGAATGTGCTGACGGTGAACAGCTTGCCAAAGGAATTGCCGGACATAGAGAAGCGCTGATGGGTGAGGAAGGAACTGGCAATTTTACCGCTTTAGCATGCTCTCTGCCAGCCAGGCCATTTTTGACGCCCCGCCGCCGAAATTTATTGCGTAAAAACATCAATTATTTGTCAAAAATTTACATAACGCCGGGGAAATCCGGCCGCTTGCGCCATACTTGCTTCGGCCATTGTTCAAACCCCTATATACTTGACGGGGGAAACCAAGGCACTATTCGGAGAAGGACGCATGCCCCCAACGAACACGCCCCTTGCCATCGATAGGGACGGTCAGGACGATCTGATATTCCTGGACGAGCCGCCGGCCGAGATGCCGCCCCTCGCGCAGCGTGGCGTCTGGCGAGTGATGATCATCGACGATGACGAGGACGTCCATTCCACCACCACGTTCGCGCTGGGTAACCTGGACATGCAGGGCCGCCCGCTCGAGTTCGTCCACGCCTATTCGGCCGCCCAGGCGCGCGACATGCTGCTGGTGGAAAGCGAGATCGCCGTCATCCTGCTCGACGTCGTCATGGAACAGGACGACGCCGGCCTGCACCTGGTGCGCCATATCCGCGAGGACCTGAAACTGGCGGACGTGCGCATCATCCTGCGCACCGGCCAGCCGGGTTACGCGCCCGAGATCGACGCCATCCGCGATTTCGACATCAACGACTACAAGACCAAGTCCGAGCTGACCCGCATCAAGCTGTACACGACGGTGACGTCGGCGATCCGCTCGTATGAGCAGATCCGCAAGATCGGCGACAGCCGCCGTGGCCTGAACCGCATCGTGCAGGCCAGCACGGACCTGATGGCCCTGCACGGCGTGCGCGACTTCGCCGCCGGCGTGCTGGCGCAGGCGGCCAATCTGCTGAACCAGCCCTGCAGCGGCCTGCTGTGCGTGCAGGAAGACTGTGACGGTGGCACCTTGCACGCTGTCGCCGCCACCGGTGCGTGGGCGCCGCTGGAAGGCAGCCGCCTGAAGCTGGCCGGCGCGCAGCCCTTGCCGGCCCTGGCCGCCCGCGCGCTGGCCGAGCGCCGCAACGTCTACACCGATTCGACCGTCGCCCTGTACTTCGCCGGCAAGGCCTGCCGCACCTTCGTCGCCCAGCTGGACGTGGCACGCCTGCCGACGGAACTGGAAGAGCGGCTGCTGGACGTCTTTGCCGCCCACGTCGCCGTGGGCCTGGACAATGTCGAGCTGGTGGCCCACCTGCACGAGGCGGCGTTCTACGACACGCTGTCGAAGCTGCCGAATCGCACACGCCTGGTCGAGATCCTCGACGCCACATTGGCCGGCGCCGCGCGGAGCGACGCCGTGCTGGCCCTGGTCGACCTGGATCACTTCGCCGAAACGAACGACGCGCTGGGCCACGAATTCGGTGACATGCTGCTGACGGCCGTGGCCAGCCGCCTGCAGCACCGGCTGGCCGAGGCCGGTCCCCACCTGACGGTGGCCCGCATCGGCGGCGACATCTTCTGCGTGCTGGGCGACGGCCTGTACGTCAACCCTGCCAACCTGCTGGGCCAGTTCCAGGAAGCCTTCAACATCGAAGGCCAGGACGTGCAGCTGACGGCCACCCTGGGCCTGGTGCGGCTGGCCGAGCATGACGGCAGCAGCGGCAGCGATGCGCTGAAGGATGCCGACATTGCCCTGAAGCGCGCCAAGACGCAGCAGCGTGCCGGCTACTTCTACTTCTCGCGCAATATGGGCGTGGAGATCCGCGAACGGGTGCGCATGATGCACGCGCTGCGCAATGCCTTCAGCCAGAACGAGCTGTTCGTCATGTACCAGCCGCAGGTGGACCTGCAAAGCCGCCACCCCGTCGGCGCCGAGGCGCTGCTGCGCTGGCGCACGCGCGACGGCAAGTTCGTGCCGCCGGACCGCTTCATTCCCATCGCCGAATATTCGGGCCTGATCGTCGAACTGGGCGAATGGGTGCTGCGCACGGCCTGCAAGGAACTGGTGCGCCTGCGCGCGGCCGGGCACCTGGACTTCACGATCTCCGTCAACGTCTCGCAGGTGCAGTTCCGCCACCCGCAGTTCCTGTCGATGCTGCGGCGCGCGCTGGACGATTCCGGTGCCCCGCCCGCCTTCGTCGAACTGGAAATCACGGAATCGATGGCGATGGAAGAACCGGACATGCTGATCGAGATGCTGAACCAGGTGCGCCAGACGGGGGTCAAGATCGCCATCGACGACTTCGGCACGGGCTTCTCGTCGCTGTCGCACCTGCAGCGCCTCCAGGTCGACCGCCTGAAGATCGACCGCGCCTTCGTCACGGAAATCACCGGTTCCTCGCGCGGCAGCAGCATCGCCGAAATGGTGATCCAGCTGGGCCGCAACCTGGGCCTGTCGATCGTCGCAGAGGGCGTCGAGGACGAACGCCAGGCGCAGGTGCTGTACCACCTGGGCTGCCCGCTGGCGCAGGGCTTCCTGTTCGCCCGGCCCATGCCGGCCGACGAGCTGTCGGATTGGCTGGCCGGCGAGGCGCGCAGGAGCGCCTAGGCTCCACGCCGGCGCAATAAAAAACGCTGCCACGGCAGCGTTCTGCGTTCCTTCGAGCGCCGGATCAGCGCTGGTTCGTCGCGGCGAACTCGTCTTCCTCGGCCGGCCAGTCGCGGATATAGGCCTTGAGCATGCGGTTCTCGAAGCTCTGTGCTTCCAGCACGGCGCGCGCCACGTCGTAGAACGAGATCACGCCCAGCAGGGTCTTGGCGTTCATCACGGGCAGGTAGCGCGCGTGCTTTTCCAGCATGATGCGGCGTACTTCGTTCACTTCCGTGTCGGGCGTGACGGTGATCGGGTGGTCGTCCATGTGCTTGCGCACCGTGCCGCCGCCCACCGTGCCCTGGTTGTGGTGCAAGGCCTTGAGCACTTCGCGGAAGGTCAGCATGCCGACCAGGTCGCCGTATTCCATCACCACCAGCGAGCCGATGTCCTTCTCGGCCATCGTGTCCGCCGCTTCCGACAGCGGCTGGTCGGGGCTGATCGTATAGAGGATATTGCCTTTGACTTGAAGGATTTCTGAGACTTTCATGGTGGCCGTCCTGTCCGCGGTGGAAATGCTGGTGAAAAAGATGAGCAAACGCCCGGGCCGGGCGGATGCCAGGCCGGCGAAAATGTGCCAGGAAACTGTCTCAACATGGCCCAGACTGTGATGCCGGCATGCCCATCTTGAAACAGCTTGCGAGTTTTGCTCTTGTTTCAGCGAATGTAGCCTATGGCCGCGAAAAAATCCAGCCTCGCACATATGACAGATGCAATAGTGTTGACCTGTCCATCAAAGCGGTTAGGATCGCGCTTGGCATCGCTCTTGCCATTCGCCCGACAACAAGATATCCAAGGAGACCCGCATGACCCCTTCCCAGCCGACTGCCCCCGGCGCGCCCGCCATCGTCTTTCTCCACGGCGCGCTGAACGACCATGGCGTATGGACCGCCTTGTCCGGCCGCTTCGCCGCACAGGGCTGGCGCACACTGGCGCCCGACCTGCCCGGCCATGGCGCCGCCGGCACGCCGCTGGCGAGCGTCGAGGCAATGGCCGACTGGCTGCTGGCGACCCTGGACAGCCAGGGCATCGCCCAGGCGGCCCTCGTCGGCCACAGCATGGGCTCCCTGGTGGCGCTGGAAGCGGCGGCGCGCGCGCCCGAGCGGGTCACGCACCTGGCCCTGCTGGGCAGCACGTGGCCGATGAAGGTGTCCGGTACCCTGCTGAAGGCGGCGCTGGAAGACGAAGGGGCCGCCATCGACATGGTGGCCGGCTGGTCGCATCCGCCGGGCGCCGACGAGCGCATCGAGGCATCGCGCGCGCTGATGCGGCGCGTGGCGGCGGCGAACCCCGTCCACCTGCTGCATAACGACCTGGCCGCGTGCAAGGCCTACGCCAACGGCGCCCAGGCGGCCGGCGCGGTGCGCTGCCCCGTGCTGTTCCTGTCCGGCGCCCAGGATGTGATGACGCCGCCGGCCGGCGCCACGGCCCTGCTGGCGGCCTTGCCCGACCCCGTGCTGGCCCAGGTCGACGCGGGCCACCAGCTGATGGCGGACCAGCCCGAAGCCGTGCGGGCGGCGCTGGCCGATTTCCTCGGCACGTCCGCTCAGCGGCAGTCCAGCTGACCGAAGTGGCTGGCCAGCGTGCGGCCCAGGCCCGTCTCGACGGCATCCTCGACCTGGCGCGCCAGGCTGGCGGCCTCGCGGCTGGCCTCGCGGTCGGCCTCAATTTCGCGGGCATCGCCGGCGCTGCCCACTTCGCCCGCCACGCCCGCGTTGACGGGCATGCCGCCGAACACGAACAGCCGGTAGACTTCGGCCAGGGTCAGGCGCTCGGCATTGGCCAGCAGCACCCAGCTGTCGGCGTCGTTGCCCACGTGCTTGCCGAATTGCACGCGCGGCGGCGCCTCCAGCTTGACCCGCCCCACCCAGCCTTCGCCCTGCATGCGTTCGAGCAGCGCGTCCATTTCGTCGAAGCCCAGGCGGGTGCGGGCGCGGATCGTGCTGGCGCTGACCAGGGCCGTGTCGCCGCAGCGGCAGGCCACATACAGCACCTTCAGCACCGCCATCGCATCGACGAAAGCACTGCCCGGCGCCGGCTCGTGCCACCAGCGCTCGTACTTCACCACGGGCAGCGCCGCCGTCAGCAGCGCGCCCACCAGCGTGATCATCCACGACAGGTAGACCCACAGCAGGAACAGCGGCAAGGCCGCCAGCGCGCCGTAGATCTTCGAATACGTGGGGAACTGCGTGATGAAGACGGCGAAACCCCGCTTGGCCAGCTCGAAGGCCATGCCGGCCAGTAGCCCCCCGGCCAGCGCATCGCGCCAGTCCACGTAGCGGTTCGGCACGGCCATGTACAGGAAGGTGAAGCCGGCTGTCGTCAGCACCAGCGACAGCACCGTGTAGAACAGCGCCCCGGCGACATTGCCCACCAGGCTGGTGGTGGCCGAGAATACCTGCGTCGACAGCGACAGCGACACGCCCACCACGAGCGGTCCCAGGGTGATCAGGGCCCAGTAGACCAGGATGCGCCGCGTCAGGCGCCGTTCGGCCTTGACCCGCCAGATGCGGTTGAACACGCGCTCGATCATGCCCAGCATCGCCACCGACGTCAGCACGAGCGTGACGCCGCCGACTGCCGACAGCCGCGTGGCCTGCGAGGCGAACGTGGTGAGGTAGCTGAGGATCGTGTTCGAGATCGCCTTCGGCATGACGCTCTGGATGAAGTAGGCCTCCAGCGCCGTGCGGAAGGACTTGAACATGGGGAAGGTGGTGAACACGGCCAGCGCGATGGTCAGCACCGGCACCAGGGCGAAGACGGTGGTGAAGGTCAGGCCGCCGGCCACCTGGGGCAGGCTTTCCTCGCGCAGGCGGCGCCGGGCGAACAGGAACAGGTCGCGCACTTCGCTCCACGACAGGTCGCGCAATTCGGCCATGCCGCGGCGGCAGCGCTGCGCAATGTACTGGATGAAGGGCGTCAGGTAGTTGGTCGGCATGCGGCGGGGGTGGCGGGACGGCGAATAGCAAGTCCACAAGAGTGCACAAAGGGCCATATAATACCAACGATGAATGATTCCAACCTGACAATCCTGGTGCTGTACTACTCAAGGCATGGTTCCGTCCGTAAATTGGCCGAGCTGATCGCCCAGGGCATCGAAAGCGTGCCCGGCTGCGACGCCCGCCTGCGCACCGTGCCGGCCGTCTCCACCGTGACCGAGGCGACGGCGCCGGCCGTGCCGGGCGACGGCGCGCCCTATGTGGAGCTGGAAGACCTGGAAGAATGCGCCGCGCTGGCGGTCGGCTCGCCGACCCGCTTCGGCAACATGTCCGCCGCCATGAAGTACTTCTGGGACGGCACGTCGAGCCAGTGGCTGGCAGGCAGCCTGGCGGGCAAGCCGGCCTGCGTGTTCACGTCCACCGGCAGCCTGCATGGCGGCCAGGAATCGACCCTGCTGTCGATGATGATCCCCCTGCTGCACCACGGCCTGATGGTCATGGGCCTGCCCTACACGCAGCCCGACCTGATGACGACGGCCAGCGGCGGCACCCCGTATGGACCGAGCCACTGGTCCGGCCTGGACGGCAAGAAGGCCGTCACGGACGAGGAAAAGCGCCTGGCCGTGGCGATGGGCAAGCGACTGGCCGAAACGGCGGTGCGCATGAACGCCGGCCTGGCGCGGAGCGCCTGATGCACGGCCTGCGCCAGAAAGTGGCCTGGTGGGGCGCCCTCTTCAGCGTGGGCATCCTGATCGCCTGGTGCCTGGCGTGGGAACTGGTGCTGGCGCCGCTGCACCCGGGCGGCTCGTGGCTGGCCCTGAAGGCCGTGCCCCTGCTGTTCCCCCTGATCGGCATCATCAAGCGCGACCTGTACACCTTGCAGTGGACCTCGATGATGATCCTGGTCTACTTCATCGAAGGCGTCGTGCGCGGCTGGAGCGACCGCGTAATGCCGTGGCTGGGCTGGGGCGAAGCGGTCCTCGTGACGGTGTTCTTCGTCTGCGCGCTGGCGTATGTGCAGCCCTACAAGCGCGCCGCCAAGCGGGCCGCGCGCGAACTGCTGGACAAGGTCAACAAGGGATCGAACAGCCGGAACGGCCACCCATGAACGCTTTTCTCGACCAGTGCCGCGCCATTGCCGGCGCCGCCCACGTGCTGGATGCGCCCGAGGACATGGCGCCCTTACTGCGCGACTGGCGCGGGCGCTTCACGGGCCGGGCACTGGCCGTGCTGCGTCCGGGCAGTGTCGACGAAGTGGCGGCCCTGGTGCGTGCCTGCGCGGCAGCGCGCGTGCCGATGGTGCCGCAGGGCGGCAACACGGGCCTGGTGCTGGGCAGCGTGCCGGACGCCGCCGGCACGGCCGTCGTCATCTCGCTGGTCCGCCTGAACACGATCCGCGCCGTCGATGCCGTCAACCGCACGATGACGGTCGATGCCGGCTGCATCCTGCAGCATGTGCAGGAAGCCGCGGCGGCGCAGGGCTGCCTGTTCCCCCTGTCGCTGGCAGCCGAAGGCAGCTGCACCATCGGCGGCAACCTGGCCACGAACGCGGGCGGCACGGCCGTTCTCCGTTACGGCAACACGCGCGAGCTGTGCCTGGGGCTGGAAGTGGTAACGCCGTCGGGCGAACTGTGGTCCGGCCTGCGCGGCCTGCGCAAGGACAATACCGGCTACGACCTGCGCGACCTGTATATCGGCGCCGAAGGCACCCTGGGCATCATCACGGGCGCCGTGCTGAAACTGTATCCGCAGCCGAAGGCGTCCATCACGGCGCTGGCGGCGCTGCCTTCGCCGGCGCACGCGCTGCGCCTGCTGTCGCTGATGCAGGACCGGGCCGGCGCCAGCCTGACGGGGTTCGAGCTGATGTCGGCCTACTGCCTGGCACTGGTGGCGAAGCATTTTCCCGACCTGCCCCGCCCCTTCGCCGATGCGTATCCCCAGTACGCGCTGCTGGAGCTGTCCAGCACCGAATCGGCCGGCCACGCCGTGGCCCTGCTGGAAGAGGCCATCGGCGCCGCGCTGGAAGAGGGTATCGTACTCGACGCCGTCGTGGCCAGTTCGGTGGCCCAGTCCGAAGGCCTGTGGCGCCTGCGCGAACACATCCCGCTGGCCCAGGCGGCCGACGGCAAGAACATCAAGCACGACATCTCGCTGCCCGTGTCGCGCATCGCCGACTATATCGCCCACACTGCGCCGCTGCTGCAACAGGCCTTCCCCGGCTGCCAGCTGGTGTGCTTCGGCCACCTGGGCGACGGCAACCTGCACTTCAACGTGGCGCCGCCGGCCGGCACGCCCAACGAGCTTTTCCTGGCCAACCAGGCCGCCGTCAACCGCGTCGTGCACGACGCCGTCGTCGCCTTCGGCGGCTCGATCTCGGCCGAGCACGGCATCGGCGCCTTGAAGCGCGACGAGCTGGCGCATTACAAGGACCCGGTGGAACTGAACCTGATGCGCACCATCAAGGCCGCACTGGACCCGCTGAACCTGATGAATCCGGGGAAGATCCTGTGACACGCGCCGCCCACGTCCTGGCGTTGGCCTTGACAGTGCTTGCCGCCGCTCCTGCCCAGGCGCAGGTGTACAAGTGCACGGCGGGCGGCCAGGTGACATACAGCCAGACGCCCTGCGAACGGGGCGCGGAAACCGTGCTGGCCACGCCGGCGGCGCCGGCGCCAAGCCCCGATGCGGCGAAGGACCTGCAACGCATGCAGCGCGAATCGAAAAAACTGGAACAGCAGCGCCTGAAACGCCAAGCACTGCAGGAGCGCGAGGACGCGCGCCTGGACCGCGCCGCCGGCCTGCGCCGCCAGAAGTGCGACAAGCTGCGGCTCGATCGCAAGTGGGCCGACGACGACGTTCGGCGCGCCGCGCCGCAGGCGGTGGAAGGCGCGCGGCTGAAGGCGGCGCGCGCGGCCGAACGGCTGGCCGTGGAGTGCCCCGCTTGAACCCTGTCGTGCTAGTGCCCTCCTCCCGTTCCGCTTCCCTGCGCCGCCTGTCGCGCTGGCTGCTGCTGGGCGAATGGCGCGCCCACCCGGTGCGGGCCATCACGGCCGTCGCGGCCATTGCCGTCGGCGTGGCGTTGGGTTTTGCCATCCACCTGATCAACGCGGCTGCCTTCAACGAATTCTCGTCCGCCATCAAGAGCCTGTCGGGCCAGGCCGACGTGCAGGTGGCCGGCACCGAGCCCACCTTCGACGAAGCCATCTACCCCGTGCTGGCCGCGCACCCGGACGTCGCCGTCGCCTCACCGATCCTCGAGTTCAATGCGTCGATGCCCGATGGCCGGCCGCCCCTGCGCATCATTGCGCTGGACGTGTTCCGCGCAGGCTTCATCACGCCCGACCTGATCGGCACTCCAAGCGACGGCCAGGCCGCCGACACGCTGGGCGACGACGTGCTGTTCCTGTCGCCGGCCGCGCTGGCGTGGCTGAACGTGGCACCGGGCCCGCAATCGGCCGTGACGTTCCAGGTCGGCACGCGGCCCCTGACGTTGCGCGTGGCCGGCTCGCTGGGCCGGGCCCGGGTCGGCCAGCGCCTCGGCGTGATGGACATCGGCGCGGCCCAGTGGCGCTTCGGCCGGCTGGGCCAGTTGTCGCGCGTCGACCTGAAGCTGCGCGACGGCGTCGACCGCAATGCCTTCCAGGCAGCGTTGGCGCGCACCCTGCAGCAGGACTATCCGGGGCGTTTTCGCGTCGGCCAGCCGAACGACGCCGACCAGGAAAGCCGCAACAGCAACTTGAGCCGGGCCTACCGCGTCAACCTGAGCGTGCTGGCCCTGGTGGCCCTGTTCACGGGCGCCTTCCTCGTCTTTTCCACGCAGGCCCTGTCCGTGATGCGTCGGCGCGGCCAGTTCGCGCTGCTGCGCGTGCTGGGCATGGAACGGGGGCGGCTGCTGCGCCAAGTGCTGCTCGAAGGCTTCAGCCTGGGCGTGCTGGGTGCCGTCGTCGGCATCGCCGGCGGCTACGCCATCGCCGCCGCCGCACTGCGCTTATTCGGCGGCGACCTGGGCGCCGGCTACTTTGCCGGCGTGCAGCCCACCGTGCAGTTCACGCCCGTCGCCGCGACGGTCTATTTCGCGCTGGGCGTGGGCGTGGCGCTGCTCGGCTGCGCCGCCCCGGCCTGGGAGGCGGCCCGCGCCACGCCCGCCGTCGCGCTGAAGTCCGGTTCCGACGAAGTGGCGCTGGCCCGGCTGGCTCCCGCATGGCCGGCCCTGGCCTGCATTGCCATTGCCGCCGCCATGTCGCAACTGCCGCCCGTGTTCGAGCTGCCCATCTTCGGCTACCTGGCCATTGCCCTGCTGCTGTTGGGCGGCATCGCCCTGATGCCGCGCATCGCGTCGCTGACATTCCGCGCCGCGCACCGGCGGTGGCAGGCCTACGCCCGCCACCGCCCCGGCGCGCCGGCCGTGCCCGCGCTCACCCTGGCGCGCCTGGCAAATGCGTCCAGCCAGGCCGGCGTGGCGCTGGGCGGCGTGCTGTCGAGCTTCAGCCTGATGGTGGCGATGGGGATCATGGTGGCCAGTTTCCGCGTCTCGGTCGACAACTGGATCCTGCAGGTGCTGCCGGCCGACCTGTATGCCCGCACGGCCAGCGGTGGCGCCACGGCCGGCCTGACGCCGGCCGAGCAGGAAGCCATCCGTACGGCGCCCGGCGTCGCCCGCGCCGAATTCATGCGCCTGGGCGCCGTATCGCTCGTGCCCAGCCGTCCCGCCGTGGCCCTGCTGGCGCGCGATATCGATCCGGCCCATCCGGACAAGGCCCTGGTGCTGGTCGGCAGCCCCGCCGTGCGCCCGCCTGGCAACACCTTGCCGGCCGCGTGGGTGTCCGAAGCAATGGCGGACCTGTACGACATCGCACCGGGCGCCACCCTGAACCTGCCGCTGCGGGGCATGCCGCGCGCTTTCTTTGTCGCCGGCGTCTGGCGCGACTATGCCCGCGCCACGGGCGCCGTGCAGATCGCCCGCGACGACTACCGCCGCTTCACGGGCGACGCCGACGTCAGCGACGCGGCACTGTGGCTGGCCAAGGGCGCCACCGTGGGCGACGCCCAGGCAGCCCTGAAACGCCTGCCTTTCGGCGGCGCGCTGGACATCACGGCGCCGACGGAAATCCGCGCGCTGTCATTGAAGATTTTCGACCGCAGCTTCGCCGTGACGTACCTGCTCGAAGCGATCGCCATCGTCATCGGCCTGTTCGGCGTGGCCGCCACGTTCTCGGCCCAGACCCTGGCGCGCGCCAAGGAATTCGGCATGCTGCGCCACGTCGGCGTCACGCGCGGCCAGATTTTGGGCATCCTTGCCTTCGAGGGCGGTGCGCTGACGGCCCTGGGCATCGGCACCGGTTTCGTGCTGGGCTGGGCCATCAGCCTGATCCTCGTCCACGTCGTCAACCCGCAGTCCTTCCACTGGACCATGGAAACCCATTACCCGTGGCCGTCGCTGGCCAGCGTCGCCTGTGCCTTGCTGGTGGCGGCCATGCTGACGGCGCTGGTGTCCGGGCGCCAGGCCCTGTCGGGCGGGCCGATCCGCGCCGTGCGGGAGGACTGGTGATGCGCCGGCTGTTCCTGCTATTGCTCCTGTTGTGCTCTGCCGCGCTGGCCGCGCCGCCCATGTTCACGCCCGTCACGCCGCTGCCGCCGGGCCAGTCGCTGGTCTTCCCCCGCGACTTCGGCGCCCACCCGGGCTTCAAGACGGAATGGTGGTATGCCACTGGCTGGCTGACGACGAGCGGCGGCCGCAAGCTCGGTTACCAGGTGACGTTCTTCCGCAGCGCCGGTGCAACGAACGTGGACAATCCCAGCCGCTTCGCCGCGCGCCAGCTGATCATCGGCCACGCCGCCCTGTCCGACCCGGCCCGGGGCAAGCTGCTGCACGACGAACGCAGCGCGCGCGAGGGCTTCGGCCTGGCCTACGCGAAGACGGGCGACACGGACATCAAGCTGGACGACTGGCGCATGGTGCGCAAGGCCGACGGCACCTACACCGTGACGATCCGCGCCAGGGATTTCACGTTGGCGCTGGACCTGGCCCCGACCCAGCCGGTGCTGGTGCACGGCGAACGGGGGTACTCGCAGAAGGGCCCGCGCCCGGAACAGGCCAGCTATTACTACAGCAAGCCGCAGCTGCGCACGGGCGGCACCATCGCCCGCGCCGACGGCAGCAAGGAGACGGTAACGGGCGTGACGTGGCTCGATCACGAATGGTCGACCCGCGTGCTGGGGCCGGACGCGGCGGGCTGGGACTGGGTCGGCGCCAACCTGGACGACGGCGGCGCCCTGATGGCCTTCCAGATCCGCAGCAAGACAGGTGCTAAACTGTGGGCCCACGCCACCTGGCGCGATGCTTCCGGTAAGATCACGCAGTTCGGCCCGGACGACGTGCAGTTCACGCCGCGCCGTCACTGGCGCTCGCCGCGCACGAACGCCACCTACCCGGTGGCGCAGCGCATCGTCACGGGCGCCACCAGCTGGGAGGTCGAACCCCTGCAGCCGGACCAGGAACTCGATTCGCGCCGCTCGACGGGCGCGGTGTACTGGGAAGGCGCCGTGACGGTCAGCCGCGACGGCAAGCCGGCCGGCCGCGCCTACCTGGAACTGTCGGGTTATGTGCGGCCGATGGAACTGTAGCGCCCACGAACATCAACGAAACTGCCTCACTTTTGCAGCCATCATAATGAGCAACAGCACCACCAGCAATGCCAAGCAGCAGACCGCCACACCGGGCGGCACCCAACGGGAACAGCAGAAAGGCAGTATCGCCGCCCTGCGCGGGCTGGCGCCGTTCCTGGCGCCGTACCGGCTGCAGTTCATCCTGGCCGGTATCGCGCTGACCGTCGCCGCCGGCGCCACCCTGGCCATTCCGTACGCGTTCAAGCAGATGATCGACCTGGGCTTCGGCGCTTCGGCCGGCGTGCGCAGCATCGAGCATGTGAATGCCGTGTTCCTGGCCCTGTTCGGCGTGGCCACGGTGCTGGCCATCGCCACCGCGGCCCGCTTCTACACCGTGTCGTGGCTGGGCGAACGGGTCACGGCCGACATCCGCAGCGCCGTGTACCGCCACGTCGTGCGGCAAAGCCCGGCGTTTTTCGAGACGACGCAGACGGGCGAAGTCCTGTCGCGCATCACCACCGATACGACCCTGATCCAGGCCGTCGTCGGCACCAGCATCTCGATGGCGCTGCGTAACCTGCTGCTGTTCGCCGGCGGCCTCGTGATGCTGTTCGTGACGAGCCCGAAGCTGTCGGCGATCATCATCGGCCTGTTGATCCTCACCGTGCTGCCGATCGTCATGTTCGGCCGGCGGGTGCGCAGCCTGTCGCGCGACTCGCAGGACCGCATCGCCGACGCCTCGGCGGTGGCCGGCGAAATCCTCAACGCGATGCCGACGGTGCAGGCCTTCACGCACGAGAAGATCGAGACGGAGCGCTTCGGCGCCTCGGTGGAGCGTGCCTTTGCCACGGCCATGCGCCGCATCCGCGCCCGCGCGCTCCTGACGATGGTGGCCATCGTACTGGTGTTCGGCACCATCGTCTTCGTACTGTGGCTGGGTGCGCACGCCGTCATCGAAGGCACGATGACGGGCGGCGACCTGGGGCAGTTCATCCTGTACGCGTCCATTGTCGCCGGCGCCATCGGCGCCCTGTCCGAAGTGATGGGCGAGGCGCAGCGCGCCGCCGGCGCCACCGAGCGGCTGCTGGAACTGATGTCCGTGCAGTCGGCCATCGAGTCGCCGGCCCGCCCCGTGCCGCTGCCGCCGCGCGCGGCCAACGGCGCCGCGCTGGCGCTGGAGAACGTCACCTTCTTCTACCCGTCGCGCCCCGACGCCCCGGCGCTGGCGCACGTGCAGCTCGATATCAAGCCGGGCGAAACGGTGGCCGTGGTAGGCCCTTCCGGCGCCGGCAAGACCACGCTGTTCCAGATGTTCCTACGCTTCTACGATCCGCAGCAGGGCGCCATCCGTCTCGACGGCGTCGACATCCGCCAGCTCGACCTGCACACCCTGCGCGACGCCATCGGCATCGTGCCCCAGGATACCGTCATCTTCTCGGCCGACGCGATGGAAAACATCCGCTACGGCCGCGCCGGCGCCACCGACGAGGAAGTGATCCAGGCGGCGAAAATGGCGGCAGCCCATGAATTCATCGAGCGCCTGCCGAACGGCTACCATTCCTTCCTGGGCGAACGGGGCGTGCGCCTGTCCGGCGGCCAGCGCCAGCGCATCGCCATCGCCCGCGCGCTGCTGAAAAATCCGCCCCTGCTGCTGCTGGACGAAGCCACCAGCGCGCTGGACGCTGAATCGGAACGGCTGGTGCAGTCGGCGCTGGAAGCGGCCATGGTGGGCCGCACCACCGTCATCATTGCCCACCGCCTGGCCACCGTGCAGCGCGCCGACCGCATCATCGTCATGGAAGACGGCCGCATCGTCGAAACGGGCACGCACCGTTCGCTCGTGGCGCTGGGCGGCATCTACGCCAACCTGGCCGCACTGCAGTTCCACAGCGTGCACGTGACGCACACGGCGCTGGACGAGGCCACCCAATGACGCCGGCCATCGACGAAGGCCAGCTGCGCCACCGTTGCCACACGGTGCTGCCCGGCCACCGGCAGCACACGCCGGCGCAGACCTTCGCCGCCATGGGCGCCTGGTGCGAACAGAACGGCATCGAGCACGATGTATACGGCGATGGCGAACTGCTGCAGTCGCTGGAACGCAAGGTCGCCGCCCTGCTGGGCGTCGAGTCGGCCGTGTTCTGCATCACGGGCACGATGGCCCAGGCCACGGCGCTGCGCCTGGCCTGCATGGACCGGGGCAGCCCCCTGGTGGCACTGCACCCTACCGCCCATATTTTGAAGCACGAACGGGGCAACCACCAGCTGTTCGGGCATTTCCAGGCCCTGCAGACGGGCAGTCCGCACCGGCCGTTCACCCTGGACGAGCTGCAGGCCATCCCGGACCGGCTCGGTGCCGTGTCGCTGGAGCTGCCGGCGCGCGAGATCGGCGGGCAGTGCCCGTCATGGGAAGAACTGGCCGACATCAAGGCCCACTGCGCCGGCGCCGGCATCCACCTGCACATGGACGGCGCCCGCCTGTGGGAAGCGGCCGCCGGCTACGGCCGCCCCTTGGCCGACGTGGCCGCCGGCTTCGACAGCATCTACGTGTCGCTGTACAAGGGCATCGGCGGCCTGGGGGGCGCCGTGCTGGCCGGCAGCGCCGCCTTCGTCGAGCGGGCCCGCGAGTGGTACCGCCGCCAGGGCGGGAACGTGATCCACCGCTCGCCGTACGCGGTGGCGGCCGCGATGCAGCTCGATGCCCGGCTGGCCGCCATGCCGGCGTATTTCCGCCGTACCGAGTGGCTGTTCGACGCGCTGCGCGCCTTTCCGCTGCTGCGTCCGAACCCGGCCCGCCCGCACGCCAATATGCTGCACCTGCACCTGCCGGTGGCGCGCGAACGGGCGCTGGAAATGCGCAACCGCATCGCCGAGGAACAGCGCGCATGGCTGCACAACTACGTCTACCACTCGGTCCTGCCGGACCAAAGCTATACGGAATGGTATGTGGGCGACAACTTGCTGAACCTGGCCGATGAGCAGGTGCTGGGTGCGCTGCGCACGTGGCACGAAGCACTGGAGGCCGCGCAATGAGTTTTCAATCGCTGAACCTGATCGACCCGCTGCTGCGCACCCTGGCGGAGCTGGGCTACGACACGCCCACGCCCGTGCAGAAGCAGGCCATCCCCGCCGTGCTGGCGGGCCGCGACCTGATGGCGGCGGCCCAGACGGGCACGGGAAAGACGGCCGGCTTCGCGCTGCCCATCCTGCAAGCGTTGACGATGGCGGGCGTAGTGGGGCCGCTGGGCGTGCGCTGCCTCGTGCTGGTGCCCACGCGCGAGCTGGCCGAACAGGTCTACGACAGCTTCCGCCGCTACGGCGCCAACCTGCCGCTGCGCTGCTTCGTCGCCTACGGCGGCGTGCCCATCGAACCGCAGATCAACAAACTGCGCAAGGGCCTGGACGTGCTGGTGGCCACGCCGGGGCGCCTGCTCGACCTGCACCGCCAGGGTGCGCTCACCTTCGACCAGCTGCAGACCCTCGTGCTGGACGAAGCGGACCGCATGCTCGACCTGGGTTTCGCCCCGGAGCTGGACGCCGTGTTCGCGGCCGTGCCGGCGCGGCGCCAGACCTTGCTGTTTTCGGCCACCTTCTCCGACACCATCCGCGCGCTGGCATGCAAGCTGCTGAACGATCCATTGTCGGTGCAGGCCAGCCCGGCCAACGCGGCGGCGAAGACCGTGCGCCAGCTGGTCTACACGACGGACAAGAAGGCCAAGCCGGAACTGCTGATGCACCTGGCACGCCAGCAAGGCTGGGGCCAGGTGCTCGTTTTTGCGAAAACGAAGAAGGGCGTGGACCAGCTGGTCAAGCAACTGCAGATGGAAGGTTTTTCGGCCGAAGCAATTCACGGCGACCGTCCGCAGCCGGCGCGCCTGCAGGCGCTGCACCGCTTCAAGACGCAGCAGGTGCAGATGCTGGTGGCCACCGACGTTGCCGCGCGCGGACTGGACATCCACGCCCTGCCCCTGGTGGTGAACCTGGACATGCCCACCGTCGCGGAAGACTATGTGCACCGCATCGGCCGCACCGGCCGCGCGGGCGCCGCCGGCCTGGCCATCTCGCTGGTGGCCGCCGACGAAGTGGAACTGCTGCGCGCCATCGAGAAATTGACCGGCCAGGTGCTGCCGCGCCAGGAGGAACCCGGCTTCGAAGCGGACCACCGCGTGCCGCTGACCGGTACGCCGGCGCCGGCGACGCCGAAGGCCCGGCCGGCAAGACCTGCCAACGCCACGAACCCCGCGCGGCCCGCGTCCGCCAATCAAAAGGCCGCAGCCGCACGCAAGCCGCGCC
>NZ_WNKZ01000061.1 GCF_009720835.1 Pseudoduganella buxea
CCGTGCCGCGGCCGCGGCCGGCCTCGCGCGGCGCCCGTTCCATTGCCGCCCGCCCCCGCGCCACGGCCGTCAGCAGGGGGATTTCCTCGCGCGACAGCCACGGACAATGGCCGCCCAGGAACCAGCCCAGGAAGGATTCGAAGGTGCGCGTGACGGAGAAGCGGTCGTCCTCCTCGTGCAGGGCGACGGGCAGCTGCTCGCCCGAGGCGAGGCTGCGGGCCTGCTGCACCTGCACTTCGTCGAAATAGCTTTCCAGCGACATGCCGGAGTGGCCGTAGGCCTGGGACAGCGCCCGCTCGAACACGGGCTGGTAGCCGGGGATATTGCGCTCAGGGTCGCCGCGTCGCCACAGCGCCCGCTGCACGGCGTCGTCCATCTCGATGCGCGAGGGCAGCGGGTAGATCAGCAGGGGGCGCTGCTCGTCCTCGTGACTGCGGCGCCAGGCCGTGGCCCGCTGGATCAGCGCCTCCAGCCCTTCCAGGTGCTGCCGGTTCGGCGTGAACACGAGCACCAGCTTGGTGGGCAGCAGGGTCGTGCAGATGCTGGCCGTGGCCGTGCGGCCCGCGCGCGAGTCGACCAGCACGTGGCGGAAGCGGCGCGTCAGGTTGGCGCCGAATACCCGGAACAGCGCGGGACAGCCGGCGAACAATGCTTCCCAGTCCAGCTGCGCCAGGCGTTCGGCATAGCTGTCGTCGAGCCTGCCGGCGCGCAGCAGGTACAGGGGCCGGCTGTTATCGGCGCGCACGATGTACTGCTCCCAGCCGACGGCGTCGAGCACCTGCTGGGCCAGGTATTCGTCGTCATGGGCCGTGACGAGCCGGCTGCGCCGCAGCAGCTGGTCGCGGCACGCTTCGAACAGCTCCAGCAGGCCCGGCCCTTCCGCGCTGGCGCGGAAGTAATGGTGCAGGCCCGGCGCTTCCATGTCCCAGTCCACCATCAGGGTCGGCACGGAGGCATTGTTGCGGCGTGCCAGCATGACGGCCAGGTTGGCCAATGCCATCGTGCGCCCGGCCCCTCCCTTGTGCGAATGAAAGGTGACGACCTCTCCGGGTTCGTCGAGCGGTGGCAGAGACAGGCGATGCGTTTCCATGGCGGACCTTTATTGTTGGCTGGAGGGATGCTGTGGCAGGCAGCGAACGGCGACACGAAGGCCTTGCCATCAGCGCGGAAAATGCGGCGGCGGGGCCGCGCGCCATTCCGGCGGCAAGGGCGGCAGCTGGAAGGCGCCGCAGTCGTGTCCGGCCGGGATGGCATATTTCAGGCAGTGGTAATGGGCCACGATACGCTGCACCATCTTGTCGATGTCGGGCAGGAAGTCCGGGTTGGTCTTCAGGTCCCCCGTGGCAAGGGTATAGCGGGAGAAATCGACGTACATGCCGGGATCGGTGATCTGCGGCGGCAGGCTCAGCGGGTGGCGCGTCATGATGACGGGGATCGTCAGGTGGCTGGGCAGGTCGTACCACTGGCGCCGCTCGGCCTCGATCAGCTGCATCGCCGCGAACTCGCGCCGGGTATAGGCATGGGCCTCGTATTTCGGGGTATAGATCACGATCATGCAGACGCTTTCGCACAGCGCCCGCGCGATCTTGCGGTCCAGGTCGTCGCCACCACCGAGCTGTTCGCTGTCGACGAACAGTTCCCGCTCCGTATCGAAATGCGGTTCGAGATAGCAGCGCAGCGCGTCGATCAGGTCGTTCCTGAACTTGCTCATATACGCGTGCTGGCCATGGGCGTAGCTGAAGAAACAGCCATAGCGGATTGTCATGTCATCCTCTCCTGTTTCTCCCCTGCCCAGGTGTCGATATGGTCTTTTTTATAACGAATGCAAGCCAACTGTAACAAGCTGGTCAGAGGGAGCTTTGCGCTGGCGCAAACGGCGGACGAGCTGCGCATGCGCAGTCATGCGACTGCGCAGTCAGGAAGAAAAGGCGGAATGGAATTGCCGGCGCGACAGCGCGTACCGGCTGGCGCTTCAGGCGGAAGTTTCAGGACGGCTTGCCGGCGCCGCTGTGGAAGAACTCGATGACTTCGGCCTGTTCGCGCGTGCGCTTGAACGGCGGCAGGCTTTGCCAGATGCGGCGGCCATAGGGCTTGGAGATGACGCGGGGGTCGCACAGCATCAGCACGCCGCGGTCGCCTTCATCGCGGATCAGGCGGCCGGCGCCCTGCTTCAGGTTGATGATCGCCTCGGGCAAGGTGTGATGGACAAAGCCGTTCATGCCCTTCTTCTCCATCACTTCGATGCGGGCCGCCAGCACCGGGTCGTCCGGCGGCGCGAACGGCAGCTTGTCGATGATGACCAGCGACAGCGCCTCGCCGCGCACGTCGACGCCTTCCCAGAAGCTCTGGCTGCCGATCAGCACGCCGTTGCCGGCCTTGCGGAACTGGTCCAGCAGCTCGGTGCGGCCACGGTCGCCCTGCACGAACAGGGGGAATTTCAGGCCCCGCTTGTCGAACTCGTCGCGCAGGCGTTCGGCGGCCCGCTTCACGGCGCGCAAGGTGGTGCACAGCAGGAAGGTGCGTCCGCCGGCCGCCTCTATGACGGGCAGCGCCGCATCCAGCACGGCATCCGTGTAGCCCATCGAGTTCGGGTCCGGCAGCCCCTGCGGCACGTACAGGATGCCCTGCTCGGCGTAGTTGAACGGGCTGGGCCAGGACTTGGCGGGCTCGTCGTACAGGCCCAGCTGGTGGGCGAAGTGCTTGAAGTCGTTCTTCACGGCCAGGGTGGCGGACGTGAAGATCCAGCTGCGCGGCACGCCTTCGCGCTGGTTGTTGAAAATCTGCGCGATCGACAGCGGCGTCTTGTGCAATTGCAGCGAGCTGGCGAAGGCTTCCACCCAGTACACCGCCTCCTGGCCCGGCGCCACCTTGGCCTTCGGGTCGTACTGCCAGTCCTTGAAGGCCTGGGCCAGTTCCAGCCCGCGCGTGCGGCACTGCTCCAGGGTCTCGGCGCGCTGGGCCTGGCCTTCCAGCACTTCCAGCATGCCGTCCAGCTCTTCCTTCAGCTTGGCCAGCGCCGGGAAGAATTCCGACGACGGCGCGATCTGCGGCAGCGACAGGCGCACGATGTCCTGCGGGAAGGTCAGGCGCAAATCGCGCGCGGCCTTTTCCACCACGGACACGACGGCGCCCCAGTTGGCGCCGTCACGGGCATGCGACAGGCCCTCGGCCAGCACGTCGCGGCACAATTCCAGCACCTGCGACGTCGACACGCTTTCGCCGAAGAACAGGGTGGCCGTGTCGGGCAGCTGGTGCGCCTCGTCGAAGATGATGGTGTTGGCCGACGGCAGCAACTCGGCCACGCCCGTGTCCTTCAGTGCCACGTCGGCGAAGAACAGGTGGTGGTTGACGACGACGACGTCGGCCTGCTGCGCCTCGCGCCGCGCCTTCATGACGAAGCAGTCCTCGTAGTACTGGCATTCCTGGCCGACGCAATTCTCGCGCGTGGACGTCACCAAATTCCACACGGGCGCGTTTTCCGGCACCCGCGCCAGTTCGGCCTTGTCGCCCGTCTGCGTCATCTTCAGGAAGCGGGAAATCTCGCGCAGGTAGCCCACGTCCTCGCGCGACGTCATGCGCCCGTTGGCCAGGGTGCGTTCCAGGTGGTAGTGGCACAGGTAGTTGGCGCGCCCCTTCAGCAGCGCCACCGACACGGGCGCTTGCAGCGCCTTGCGCACGGTGGGGATGTCGCGCGAGAACAGCTGGTCCTGCAGGTTCTTCGTGCCCGTCGAAACGATGGTCTTGCCGCCCCACAGCAGCGCCGGCACCAGGTAGGCAAAGGTCTTGCCCGTGCCCGTGCCGGCCTCGGCGATCAAGGTCTCCTGGCCGGCGATGGCATGGGCGATGGCTTTTGCCATTTCCGTCTGCGATTTGCGGGGGCGAAAACCGCCCACGGCCGGGCCCAGCGGCCCGCCCGTGCCGAACAGGCGCTCCACTTCGGCGTCGTGCTTGCCGACGACGTCAGCGGGAACGGCAATGTCGCCGGCCGGGTCGGCAGGCGTGGAATCTTGATCGGTCAAAATAGTCGGGGAAAGGGGGGCGTGTCACGCCGGTACATCGGGCACCAGCTGCATCTTCAGCAGCGTGATGTAATCTTTCAGTTGCAGTTTGCGTTTCTTCAGCCGCCGCAGTTGCAGCTGGTCGTGATGCCCGTCCAGGGTGAGCATCTCGATCACGGCGTCCAGGTCGCGGTGTTCCACATCCAGCTCGACAATGCGGCGCCGGATCTCGTCTTCGTTCTTCATGGGATTCGCTACAAGTAAGGTCCGCGCCGCAGCGCCATGTTTGCCAACGGTTCCAGCAACGATTGAATCAGTTGCAAGCATCACAACGCAACAATCTACAATGCAATAATTCGTAATTGCAACAACGTACTTGCAACAAAACTGCGAACCGGTGCATAGTTTAACCCAGGTATGCATGAGAAAGAAGCCATCCGGCATTTATGAGCGAATACAAGATAGAGGCCGGCACCGCCCAGCACGTCGGCAACCGGCCACAACAGCACGACCGGGTGGCCCTGTTTACGGCGCCGAAGGCGCCAGGCTATGTGCTGGCCATCGTCGCCGACGGCGGCACCGGCAATGCCATCGGCGCCGACCAGGCCCTGCACACGGCGAAGCAGTCGTTCGACGACTACAAGGTGGGCGACGCGCCCAGCCTGGAGCGCCTGGCGGCCCTGCTGCGCGAAATCGTCCAGGAAACCCACGACGTGCTGCTGATGAACCCGGCCAACGCCGAGGCCCGCTCGACCCTGGTGCTGCTGCTGCTGACACCGCAGCGCCAGGCCGTCTGGGCCACCGTGGGCGACTCGCGCCTGTACCGTTTCGATCACGGCGCCCTGCGCGGCCGCACGGGCGACACGGACTATATTCAACACCTGATCGACGTCGACAAGGTGCCGCCGGAAGCAGCGCGCCGCCACCGCGCCTCGCGCCTGCTGGCCAATGCCGTCGGCAATCCGCTGAAGGCGCCTTTCGTGGCGGTCGGCGTGCAGGAAGACCTGCAGGCGGGCGACGCCTTCCTGCTGTGCACGGACGGCCTGTGGCCCTACTTCACCGACACGGAACTGGCCGCCGCCATCTCGCGCCGCACGCCCCGCGCCGCCGCCGAGCTGCTGATCGACAAGGCCAGGGAGCGGGCCAAGGGCAATGGCGACAATTGTTCGATGGCGATCGTGCGGCTGGTGGCGCGTGCCATGCCGGCGGACATGGCTGCGACGTAAAAAAGCCGGCGCGCGGCCGGCTGGTGTGCAGGAAGCCGTCAGCCTTATTTCGCCACGGCCTTCTGCTTCGCCTTTTCCGCATCGGCGGCGGCCTTGGCGGCCGCGTCGGCTGCCCGCTTGGCCTGCTTGGCGGCGCGTTCGGCCTTTTTCCGCGCGATTTCTTCCTGGCGCGTCTTCGATTCGACCTGCTTCTGCTGGTACTGTTCGACCTTCTTCGCACGCTGGCCTGCTTCGGCGGCCTCCTGGGCTTCGCGTGCGCGCACGCGCGCCTCGTGCTGGGCCTGGCGCTCGGCCGGCGTCTGCTTCGGCGCGGGGCGCGTGCGCTCGGGCGCCACCGTCTTGGGCACCGGTGGATTGGCCGCGTTGGCGGCGGCCGTCTCGGCGTCCTTGCGGGCGCGCTCTTCCAGTTCGCGGTCTCGTTCCTCGACGGCATGCTTGCGCTTGAAGTGGTTGGCGTCCACCTCCATCGTGCGCAGCTCGGAAAGGCGCAGCCGGCGCTTTTCCTTGGCCTTGTCCAGGCAGTTATTGACGAAGAACTTCTCGTAGCAGACCGCTTCCTGCTCGGAGAATTCGCGCTCGGCGGCCGCGCGCTCCTGCGCCACGCGCGCCAGGTTGGCGTCGGCCTGCTCCACCGTCTGCAACGGCGCCACCGGCTGCGCGAAGGCGCTGGCCGACAGCAGGGCCGCGCCGGCGATCAGGGAAATTTTCAAGTACATTGCCATGCTGGGGCTTCCGCTTTCGGTCCGGGTTTCAGGTCTCGTTTCAGGTCAGTGACGCGGCCGCGCCGCGCTGGGCCTTGTCCATGTACTCGCGCGACTGCATCTCGACGATGCGCGACACGGTGCGGTGGAACTCGTTGGCCAGCGCGCCGCTCGTGTACAGCTCCTCCGGCTCCACTTCGGCCGACATGATCAGCTTCACGCCCTGGTCGTAGAACACGTCGATCAGCCACGTGAAACGGCGCGCTTCGGACGACTGCCCGGCCGACATCATCGGCACCCCGGACAATATCACGGTATGGAAACGGCTGGCGATTTCGAGGTAGTCGTTCTGCGAACGGGGGCCGCCGCACAGGGTCTTGAAGTCGAACCAGATCACGGTGCCGGCCCGGCGCAGCGCGCGGATGTCGCGGTTCTCGATCTGGATGTGCGGGTCCTCGTCCTGCGTGGCGGACAGCTTGCCGTAGGCCTCGCGCAGCTTCTCGTCGGTGGCCGTATTGAGCGGCATGTAGTAGGCGTTGACCTGCTCCAGCGCGCGGCCACGGTAGTCGACCCCGGCGTCGACGTTGAGCACATCCATGCGCTCCTTCAACAGCGCGATGGTAGGCAGGATGCGGTCGCGGTGCAGGCCGTCCGGATACAGCGTGGACGGCTCGTAGTTCGACGTCATGATGAAGGACACGCCGTTGTCGTACAGCGCCTTCATCAGGTTATACAGGATCATCGCGTCGGCCACGTCGGAGACGTGGAACTCGTCGAAGCAGATCAGGCGGTATTTCTTGGCGATGCGCTTGGCCACCTCGTCGAGCGGGTCGGCGATGCCCATCAGCTCATCGAGCTGCAGGTGCACGGCGCGCATGAACTCGTGGAAGTGCAGGCGCGTCTTGCGCACCACGGGCACCACCGAGTAGAACGAATCCATCAGGAAGGACTTGCCGCGCCCTACCCCGCCCCACATGTAGACGCCGCGCGGCACGTCGGGCCGGTTGATCAGCCGCTTGAAGCTGTTCGAGCGCTGGGCCTTGTAGTCCACCCAGTCGTCATAGCACTGCTGGAGACGGTCGACGGCGCGGCGCTGCGCCTCGTCGGGCTTGAAGTTGCGCTGTTCCAGCGCGTGCTGGTAAAACTCGTGGACGTTCATCGGTGGTTTCGCTCGGTACAAAAAGGCCGGGCCGGCATAAGGCCGGCCCGGCTGGGACGCTGCGCGACGCTTAGAAGTTCAGGGTGCGCTTGTCGATCGCCAGTGCCGCTTCCTTGGTCGCTTCCGACAGCGAAGGGTGAGCATGGCAGATACGGGCGATGTCTTCGGCCGAGGCCTTGAACTCCATCGCCACGACGGCTTCGGAGATCAGCTCGGAAGCCATCGGGCCGATGATGTGCACGCCCAGGATTTCGTCGGTGGTGGCATCGGCCAGGAACTTGACCATGCCCGACGTGTCGCCCAGCGCGCGTGCGCGGCCGTTGGCCAGGAACGGGAAGGTGCCGGCCTTGTAGGCCGTGCCGGCCGCTTTCAGCTGCTGCTCGGTCTTGCCGACCCACGCGATTTCCGGCGACGTGTAGATCACCCATGGAATCGTGTCGAAGTTGGTGTGACCGTGCTGGCCGGCGATACGCTCGGCCACGGCAACGCCTTCTTCTTCCGCCTTGTGCGCCAGCATCGGGCCGCGCACGACGTCACCGATGGCCCACACGTTCGGCAGGTTGGTCTTGCAGTCGCCGTCGACGGCGATGAAGCCGCGCTCGTCCAGCGCCAGGCCGGCCTTCTCGGCGTTCAGGCCGTTCGTGTTCGGGGTGCGGCCGATCGAGACGATCAGCTTGTCGAACGTCGCTTCCTGCGCGCCACCCTTGGCGTCCGTGTACTTGACCGTGACGTTGTTCTCGCCCGTGGTGACGCTGTCGATCTTCACGCCCAGGTTGATGCCCAGGCCCTGCTTCGTAAACAGCTTCAGCGCTTCCTTGGCGATCTGCTCGTCGACGGCGCCCAGGAAGGTCGGCAGGCCTTCCAGTACCGTCACTTCCGAACCCAGGCGGCGCCATACGGAGCCCATTTCCAGGCCGATGACGCCGGCGCCGATGACGCCCAGCTTGGCCGGCACGCCTTCGATGGCCAGCGCGCCCGTGTTCGACAGGATCAGCTTCTCGTCGAACGGTGCGCCAGGCAGCGCGCGCGCGTTCGAGCCGGTCGCAACGATGACCTGCTTGGCGTTGATGGTCTCGGTCATCGGGCCCGTGATCTCGATCGGGTAGCCTTCCGCGCCAGCGGCGCCGCCGAAGGCCGCGCGGCCGTGGAAGAAGGTGACTTTGTTTTTCTTGAACAGGAACAGGATGCCGTCGTTGTTCTGCTTGACGACGGTGTTCTTGCGCTTGAGCATTTGCGGCAGGTTCAGGGTCAGGCCGGCGACATCGATGCCGTGGTCCTTGAACGCATGGCCGGCGTGCTCGAAGTGCTCGGACGACTGCAGCAGTGCCTTCGATGGAATGCAGCCGACGTTGGTGCAGGTGCCGCCTGGCGCGGGGCCGCCCTTTTCGTTGGCCCACTCGTCGATACACGCCACGGAGAAGCCCAGCTGCGCCGCGCGGATTGCCGCGATATAGCCGCCAGGACCGGCACCGATCACCACCACGTCGAATTGTTTATTGCTCATTATCATTTCCCAATCAGTTCGCCTCCCGGGAGATCTTCTTCCGGGACGAATATCCACAACAGAATGTAAATCACCAGCCCGAACCCGAACGACACCGTAAACAGCACGAACACGAGGCGCCAGATCCACGCCTCGATGCCCGACACCTTGCCGATGCCGCCGCAGACGCCGCCGATCCAGCGGTCCGTTCGCGAACGCCGCAGCCGCGAAAACTCGGTAGCCAGGTCGCCGTTGCCGGCCGACGGGCCGTTCGGCGTCGCATCCAGCAGCCGCGCCTTGGCGCGGGCGAATTCCTCATCGCTCAAGGCGCCCGCCTGGTGCAGCTCGTGCAGGCGCCTGATTTCTTCAGAGACGTTCATGGCCGATGCTCCCGAGGTCGAGGGACTGTCCCCGTGGGACCGTCCCCGGTGTTCATGCGGCGCCGCCGGCAGGAACCGGCGGCGGGGATTTACCGCTATGCGATTACAGGTCCAGCAGCAGGCGCGCAGGATCTTCCAGCGCTTCCTTCATTGCCACCAGGCCCAGCACGGCTTCGCGGCCGTCGATGATGCGGTGGTCGTACGACATCGCCAGGTAGTTCATCGGGCGGATGACGATCTCGCCGTTTTCGACGACGGCGCGGTCCTTGGTCGCGTGCACGCCCAGGATGGCCGACTGCGGCGGGTTGATGATCGGGGTCGACAGCATCGAGCCGAAGGTGCCGCCGTTCGAGATCGAGAACGTGCCGCCGGTCAGGTCGTCCAGGGTCAGCTTGCCTTCCTTGGCTTTCTGGCCGAATTCGCCGATCTTCTTCTCGATGTCGGCAATGCTCATCTGGTCGGCGTCGCGCAGGATCGGCACCACCAGGCCGCGTGGCGAACCGACGGCGATACCGATGTCGAAGTAGCCGTGGTAGACGATGTCGGTGCCGTCGACCGAAGCGTTGATGATCGGGTACTTCTTCAGCGCGGCCACGGCGGCCTTGACGAAGAAGGACATGAAGCCCAGCTTGACGCCGTGCTCTTTTTCGAACTTGTCCTTGTACTTGTTACGCAGGTCCATCACCGGCTTCATGTTCACCTCGTTGAAGGTGGTCAGGATGGCGTTGGTGGACTGCGATTCGACCAGGCGCTCGGCAATACGGGCGCGCAGGCGGCTCATCGGCACGCGCTCTTCCGGACGGTCGCCCAGTTTCGCGGTGGTCGGTGCGTTCACCTGCTGCAGGGCAGGCTTGGCGGCGGCGGCCGGCTTGGCGGCGGGCGTTGCCGCCTTGGCGGGAGCGGAAGCGGCCAGGGCATCGCCCTTGGTCACGCGGCCGTCCTTGCCGGAACCGGCGACGTCGGTCGCCGACAGGCCTTTTTCGGACAGGATCTTGGCGGCGGCCGGCATGGCCACGTCGCCTTTCGTGCCACCGGTGGCGGCAGCGGCGGCAGGTGCCGGCGTCGGCGGCGCTTCAGCCTGGACCGGCGCGGCGGTGACGGGCAGCGGGGAAGCCATTGCGGTGGCATCGGTGTCGATGATCGCAATGACCTGGCCTGCAACGACGGTAGCGCCGTCGGCGGCGATGATCTGCACGATCACGCCGGACTCCGGAGCCGGCAGTTCCAGGACGACCTTGTCGGTTTCGATGTCGATCATGTTTTCGTCACGCGTGACGGATTCGCCCATCCGCTTGTGCCAGGACAGCAGGGTCGCTTCAGCGACGGATTCCGACAGTTGTGGAACTTTGACTTCGATTTGTGCCATGTATTACTCCGTGAATTCGATTATGCGCGGTTAGCCGCGCGGCAGGCTCGTGGCCATGCCGCGCGGCGGTCCTAAAGCGTGATTACTTGGTCAGGATGAAGCCCTTCAGCTTCGAGAACGCCGTCTCCAGCAGTTCTTTCTGCTGGGCGTAGTGCTTGTCGTAGTAACCGACAGCCGGCGACGCGGAGGCAGGACGGCCGGCATACGCCAGGCGCTGGCCCGCTTCCATCGACTCGAAGATGTTGTGCTGGATCTGGAACCATGGACCCTGGTTCTGCGGCTCGTCCTGCGCCCACACCACTTCGGTGGCGGCCGGGAACTTCTTCAGTTCGGCGGCGAAGGCCTTGTGCGGGAACGGATACAGCTGCTCGACGCGGATGATGGCCGTATCAAGCTGGCCGCGCGTCTTGCGGGCGTTGGCCAGGTCGAAGTAGACCTTGCCCGAGCAGGCGATCACGCGCTTGACCTTCTTGGCGTCGATCTTCTCGTCGATCTCGCCGATCACGGTCTGGAACGCACCCTTGGCCAGGTCGGACAGGGGCGAACCGGCATCCTTGTTACGCAGCAGCGACTTCGGCGTCATGACGACGAGCGGCTTGCGGAACTGGCGCACCATCTGGCGGCGCAGCAGGTGGAAGATCTGCGACGCGGTGGTCGGCTGCACCACCTGCATATTGTTGTCGGCGCACAGCTGCAGGAAACGCTCGGGGCGGGCCGACGAGTGTTCCGGACCCTGGCCTTCGTAACCGTGCGGCAGCAGCATGACCAGGCCCGAGGCGCGGCCCCACTTCACTTCGCCGGAGCTGATGAACTGGTCGATGACGACCTGGGCACCGTTGACGAAGTCGCCGAACTGGGCTTCCCAGATCGTCAGGGTGTTCGGCTCGGCGGTCGAGTAGCCGTATTCGAAGCCCAGCACCGCTTCTTCCGACAGCACGGAGTCGATCACGGTGAACGGGGCCTGGCCTTCGGAGACGTTCTGCAGCGGCACGTAGGTGCCGGCATCCCAGCGTTCGCGGTTCTGGTCGTGCAGCACGGCGTGGCGGTGCGTGAACGTGCCACGGCCGGCGTCCTGGCCGGTCAGGCGCACGGCGTAGCCGGACGACACCAGCGATGCGTAGGCCAGGTGTTCGCCCATGCCCCAGTCCAGGTTCAGCTCACCCTTGCCCATGTTGGCACGGTCGCCCAGCACCTTCTCGACCAGCGAGTGCACCTTGAAGCCTTCCGGCACGGTGGTGATGCGGGTGGCCAGGCGCTTCAGCTCCGTCAGCGGCACGGCGGTATCGGCCGCGTCGGTCCACTTGCGGTTCAGGAAAGGCAGCCAGTCGACGGCGAACTTGTTCTTGAAGTTCGAGATGACCGGATCGACCGTGTGCTTGCCCGCGTCCATGGCAGCGCGGTAGGCGGCCTGCATCTGGTCGCCGCCGTCGGCCGGGATCACGCCCTGGGCCGCCAGCTTGTCGGCGTACAGGCGGCGCGTGCCGGGGTGCTGCGCGATCTTCTTGTACATCAGCGGCTGCGTCAGCGCCGGGGTGTCCTGCTCGTTGTGACCCAGCTTGCGGTAGCAGATGATGTCGACGACGATGTCCTTCTGGAACTGGGCGCGGTAGTCCAGCGCGATCTGCGAAGCCAGCACGCAGGCTTCCGGATCGTCGGCGTTCACGTGCAGTACCGGTGCCTCGATCATCTTGACGACGTCGGAGCAGTAGATCGTCGAACGGGCATCGCGCGGGTCCGACGTGGTGAAGCCGATCTGGTTGTTGATGACGATGTGCACCGTGCCGCCCGTGCCGTAGCCGCGGGTCTGCGCCAGGTTCAGCGTTTCCATCACGACGCCCTGGCCGGCGAATGCGGCATCACCGTGCACCAGGATCGGCAGCACCTGCGCGCCGTGGACGTCGCCGCGGCGGTCCATGCGCGCCTTGACGGAGCCTTCGACGACGGGGTTGACGATTTCCAGGTGCGACGGATTGAACGCCAGCGACAGGTGGACCGGGCCGCCCGCGGTGGAGATGTCGGACGAGAAGCCCTGGTGGTACTTGACGTCGCCGGCCGGCAGGTCGTCGCCGTGCTTGCCTTCGAATTCTTCGAACAGGTCCTTCGGCGCCTTGCCCAGGGTGTTGACCAGGACGTTCAGGCGGCCGCGGTGGGCCATGCCGATGACGATTTCCTGCACGCCCTTTTCACCGGCGCGCTGGATGATCTCGTCGATCGACGCGATGAAGGTCTCGCCGCCTTCGAGCGAGAAGCGCTTCTGGCCGACGTATTTGGTGTGCAGGTAGCGTTCCAGGCCTTCGGCCGCCGTCAGGCGTTCCAGGATGTGCTTTTTCTTCTCGGCCGTGAAGTTCGGCGTCGAGCGGATCGATTCCAGGCGTTCCTGCAGCCAGCGCTTTTCGGCCGGGTCGGAAATGTACATGAATTCCGCGCCGATGGAGCGGGTGTACGTGTCGCGCAGGAAGTTGGTCAGGTCGCGCAGGGACGCGTTTTCCGGGCCAAAGTAGGTGTTGCTGATGTTGAACACGGTGTCCATGTCCGCATCCGTGAAGCCATAGGACGCAGGGTCCAGCTCGGGGATGGCGGGACGTTCCTGGCGCTGCAGCGGGTCCAGGTTGGCCCAGCGCGAACCCAGGTAGCGGTAGGCGGCGATCAGCTGCGTGGCGGCGACGCGCTTGCGGCCCATTTCCGGATCGCCCGAGGCGACCACGGTGCGGATCGGGCCGGCCTTGGCGCGCTCGGCGAACGAGGCGATGACCGATGCGTGCGCAACGTCGGGCTTGTTCGAGCCGTCGACGGCCGGGACGTGCTGCATCGCGTCGAAATACGCGCGCCAGTTGTCCGGTACCGAACCAGGGTTTTCCAGATACGCTTCGTAGAGCTCTTCTACGTACGGCGCATTCCCACCGAACAGGTAGGAGTTGGACGTGAGTTGTTGCATCATTCTTGCTCACCTTTCTTCGCGCTTCGCGAGGAATTAGCGGGTTAATCTAACCTTCCGCGACACGGCCTGACCGGTTAGCGGATCGCACATCAAGTTGTGGGGGAAGGACTGTACAACTGTTTTGAAGCCGAAAAATGTTGCTGTTGCAAGGCATTGTTATTTACACAAAGCGGCAACAACTTCTCCGAAATTTCAACAATGGTTGTTTAGCATAGCACGCCCCCTTGAGGTGGAACAACCTTTGTGCGGAAAAATGGCTGGGGTCGAAGGCCTGCTTTCGGCGCCGGTTTGCTAGACTTCCTGGTCTAGATCACCTATTCTACTTCCATGACCACGCCCACCCCGCCGAAGCCCACTCCCGCCGAACTGGAAATGCTGCGCCTGCTGTATGCGCTGGGGCCGGCCACGGCCAGGCAGGTTCACGAGGCGGCCCAGGCGACTCGCCCGGATACCACCTACGCCAACGCGCTGCGGCTGCTGCAGGTAATGCACGGCAAGGGCCTGCTGACCCGCGACGAGAGCGCGCGCGCCCACGTCTACGCCCCGGCCCAGGCCCAGGATTCGATCCAGACCAGCCTGCTGAAAGAACTGATCCACAAGGCCTTTGCCGGTTCCGGCAAGGCCCTCGTGCTGGCCGCGTTGCGCGGCGGTCACGTCAGCCCGACCGAGCGTGCCGAAATCCAGGCCCTGCTGGACGAAGAAGACGGCCGGGACTGATCTTCCCGCTCAGCATTGCAGCACGTCACGCCTTGCCAAGCGCGCGGCACCCCTTTGTTTTTTCGATCACACTATTACTGTGCTTTACCGATGGCATGCCCGCCGGCAGCAACCATCGCCCACCCCGCCGGCAAGCAATAAGAAGTTTCGCCAGGCATCATAAAAATCAAGAATAGACGCCAGCGCGGCAGCGCGCGGCCACAGCGTTTTCGGGGGAAAGGTATGGGAGAAAGCGGGTTGGAACCGGCCATCGACGTCGGCGGCTTGCCGTTGCGCGGGGTCATGGAACTGTTGGCCGGGACCTTTTGCGTCCTGGACGAGTCGGGTTACTTCGTGCTGTGGAACGAGGAGGTGGAACGCGTCACGGGCCTGTCCGGCGAACGGCTGCACAAACTGCACATGCTGGAAGTGTTCGACCCGGCCGACCGGCCCCGCGTGGCCCACGCCTTCTGCACGGCGCTGGAAGGCGACGGCCGCATCCAGCTGGAAGCACGCCTGCGCTCGGTGGACGGCGAATCGAAGCTGTATGCCTTCTGCACGTCGCGCCTGATGCATGGCGACGTCGCCTACACCTGCGGCATGGGCATGGACCTGTCGCAGCACCAGCGCCAGCGGGACAAGCTGGAACTGTTCGAGCGGGCCCTGACGGCGGCCAGCAACGGCATCGTCATCACCCGCCACGACGGCCTGGACAACCCGATCGAATACGTCAATCCCGCCTTCGAGCGCATCAGCGGCTATCCGGCCGCCGAAGTGATGGGCCGCGACTCGCGCTTCATGGCCGCCCCCGGCCTGGACGAGGACCAGCGTGCCCGGCTGGGCGAATCGATCCGTGCCCAGCAGCAGGCTTCGGTGGTGTTTCGCAACCAGCGCAAGAACGGCGAGCTGTTCTGGAATCACCTGTCCGTCACGCCCGTGCGCGACGCCGGCCACCGCGTCACCCACTTCATCGGCATCATCGAGGACATCACGGCCACCAAGCAGCGCACGTCGCAGCTGGAACACCTGGTCACGCATGACGCACTGACGGGCCTGGCCAACCGCGTCCTGCTGCGCGACCGGCTGGAACAGGCCATCGGCGTGGCCCAGCGCAACCACGAGCTCGTGGCCGTGGCCATGATGGACCTGAACAAGTTCAAGGAAATCAACGACACGATGGGCCACGCGGCCGGCGACATGGTGCTCAAGCAAGTAGCCCGCCGGCTGCAGTCGGCGCTGCGCGAATCGGACACCGTGGCGCGCCTGGGCGGCGACGAATTCGTGCTGCTGCTGGCGGACCAGCCCAACCTGCGCTTCACCTTGCGCATGATCGACCGGGTGCGGCGCGCGATGGCGGGCGAGATGGACATCGACGGGCGCATCCTGTCCGTCGGCGCCAGCATGGGCGTGGCGGTCTACCCCAGCGACGGCCGCAATGCCCACGACCTGCTGCAGGCGGCCGATGCCGCCATGTACCAGAGCAAGCACGGCGGGCCGGACGCGGTGCACTTCTATTCGCCCGCGATGGCCAACACGACGGCCGCGCGCCGGCACATGGAGCAGGCGCTGCGCGAAGCGCTCGACCGCGACGACCTGTACCTGCTGTTTCAACCCAATGTCTGCGTCGGGACGGGCAAGATCCTGGGGCTCGAGGCGCTGCTGCGGTGGCGCCATCCGGAGCGGGGCGAGCTGCTGCCGGCCGACTTCCTGCCCGAGGCCGAGGAAAACGGCCTGATCGTGCCGCTGGGCCGGCGCGTGCTGGAGGAGGTGTGCGGCACCCTGCGCTTCCTGGCGGACCTGGGCTACCCGGACCTGCCCATTTCCGTCAACGCCTGCAGCCGCGAATTCACCCAGCGGGACTACCTGCTGCACCTGGGCCGGCGGGTGGCCCACCATGGCGTCAACCCGTCCAGCCTGTCGCTGGAATTGCACGAGGAACAGCTGATGCACGACCCGGAACAGGCGCAGCGCCTGGCCAACGGCCTGCAGGAACTGGGCATCGGCCTGTCGGTCGACGAGTTCGGGGCCGGGCTGAACAACCTGTCCTGCCTGCGCCAGCTGCCCGTCAGCCAGCTGAAGATGACGCGTCGGCGCGTGCAGGAAATCGGTGCCACGCCCAGCGACGGCATGCTGGCCAAGACCATGCTCGACATCGGCCACAACCTCAATATCCGCGTCGTCGCCACGGGCGTGGAAACCCAGGACCAGCACGACTTCCTGGCCGCCAACGGCTGCAGCAGCATGCAGGGCAATTACATCAGCCGGCCCATGGCCCGGCCGGCGCTGGCCGAGTGGCTGACGCGGCATTGATGCGGCACTGAGTCGGCACGTCGGCCGCGCCGCTCAGGCGGGCGCGCGTGCGCTGCGGGCGAAGCTTGACGGATCGTGGCGGCGGCAGCGGCCATGTTCGTCACGCTTCGCCACCGCACCGCCAGCCAGGCGCAGCACGACGGTGCAGTCGAACGGTTCGCCGCCGCTGCAATAGTGTCCCGACACCGGCCGCGCCGGCGTATCGAACCGGAGCTCGACCTGCGCCTGCACCATCTGGTCGATGGGGATGCCTTCCCTGCGCAGCGCGCGCCGCAGGAACTCGCGGTAATTGCGTGCCGCCGTGACGGCGGCCGGCGCGGAAAGCGTGGCCTCGCCACCCAGCAGGTCCAGGCACAGCGCATTGCTGCCGGCAGCGCTGGCGGCGGCGTAGAGGAGGCCAGGCGCCCAATATCCCTCGACGTCGTTATTGCGGCTGACGAACGAGCTGAGCAGCCCGGCGGCGACATTGCGCAAGCGTTTGATGGCCATGTTTTCCTTGGGTCGTACTCTTCGGCAGCCGCAGCGGGGTCAGCAGGCTGTCCTGGCTGATGGCCAGCCTTGCCGCCAGCGCCGGGATATGACTCCCCCGGATGGCCCCGCCGCGCATGGATTCGATGATCTGCGCGACGTCCCCCGCAGCAGGCGCAGCTCCGCCCTGGCGCCCGCTGGACGCTAACGCACCGCCTGTTCGCGCGTCAGCAGGGACAGCAGCCGCTCCGGCATGACGGGCTTGACGAGGTGGGCTTCGAAGCCGGCCGCGCGGCTGCGCGCCAGGTCTTCCGGCTGGCCGTAGCCGCTCAGCGCGATCATGCGGCAGCGCTCGCCGCCGGGCATGGCACGCAGGCGCTGCGCCAGCTCGTGGCCGCTCATCAGGGGCAGGCCGATGTCGAGCACGGCCACGTCGGGCCGGAAGGCATCGATCCGCGCCAGCGCCGTGTGCGGGTCGAAGCAGACATCGACCTTGTGGCCGTGCTGCGTCAGCAGCATGCCCAGCATGCGCACGGCATCCTCGTTGTCGTCCACCAGCAGGATGGCCAGGCCGCTGCCGCCAACCGGTGCGTCGTTGGCGGCAACAGCCGGCGGAGCGCCGGCAGCGGCATCGAAGGCGGGCAGGCGCACGACCACTTCGCAGCCCTGGCCGGGGCCGGCGCTGAAGGCGTCGATGCGGCCCTCGTGCAGCTCGACCAGCCGGCGCGCCAGCGCCAGGCCCACGCCCAGTCCCCCTTCCGCGCGGTCGATGCCGCGCGCGCCCTGGTAGAACAGGTCGAAGGCCTGGCGCAGCTCGGCCGCCGTCATGCCGCGGCCATTGTCCGTCACGCCGATGCGCACCTGCCCGGCCGCGTCGCGCGCCGCGTGCAGCCGGATGCGGCCCTGGCGCGGCGTGTAGCGGGCCGCGTTGATCAGCAGGTTGGCCAGTACCTGGGCCAGGCGCACGGCGTCGCCGAACACCACCAGCGCGGGATCGACCGTCAGGGTCAGCTGGTGCGCATGGGCCGAGATTTCGGCGGCGGCCAGCTCGACGGCCTTGTCGATCACTTCGGAGACGGGCACCCGGGCCCGGCGCAGCACGACCTTGCCCTGCGTGACGCGGGCGATGTCGAGCAGGTCGTCGACCAGGCGCACCAGGTGGTCGACCTGGCGCCGGATCAGCTGGCGCTCCGTCGTGGCGCTGTCGCCCCGCAGTTCCATCATTTCCAGCGCCAGCAGGATGGGCGACAGGGGGTTGCGCAGCTCGTGGCCCAGCATGGCGAGGAACTGGTCCTTGTTGCGGTTCGCTTCCGTCAACGTCGCCAGCAGCGCGTCGCGCTCGTGCCGCTCGGTGGCGTCGCGCGTGAAGCAGCGCGTGTAGCGCAGCTCGCCGTTCTCGAAGCGGGCGTTCGAATGGATCAGCACGTGGCGGATGCCGCCGTCCTTGCAGCGCAGCCGGGCCGGCTGGTCGTAGACGGTCTCGCCCTTCTGCAGGGTGGCCAGGATATGGTCGATCACGTGGGCATCGACGTGGAACTCGGCGATATGGCGGCCCACATACTCCTCCCAGCGGTAGCCCAGCAGGGCCAGCTCGGCCTTGTTGGCCCACAGGATGGTGCCGTCGGCGCCGACCCGGTGGATACCTTCGGCGGCATTGTCGAGGAAATCGGCCAGGTCGGCCTCGCTGGCCGCGGCCAGCCGCTCGGCATCGCGCCGCCGGCGCACTTCGCCGTCCAGGGCCAGCGCCTTGCGCTCCAGCTCGAGCAGCCGGAACTGGTCCGGGCGCGACACGGTGCCGGCCGCCGGCTGCTTCTGCGAGCACGCATGGGTGTGAGCCTGGCAGATGGCGGCAAAGCTGTTGGCCAGCTCCACCGTGGGGAACAGCGACCACGGGTAGGCGCAGAACAGGGAAAACGTGGTCTGCCCGGCCAGCGCATTCCACAACTGCTCGAGGCGCACGGCCGCTTCGAAGCGCCCGTCCGCACACAGCAGGGCCACCATCTCGCCATAGGCATGCAGGGGCGCGCCCGTGGCCCGGGCGCTGCGCACGAGGGCGCCGACGACGGCATCGAAACGGGCATCGTCGGGCCAGCCGTCGACGCAGATGGCCGCCAGCGTGTCGGCCGCGTCGCGCACGACCAGCCGGGCCAGGCACCCCGGCGTCGTGCCCGGCAGCCGTGGCAGCACGGCCGCCACCCGCACCGGCGTGGCGATCAGGATCGCCGATCCCTGCTGTGCCAGCGCCGCCAGCAGGTGCTGGGCGATCTCGTCGGCCAGCAGGTCTTCGTCGTCATAGAAGCGCACGAAGTGGTGACCTTCGCGACCGTGGGGTGTTTCCGGGTGGGAGAGTGTTTGCATGGGGGGCGCCGTCAGGGGGCCGGCCAATGAGGCCCATCGACTATTTTAGATTGTCCTTGTCATTTCGTCGCGGACTTGTTTCCCAAATGAATTGTCCTGGACAGCGTCCCAACGCTGTCCAGGACGGAACCGGCCACGGCGCGAGCGGCGTCCGTGGCCGGGTGTTTCTAAATCAATGCTTCCTTTTACGTGGTGGCCAGGCGCGAGGCGGCGCCGGACCGCGTCGAGCCGGTGGCGGCGGCAGGCAATGCGAGGCGTGCTGCGGGCTTGCTTGCGCCCCGTGCCGGCACCGTACCGAGCTGGAATGCGGAAGCGCGTTCGGCAAGTTGCTCGGCCTGTTCGTGCAGCGCCGCCGATGCGGCAAACGCCTCCTCCACCAGTGCGGCGTTCTGCTGGGTCGATGCATCGATCTCGGCCAGCGTCTGGTGCATCTGCAGGATGCCTGCTTCCTGTTCCGTGCCGGCGGCCTCGATCTCGCCGATGATCTGGCTGACCTGCCGCACGTTCTGCACGATGTCCGTCATGGTCTGGCCGGCTTGCGCCACCAGGGTTCCACCCGCATCCACCTGGCTGATGGATGCGCCGATCAGTTCCTTGATTTCCTTGGCCGCCGCGGCCGAGCGCTGGGCCAGGGCCCGCACTTCCGCCGCTACCACGGCAAAGCCCCGGCCCTGTTCGCCGGCACGCGCCGCCTCGACCGCCGCGTTCAATGCGAGGATGTTGGTCTGGAAGGCAATGCCGTCGATCACGCTGGTGATATCGGCGATCCGACGGGCCGACGCATCGATCGATGCCATCGTGTCGATCACCGAATTGACGACCAGGCCGCCTTTTTCGGCCACGCCCGTTGCCTGCACCGCCAGGGCGCTGGCCTGGCGGGCATGCTGGCTGTTCTGCTGCACGGCGGCCGTCAATTCTTCCATCGCCGAGGCGGTCTCTTCCAGCGCCGCAGCCTGCTTTTCAGTCCGGTGCGACAGGTCGCGGTTACCGCCGGCAATCTGACCGGAGGCCGAGGCGATTTCCTCCGCGCCGGAATTGACGGCACCGATCACATCGCGCAGCTTTTCCGTCATATTGCCCAGCGCCCCCAGCAGGCGGCCGAATTCGTTGCCCGACGTGGCGGTCAGATGCATCGTCAGATCGCCCGCTGCGGCGCGCTGCGCTGCCTCGACGGCCTGCTGCAGCGAATCGCCGATGGTGCGGGTGATATACCGGCCGGCGCCCCATGCCACGATCACGGCAAAGGCCATCGCCAACGAACCGAACAGCATGGCCGAGTCGATCTGGGCATCGACCGCGGCGTGGTTCGTCACGGCACGGCCGCTCAGGTATGTCGCCAGCGCCAGGGCTTCCTTGTCGGCGGCGCGATAGGTCGGATTGATCGTGGTGATCAGGATCTTCTGCGCCTCGTCCCAGTCATTGCCGACGATGGCGCGTGCCGCCGCGCCCGTGCTGTCCATGCCCAGGCGGCCGCTGACGCCATACCAGCGCTCGGCCAGCTCGACTTCCACCGGGTCTTGCACGGCAGTGCGGTAGGCCTGCCACAGGTTTGCGATCTCGGCGCTGTTCTTGGCGATGAGGCCGTCGTGGATGGCCAGCGGATGATCGTGCATGGCGGCGTACTCGGTTGCAGGATTGTGCTGCAAGGCCTGCAGCACCTGGCTGCGGTTGGTCTCCATGCGCAGGCGGATCTTGTCGACCGTCGCCTGCGCCGTCAGGTCGGCGGTGCTGCTTGCTTCAAGTGCCTGGACGGAGAAATTGGTCAGCCAGCGGCCGCCCACGCCGAACAGGACGAGCAGGATGATCAGGGATCCAAGCGTCACACGAAGCAAGGTACGGATGGCAATATTCGTCAATTTCATCATTATTTCCAGGGGCTGGGGAAGGTTAAACGCGGTCGAATAATCAAATTCGGCAATAAAATTGATGATGCGCGCAAAATTGCCATGCGTCAACATTAACTTCATCAAATTCAATGCGAATCCGACGGTGCTCCCCGGGTCGCTTGCGGGTCAGTGAATGCGACGGCAAGACGGCCCTGACCTTTGCAGGAACTCCTCGATTGCTCGCCGGGAGCTGGCTGGTGGAGAAGCTGCGTGCAACGTGCCGCACCTGGTGTGCAGCGCGCAGGCTTGCCGGTGAGCGCGACCGTGCGTGGCCCCGCTATCTGTCCCATTCACTGCGAACGGGATCACGGCAAAAAAAAAGCGGACCCGAAGGTCCGCTTTTCAAAGCCAGGGGCTGAGAGCTTACTTGCGCTCGGCCAGCGGCGGCACGTCCCGCACGGTGGCGCCGACGAACAGCTGGCGGGGACGGCCGATCTTCTGTTCCGGATCGGCGATCATTTCGTTCCACTGGGCGATCCAGCCGATGGTGCGGGCCATGGCGAAGATACCGGTGAACAGCGACACGGGGATGCCCAGTGCCGATTGCACGATGCCCGAGTAGAAGTCGACGTTCGGGTACAGCTTGCGCGACACGAAGTACTCGTCGTTCAGCGCGATCTTTTCCAGTTCCATCGCCAGCTTGAACAGCGGGTCGTCCTGCAGGCCCAGCTCTTCCAGCACTTCGTGGCAGGTTTCGCGCATCAGCTTGGCGCGCGGGTCGAAGTTCTTGTACACGCGGTGACCGAAGCCCATCAGTTTCACGCCGGAGTTCTTGTCCTTGACCTGGGCGATGAAGGCCGGGATGTTGTCCACGGTGCCGATTTCCTTCAGCATCGTCAGGGCCGCTTCGTTGGCGCCGCCGTGGGCAGGGCCCCACAGGCAGGCGATACCGGCAGCGATACAGGCGAACGGGTTGGCGCCCGACGAACCGGCCAGGCGCACGGTCGACGTCGATGCGTTCTGCTCGTGGTCCGCGTGCAGGATCAGGATACGGTCCAGCGCGCGCACCAGCACGTCGTTGACCTTGTACTCTTCGCATGGGTTACCGAACATCATGCGCATGAAGTTGGCGCTGTACGACAGGTCGTTGCGCGGGTACATGAACGGCTGGCCGATCGAGTACTTGTAGGCCATCGCGACCAGGGTCGGCATCTTGGCGATCAGGCGGATCGCGGAGATCTCGCGCTGCTTGGCGTCGTTGATGTCGAGCGAGTCGTGGTAGAACGAGGCCAGCGCGCCGACGGTGCCGACCAGGACCGACATCGGGTGCGCGTCGCGGCGGAAGCCACGGAAGAAGAACTGCATCTGCTCGTGCACCATCGTGTGCTTGGTGACGGTCTCGACGAACTGGTCCTTTTCCACGCCGGTCGGCAGTTCGCCGTTCAGCAGCAGGTAGCAGGTTTCCATGAAGTCGGCGTTGACGGCCAGCTGTTCGATCGGGTAGCCGCGGTACTGCAGCTCGCCCTTGTCGCCGTCGATGTAGGTGATCGACGAGTTGCATGCCGCGGTGGACATGAAGCCGGGGTCGTACGTGAACTTGCCGGTGGCGCCGTACAGCTTGCGAATGTCGATGACGTCCGGACCGACGGTACCCTTGTAGATCGGGAATTCGATCGGGGTGCTGCCGTCGGAGAACGACAGAGTGGCTTTGTTATCAGAGGTGTTCATGGGCTCTTCCTTCCAGGAGAGGATGCGGCATTAAAAAAAATCAGGCGCGGCGCAGGCGGGCCAGCAGTGCATGCACGTGGGGCGAGTCGATCTCGCCTTCCGGCTCGCTGCGCGCCAGAACCAGATCCATCAGCGCATTGTCCGACAAGTCGAGGAGCCGCGTGAATGCGTCCACTTCCTCGTCGGTCAATTCCGTTTCGTGCGCATCGAGAAAACGGGTCAGGATGATGTCGTTTTCCAGCAGGCCCCGCCGGGACCGCCAGCGCAGGCGGGCCCGGTTGGCGGGGTCCGCCTGATGCGCACGCGTGTTGTCACGCGACTTCTCGTCTGTCATATCAAATGGCGCGACGCACCATCAGTTCCTTGATCTTGCCGATCGCCTTGTTCGGGTTCAGGCCTTTCGGGCACACGTCCACGCAATTCATGATCGAGTGGCAGCGGAACAGGCGATACGGGTCTTCCAGGTTGTCCAGGCGGGCGCCGGTGGCTTCGTCGCGCGAGTCGGCGATGAAGCGGTAGGCTTGCAAGAGGCCGGCGGGGCCGACGAACTTGTCCGGATTCCACCAGAACGACGGGCAAGACGTCGAGCAGCACGCGCACAGGATGCACTCGTACAGGCCGTCCAGTTCCTCGCGTTCGGCCGGCGACTGCAGGCGTTCCTTTTCAGGCGGGATCGAGTCGTTGATCAGGAACGGCTTGATCGAGTCGTACTGCTTGAAGAACTGCGTCATGTCGACGATCAGGTCGCGGATGACGGGCAGGCCCGGCAGCGGACGCAGCACGATCGGCTCGGACAGCTCGTTCAGGTTGGTGGTGCAGGCCAGGCCGTTCTTGCCGTTGATGTTCATCGCGTCCGAACCGCACACGCCTTCGCGGCAGGAGCGGCGCAGCGCCAGCGAATCGTCGACGTCGGACTTGATGCGCTGCAGGGCGTCCAGCAGCATCTTGTCGGTGTCCTTCAGCTCGACCGTCAGGTCTTGCATGTACGGCTTGGCGTCCTTGTCCGGATCGTAGCGGTAAATCTTGAATTTGAGAGTGCGTGCCATGTTCGTGAGGCCCTTGCTTAGAATGTACGTGCTTTTGGCTTGAAGGTTTCCACCGTCAGCGGCTTGGTGACCACCGGCTTGTATTCAAGCCGGTTGTCGCTGGAGAACCACAGGGTGTGCTTCATCCAGTTGTCGTCGTCTCGGTTCGGGAAGTCGCTGTGTGCGTGGGCACCGCGCGATTCCTTGCGGGCGACTGCCGAGGTGATGGTGGCCTTGGCCGTTTCGATCAGGTTGTCCAGCTCCAGCGCCTCGACGCGGGCCGTGTTGAACACCTTCGACTTGTCCTTGAACGAGACATGCTTGCGACGCTCGTCGAGCACCATGATCTCCTTCTTGCCCTGCGTGAGCAGCTCGTCGGTACGGAACACGCCGCAGTATTTCTGCATCGTGGCGCGGATGTCGTTGGCGACGCCCTGCACTTTTTCGCTGCCCGTCGAGGTTTCCAGGCGGTTCAGGCGGTCCATCGCGAAGTCGGCCGCGTCTTTCGGCAGCGGCTTGTTTTCCTTCTGCTTCAGGTTCGACGCGACGACGTGGTTGCCGGCCGCGCGGCCGAACACCACCAGGTCCAGCAGCGAGTTCGTGCCCAGGCGGTTGGCGCCGTGCACGGAGACGCAGGCGCATTCGCCGATCGCGTACAGGCCATTAACGACCTTCTGCGTGCCGTCGCCGGCCGGGGTGACGACCTGGCCGTGGATGTTCGTCGGGATGCCGCCCATCTGGTAGTGAATCGTCGGCACGACGGGAATCGGTTCCTTGGTGGCGTCGACGTTGGCAAACTTGTGGCCGATTTCCAGGATCGACGGCAGGCGCTTCTCGATGGTGTCCTTGCCGATGTGGCGCAGGTCCAGCATGACGTGGTCCTTGTTCGGACCGCAGCCGCGGCCTTCCTTGATTTCCTGGTCCATCGAGCGCGACACGAAGTCGCGCGGCGCCAGGTCCTTCAGGGTCGGTGCGTAGCGTTCCATGAAACGCTCGCCTTCGGAGTTGATCAGGATGCCGCCTTCGCCGCGCACGCCTTCGGTGATCAACACGCCCGCGCCGGCCACGCCGGTCGGGTGGAACTGCCAGAATTCCATGTCCTGCAGCGGCAGGCCGGCACGTGCCGCCATGCCCATGCCGTCACCGGTGTTAATGAAGGCATTGGTCGATGCGGCGAAGATGCGGCCGGCACCGCCCGTGGCGAAGATGGTGGTCTTCGCTTCCAGGATCATGCATTCGCCCGTTTCCATTTCCAGGGCGACCACGCCGACGACGTCGCCTTCGGCGTCACGGATGATGTCGAGCGCCATCCACTCGACGAAGAAGTGGGTGCGGGCGCGCACATTGCGCTGGTACAGCGTGTGCAGCAGGGCGTGACCGGTGCGGTCGGCCGCGGCGCAGGCGCGCTGCACGGCTTTTTCGCCGAAGTTGGCCGTGTGGCCGCCGAACGGACGCTGGTAGATGGTGCCGTCCGGGTTACGGTCGAACGGCATGCCGAAGTGTTCCAGCTCGTACACGACTTTCGGTGCTTCGCGGCACATGAATTCGATGGCATCCTGGTCGCCCAGGTAGTCGCCGCCCTTGACGGTGTCGAACATATGCCAGAACCAGTTGTCTTCGGCCATATTGCCCAGCGAGGCGCCGATGCCGCCCTGCGCCGCCACGGTGTGGGAACGGGTCGGGAAGACTTTCGACAGCACGGCCACGTTCAGGCCGGCTTCCGCCAGTTGCAGGGAGGCGCGCATGCCGGAACCGCCGGCGCCGACGATTACCGCGTCGAAGCGGCGGGAAGGAATTGCAGATTTAATAGCTGCCACGATTTACACACTCCAGAGAATCTGCACCGACCAGACGGCGCAAGCCACCAGCCACATGGCCGAGGCGGTATGCAGGATAAAGCGAACGGCGATGTTCTTCACATAATCCTGGTAGATGCTGACCACGCCCACCCAGGCGTGATAGAACAGGCCGATCAGGGTGGCAAGCGTAAACAGCTTGAACCACGTCTGGGCAAACAGGCCGGCCCAGCCTTCGTACGAGAAGTTATTGCCGGTCAGGAAAGACACCAGCAGCACGACGGTGTACACCACCATCACCACTGCCGTGGCGCGTTGCGCCAGGAATTCGCCCAGGCCGTAGCCGGCGCCCACGACGAGGCGCTTCGATCCGATATTGTTTTTCATTGTTTAAAATACTCCGAACAGTTTCAGGGCGACGACGATGACCACGACCCACGTGATCACCAGCACGACCACGGAACTCTGGCGGGCCGAATCCTTGTCCAGGCCGATGTGGGTATCCATTACCAGGTGACGGATACCGGCGCAGAAGTGGTGCATATAACCCCAGACCAGCGCCAGGATGACCAGTTTCGCGACAGGATGCGACGCGATGCCCTGGAAGTGGGCAAAGGAGATTTCGGAACGGATGCTTTCCTGCAGCAGGTACAGAATGAACGGCAGCAGGAGAAACATCAGGAAGCCGCTGACCCGGTGCATGATCGACACGATGGCCGACAGCGGCTGGCGGTAATTGGCTAATTCCGTCACATGGATGTTTCGGAATTCCCGCCGCTGCTTGCGCGGTGCTTCCCTTACGGCTTCAGACATGACAAACCTCCCTTATGCTTTTGCTATTTAATAAATGGCTACGTCGGATGCTGCGGTGCGATTTATCGTTCCTACAGTCCTGAGACCGCGATTTTCGCCTATTTCGCAGCATCGACCAATATCTATTGTTACATATAACGAAAATTATGTTGCGCCGCTCCATCCAACAACGGGTCATGCTAGCGGCTAGTTCAGGTCGTTCTGATAATGGTGGCGCGTGGTCAGGTAAAGGCCGCGGCGCAGCTCGACCGGCTTGTCGCCGTAGGTAAACGACACCCGTTCGGCCGACAGCAGGGGCGTGCCCGGCTCGACCTGCAGCAGCACCGCCTCGTCCGGCCCGGCCACGACGGCGCGCACCTTCTCGTCGGCGCGGATCATGCGCGTGCCGAATTCGGACTCGAACAGGCCGTACATGGGCCCCTTGTATTCGGACAGGCGCTCGGCCGTCAGGCCCTTGAACAGCTGGCCCGGCAGCCATTGCTCCTCGATGATGGTGGGAATGCCGTCGAAGGACTGGACCCGCTTGATATAGATGATGGCGTCACCGGATTTCAGTTCCAGCAGCCGCGCCACGTCGGCCGGGGCGCGCAGGCGCTTGACTTCCAGGAAGCGGCTTTCCGGGTAATGGGGCACACCCTCGTCCGGGCGCAGGCGCAGGAAGCGGATGTGCGCGCGCGCCTCGTGGTGGGTCGACACGAACGTGCCCTTGCCCTGGCGGCGCATGACCAGATTGTCCGCCGCCAGCTCGTCGATCGCCTTGCGCACGGTGCCCTGGCTGACCTTGTAGCGGTTGGCCAGTTCCACTTCGCTGGGGATCATTTCGCCCGGCTTCCACTCGCCGGACTGCAGGCTCTGCGTGATCAGGGCCTTGATCTGCTGGTACAGCGGGGAGAAGGTCGGTGCGGGCGCGGCGGCATTTGCCGGGACGGCCGCCGTGCCCGCTGCCGGTGCCGCCGGCGCACTTGCAGTGCTGCCTGGGCTGGTCTGGTTGGGCGTGACGGGGTTCATAGACCACGATTTCACCACAAAAGCCCTTGCCCGTCCAGTAATAAACCCTCTAAGTTATATGTCTTATATAAGACATAAGATAGCATTGACAGACCGTTGCATGAGGCCTACACTCGCCGTCGATATTAGTCTTCGCCGCGCGCGCGTGGCGCACCGCACCGGCAACGGGCGGGACCGGCGGCCGGTAAATTCCTCCAAGCCAGGGGCATCACGGGAGGGCTAATTTGGTATCATTGCAGTTTTGGTGCGGCGGTTTTACGCCCAGGTACCGAATGCGTTGGAAAGAATGCATTAAACGAAAGCGTCAACGAATGCGTCAGGAATCAGCAGTGCCCGCTGCCCCGCCGCACGCTGCCACGCAGGTCAGCTTCATTTTTTATTCCACTTTGGAGATTCATCATGGCTAAAACCCCAATGCGTGTTGCCGTCACCGGCGCCGCCGGCCAGATCGGCTATTCCCTGCTGTTCCGCATCGCCAACGGCGACATGCTCGGCAAGGACCAGCCAGTCATTCTGCAACTGCTTGAAATCGCTGACGAAAAAGCGCAAAAAGCGCTCAAGGGCGTCATGATGGAAATCGACGACTGCGCCTTCCCGCTGCTGGCCGGCATGACCGCCCACAGCGACCCGCTGACGGCCTTCAAGGATGCCGACGTGGCCCTGCTGGTCGGCGCCCGTCCACGCGGCCCTGGCATGGAACGCAAGGACCTGCTGGAAGCGAACGCGCAGATCTTCACGGTGCAGGGCAAGGCGCTGGACGCCGTCGCTTCGCGCAACGTCAAGGTGCTGGTGGTCGGCAACCCGGCCAACACCAACGCCTACATCGCCATGAAATCGGCACCGTCGCTGCCGGCCAAGAACTTCACCGCCATGCTGCGCCTGGACCACAACCGTGCCCTGTCGCAGGTTGCCGCCAAGACCGGCAAGGCCGTCAAGGACATCGAAAAGCTGACCGTGTGGGGCAACCACTCGCCGACGATGTACGCCGACTACCGCTTCGCCACCGTCGACGGCCAGTCCGTCAAGGACCTGATCAACGACCAGGAATGGAACGCCAACGTGTTCCTGCCGACCGTCGGCAAGCGCGGCGCCGCCATCATCGAGGCACGCGGCCTGTCGTCGGCAGCGTCGGCTGCGAACGCGGCCATCGACCACGTGCGCGACTGGGTGCTGGGCACCAACGGCAAGTGGACCACGATGGGTGTTCCTTCGGACGGTTCCTACGGCATTCCTGAAGGCACCATGTTCGGCTTCCCCGTCACGACGGAAAACGGCGAGTACACGATCGTCCAGGGCCTGGAAATCGATGCATTCTCGCAAGAGCGCATCGACCTGACCCTGAAGGAACTGACGGAAGAGCGCGAAGGCGTCAAGCACCTGCTGCCGTAAGCCGTCCCAGGCGTGAAGTCTTGCGCCACGACATCCGCCGCGCTGCCCCCGGGCCGCGCGGCGGTCTCTTCTTCAAGCCAGGCAATACCCAAGACAAGCAACGCAACGATGCACCCATCCGAGGTTTTATTCCAGGGCGAACGCCAGCCACTGCTTCTGCCAGCCTGCGATCACTACGCCGGCTCGGAGAAGCTGATGCGCAAATCGATGGCCCTGCAACAAGAGCTTGGCCCCGTGTTCGACATCACGTTCGACTGCGAGGACGGCGCCGCCGCCGGCAGCGAGGAAGCCCATGCGCGCCTCGTGGCCGAGCTGCTGAACGACGCCGGCAACAAACACAAGCGTATCGGCGCCCGCGTGCACGACGTCGCCAGCCCGCACTTCGCGCGCGATATCGAGATCATCGTCGGCACGGCCGCCCACAACGTCGCCTACATCGTGCTGCCCAAGCCGGACAGCGTACAGGACGTGATGCGCGCCATCGAGACCATCAATACCCACGCCCACAAGGCCGGCCGCCAGAACCTGCCCGTGCACGTGCTGATCGAAACGCACGGCGCCCTGCGCGGCGTGTTCGCCATCGCCGCCCTGCCCCAGGTCGAATGCCTGTCCTTCGGCATCATGGATTTCGTCTCCAGCCACTATGGCGCCATTCCCGCCAACGCCATGCGCACGCCGAACCAGTTCAGCAACCCGCTTGTGGTGCGCGCCAAGCTGGAAATCGCGGCGGCCTGCCATGCCTATGGCAAGGTGCCGTCGCATAACGTGACGACCGAGATCAAGGATTCGGCCGTGGTGGCCACGGATGCCCAGCGCGCCGCCGCCGAATTCGGCTTCACGCGCATGTGGAGCATCCACCCCAGCCAGATCAAGCCCATCGTCAAGGCCTTCACGCCGCGCCTGTCCGAAATGAACGAGGCCGCGGCCATCCTGCACGAGGCCGCGAAAGTCCAATGGGGTCCCATCAACCAGCACGGCCGCTTGCACGACCGCGCCAGCTACCGCTACTATTGGACGGTATTGCAGCGCGCCCGGCTGGCCGGCCTGCCGCTGCCGGAATCGGCCGCCGCGCTGCTGGACCCGAAACCCACCGCTACGGATACCAAGTAATGTCCATCTCCCGACTGATTGCCGCCGCCCTGGCCCTGGCCCTGGCGAGCGCCGCCCCTGCCGCGCTCGCGGCCGACCCCGTCAAGAAGACGGAGACCAAGAAAGCCGCCGCCAAGCCGAAGGCCAAGGCCAGCAAGGCCAAGGCCGCCAAAGCCGCCCCCGCGCCGAAGGAAGCCGACCCGGAAGCGGACGAACCCGACGTGCTGGGCTCGAACGTGACGGACTTCAACTGCGAACTGGGCAACAAGGTCACCCTGTACCAGAACACCGAGGACGAAAGCCATATCGCGCTGCGCTGGAAGAAGCGCCTGCACCGCCTGACGCGGGTGGCCACGACAACCGGTGCGCAGCGCTTCGAGAACAAGACCTATGGCCTGATCTGGATCGGCATTCCCGCCAAGGGCATGCTGCTCGATTCGAAGCTGAACCGCCAGCTGGCCAACGAATGCCGCAACGACGAGCAGCTGAAACCGGCCATCGTGCCGGCGGCGCAGCCCGACGCACAACCGGCGCCACCGCCGGCCGCGCCGGGCAATACGCAGGCTGCCGCGCCGGCCCCGGCGCCACAGGGCTGAACGGCGTCTTGCAATCGTCCTGCAATAATTTAGCACTATCGTAGTTTCAAAATGACGGCACTCCCGCGGCGACGGTCCGGGAGTGCCGAAGATACCCACCTGAAGGAGAGGTTATGCCCCACAACACATTCAACACGCTCAAGGATTTCCCGATTTCGGGCAAGACAAAGGGCAAGCTGTACTCGCTGCCCGCGCTGGAACAGGCCCTGGGCGCCAAGATCTCCCGCCTGCCAGTGTCGATCCGCGTGGTGCTGGAGTCCGTGCTGCGTAACTGCGACGGCAAGAAAGTCACCGAAGAGCACGTGAAACAGGTGGCCAACTGGGGCGCCACCGCCGAGCGTACGGACGAGATTCCCTTCGTCGTCGCCCGCGTCGTGCTGCAGGATTTCACCGGCGTGCCGCTGCTGGCCGACCTGGCCGCGATGCGCAACGTCGCCTACAAGATGGGCGCCAACCCGAAAAAAATCGAGCCGCTGGTGCCGGTCGACCTGGTGGTCGACCACTCCGTGACGATCGACCACTTCCGCGAGCCGAAGGCGCTGGACCTGAACATGAAGCTGGAATTCTCGCGCAACAACGAGCGCTACCAGTTCATGAAGTGGGGCATGCAGGCCTTCGACACCTTCGGTGTCGTGCCACCGGGCTTCGGCATCGTCCACCAGGTCAACCTGGAATACCTGGCACGCGGCGTGCACAACAACGGCGGCGTGTACTACCCTGACTCGCTGGTCGGTACCGACTCGCACACCACCATGATCAACGGCATCGGCGTGGTCGGCTGGGGCGTGGGCGGCATCGAGGCGGAAGCCGGCATGCTGGGCCAGCCCGTGTACTTCCTGACCCCGGACGTCATCGGCGTGAACCTGACGGGCAAGCTGCGCGAAGGCTGCACGGCGACCGACCTGGTGCTGACCATCACGGAAATGCTGCGCAAGGAGAAGGTCGTCGGCAAGTTCGTCGAGTTCTTCGGCGAAGGCACCGAATCGCTGACCGTGACGGACCGCGCCACGATCGCCAACATGGCACCGGAATACGGCGCCACGATGGGCTTCTTCCCCGTCGACGACAAGACCATCGACTACTTCGAAGGCACCGGCCGCACGAAGGAAGAGATCGCCGCCTTCCAGGCCTACTTCAAGGCCCAGGGCATGTACGGCATCCCGAAAGCGGGCGAGCTGGACTTCACGCGCGAACTGCACCTGGACCTGGCCTCGGTGACGCCGTCGCTGGCCGGCCCGAAGCGTCCGCAGGACCGTATCGAAATCGGCAACGTCAAGGCCACCTTCACCGACCTGTTCTCCAAGCCGACGTCGCAGAACGGCTTCAACAAGGACCCGGCCGACCTGACCCGCGTCTACGAGACCACCAACAACGTGCAGGTCAAGAACGGCGACATCCTGATCGCCGCCATCACCTCCTGCACCAACACGTCGAACCCGAGCGTGCTGCTGGCCGCCGGCCTGCTGGCCAAGAAGGCCGTGGAAGCCGGCCTCACGGTGGCACCGCACATCAAGTCCTCGCTGGCCCCCGGCTCGCGCGTCGTGACGGAATACCTGACCGCCGCCGGCCTGCTGCCCTACCTGGAAAAGCTGGGCTTCGGCGTGACGGCCTACGGCTGCACCACCTGCATCGGCAACGCGGGCGACCTGACTCCGGAACTGAACGCGGCCATCCAGACCAACGACATCGTGGCCTCGGCCGTGCTGTCCGGTAACCGTAACTTCGAAGCGCGGATTCACCCGAACATCCGTTCGAACTTCCTGGCCTCGCCACCGCTGGTCGTGGCCTACGCCATCGCCGGCAACATCACGCGCGACCTGATGACGGAACCGGTCGGCAAGGGCACGAACGGCCGCGACGTCTACCTGGGCGACATCTGGCCGACCTCGGACGAGATCAATGCGCTGATGAAGTTCGCCATGAACTCCAAGGTCTTCAAGGAAAACTACGCGCAGGTCAAGGGCAACCCGGGCAAGCTGTGGGAAGCCGTGTCGTCGACCGAAGGCCAGGTCTACAACTGGCCCGATTCGACCTACATCGCCGAACCACCGTTCTTCGAAGGCTTCGAGATGACGCCGAAGGCCGCCGCCACCGGCATCAGCAACGCGCGCGCCCTGGGCGTGTTCGGCGACTCGATCACCACCGACCACATCTCCCCGGCCGGTTCGATCAAGGAAGACGGTCCAGCCGGTAAATGGCTGAAGGACAACGGCGTGCTGAAAGCCGACTTCAACTCCTACGGCTCGCGTCGCGGCAACCACGAGATCATGATGCGCGGCACCTTCGCCAACGTGCGTATCAAGAACAAGATGATCCCGGCCAAGCCGGACGGTTCGGCAGTCGAAGGCGGCATCACGATCCACCAGCCGTCGGGCGAACAGCTGTCGATCTACGACGCGGCCATGAAGTACGTGGCCGAAGGCACGCCGACGATGATCTTCGGTGGCGAAGAGTACGGCACCGGCTCGTCGCGCGACTGGGCCGCCAAGGGCACCCAGCTGCTGGGCGTGAAGGCCGTGCTGGTGCGCTCGTTCGAGCGTATCCACCGCTCCAACCTGGTCGGCATGGGCGTGCTGCCGCTGCAGTTCATCGGCAACGACAGCGTCGAATCGCTGGGCATCACGGGCAAGGAAACCTACGACCTGGTGGGCCTGGAAGGCGATATCAAGCCACAGCAGATCGTCACCCTGGTGATCAAGCGCGAAGACGGCACCCGGCAGGACGTCAAGGTCCTGCTGCGCATCGACACGCCGATCGAAGTGGACTACTACAAGCACGGCGGTATCCTGCCATTCGTGCTGCGCCAGCTGCTGGCCGCGTAAGCGTCCCCTGCTCCGCCCAAAACGCCGGCTTCGCCGGCGTTTTTTATTGCCCGAAAAATGGGGACAGACCCCATTTTTCAGGCAATATTTCTCAGGGAAATGGGCCGGCGAGGCGGGAGCAGAACGCATTTTTCAAGCAACATCTCACGCGACCGTTCCCCTGCGGGCACAGACGCCGTGCGAATCAACTACAATACGGTTGATAAGTTTTTTACACTGACCGAGATTCCTAGCGCCATGCGTCGCCCATCCAAAGATTCATCTGCCAAATTGTCCGCCGACAGCCAGCGCCTTTCCACACTTGCCCAGGCCGTCGGCCAGGCAGCCAGCCGCCTCGAGGAGCGCAGCTGGGAACGTGCGCTCGATACCCAGCTGCACAAACTGTTGAAGACGGGTCACCAGGACACCGTCGACGCCGCCCTGAACAGCCTGTTCTCCGTCGACCTGAACGGGTACGACGTGCTGATGGACAGCGTGGAAGCGGTCAGCGAATCGGCCACCATCACCGTCGAGACGGACGGCGATGCCGTCCAGTACGACGTGCTGCTGGTGGCCGCGCCGATCCTGGCCTGGACCCGCTACAACATCGCGTCCGGCCCGATTCCCGCCGATGTCCTGAACACCCTGTCGGCCCACTTCTCGGCCCACCTGCTGGCCGACGGCACGAAGCTGGCGATGGCATCGAACCTGTTCTCGATCGACCAGCTGCCGCGCACCCATGCCGAGACCTACGCCAAGATGAACAAGCTGGCGCAGGCCGCCATCAAGGGCGTGGCCGTCAAGTCGGACGTGAAGCCGCCCGAGACCGCGCCGTTCCTGGCCGATACCCGCTACCTGATGGCGGCCGTCGTGACGCCCCATGGCGGGCCCCTGTTCCGTTGGCAGATGGCCGGTGCGCACCTGCACCAGGCCGACGAGCGCCGCACGGCGCTGGAAGCATGGCGCACCCAGGCCGAGCCCACCGTGGCGCGCCTGCTGCCCGGCTGCGGCATCGAGCTGCTGCTGCCGGAAGCGTATTACATGGCCTGCCGCGAAGCGGACAAGCTGATCCGCCCCGTGTCGATCCGCGCCGCTGTCCACTACCTGACGCACACCTTGGCCTGCGAGCCGGCCGAGCTGCGCGCCGTCATCGCCGGCTTCGGCGAGGAAGCGGCCGACGGCCAGATCGACGAGTACCGCGTGGCCTTCACGCGCCGCGCCGATGCGGACGTCATCTACGGTGTCGTGTGGCCCCTGTACGGCCAGGAAGACGAGGAAGGCACGCCGCCCGAAGGGCCGCTGGCCGGTGGCCTGGCCAACCTGCTGCAGCCGCGCACGCCCGTCGAGGAAATCGTCGAGCACCTGAATGCAGCCGGCGTCTCCGTCATCAAGAAGCTGGGGGAGCGCTACGTGGCCGAGTACTGCGACGACTGCGGCGCGCCCCTGTTTGCCGACCCGTCGGGCGAACTGGTCCATGCGGAAATGCCGGAGGATGCCCCCGCCGGCACCGAGCACTTCCACTGATCCGTTCGATCCAATGAAAAACCTCGCCGTGGCGAGGTTTTTTTATTCCAGCGCCGGCGTCGAAGCCGGGCCGATGCTGACAATCCGGTGCGCGACTCAGTGCGTCACCCAGTGCGTCGCTCAGTGCGTCATATTGCTGCGCCCTTGCGTGCCATTGCTGTTGCTGTCCGTGCGACTGTCGGCCTTGCCCGAGCCGTGACCCGACGTACCGGCGCCATCATGGCCGGCACGCCGCGCCGTATCGCCTGGTACCGCCTGCGCCGGCTGGGAGCTGCCCGTCGCGCCGGCCGCGCCGGATTCGCCGCTGGCGCCGCCGTTCTTCGCATTGGCATTGCCCGACACATTGCCAGAACGGGGAATCGTGTTCTGCTGTCCCGTCTTGCGCTCCTTGCGGGCCTCGCCGTTATCCGGCATCGTGGCGGCGCTGGTACTGTTGGCCTGGGTCGGTTGCAATCCGACGCTGCCCGGCTTGTTCTTGATGGACTCCATTGCCGTCTGCGCATGTCCTGCGCCGGCGATGATGGTGATCAGGAACGCTGCCGTGGCGGAAGCTGCGGTATAGGGTGAAACGCGCATGGTGGTCTCCTTTTTTTATCGGCCGTGAAGACAGGTTACCGAGGCCACAGCGAGTATTGCATCGGCGTACCGGTCTTCGCCAAGTGGGACGTGTCCTACGGGCATTGACAATAACGTAAGAAAAAGCCCGCACGTGGCGGGCTCTGCGCAATCACCAGCTTGAAAACGGATGCCGGATCAGGTTCGAGTTCAGGTAGCGCGCATCGTCGGTGACTTCCACGCCGACCCATTCCGGCTTTTCGAAGGCCTGACGCTCCGACGGCAGCTCGATTTCCGCCACCACCAGCCCCGCGTTCACGCCGAGGAACTCGTCGACTTCCCACGTGAAGCCGGCATGGTCGATGCGGCGCCGGTATTTTTCGATGATGGGCTGCTCGCACAGGCGGTCCAGGAACTCCTGGGCATCGTCCAGCGGCAGCGGATACTCCCACTCGCCCCGCGTGACGCCGACGGCTTTCGACTTGATCGTCATGAATGCCTCGTCGCCGTAGATGCGCACCCGCACCACCCGCTCGGGATGCGAGGACAGGTAGCCCTGGCGGATCAGCACGGGCTGGCCCTGCTGGCGCCAGCCGTCGGTCGCGGGGAGGAACTTGCGTTCGATCTCGACGCCCATCTCAGTCCTTCAGCGACAGCAGGATCGGCTGCAGGATGGCCGCGCCAAGGGCGGCGCTGCGCGCGCCGTTCCAGCCCACGTGGGGCACGGGCAGGTCGGCGTTGTCCTTGAACGGCATCTCCAGGGTCAGCGACAGGCAGCCGAAATGGTGGCCGACGTACTTCGACGCCAGGGTCAGCATGTCTTCGCGGTACTTGCTGGCGGCATAGCCCACCTTGTCCTGGAAGTCCGGGCTGGCATCCTTGTAGCGGTCGATGAAGGCCTGCTGCTGCGCGCGCTGCTCGGGCGTGAAGTTTTCCAGCATCTCGTTGCCGGCCACGAAGTTGTACGGCAGCGCCTCGTCGCCATGGATGTCGAAGAACATGTCCACGCCCGTCGCGTGCAGCTTCTCCTTCACGCACAGCACCTCGGGCGAGCGCTCCAGGCTCGGTGTCATCCACTCGCGATTGAGGTTGGCGCCGGCCGCGTTGGTGCGCAGGTTGCCCCGCACGGAGCCGTCAGGGTTCATGTTCGGCACGATGTAGAACACGCAGCGTTGCAGCAGCTTGCGGGCGATCGGGTTGGCGTCGTCCAGCAGCGCGTCGATCAGGCCTTCGATGAACCATTCGGCCATCGATTCGCCCGGGTGCTGGCGCGCGATGAACCAGATCTTCTTTTCGGCCTGGGGATTGCCGACGACGACCAGGTTCATGTCGCGGCCATCGACGGTGGAGCCCAGGTCGTGCACGCGGGCGATGGGGTTCTCCGCCACTTCGCCCAGGAGGCGCAGGTGGCGTTCCCACGAATACGGCTCGAAGTAGGCGTAGTACACGCTGTCCAGGTCCGGCGTGTGGCGGATCGTCATGACCTGGCCGTCGAAGGACGTCGGCACGCGGAACCAGTTTTCGCCGTCATAGCTGGCCACTGCGTTGTAGTCCTCGAAACCCTTGGCATACGTGGCCTGGCCGGCATTGGTGAAGCGCAGTGCCAGGGCCTGGCCGCGCGCGCCCTGCACGCGGAAGTGGAACCACTGGTGGATGTCAGCGTGCGAGTCGCTGCGCAGTTTCAGTTCGATATTGGCCGGGTCGGCGAGGCTTACCACCTCGATGGCGCCGGAGTCGAAATTCTGGCTGATCTTGATTGTCATTGTTCGGTCGTCTCATGAAAACGGATGGCGCTATTGTCCTCGCTTTGCGGGGTTAACGCAAAAACGGCAAGCCACGCGGCTTGCCGTTCCCGTGCTGGCGGCAGGCGCCGCTCAGTCGATATTGCGGCCCCGTGCCTTCAACGCAGCGCGCACGCCGGCGCCATAGGCGGGATCGGCCCCGTCGAAGTGCGCCAGCTGGCGCAGCACGATCTCGTCGGGCACCTGCGACAGCGGGCCGGCCAGGTTGTCGAACAGGTTCTGCTGCTCGTCGGCGGCCAACAGGCGGAACAGGTTGCCGGCCTGGGTGTAGTTGTCTTCCACCCCGCGCGCATCGTAGCGGGCCGCCGGACCGTTCAGGGCCAGCGCCGGTTCGCCATGACCGAGGCCTTGCGGGTTGGTGCCGGCCGCTTCCACCGTCGCGTAATTCTGCTCGGCGCCGCCGTTGGCCAGCGCCATCGCACCGTCGCGCTGCTGGTTGTGGAACGGGCAGCGTGGCGCGTTCACCGGCAGGTGCTGGTGGTTGGTGCCGACGCGGTAAAGCTGGGCGTCGTGGTAGGCGAACAGGCGCGCCTGCAGCATCTTGTCCGGCGAGTAGCCCATGCCCGGCACGACGTTGGCCGGCGACAGCGCGGCCTGCTCCACTTCCGCATGGTAGTTCAGCGGATTGCGGTTCAGTTCCAGCACGCCCACCTGCTGCATCGGGAAATCGCCGTGCGGCCATACCTTCGTCAGGTCGAACGGGTTCCAGCCCGTGCGCGCTTCCCACTCGGCCAGTTGCTGCTCCGTGGCCGTCTGCACGAACACGGTCCAGCGGGGGAAGTCGCCGGCGGCGATCGCGTTGAACAGGTCGCGCTGGGCGTAATCCGGATCGGTGCCCGCCAGGCGCACGGCCTCGGGCGCCGTCAGGTTCCTGATGCCTTGCTGCGTCTTGAAGTGCCATTTCACGTAGACACGCTCGCCGGCATCGTTGATCAGGCTGAAGGTGTGGCTGCCGAAACCGTCCATGTGGCGGTAGCCGTCGGGCGTGCCGCGGCTCGAGAACAGGGTCGTCACCTGGTGCAGCGACTCGGGCGCGCGGCTCCAGAAGTCGAACATGGCGGTGGGCGACTTCAGGTTCGACTGGGCCAGGCGCTTCTGGGTATGGATAAAGTCGGGGAACTTGATGCCGTCCTTGATGAAGAACACGGGGGTGTTATTGCCGACCAGGTCCCAGTTGCCTTCTTCCGTGTAGAAACGCACGGCGAAACCGCGCGGATCGCGTTCCGTGTCGGCGCTGCCCTTTTCACCGCCGACGGTGGAAAAGCGCAGGAAGGTTTCCGTTTCCTTGCCGATGGCCGAGAACAGCTTGGCCTTCGTATAGCGGCTGATGTCATGCGTGACGGTGAACTTGCCGTAGGCGCCGGAACCCTTGGCGTGGACCACGCGCTCCGGAATGCGCTCGCGGTTGAAGTGCTGCAGTTTCTCGATCAGGTGGAAGTCCTGCAGCAGCAGGGGCCCACGGGAGCCGGCGCTGGCGGAATTCTGGTTGTCGGCGACGGGTATGCCGGACGCGGTCGTGATCTGCTGGCTCATGGGCTTGCTCCTCTGTGGTGTTGGACTCGTGTTTAACGTGGAGCAATTCTACGACCCCACCACGCATTGGCAAAGCTAATTGGTTCAATCAGACCAATAGCTATTACCAATGGAAGAGCTGCCCTTCATACCAGCCACAGACCCGCCGTGGCAAATTGTGCATCGCGCACCGCATCCTGCGCGATCCACGTGCCCACCAGCTCGGCGCGGCTGTGCTGGCCCAGATAGTCCTCCCAGGCCGCGCTGCCGCCGGCGGCCGTGGCGGCCAGGCCGGAATTTTCATACAGCGCCGCGACAAAGGCAGCATCGCTCAAGGCGCCGTAGCGGGCCTGGAACTCGGCCGAGCCGGCAAAAGCGGCCGCCAGTTGCCCCACCGCCGCGTGCTGGCCGGCCCACCACGCGACGCCGCCGATGTCGCCGGCCCTGTCCAGCACGGCCTGGTACAGCAGGCCCACGTTCGCCAGGGTGGCGGCATCGAGCGCCGTGAACCCCAGGTCCACCGTTTTGTCGGAGAATTCGGCGGCCTCGATGCCGACGATGCGGTCCGTGTCGCCGCCGCTCGTCACCAGCACGTGGCCGGCCGCGTCCAGCATCAGCCGCATGGCCGAAGCGGGGCCCTCGTAGACGACGGTATCGAAACCGTCGCCGCCGCTCACCGTGTCGTTGCCCGCGCCGCCGGCCAGGCGGTCGTCGCCGCTGCCGGCGAACCAGCCGCCCGCGTCCGTGACATCGCCGGTGGCGACGACGACGGGCCCCGCGTGGCGGG
>NZ_WNKZ01000062.1 GCF_009720835.1 Pseudoduganella buxea
GGCCGGCTTGCCGCGACCGCCGCCACCGCCGCCACCGCCGCCGCCTGCGCGGGGGTTGTTGCGGTGGTGGCCGGTGCCGCTGCGCAGCTGGATCGGCTGGGCGCGGGCGGTCGGATCGGGCTCGAAGCCGGCGATGACTTCACGCGGCAAGGTTTGCTTGATGAGCTTCTCGATGTCCTTCAGCATGTCGTGCTCGTCCACGCAGACGAGCGACACGGCTTCGCCGGTGGCGCCGGCGCGGCCCGTGCGGCCGATGCGGTGGACATAGTCTTCCGGCACGTTCGGCAGGTCGTAGTTGACCACGTGCGGCAGCTGGTCGATGTCGATGCCGCGCGCGGCGATGTCGGTGGCGACCAGCACCTGCAGGGTGCCGTCCTTGAACTCGGCCAGCGCGCGGGTGCGGGCCGACTGGCTCTTGTTGCCGTGGATGGCCATCGCGCCGATGCCGTCCGCGCCCAGCTGTTCGACCAGCTTGTTGGCGCCGTGCTTGGTGCGGGTGAACACGAGGACCTGGGTCCACTTGTGCGTGCGGATCAGGTACGACAGCATCGGGTGCTTCTTGTCGCGGTCGACGGGGTGGATCTTCTGGGCGATGATCTCCACCGTCGAATTGCGGCGTGCCACTTCGATGGTGGCGGGATTGTTCAGCAGGCCGTCGGCCAGGGCCTTGATCTCGTCGGAGAAGGTGGCCGAGAACAGCAGGTTCTGGCGCTTCGCCGGCAGGGCGGCCAGCACCTTGCGGATGTCGCGGATGAAGCCCATGTCCAGCATGCGGTCGGCTTCGTCCAGGATCAGGATCTCCACCTTGCCCAGGTCGACGGTTCCCTGCTGCATGTGGTCCAGCAAGCGGCCTGGCGTGGCGACGAGGATGTCGACGCCGTGCTTGAGCAGCTTGATCTGTGGATTGATGCTGACGCCGCCGAAGATCACGGCCGAATTCAGGCGCGTGTACTTGCCGTAGACCTTGACGCTTTCCTCCACCTGGGCGGCCAGTTCGCGGGTCGGCGTCAGGATCAGGGCGCGGATCGGCCGCGGCGACGTGTTGCTGGTCAGTTTCGAACCAAAGGCGTCGGTGGAAAGGCGGTGCAGCACGGGCAGGGTGAAGCCGGCGGTCTTGCCGGTTCCCGTCTGCGCACCGGCCAGCAGGTCGCCGCCGTTCAGCACAGCGGGAACGGCCTGACTCTGGATCGGCGTCGGCGCCGTGTAACCCGTTTCGGTAACGGCGCGCAGGATCGCGTCGGACAGGCCAAGTTGAGAGAAGGACATAGGTACTCGATATAGAAATCTGCCCCTGCCAGTGTTGGCAGATGGGAATGGATGCAGCCGGGCGGAATTACCGCACAGATAGTATAGCAGCGAATTTCAACGCTAATTTCGCTCTGGAAATAAAAAAGGGGGCTTTCGCCCCCTTTTTTTGTAACAATGTCACAGAATCTTGTTAATTACGCAAATTCCGTCAGCAAACCGACCAGCTGGCCGAACACCTTTGGGCCGGCAGCGATGATGTTTCCACTAGTCATGTGGTCGGACTCGCCGTTGAATTCGCCTGCAATGCCGCCCGCTTCCGTCACCAGCAGGGAACCGGCCGCGATATCCCATGGCTGCAGGCCTTTTTCATAGTAGCCGTCCAGGCGGCCGCAGGCCACGTAGGCCAGGTCCAGCGCAGCCGAACCGGCGCGACGCACGCCATGGCTGCGCTCGGCTGTGATGGCATACATCTTCAGGTATTCGTCGAGCGCCTTCGGGCTGCCGTTTTTGTAGCCTGTAGCCAACAGTGCGCCTGCAATGCGGTCCTGCTTGCGCACACGGATGCGCTTTTCGTTCAGGTAGGCGCCGGCGCCTTTCTCTGCCGTGAACAGGTCGTTGGCGACGGGGTCGTAGACGAGGCCGAGCGTGATGACGCCGCGCTGCTGCAGCGCGATGGAGACGGCGTACTGGGGGAAGCCATGGATGAAGTTGGTGGTACCGTCCAGTGGATCGATGATCCACACGAATTCACTCTCGTCGTTCACATTGCCGGTGGTGCCGGATTCCTCGCACAGGAAGGCGTGGCTGGGGTAGGCTTTTTGCAACACTTCAATGATGGCCTGCTCGGCGGCCTGGTCGACGTCCGTCACGAAATCGTTGTGTTGTTTTTCGGTAACACTGACCCGATCCAGGTCGAACGACGCGCGGTTGATGACGGCGGCAGCGCGGCGGGCGGCTTTCACGGCCGTGTTGAGCATTGGATGCATTGCAATTCCCCAAATGGAAGCGCGACCCCGGCACTGCGTACCAGTGGTACGCGCGCTGCAGGATCGGTGCTGTGTGAACAAGAATGAATTAAAGAGCGGTGCGTCGCGACAGGGTAGAATTTGCACCCATCGTCTTCGCCAAACCGCTATTTTAAATGATGCAGCCAGAAATCACATCGTCTCTTTTCACGCGCCTGAGAGTCGTGCTGGTGGAAACCAGCCGCCCCGGTAATATCGGCGCGGTCGCGCGTGCGATGAAAACGATGGGCTTTTCCGACCTGGTGCTGGTCAGTCCCCGCCATGAAGGCGCCTTGCAGCACGAGGAAGCGGTGGCCTTCGCCAGCGGCGCCCAGGACATCCTGGAAGGCGCCCGCATCGTCGCCACCATCGGCGAAGCGCTGGAGGGCATCAACTATGCGGCGGCCGTGTCGGCCCGGCTGCGCGAGTTCTCGCCTCCCGTGCAGACACCGCGCGAGGTGGCCGGACACGTGGCCGGCGAGGCCGGCCTGCATGCGGCCCTGATCCTCGGCAACGAGCGCTTCGGTTTGCCGAACGATATCGTCGAGCGCTGCAATGTGCTGATCAATATTCCCGCCAATCCGGACTACTCGTCGCTGAACCTGGCCCAGGCGGCCCAGGTGCTGCTCTACGAATGCCGCATGGCGGCGCTGGCCGCCGGCGCGACGAGCGTGCCGCACAAGCCGGCCGTGGATGTGGGTTTTCATGGCGACTCGGCCAGTCTGGCCCAGGTCGAAGGGATGTACCAGCACCTGGAACAGGCCCTCGTGGCCATCGATTTCCTCGACGCGAACAACCCCCGCAAGCTGATGCCGCGCCTGAAGCGCCTGTTCTCGCGCACCCAGCTGGAGACGGAGGAAGTCAATATCCTGCGCGGCATCGCCCGCCAGATCCTGGCGCGCTGCAAGCCGGGGAAATGAGCGCGCCCGGCAACGCCCGCCTGTAAGTTCGGCCGCCGCTCCGGTATCATTCGGGGATGAATCAGATTTCCTTTTCCCCATTTGTCATTGGTGTCGCTGGCGGAAGCGGCAGTGGCAAGTCAACGGTATCCCAGCAGGTGCTCGCTTCCTTCGGCGCCGACATGGTCTCGGTCGTCATGCAGGACGATTATTACTGCGACCAGACCGGCCTTCCCCCGGACGTGCGCCGCAAGCAGAACTACGACCACCCGCAGGCCTTCGACTGGCCGCTCTTGATCCAGCATGTGCAGGCCCTGCGCAACGGCGAAACCATCGCCATGCCGGAGTACGATTTCACCATCGACAACCGCTCCAACAAGACCATCGCCGTCAAGCCCGCCCCCGTCATCGTCATCGAAGGCCTGTTCGCCCTGTTCGATGCCGACCTGCGCCGGATGATGTCGCTGAAGATCTTCGTCGACACGGCGCCGGACGTGCGCTTCATCCGCCGCATGCAGCGCGATATCGCCGAGCGCGGCCGCACCATGGAAAGCATCATCGGCCAGTACCTGGAAACCGTGCGCCCCATGCACAAGCAGTTCATCGAGCCGACCAAGCGCCACGCCGACGTCATCCTGCCGCACGGCGCCAACGGCCCGGCGGTCGATGTCATCACCACCAAGGTGGCGAGCGTGATCGGGCAGTTGAAGGGGGCGTGAACTTGCCGGCACGCGCACCCATGGCAAGGATGCAGCCGGTGGCGGCGAGGCTGCGGTCGATGTTGCAATCGCTCCGGTCCTTCCGGTTCGCCAGCGCCCTGCCGCAGCGCTACCTGGGCCGGCACTGCACCGGCAGGCAGTGGCGCAGCGCATTTCCTGACGCCACCAAGGCTGACATCCGTCAATTCCTTCTCGGGTTCGTCACCGCCTTCGGGTTCTTGGATGACGAAAAATTAAAGTTCGGACCAGGCGACCCGCTGCGGCAAATTTACCGCGACCTGTATCCCAGCCGTTGTATGCCGGATGGCCTGGAGTTCGAGACGCTGGCGGCCGACTTGCGCACGAAACACGGCATTGCGCTCGGCGACCTGTTGAGCGACACCTTGACCCTGGGCGAGCTGTTCGGACACGTCCAGCGTTCCCGCGCCTGAGCAGTACAAGGCGTGCGCAAGCCGCGCCGACCGAAGCTTTCCTCTAATCCGGCCCCAAGCCTTCCCGTACACTCATCCTTATAAATAGCAGTCATAAAACCAAGGATGGAGACATGACCACACGCAGACTGTTCCTGAAGGCGGGGGCCTGCGGCGCCCTCGCGCTGGCGGCGGGCGGCGCCCTGTACCGGGGCCTGCAGGCGCGCTCGCCCCAGCGCTTCAACCTCGACAGCGCGGGCCGCGAGCTGCTCACGGCCCTGGTGCCAGCCATTGTCGGCCCGGCGCTGCCCACCGCCACTGCCCAGCGCCGTACCGCCATCGACGGCACCGTCGAGCGCGTGCGTGGGGCCATCGCCGGCCTGCCGCTGGCCACCCAGGCCGAGCTGCGCGACCTGTTCGGCCTGCTCGGCCTGGCGCCGTCGCGCCGCCTGCTGGCCGGCCTGCCGGCCTGGCGCGATGCGACACCGGCGCAGTTGCAGGCCTTCCTGCAGGACTGGCGCCTGCACCGTTTCGCGCAACTGCGCGCCGGCTACCAGGCCTTGCACGACCTCGTGCTGGGCAGCTGGTATGCCGACCCGGCCAGCTGGGCCGCGATCGGCTATCCCGGCCCGATGAAGGAGCTGGCATGAGCGCCGTGCCCGACCCCATCGAAGCGGGCCTCGCGGCCGGCTGGCACGTGATCGACTGCGCCACCCTCGACGAGGACCGCACCATCGAGGCCGACGTGGCCATCATCGGCAGCGGCGCCGGCGGCGGCGTCACGGCCGAGATCCTGACGGCGGCCGGGCTGAAGGTCGTCATCGTGGAGGAGGGCGGCTTGCACTCGTCGCGCCACTTCCGCATGCGCGAGGCCGAGGCCTATCCGAAGCTGTACCAGGAATCGGCCGCCCGCAAGACGCGCGACAAGGGCATCAATATCCTGCAGGGCCGCACGGTGGGTGGCTCCACCACCGTCAACTGGACGTCGAGCTTTCGCACGCCCGCCGCCACCCTGGCGCACTGGCAGGAACGCTACGGCCTGCGGGATTATTCGGCGGCGGCGCTGGCGCCGTGGTTCGAGCGGATGGAAGCGCGCCTGCAGATCGCCGACTGGCCGACGCCGCCGAACGCCAACAACGCGCTGCTGCGCCAGGGCGCCGAGCGCCTGGGCATCCATACGGCGGCGATCCGGCGCAACGTCAACGGCTGCTGGAACCTGGGCTACTGCGGCATGGGCTGCCCCACCAATGCCAAGCAGTCGATGCTGGTGACGACCATTCCGGCCGCGCTGGCGGCCGGCGCCACCCTGCTGACGCGGGCCCGCGCAGAGCGCCTCGTGTTCAAGGGCGACCGCGCCGAGCATGTGCTGCTCGCCGCACTGGATGCCGACGGCATCGCCGCCACGGGCCGCACCGTCACCCTGCGCGCGCGCCACGTGGTGGTGGCCGGCGGCGCCATCAACTCGCCCGGCCTGCTGCTGCGTTCCGGCGCGCCCGACCCCGACAGGCTGCTGGGCAAGCGCACCTTCCTGCATCCGACCCTGGTGTCGGCCGGGCGCTTCGCCCAACCCGTCGAAGGCTATGCCGGCGCGCCGCAGACGATCTACTCGGACCACTTCCTCGACACCTTGCCTGTCGGCGGCCCGGCCGGCTACAAGCTGGAAGTGCCGCCGCTGCACCCGCTGCTGCTGTCGACCACCCTGGCCGGCTTCGGCGCGGCCCATGCGGAAGCGATGCGCCACTTCGCCAACACGCAGGGTATGCTGGCATTGCTGCGCGACGGCTTCCATGCCGGCTCGCAGGGCGGCGCCGTGCTGCTGCGGCCGGACGGCTCGGCCGAACTGGATTACACGATGACCCACTACCTGTGGGACGGCGCCCGGCGCGCGCTGCTGACGATGGCCGAGATCCAGTTCGCCGCCGGCGCCCTGGCCGTGATGCCGATGCACGAGATGGGCCGGCACTATGGCTCTTGGCGTGAAGCGAAGGAGGCCATCGGCGCGCTGCCGATGGCGCCGCTGCTGACCAGGGTCGCGTCGGCCCACGTGATGGGCGGCTGCACGATGGCCGCCGCCGCCCGCGACGGCGTGGTGGCACCGGACGGGCGTTACCGCGAGCTGGCCAATGTGTCGGTGCACGACGGCTCGCTGTTCCCCACGTCGATCGGCGCCAATCCGCAGTTGTCGATCTACGCCATTACGGCGCGGCTGGCCGATGGCCTGGCGCGTGAGTTGACGAACGGTCCGGCGCGGGCCGCGTGACCCGGGAAGACAATCGAGGCATGAATCGGAGACAGAACATGGTGATCCGCATCCTGCTGGCGATCATGGCGGTGCAGGTGCTGTGCGCGCTGGCGATCTGGTACGGCGCCACGGCCTACGTGCCGGCCGACGTGGCACTGGCGCTGGCGCTGCTGGCCGTCGTGCTGGTGCGGCTGGCCATCACGGCCAATAACTTCCGCCTGAGCCGCCGTTTCGGCAGCGCCACGCCGCCGGACCACGTGCTCGACCTGGCCGGGCGGGCGCGCCTGCTGTTCGGCGAGTTCCGCGCCACCATGCTGATGTCGTCCTGGACCATGCTGAGGCACCGGCCCGGCATGCACCTGTCGCCCCGGCATCCGGCCGGCGTGCCGCCCGTGCTGCTGATCCACGGCTACGGCTGCAACGGCGGCTACTGGCAGGCGCTGCGTGACCAATTGGCCGACGACGGCATCAGCCACGATACGGTCGACCTGGAACCTGTCACGGCCTCCATCGACGATTTCACCGGTGCCGTCGAGGCCAGTGTGCGGCGGCTGCTGGCCGCCACGGGCGCGGCCCGGGTCGTCCTCGTCGGCCACAGCATGGGCGGCCTGGTGGCCCGCGCGTGGCTGCGCCGCTACGGCGCGGCGGCGGAAAGCCTGGTCGAGCGCGTCGTCACGGTGGGCACGCCCCATTTCGGCACCGAACTGGCCGGCTTCGGCTTCGGCGAGAACGCGCGCCAGATGCGCCACAACGATCCATGGCTGCTGCAGCTCGATGCCGACGACGGCGGACGGCGTAACCTGTTCACGTCGATCTGGTCGTGGCACGACAACATCATCGCCCCCCAGACCTCCTGCCACCTGCCGGGCGCACGCAATATCGCCGTCGGCGGCATCGGCCACGTCGCCCTTGGCAGTCATCCAACAGTGTTGCGCACGATACGCGAAGAGATTTTGACGGCAGCCCCGCCATCCGCTAGACTCTATTGACTTGTGGAAATAATTTCTCGCGCTGCAATAGATTATCAAATAAGCGGCGGAGCAGTGCGCGAAGCACGGACCGCTCCGGCGCTGTGCCGGGGCGGTTCGTGCTTCGCGTTCCCGGGGAATAAGGGATACTGACAGGACGGGGAGGGCGTAAGGCCCGAGGAGAGCGGGATCGCAGGATCACGCCGGCGCGGCTGCGCCGGACAAGGTTCGCGGCCCGGAAAAATACAGGAGCGCGAACGTGTCGGCACGGATCCTCATCATTGAAGACAACCCCACCAATATGGAGCTGATGGTCTATCTGCTGCGTGCCTTCGGCTATACGCCGCTGTCGGCCAGCGATGGGGAAGAAGGCGTGGCCACGGCCCGCCGCGAACGGCCCGACCTGATCATCTGCGACGTCCACCTGCCCAAGCTGGACGGCTACGGCGTTGTCGCGGCACTGAAGGCCGATGCCGTCACGCGGGCCATTCCCGCGCTGGCCGTCACGGCGCTGGCCATGGTGGGCGACCGCGAGCGGCTGCTGGCGGCCGGTTTCGACGGCTATATCGGCAAGCCCATCGAACCGGACAGTTTCGTGACCCAGATCGAGTCTTTTTTACCGGGGGAGATGTCGCCCCCTGAACCAGCCGACATCGCCACCATCCTGATCGTCGACGATCATGTGCTGAACCGCGAATTCCTGATGACCCTGCTGGGCTTTTCCGGCTACCGCCTGATGGAAGCGGCCAGCGGCGCCGAAGCCCTGCGCCTGATCGCGCAGACGCCGCCGGACCTGATCATCTCCGACATCCTGATGCCGCAAATGGATGGCTACGAGCTGGTCGCGCGCGTGCGTGCCGACCCCGTCACGGCCAAGGTGCCCATCATCTTCTATACGGCCACCTACCGCGAGAAGGAAGCGGCCGCCGTGGCCGAGGCCTGCGGCGTGCGCTGGGTGCTGCCGAAACCGTCCGACCCGGACGTGATCCTGTCGACCGTGCACGAGGCGCTGGGCGTGGAGTCGCCGCCGGCCCTGCTCGATATGGCCCCGCAGCCGCCGGCCGATCCGAAACTGGGCGACATCGGCACCAAGATGGTCGAATACCTGGACGCGGTGGAGTCGTCCAGCCAGCTGCTGACGCAACTGGCCCACCACGGCGACAGCCGCGACGGCGAGACCGAGCGCCTGCGCACGATGACGCAGCGCCTGTCCGGCAGCCTGTCGAGCCTGCAGGCCGTCAGCCTGCGCCTGACGGCGCTGATCGAACTGGGCATCGAGCTGGGCGCCCAGCGCGAGCCGCAAGGGCTGCTCGATATCGGCTGCAAGGTGGCGCAGAACATCTGCGTGTCGCGCTATGCCTGCATCGGCGTGCTGTCCGAGGACGGCCGTTCGCTCAGCTACTTCAGCTGCTGCGGCCTGGCCGATGCGGCCCGCATCCTGTGCGGCGCACCCGATGCCGGCGTGCTGCGCCAGGTGATGCATGCGCGCGCGGCCCTGCGCAAGGGCGGCCTGCCGGGCCACCCGACCCACCTGGGGCTGCCGGACGAACACCCGCCCGTGCATTCCTTCCTGGGCGTGCCGATCGCGTCGAACGAGCGGGTGCACGGCTGGCTGTACCTGGCCGACAAGATGGGCGCGGAGGAGTTTTCCGAAGTGGACGAGCGTGTCGCCGTCACCGTGGCGGCGCAGGTGGCCGTCGCCTTCGAGAACCTGCGCCTGTACGACGAGATCCGGCGCCACCACGCCCAGCTGCAGGCCGACCTGGACGCGCGCACCAAGCTGACCGAGGACCTGCACCGCTTCCGCCTGGCGATGGACGCCACGGCGGACGCCATCTTCCTCGTCGACCGCGCCAATATGTGCTTCGTCGACGTCAACGTGACGGCCTGCCGCATGCTGGGCTACGAGCGCGAGGACTTCCTGCTGGTGGGGCAGCGCGACCGGGGCAGTGCGCCCGGCCAGCTGGCCGAACTGTATGAGAAGCTGCTGGCCGGCGACCAGAGCGGCGCCATGGCCGAACTGCTGCTGCACCGGCGCGACGGCACCCTGCTGTCCGTCGAGGTGCAGCGCCGCACCCTGCGCTCGGGCCAGAACTGGATCCTGGTGGCGGTGGCGCGTGACATCACCGAGCGCAAGGAAGCGGAGCGGCGCCTGCTGAAGCTGGCCCATTTCGACACGCTGACGAACCTGCCCAACCGCAGCCAGCTGTACGAGTCGCTGACCCATTCGCTGGTCCAGGCCACGGAACACCGCTGGGCGCTGGCCGTGCTGTTCCTGGACATGGACCGCTTCAAGAACATCAACGATACCCTGGGCCACACCATCGGCGACGAACTGCTGCGCCAGTTCGCCAGCCGTCTGGTGGACTGCCTGCGCGTGCGCGACACCATCGGCCGCTTCGGCGGCGACGAATTCGCCGCCATCCTGATGCTGCCGGACGGCGTGCAGACGGCGCTGCCCGTGATCGACAAGATCCGCGAGGCGATGCGCCAGCCCTTCGACCTGTTCGGCCATGAAGTGACCGTCACGGCCAGCATCGGCATTTCCGTGTTCCCGGACGACGGAAACGACGCCGACACCCTGATCAAGTATGCCGACACGGCCATGTACCGCGCCAAGGAAGCGGGGCGCGACGCCTTCCGCTTCTTCACGGCCGAGATGAACGCCCAATCCCTGGCCCGCCTGGACCTGGAAAACGCGCTGCGCCGCGCCATCGACAACGAGGAGTTCGTGTTGTACTTCCAACCCAAGGTGCACCTGTCGACAGGGCGTATCAGCGGCGCCGAGGCGCTGATCCGCTGGAACCGGCCCGGCCACGGGATGGTGTCGCCGGCCCTGTTCATCCCGCTGCTGGAAGAAACGGGGCTGATCGTGCGCGTCGGCGTGTGGGTCATCAACGAGGCCTGCCGGCGCATCGCCGCCTGGCGCGCCTGCGGCGCCGGCTCCGTGCAGCTGTCGGTGAACGTGTCGGGCATCCAGTTCTTTGTCGGTGGCCTGCAGGAAGAAGTGCTGAAGGCCCTGCGCGAACACGATATTCCGCCCGAGCTGCTGGAACTGGAGCTGACGGAAAGCTCCCTGATGTCGAACGCGGAAGAAACCATCACGGTGCTGCAGAACCTGAAGGAACTGGGCATCAAGATCTCGATCGACGATTTCGGCACCGGTTATTCGTCGCTGGCGTACCTGAAGCGCTTCCCGATCGACAAGCTCAAGATCGACATCGCCTTCGTGCGCGAAGTCACCAGCAACCCCGACGACGCCGCCATCGTGCTGGCCATTATCAATATGGCGCACAGCATGAAGCTGAAGGTGATCGCCGAAGGCGTCGAGAAGGACGCGCAGCTGGCCTACCTGCGCCGCCACGACTGCGACGAGATCCAGGGCTATTACTTCAGCCGCCCCGTGCCGGCCGAGGACTTCGAGGCCATGCTGCGCGAAGGGCGCCACCTGCAGCCGTCGGCGGAAGAGGGCCGCCACGGCGAGCAGCCGACCCTGTTGATCATCGACGACGACGCCTTCATGCTCGACGTGCTGTCGGACTTCCTGGCACAGGACGGCTACCGCATCCTGACGGCGCAGACGGCGGCGGAGGGCTTCGACATCCTGGCACGCTACCGGGTGCACGTGATCCTGTGCGACCAGTGCATGCCGCACATGAACGGCACCGAGTTCATGGAGCGGGTCAAGAACCTGGCGCCGGACACCTTCCGCATCATGCTGTCGGCCTATTCGGACCTGACGCCCATCATGGCCGCCATCAACGACGGCGCCATCGACCGCTTCTACACCAAGCCATGGAAGGGCGCCGTGCTGCGCGAGAATATCCGCGAGGGCTTCCGCCTGCATGGCCTGGCGCGCGGGCGCCGCCAGGCCGCGTGAGGTTGCCATGACCAAGAAAGCCAAGACACAGCTGATCTGGCAGGCGGGGGTGGATGCCTTCGCCTCGCGCCGCCAGAAGGTGGAGGAAATGCGCGCCCAGGTGCGGGTCGCGCGCGACGTCCAGGCCCGGCCCGGGCCCCGCGTGGTCGACCCCATCGACACGGTGGTGGAGGAGCACGTGCGGCGCGCGCTGCTGACGGCCACCTTGCCGCTGCGGCAGGAACTCGAGGCGCTGAAGGCCGAAGTGGACGCGCTGCGCAGCCAGGTGGCGCGCCTGTCCGGGCAGGATTGAATGGCGGGATCGACACGGTGGGTCGCGGCCGCAGTTCCGGCTCGGCCGCCATCGGTGTTATCCTTGCGGGAGAAATCACCACTTGACTGCCATGCTACAAAAAGCCCCACGACGCACACGCGAACGCATACTGGAATTATCGCTGCGCCTGTTCAATGAATTCGGCGAGCCGAACATCACGACCACCGTGATCGCCGAAGAGATGAATATCTCGCCGGGGAACCTGTACTACCATTTCCGCAACAAGGACGATATCGTCAACTCGATCTTCGTGCAGTTCGAGCAGGAGATCGAACGCATCCTGCACGTGCCCAGCGGGCGCCGCTCGAATATCGAAGACGTGTGGCAGTACCTGCACCTGATGTTCGAACTGATCTGGCGCTACCGCTTCTTCTACCGCGACCTGAACGACCTGCTGTCGCGCAACCGCAAGCTGGAGCTGCACTTCAAGCAGATCCTGGCGCACAAGATCAAGGTCGCCACGCAGTTGTGCGTCGACCTGCGCGGCGAGGATTCGCTGGAGGCGAGCGACGTCACCATCGAAGCCATGGCGACGAACATGGTGGTGGTGGCGACGTACTGGCTGTCCTACGAATACGTGCGCAACCCGCGCAAGTACACGGAACAACAGTCGATGGCCGATGCGCTGGCGCGGGGCTGCTACCAGGTGCTGACCCAGGTCGAGCCTTACCTGCGCGGCGACACCCTGGTGCGCTTCCGCAAACTCTCCGATGACTACCTGAAGAAACTCAACAAGTGAAAGCAATCTGCGTGTATTGCGGCGCCAACGACGGCGCCGATCCCCTGTACGCCCAGGCCGCGCGCGCCATGGGCGCCGCCCTGGTGGAACACAACCTGGCCCTCGTCTACGGTGGCGGCAAGGTGGGCCTGATGGGCGTCATCGCCGACGAAGTGCTGCGCCTGGGCGGCGAAGTGACGGGCGTGATTCCGACTGCCCTGGTCGAACGGGAAGTGGGCCACACGGGCCTGACGCGCCAGTTCATCGTCAAGGACATGCACGAACGCAAAGCCATGATGGCGCGCTTGTCGGACGGCTTCATCGCCATGCCCGGCGGCATGGGCACGCTGGAAGAACTGTTCGAGATGCTGACGTGGGCCCAGTTGGGCATCCACGACAAGCCCATCGGCCTGTTGAACGTGAACGGCTTCTACGACGGCCTGGCCGCCTTTATCGGCCACGCCCGCGAGGAAGGCTTCATCAAGCCCCAGCACGCGGCGCGCATGCTGGTCGAAGCCACGCCGCCGGACCTGCTGCACCGCCTGCGCCACTTCGGCGCACGACAGGGCGGCTGACCACGCATCCACAGTCCAGCTCGTGTCGACCTCGGGGTCAGGCACGTTTCTCGACACGAGCCGGGCGGTAGATTGCTGCGGCGGGCGCTGCCATGCCTGATACAGTGTCGAGACGACAGGGGCGCACTTGGCGCCACCGGCAAAGGCCGCCCCGAGGCCAGGTTGATAGGCTGATTAATAAGCTGATATGCTTGACGATCAGCCAACCATCGTGGAGTTCCCATGCTTCTGTACGCCGACAGCCAGTTCACCAGCCCTTATGCCATGTCCGTCTTCGTCGCGCTGAAGGAAAAGGGCATCGACTTCGAGCTGCGCACCGTCGACCTGAACGCGGGTGCGAACCGGGCGGCCGGCTATGCGGCGCAGTCGCTGACGCAGCGGGTGCCGACCCTGCTCGACGGCGACTTCGCGCTGTCCGAGTCGTCCGCCATCACGGAATACCTGGACGAGGTCCATCCCGGCACGCCGCTGTACCCGACGCAAGCGAAGGCGCGGGCGCGGGCGCGGCAGGTGCAGGCCTGGCTGCGCAGCGACCTGATGCCGATCCGCCAGGAGCGCTCGACCGACACGGTGTTCTACCAGCCGGCAAACGTAGCGCTGTCGGACGCCGCGCTGGCCGCTGCCGCGAAGCTGTTCCACGGCGCCGACGCATTGCTGGGGGACGGCCAGGAGTACCTGTTCGGTACCTGGTGCATCGCCGATGTCGACCTGGCCGTGATGCTGCACCGGCTGATCCTGAGCGGCGACGCCGTGCCGCCGAAGCTGCTGGCATACGCGCGCCACCAGTGGCAGCGGCCGTCCGTGCAGGAATGGGTCAATCTGCCGCGACCACCGCTGTAAGCGTCAAGCGGGTGCGGGGGCTACCACAGCTTCCGGCCCGAATGCTCCATCTCCGTCAGGTACAGCCGCACGTCGAACTCGTACTGGTGGTAGTTCGGTTCCATATACGTGCACAGTTTATAGAAGGCCTTGTCGTGGCCTTTTTCCTTCACGTGCGCCAGCTCGTGGACGGCGATCATGCGCAGGAACTCCAGCGGCACGTCGCGGAACATCGTCGCCACCCTGATCTCGTGCTTGGCTTTGAGCTTGCCGCCCTGGACGCGCGAGATCGACGTGTGCAGACCCAGCGCATGGTTGATGACGTGGATCTTGCTGTCGAAGGCGACCTTGTTGATCGGCTCCGCGTTGCGCAGGAATTCGCCCTTCAGGTCCTGCACGTAGTCGTACAGGGCCTTGTCGTTGCGGATGTCGTGGGCTTTCGGATAACGTTCCAGCAGGATGCCGCCCAGGCGGTCCTGGCCCAGCAGCTGCTCCACCTGCTGGCGGGTCTGGTCGGAATAGGCGCCCAGGTATTTCAGGGGCTGCGGTGCGGTTGGCTTCATGGCGGCGCACTTTACCATACCTGGCAGACCGCGCCCGCAAGAGGATCGGGCAAGGATTCAAGCCGAATGCGCAGCCTGGGGCCGTGCCCGATTGGGACAATGTGGACCGGCCCTCGGACGCGTCGCCACGCCGCGCGCGCATCCGGGGCCACCGAACCCACTGAAAGGAATTCCATGCAAGTCAACGCCTACGGCGCCCATGCGGGCGACAAACCCCTAGAACCCCTGCGCATCACGCGCCGCGCGCCCGGCCCGCACGACGTCCAGATCGACATCGCGTTCTGCGGCATCTGCCATTCGGACCTGCACCAGGTGCGCGGCGAATGGCAAGGGACCCAATTCCCCTGCGTGCCGGGCCACGAGATCGTCGGCCGCGTGACGGCCGTCGGTGCCCACGTGTCAAGCCACGCCGTGGGCGACCTGGTGGGCGTGGGCTGCATCGTCGACAGCTGCCAGCATTGCGCCGAGTGCGACGACGGCCTGGAGAACTACTGCGACGGCATGGTCGGTACCTACAACGGCCCGACGGCGGACGCGCCGGGCTGGACGCAGGGCGGCTACTCGGAGCAGATCGTCGTGCACGAGCGCTATGTGCTGCGCATCCGCCACCCGGAAGGCGACCTGGCTGCCGTGGCGCCGCTGCTGTGCGCCGGTATCACGACCTATTCGCCGCTGCGCCACTGGCACGCCGGCCCGGGGAAGAAGGTCGGCATCGTCGGCATCGGCGGCCTGGGTCACATGGGCATCAAGCTGGCCCACGCGATGGGCGCGCACGTGGTGGCGTTCACCACGTCCGAATCGAAGCGCGCCGACGCGCTGGCGCTGGGCGCTGACGAAGTGGTGGTGTCGCGTAACGCCGGCGAGATGGCGGCGCACGCGCAGAGCTTCGACCTGATCCTGAACACCGTGGCCGCGCCGCACGACCTGGATGCCTTCCTCGTGCTGCTCAAGCGCGACGGCGCCCTGACCCTGGTGGGCGCGCCGGCGTCGCCGCACCCGTCGCCGAACGTGTTCAACCTGATCATGAGGCGCCGCACGGTGGCCGGCTCGATGATCGGCGGCATTCCCGAGACCCAGGAGATGCTGGACTTCTGCGCCGAGCACGGAATCGTGTCGGACATCGAACTGATTCGCGCCGACGAGATCAACGCCGCTTACGAGCGCATGCTCAAGGGCGACGTCAAGTACCGTTTCGTGATCGACAACGCCACCTTGAAGTAAGCGGGCCCTGACCCGCATTCGGCGCCGCCGGGGCCTTTCCCGGCGGCGCGCAAGATCGTATGATGGCGGGATGCACACCCACGTCACTTCGGTGGGGCTGCTGGTCTGCACCGATCCGGCACTGAACTTCAGCTATCCCGACCACATTCCCCGCGCCTGCCTCGACGCCTTGCCGCCGCAGCCGGGCATCTATATCTTTCGCGACGAAGCGGGCATTCCCGTCTATATCGGCAAGAGCGTCAATATCCGCCACCGCGTGCTGTCGCACCTGCGCACGGCCGGGGAAGCCCAGATGCTGGCGCGCACCCGCCATATCGACCACGAACGCACGGGCGGCGAGATCGGCGCGCTGCTGCGCGAGGCCCAGCTGATCAAGCAGCACCAGCCCGTGTTCAACGTCAAGCTGCGCCGCACGCGCGAGATGTGCTCGATCCGCATCGACGGCAGCTCGCCCCAGGTGGTGTTCGCCAGGGAGCTCGATTTCGGCCGCACGGAAGGCCTGTTCGGCCTTTTCCAGACCCCCAAGGCGGCGCAGGAAACGCTGCGCGAGCTGGCGCAGTCGGCCGGACTGTGCGCCGTGCTGACGGGGCTGGAAAAAGGCACGCCGGGCCGGCCCTGTTTCGCCCGGCAGATCAAGCGCTGCCACGGCGCCTGCACGGGCGAGGAAAGCCCGGCGGCGCACGCCGCGCGCATGCTGGCCGCGCTGGCGCCGCTCAAGGTGGCGCCGTGGCCGTATCCCGGGCCGATCGCCATCGTCGAGAAATCCGACGGCTTGCGCCAGCGTGCGCTGGTGGACAACTGGTGCTACCTGGGCACCAGCACCAGCTTGGGCAAGGGCAGGGCCGCGGTCAAGGCAAAGGCGCCGGCCCGCTTCGACGTCGACGTCTACCGCATCCTGGCCAAGCCGCTGCTGCGGGGCGAGCTGACGGTGGAGAGCCTGCAGGCGGCGTGCAGCCCCGGCGCCGAGAGTAAATAGCAGATTTGAAGTCGCCCAGTAGCCGCATTGCATGCCTGCCGCCCAGACGAAATCGCTGGCTGCACTCTTGTTCTTTTGGCTATAATCGGCTGCCTTATCGACCGAGAGCGCCATGACTCATCCGACTTTCCAGAGTGCGCGTATAACGCGCGCGCGTTGGCATCAGACGTTTATTTCCGTAGGTATCCTGGCCTTTCTGTCGGCGTGCAGCGCGCAACAGAAATCCGCCTCGCCGGCTGAAAACAATACCGCCACCGCGGTTCCCGCGCCGAAACTGCGCTCCGCCATGCCGCAAATGCCCTGCAAGAAGCCCGTATGGCCGCGCGAGGCCGAGCGCCAGCAACTGACGGGAACGGTCACGATGAAGTTCCTGATCGACCCGGAAGGCAAGGTGCTCGAGAAGGAAATCCTCAAGTCGAGCGGGCATCCGAGCCTGGACGTGGCGGCGCTGGACGGGACCGCGCGCTGCAAGCTCCAGGTCGCGCCGCAAGGTGGCGAACCGAAAAACGAATGGGTAGTGCTGCAATATGTCTGGACCTTCGACTGAAGGCTTGGCCGCGAATATCCAGGCTGGCCGTGAAGAAGCGTGTACCGCCCCGGCCGCGCCAGCGGATATCACCGCCGCATCGGCCGGCTACCTCTGGGCCCGCGATACCGTCGGCGAATCCGGCGGCCGGGTTCATCGGCTGCATGGCAAGGCCGGTGCGCCGGAGCTGTATCTGAAACACGGCAAGGACGCCGTGGCCGACGACATCGGTCACGAAATGGTGAAGCTGCGCTGGCTGGCGGACTATCTGCCGGTGCCGGCCGTCACGCAGTTCGTTCGCACACAGGACGAAGCCTGGCTGTTGATGACGGCGCTGCCCGGTCACACGGCTTATCAGGTGATGGCGGCGCGGCCCGACCTGCAAGGGGCGGTGGTGGACGCGCTGGCGACCTTCCTGCGCCGGCTCCATGTCATTCCCGCCGATGCATGTCCGTTCACGAGCGAGCATCCCTACCGGCTGGCGCGCGCCCGTTCCCGCATCGATGGCGACCTGGTCGACGAGGACGATTTCGACGAGGAACGCCAAGGCTGGACGGCGCAGCAGGTGTGGCAGGCGATGCAGGACCTGCTGCCGTTCGCGCCCGACCCGGTCGTCACGCACGGCGATTTTTCGCTCGATAACCTGATCATCCAGGGCGGTGACGTCGTTGGCTGTATCGACGTCGGGCAGGCCGGCATCGCCGACCGCTACCAGGACCTGGCCATCGCCTGGAACTGCCTGGGCGAATTCGGCCCCGCGCTGCAGCGGCGATTCCTCGCCCGGTACGGCATCGACCAGGTGGACCAGCGCAAGCTCGATTTCCACCTGATGCTCGACGAACTGTTCTAGCCGGGACCGGCAACCGTCACGGCGCCAGCGCCGACAGGATCGCGTGGGCCGCCTTGATGCGCTCCGTGTTCGGGTGGTAGCTGTTGGCCAGCATGACGATACCGATCCGCCGTGCCGGCACGAACACGGCGTAGGCACCGAAGCCGTTGGTCGAACCGGTCTTGTGGAACAGCGTCGCGCCGGTCGGCGGCACGGCCGGCACGGGCGTGGCGGCGTGTGCACCCCAGTTGGTCTCGAGGCCGGCCAGCATTTGCGCCACCGTCACGGGCCACGGGTACTGCTCCCAGCCCAATCCCTGCACCATCGGCCCGACCTTGAAACGGGGCAGTTGGGTGTCCTGCACGGCGCGGCGCATCAGCGGCGCCAGCCCGGACGGGTCGATATTGGCCTGTACGAAGCGCAGCACGTCGGCCGACGTGGACTTGACGCCGTAGGCTTCCAGGGCGTAGGGGCCGGGGTTGACGCGCACCGGCCGGCCTTCGTGGTAGCCCCACGCATAGTTCGGCATCGCGGCCGGCGGCACGGCGACGTACGTGCTGCGCAAGCCGAACGCGGGGAACAGCACCTGCTCCATGGCGTCGGTAAAATCGCGCCCCAAGGCCCGGGCGGTGACGTGGCCCAGCAGCCCAATGCTGGGGTTCGAATAGTTGCGCTCCCGGCCGGGCGGCGCGTCGCTGTGCCAATCGCGCAAGTACCGCAGCTCGCCCCCTCGCATCACCGCGTCGGGAAACTGCATCGGCATGGCGCCGGCCGTGTAGGTGCCCAGTTCGAGCAAGGTGGCCCGGTCGATGGGCCGTCCCGCCAGCTCGGGCACGTAACGCGACGGATGATCCATCAGCGACAGCTTGCCCTGCGCCTGCGCGTAGGTCGTCAAGGTGGAGGAAAACATCTTGCTGATCGAGCCCAGTTCGAACAGCGTGTGTTCCGTCACGGGCACCTTGCCCGCCAAAGCGGCCAGGCCGTAGTTGAAGAAGTAGGGCTTGCCGCCCACCGTGACGGCGACCGCCATGCCGGGCAGCTTGTTCGCGACCATCATCGGCACGATGGCCGCATCGACGGCGGCGCGCACCTTCGCCGTATCGTCGCCAAGGCGCGCCGGCAGGCGGCGCAGGAAGTCGTCCCGCACCTGGCGGCCGTGCGGTGGCCCCGCCTCGTCACGCGGACCGACGTCCATCTCGGCGAAGACGATGCGGCGCTCGCCCTTGACCAGCCAGCCCACGTACCAGCCCAGCCGCTGCGCGCGATCCGGCGTGCCGTCGGCCAGCACGGGCGAACCCGATCCCGTCTTGCCGACCACCTGCCAGCCGTCCACTCGTTCCGGCACCGTCGCCAGCGCGGCCGTCATCGCCAGGGCCTCCGGCCGCAGGCCCAGCTGGCCGTTGACGGCGCGGCGCAGGAAGGCCACCTGCTCGTCCGGCGAAATGCGCAGCGAGGAGCCCAGCCAGGACGCGCTCAGGCCGTTCTGCTTGCCGGCGTCGCCGGAAACGTCGCCATTGCCGTAATCGAAGCGCTTCATGTAGGCCTGGAAGCGCCGCTCGCCCAAGCTGCCGGTGAGCTGCTGCGAATACCAGACCACGGAGTTCTTCATCCACACGGCCGGATCGGTGGCCTGGCGCCACTCTGGCAGCCAGTCGACATAGCCTTCCTTGAACGGCAGGAGGGGGGCGTGCTCGCCTTGCAGGATGCCGCTGTCGTAGCCCATCAGGGCCAGCGGCAGCTTGAAGGTGGACATCGGCGGCATGCGCACGTCGCATTGGCCTTCGCGCAGCAGCCATTGGCCGGTGGCCGCGTCGGCCATGGCGATGCAGTGTGCCGCGCCATGGGCGATGCCATGGGCGAGCAAAGGGAGGGCCAGGCCCGTCAGGGCAGCCAGGGATTTCGATAGCATGGGAACTCCGGGTTAAAGTGTTTTCAATCGGTCAGGCAGCATGTGCAGGAAGGCGGCGCGTGTGCGGGGACCGGCCGCGCCTTCCGTTCGGTGGCGGTCCTGGGTAAGCTGGGCGAACACGATGGTGCGCTCGCCCTTCGTGGCCCAGCCGACGAACCAGCCGTAGGCGTGGTCCTCGTCGTCGCGGCCGTCCGGGCCGACCGGCGAGCCGGTGCCTGTCTTGCCGTACACCTGCCAGCCGTCGGGCAAATCGTCCAGGCGCAGCAGGCGTGCCGTCATGTCGTGCGCATGTGCCGACACGGGCAGTTCGCGGCGTACCAGGCGGCGCAGGAAGGCAGCCTGTTCGTCCGCCGAAATCGCCAGCGACGACGTGATCCACGACATGGTCAGGCCATTGGCCCGGCCCGCGTCGCCGGACGTGTCGCCGTTGCCATAGCCGAAGCCGCGCACGTAGCGGGCAAAGCGTTCCTCGCCGAGCTGCCGCGTGACCTGCTGCGCATACCAGGCGGCCGAGTACTTGATCCACTCGTGCGGGTCCATCGGCCGGCGCCATGCCGGCACCCAGTCGGCATAGCCGGCCTTGAAGGGCAGGCGGGGCGCGTGCTCGTCGTGCAGGAAGCCGCTGTCGTATCCCATCAGGCTGATGGCGATATTGAAGGTGGAGACGGGCGTGATGCGCACGCCGCAGTCACCGTCGCGCTGCAAGGGCTGGCCGGTGGCCGCGTCGAGCAGCAGGGTGCAGCGCAGCAGGCCGGCAGGAACGGGTTCGGCCTGCCACGCCAGCGCCGGCTGCAGCGCGAAGTTGGCGCCGGCGATGCCGGCCAGGCCGGCGGCCGCGGCACACCGTGCCCACAGCGCGCGGCGTTTGCTGCCGGGCGTGCGAATCAGCGCAATGCGGCCGGCCAGGGTGTCCGCATCGATGCCGCCGAAGGCCAGCGCCGTCTTCATGGGCGTGTGTTGCAGTTTCAATTGCGCCACCAGCGCCGCCGCATACGCCTTGCGCTCGGCCGATGGCCGGCCACGCAGCACATCGCGGTCGCAGCCCAGTTCCTGGGCCCAGTTCAGGCTGGTCAGCAGCCGGTACAGGAAGGGGTTGAACCACAACAGCGTCTGCAGCAGCAGGCCGGCTGCCATCCAGCGCAGGTCATGGCGGCGCAGGTGGGTCAGTTCGTGCGCGACGATCAGCTGCCGTTGCAGGGGATCGAAGTCGCGCAGGTGGCGCGGCAGCAGCAGGCGCGGCCTGAAGAGGCCCAGCAGCATCGGCGATATCGGCCCGTCCACTTCCAGCACGGCGGCGCCGGCGGCGGGTAACAGGACCGTGCCACTGCCGGCCAGCCGGTCCAGCAGGCGCTGGGCGCGCCACAGGCGGGCGGCTGACCAAGCCAGGCCCAGCAGGTAGATGCCGAACCAGGCCCGTGCGGCAAGAAGAAGGGCGGGGCGTGCGGCGTCGTCCTCCGGTCCGGCCACCGGCACCGCACTGGTCGGCGCGGTGGGCGCGGAAGGGACTGGCGCCATCAGGTGTGCCACCGTCTGCGTCGCTTCCTCGATGGGCGGTACCAGCCGCAGGCGTTCGCTGTGCGGCAGCAGCACGAGCAGGAAGGTGGCCAGCACGGTGGCCTGGGCCAGCAGCCACGGCGTGCGCTGCGCTGCCAGCGCGGGCAGCCGGCGGCGCAGCAGCGCACCCAGGCCCCAGACGCTCAGGCCGGCCAGCAGCGAGCCCACGCTGGCCACCAGGAAGCGCAGCAGGAAGGAATCGACATCGAAGCCGCTCACTTGGCGGCGTCCCCGGGCTTGTCCCCGTTCTCGTCCTCGGGCCAGTCGGCCAGCATCCGCTCCAGCCGGGCCAGCTCGCCGGCATCGACCAGCTTGCTGCCGGTGAACATCGTCACGGGCAGGGGGCTGTCCAGTTCCAGGATGCGGGTGCCGAAGTCGCGCGCGTAGGCGGCCAGCGTACCCAGCTTTTCCAGCGCCGCTTCGTATACCAGCACGCCATGGCGGGTGGACTGGCTGACCATGCGCTTTTCCAGCATGCGCTCGAGCGTCTTGCGGGTCGACGAGAACGACCAGCCCAGTTCGGCGGCGACGGCTTCGTGCAGTTCACGGGCGCTCAGCGGCTGCTGGCGCCACAGGGCCTTGAGCAGGCACAGCTCGGGATTGGACGGGACCATGGCAACGCTCCACAATGTGACGAATGGGTCAATTGTGCGACAGTTGTCACATGGCCGTCAATAGAACTTTTCGATATCTCGCCTGAACGAGTTCCCGCGCAGCCTTCCAGTTATCACTGGCGGAACCAGTACCAGCTGTTCCGCTCCGTCGGATCGGGGCGCGAACTTCCATTCACAGATGGAACGGGCAAAGCAAGCCATCAACATGCCATCGTTGATGTTGTCCTCTGCCACTACCGATACCTGGGTCACCTTGCCGCTGGGCGCGATACGGATCGCATACAAAATCCCCATGCCCTCGAGGGTGTAGCCACCTTCGCGTTCGATATGGCGTTTGAAGCAGCGACTGTTCGCTTTATTGTCGTTGTTGACCAGGTGCGCGATCTGCGCCGATGTGGGACGATCGGCGCCGAAACGCTGGATCTTGCCGGGGATGAAATCGCCGGTCGGATCGCGCTTGATATAGCAAGCCGCCGGCTCATCGGCAAAGGCGCTGCCCACCGACAGGACGGCGGCAGCAATGGCAAGAAGGAAGCGCATGGAGTTCTCTACTCAGATAAAGATTCATCTTAGCACGAATAGTTGCCAAAAAGAATACAAACCATGCGCTCCGTTTCGCTCCTATATCGCGTCGTACGGCATATGCTGCAGGCTGCGTTCCAGCTCGGCCGCGGCGGCCGGCAGGTCGACGGCGGCGCCCAAGTCGCGCATCGTCGAGCCGAAGGCGTGCAGGGTGCGGAACAGGTTGTGGGCACGGCACTGCTCGCCCATCTGGCCGATGCGCACGATGTCCAGGCCGAACGAGCCGGAGATCTCGACCCGGTAGCGCTGCGAGATGTGGGCGCATACCTGGCGGCGGTCGATCCCTGCCGGCATCTCGATGCCGATCACGGAATGCAGGCGCGAATCGGCCCGGCCGTACAGGTTCAGGCCCAGCGCCTCGATGGCGCGCTGCATCGCCGTCGAGCAGCTCAGGTGGCGGGTGAAGCGGCGCTCCAGCGTCTCCTGGCACACCAGGTGCAGCGCTTCGTGCAGGGCCAGGATGCCCGACACGGGCGCCGTGTAGTGATACGAGGCGTGGTGCCAGAACTGGGCAGCCAGCTTGGCGTCCAGGCACCAGTGCGGCGGATCGGCCGGGCGGCTCTCGATGCGGTCCCAGGCCCGCTGCGACAGGGCGATCAGCGACACGCCGGGAATCGACGACAGGCCCTTCTGGCCGCCCGTGACGACGGCATCGATGCCCCAGTCGTCCATCAGGAGCGGCGTCGTGCTCAGGGTGCAGACGGCGTCGGCCACCACCAGGCAGTCGACCGCGCGGGCCAGCCGGGCGATCTGCGCCAGGTGGGCATTGAAGGTGGTGGACGAGGTTTCGCCATGGGCCACCGTCAGCACGGTGGGCCGCACGCGCGCCAGCATCGCTTCCAGTTCGCCCAGGTCGACCGATTCGCCCGGCGGCACGTCCAGCGTCGTCACGTCGCCGCCGACGCGCCGGGCCATTTCCGCGAAGCGGCCGCTGAAATAGCCGTTACAGATGGACAGCACCTTCGTGCCCGGCCAGACCAGGTTGGTGATGCTCATCTCCATCGCCGCCGATCCCGGGCCGGCCACGCCCAATATCCACGGCGACTCGGTCTGGAACACGTAGCGGGCCATCGACTGCACCTGGCCGATGATGCGCGCCATCGTGTCGCCCAGGTGATTGATGACGATGGAATTGGCATGGGCCACCCGCGCCGGAATCGGCACCGGGCCGGCGCCCATCATCAACAGGGGTTCGGCCGGCAGCAGCGCGTCGAGCGGTTCGATATGGGGCTGGGCGATGCGCATGCCCGCCGCCGCCGCTACCGCCGCCGCTGGCGCGCGGGCGGCGTCGTGGGGTTGGTCGGAACGGAAGGCGAGGACGGTATTGGGCATGATGGTTTCCTGTAAGGCGGCGGGGCCGCATGGTGGGACTGCACGAGAGAGGCGACACGGAAGATGCGGGCTGCGGGCCGGATAGGCGGGGCGCGATCGGGCGGCAGGCGCCGGGGATGGTGGTGCTTGCCAAAGGATAAATGATTCTAGCAGCGCCACTTATAGGCCAGCAACGATTATCGTTATACGCATCGCGCATACGACGACCCTGGCAGCGCTATATAATCAGGTATATTGCGCTTTGACCGCCCTTGGACCCTATCCCCACCATGCGAAAACTGCTGTTGTGCGCCGTGACCGCGGCTTTTGCCGTGGCGATGCCGGCCCGGTCGGCCGAAATCACCGTCTCGGCCGCAGCCAGCCTGACCAATGCCTTCCGCGAGCTGGCCCAGTCCTTTGCCGCAGCCCATCCGGGCGAGCGGGTGCTGCTGAACTTCGCCGCCTCCGACCCCCTCGTGCAGCAGATTGCCAAGGGCGCACCGGTCGACGTGTTCGCCTCGGCCGACCAGGATGCGATGGACAAGGCCGAGCGGCTCAAGCTGCTGGCCCCGGGCACCCGCCGCGACTTCGCCACCAACACCGTGGTGCTGGTCGTCCCGGCCGCCAGCAACGTCAAGGTGGCCGGCCTGGCCGACCTGAACGTCTCGGGCGTGCAGCGACTGACCATGGGCAATCCGGCCAGCGTGCCGATCGGCCGTTACGCGAAGGAGGCCTTGATACAGGCCGGCGTGTGGGCGCAGCTGGAAGGCAAATTCGTCTACGGCGCTTCGGTGCGCCAGAGCCTGGACTACGTGGCGCGGGGCGAAGTCGACGGCGGCTTCGTCTACGCCACCGACGTGATGGCGCGGAAGGACAAGGTCAAGGTCGTGCTGAACGTGCCCACCGCCACGCCCGTCACCTATCCGATCGCCGTGCTGGCCGGCGCGCCGCAGCCGCAACTGGCGCGCCGCTTTGCCGCCTATGCGCTGTCGCCGGCCGGGCAGGCCGTCCTCGTCAAATACGGCTTCGGGCGCCCATGACGGAACCGGCCCTGACGGCGCTTGCCCTGTCGCTGAAGGTGGCGCTGTGGGCCACCGGCATCGACCTCGTGCTGGGCGTGGCGGTCGGCTACCTGCTGGCGCGCGTGCGCTTTCCCGGCCGCGAGCTGCTGGACGCCCTGCTGACCCTGCCGATGGTGATGCCGCCCACGGTGCTGGGCTACTACCTGCTGGTGGTGATCGGCCGGAGCGGCCCGCTCGGCGCCTGGCTGCACGACAGCTTCGGCATCAACCTCATTTTCACGTGGCAGGCTGCCGTCGTCGCCGCCGCCGTCGTCGCCTTCCCCCTCGTGCTCAAGGGCGCCCGCTCCGCGTTCGAGACGGTCGACCCGCAGCTCGAGCAGGCCGCGCGCGTGCTGGGCGTGTCCGGGGTCGGCGTGTTCCTGCGCGTGACCCTGCCGCTGGCCTGGCGCGGCGTGCTGGCCGGGACCCTGCTGGCCTTTGCCCGCACGATGGGCGAGTTCGGTGCCACCCTGATGGTGGCCGGCAGCATTCCCGGCAAGACGCAGACCCTGTCGATCGCCGTCTACGAAGCCGTGCAGGCGGGCCAGGACGACACGGCCAACCTGCTTGTGCTGATCACCTCCGTCACCTGCGTGCTGGTGCTGGTGGTGGCGAGCCGGCTGGCGCCGCGGCGCGTGGTGGTGGCATGACGATCGCCGTCGATATCGCCGCCACCTTGCGTTCCGGCGCGCGCACCTTCGAGCTGCGCGCACGGTTCACGGCGCCGGGTCGGCGAGTCGTGATCTACGGCGCCTCGGGCGCGGGCAAGAGCCAGATGCTCAAGGCCATTGCAGGCCTGATGCGACCGCACACGGGGCGCATCGAACTGGCCGGGCGCGTCCTGTTCGACGCCGCTGCCGGCATCGATATTTCGCCGCAGCGGCGTCGCGTGGGCTACCTCTTCCAGGACTATGCGCTGTTCCCCCACCTGAACGTGCGCCAGAATGTCGGTTTCGGCCTGCAGCGGGGCTGGCGCAATCCGCCCCGGCGGGGCGATAGCGCGGCCGTCGACTACTGGCTCGAAGCGTTCGGGCTGGAAGCGGTGGCCCAGCAGCTGCCGGAGCAGCTGTCGGGCGGCCAGCGCCAGCGGGTGGCGCTGGCGCGCGCGCTGATCGCCGAACCGGATGCGCTGCTGCTGGACGAGCCTTTCGCCGCGCTCGACCCGGCGCTGCGCGTGCGCATGCGCCAGGAACTCGATGCCTTGCAGCGCCGCCTCGACATTCCCATGCTCGTGATCACGCACGACCCGGACGATGCCGCCACCTTCGGCGGCCAGGTATTGACGATGGCCGATGGCGCCATCGTCGATGAACGTTTTACAGGACCTGACCCATGGACCAGCCAGCAGAAGAGGGAACGATGAACGACGACGGCGCGCTGGCGCTGCACGGCAAGCTGTGGCTGACGATGAACGGCCGGCACCTGGGCGGGCCGGACCGCGTGGCCCTGTTGGCCAGCATTGCCGAACACGGCTCGATCACGCAGGCGGCCAAGGCCGTCAAGATGAGCTACAAGGCGGCCTGGGATGCCGTCGAGACGATGAACAACCTGGCCGGCGAGCCGCTGGTCGAGCGCCTGGCGGGCGGCCGGGGCGGCGGCGGCACGCGATTGACGGCGCGGGGAACGCGCCTGGTGCAGAACTTCCGCCAGCTGGAAGCGGCGCACCGCCTGTTCATCGCGCAGTTGGGCCGGCAGCAACCGGGCCTGCTCGACGCGGCGCTGGCCGATGACTTTCAATTGATGCGGACCATGACGATGAAAACCAGCGCGCGCAACCAGTTCTTCGGCACCGTCGAGGCCGTCACTGCAGGGGCCGTCAACGACGAAGTGGTGCTGTCCATCGTCGGCGGCCAGCGCATCGTTGCCATCGTCACGCACGCCAGCACGCAAAGCCTGGGCCTGGCACCTGGCGCGGCCGCGTTCGCGCTGGTCAAGGCCTCGTCGATCATCGTGGCGGTCGACGGCGACGCCAGCCGGCTGTCGGCGCGCAACCGGCTGGCCGGCCGCATCGCCCGCGTGCAGACGGGCGCCGTGAATTCGGACGTGACGATCGCGCTGCCCGGCGGCGGCACCATTGGCGCAACGGTGACGCGCGACAGCGAGGAAAGGCTGGAACTGACGGAGGGGATGGCGGCCACGGCACTGTTCAAGGCCAGCAGCGTCATTCTCGGGGTGGGGTAGCGGGCGTCGAGAACGAAAAAAAGCCGGCGCGGCGCCGGCTTTTTTTGCGGGTGTCTTACACGCCGCGGGTCGATTCGAACAGGAACCAGATGCGTTCCTCGGCTTCGTCGATCCAGTTTTCCAGCAGGCTGGCCGTGGCGATGTCGTGGTCTTCGTCGCACACTTCGTGCACTTCACGCATGGACTTGACGAGCAGCTGGTTGTCGGCGCGCAGCTCTTCCAGCATGGCCGTGGCGTCGACGTATTCCTTGTCGTTGTCCTGAATGCGCTGCAGCTGCGCGATATGCTTGATCGAACGGATCGTCGTGCCGCCCAGCTTGCGCACCCGTTCGGCGATGGGGTCGAGCATGGCGTAGATGGCGGCGGCCTGCTCGTCCAGCAGCAGGTGGTGCGAGCGGAAATGGGGACCGCTGACGTGCCAGTGGAAATTCTTGCACTTGACGTAGAGCGTGAACGTATCGGCCAGGAGCGCGTTCAGGCCTTCGGCCACTTCCTTGCGGGCTTTCTTGCCCAGGTCGGTTGGGGTCTTCAGTGCGTCTTGCTGTTGTTGCTCGTTCATGTCTGCCTCTTTGAAAGTAAGGTGAAATGATTGTAACGCAGACAATAAAAACGCGTTGATACCGTGCGCTGCATCATGCACCCCGGCCAGGGCGCCACGCCTGGGGCGCGCGCTGTTTTGGGGCGATTCGTGCTGCGCTGCGAACCGGGGATGACCCGTTGCCGTGGATGACACCGACTGCATGCACGCCCGGGCGCGCATGCAGTCGGTGCCGATGATGCAAGGCGCGCCGGTGCACCGGCGCTGGAGATTTACTGGGGAGGAGGGCTGGGGTCAGCTCTTTTCTTCCTTGGCGCCCTGACGGGCGCCCCGGTTGGCCGACTGGCGGCTCTCACCGCCCTTGCGGCCGATTTCAGCCATGTGTTCGCGGTCGCGGCTGACCGCCTCGCCACCTTTTTGACCGGCACGACGGGCTTCTTCGGAGTCGAATTCGTGCGCAGTGCCTTTCTGGTGTGCGGCCTGTCCTCCCTTGCTGGCGATCTGACGTTGCGTGGCCTCGTCCATGGCGGCAAAGCCCCGTTTGGCGGGGGTTTTCTGCCCCGTCGCGTTCTCGGCCCGCTGGCTGTTGCCGCTGCCGGCCCCTTGTGCCGCGCGGCCTTCGCCCCTGTTTCCTTCACCCTGATTTGTAGCCATGTTTCACCTCTCTCCGCGAAGATTGCAATCCGGACACAAGGGTCCGGCCCGCGAAGCGGCAGGTCGCCGCTTCGTCTGGTTAGAGAAGGTGGTCCTGCTTAAGTTCCGGCATGCGCATCAGGGTGGAACGGCCGGCGGCCCGCAGGCACGCCGGCCGTCGCGTCAGGAATCGGCCTTGCCGATGGCCGAGCGTTCGCCGACGGCTTCCCGCGTGCCGCTGCGCAGCGGGGCGGCGCCCGCATCGTGCTCGAGTTGTTCCTTGCGGTCGGCCAGCTGCTCGCGCAGGCGCAGCAGGTCGACGTCGGACTGGCGCGCCTGCGGGAACATCGACTGTTCCTCTTCCATCACATGGTGCTCGACGGCACGGCGCAGCAGGGCCATGGTGCTGTCCAGGTCCGGATCGTCGCCCGACATGCCCTGGATATGGGCGATCAGTTCCTTCGCTTCCGCATGCTCCTGGATGGCTTCCTCGACCTGCTTGCGTTCGCCCGTGTCGTTCAGGAAGGCGGGGTAGAACAGTTCTTCCTCGATCTGCGTATGGATCGTCAGTTCCATGCACAGTTGCAGCGCCAGGTCGGCCTTCAGGCTGACGTCGCCGATGCGGGCCAGCCGCTCGTATTCGCAGAACAGTTGCTTGGCCTTGTCGTGGTCGCTCGTGAGCAGCGCGACGGCATCGTTGGCGGTGGTGTTTTCCGCCCGCGGCATGCGCGCGGCGGGATGGTCGCCGGCATGCGGCAGGGGAACGGCATCTTTCGGTTCGGTAGTCATGGGTGGCTCCTCCGTTTTCGTGGATAGGTGGGAAAATCCGCGCCGCGCGGCCCGGCGGGCACGCGGCAGCTGCCTTGATAACGTCGGTCCAGTATAGGACGATTGCGGGCGGGCCGGCGCCCCCCACCGCCGCCCGGTTTATCTGCGCCGGCGCGGTTCATGCGACAATACCGCTCCTTACTGATGACCAGACTTCCCTCCGAGCCACGGCCATGACGCATCCCGAATACATCCTGACGCTTTCCTGTCCCGACCAGCGCGGCATCGTGCACCGCGTGTCCGGGTTTCTTGCCGAACACGGCTGCAACATCATCGACTCGGCCCAGTTCGGCGACCAGGAGACCCAGCGCTTCTTCATGCGCGTGCATTTCGCCGCCGAGGACGCCGCCGTCGCCGATGAGCAGCTGCGCGCCGAATTCGCCCTGCTGGGCGAGGCGCTGCGGCTGGACTGGAACCTGCACGACGCCGCCGCCAAGCCGCGCGTGCTGCTGATGGTGTCGAAGATCGGCCACTGCCTGAACGACCTGCTGTTCCGCTACAAGAGCGGCCTGCTGCCGGTGGAGATTCCCGCCATCGTGTCGAACCACATGGACTTCTACCAGCTGGCAGCCAGCTACAACATCCCGTTCCACCACCTGCCGCTGGCGGCCGGCGCGCCCGAGGCGGCCAAGGCGGCCCAGGAAGCGCGCATCGTCGAGCTGATGGACAACCACAAGGTCGACCTGGTGGTGCTGGCGCGCTACATGCAGATCCTGTCGCCCGAGCTGTGCGCCCGCCTGAAGGGCAAGGCCATCAATATCCACCATTCCTTCCTGCCCAGCTTCAAGGGGGCACGTCCGTATGCCCAGGCCCACAAGCGCGGCGTCAAGCTGATCGGCGCCACCGCCCACTTCGTCACGGGCGACCTGGACGAAGGCCCCATCATCGAGCAGGATGTCGAGCGGGTCGATCACGCGATGGACGGCGAGACCCTGTCGGCCATCGGCCGCGACGTCGAGTGCGTGGTGCTGGCGCGGGCCGTCAAATGGTTCGTCGAGCACCGCATCCTGCAGAACGGCGACCGTACCGTCATCTTCAAATAACGTTTTTTCTCACGACTTCAATGGCAATCAAGGCAACGATCTACAAGGCGGAACTGTCCATCGCGGACATGGACCGCAATTACTACGGCACCCATATCCTGACCCTGGCGCGCCACCCGTCCGAAACGGACGAGCGCATGATGGTGCGGCTGCTGGCCTTCGCCATCCACGCCAACGACTCGCTGGCCTTCACCAAGGGCATGTTCGACGTCGAGGAACCGGACCTGTGGGACAAGGACCTGACGGACGCGATCCAGTTGTGGATCGAGATCGGCCAGCCGGAAGAGCGCCGCATCCTGAAGGGGTGCGGGCGCTCCGAACACGTGATCGTCTACTGCTACAGCACGGCCAGCGCGATCTGGTGGAAGGGCATCGCGAACAAGGTCGAACGGGCCAAGAACCTGACCGTCATCAACCTGCCGTCGGAAGCGACGACGGCGCTGGAGAAGATGGCCCAGCGCACGATGCAGCTGCAGTGCACGATCCAGGACGGCCAGATCTGGCTGACCGACGGCGTCGAGACGGTGCAGGTCGAGCGCGAAGTGTGGAAGAGCGAGCGCTAGGCTTCCCAAGCACCCCGCTGGCGTCCGAACTCCCTGTACAGCGCATTGCGCACGTCGCGGGGGAAGGCGCCCGACATGCCTTCGAAGGTCGTATTGGTCAGGCTGACCAGGGCCAGGTCGGTGTCGGCATCGAAGAACCAGTGGTGCCCGTAGGCGCCGCCCCATTGCACGGTGCCGGGACGCTGCGGCGTGTGCGTCGGCGCCGGGTCCCCCAGCACGGCGCCCAGGTAGCCGAAACCCCAGCCCGCGCCCTGCGTGGCCGCGCCCGTGCCGGTGCGGTCGACCCGGGCTATCTCCAGCAGGTCGCGGTTTTCGCCCCGCAGCGACAGCAGCAGGCGCATGAAGTCCGGCGCGCTGCCCGCCATGCCGGCGCCGCCTGAAGGATACGAGGCGGCGTCGAAGATGCGGCGCGGCGCGAAGCGGGCGATGCCCACGCCCGAGCGCGTGGCGGCGTCAAGGTCCATCGGCCGTGGCGCCGGCTTGTCGTTCAGGTAGTGCACCACCAGGCGCGACTCGTCGGCCACGTGGAAGCCCGTGTCGCGCATGCCCAGCGGCGCCGCCACATACTGTTCCACCAGCGCCGGCAGCGCCTTGCCGGCTGCCGCTTCCAGTACCGCCCCCAGGACATCCATCGCCACTGAATAGCGCCACGCGCTGCCGGGCGCGTACGCCAGCGGCACGCCGGCGATGCGCGCCAGGTTCTCTTCCAGCGACAGGCCCGGCTGGTCCAGTCCCGAGGACACGCCGGCGCGGCGGTATGGCCCGTCCTCGGCTTCGATGAAGGCGTACGACAGGCCGGCCGTATGCGTCAGCAGCTGGTGCACGGTGATGTCCGGCACGCTGCCGTCCGGCAGGGCGGGGCGGAAGTGGGGCAGCCACTGCGCGACGGTGTCGTGCAGTTGCAGGAAGCCCTGTTCCATCAGGCGCAGCGCCGTGACGGCCACCAGCGGCTTGGTCATCGACGCGAACAGGAACAGCGCGTCCTTGCGCATCGGCACCGCCGCTTCGCGATCGGCGTGGCCGGCGGCGCGGCGGTAGACGATGTCGCCACCGCGCATGGCCAGTACGACGGCGCCGACGATTTTCTGCCGCTCGAGCGCGCGGTCGATGACGGCATCCACGGCGCCGGCGTGTTGGGGGTCTTGCATGGGCTTCCTTTCGACAGAGCCCGCCATCTTACCGCCCAAACGGTGCGCCTGCAGCGCCGCGCTTTCGCGCCGGGCGGGCTATAATTCGCGCCATGAAGACTTCGAGCCGACGACTGCTGCAGGTCTGGATCGCGTGCTGCGCGATCCTGCTGAACGCGCTCGCCCCGGCCGTGTCGCATGCACTGGCCCTGGACGATGCAACGGGGCGCGGCTGGGAAATCTGCCTGAACGACGGCACCCGGCTGTCCGGCAGCGGCGAACTGGACCAGGCTACCTTCCTGGCCCTGACGGACCGCGGCCGTTCACTGTCGTCCAAGGTGCCCGCGCCCGCGCCCGCGAAACCGATGGCGATGGCCGATTGCGGCTACTGCCTGCCCAACGCCGGCCCGCTCGGCATGCCGCCGGCCATGTTGCAGGCGCTGCCGTTCGCCGCGCTGCCGGCCGAACGGCCCTTCCTGTTCTACCACGCGCCCCGGCCCCTGCAGGTCTGGGTCGCCGCCCACCCGCGCGGACCGCCCGCCGACGCCTGATCTTGTGCCGCGGCCCTTGGCCGCACCTTCCCACAATTTTCGGAGTCACCATGCAAACCATTCAACGCGCAATGCTCGCGGCCGTGCTGGCCGCCCTGTCCCTTCCCGCCATCGCCCAGGTCACCGTCAAGGACCCGTGGGCCCGCGCCACCGTGCCGGCCGCGAAGAGCTCCGGCGCGTTCATGCAGCTGGTATCAAACCAGGACGTGCGCCTCGTCGGCGTGACCAGCCCCGTTGCCGGCAGCGCCGAACTGCACCAGATGTCGATGCAGGACAACCGCATGTCGATGGCGCCCGTCGCGGCCATCGACCTGCCGGCCGGTAAGCCGGTGGCGCTGGCCTCCGGCGGCTACCACATCATGCTGATGCAGTTGAAGCGCCAGCTGAAGGAGGGCGAGACCGTGCCCGTCACGCTCGTGTTCGAGAAGAAGGACAAAACGCGCGACAACGTCGAGGTCCAGGTGCCCGTGCGGCCCCTGACCTACAGCCCGCACGCCGCGCACTAAGGGGCCGCCATGAAGTTCGTGTTTTTTCCTGCCGCGCTGACGGCAGCGGCGGCGCTCGTCCCGACATTTGCCGATGCCCAGGCGGGCGACGTCGCTACCCGGGATGTCGTCACCATCCAGGGCGGGCGCCCGACGTCGCTGCCGGCGCAGATCCCCACCACCATCGAAGGGATCACGGCGGCCCAGATCGAGGCGCGCATCAATGCCTTCGACAGCGAGGACGCGCTGAAATACCTGCCCAGCCTGAACGTGCGCAAGCGCTTCACGGGCGACTACGACCATGCCGTGCTGGCCAGCCGCGCATCCGGCACGGGCAACAGCGCCCGCTCGCTGGTCTACGCGGACGGCATCCTGCTGTCCAATTTGCTGGGCAACGGCGCCACGTACACGCCCCGCTGGGGCATGGTCACGCCCGAGGAGATCGAGCGGGTCGACGTGCTGTACGGCCCGTTCTCGGCCGCCTATCCCGGCAACTCGGTGGGTGCCGTGGTCGACTACCAGACGCGCATGCCGAGCAAACTCGAAGGCCATGTGCGGCTGGCCGGCTTCGCCCAGCGCTTCAAGCAGTACGGCACGCGCGACAATTATTACGGCAAGCAGGGCAGCGCCTCGCTGGGCGACCGGGTCGGCGCGTTCGCCTGGTGGGTCGACGTGGCCCGGCTCGACAGCGATGGCCAGCCCATCGGCTTCGCCAACAAGCTGGTCTCGAGCGGCAACGCCGGCACGGCCGACGCGACGCCTGTCACGGGTGCGATCCCGGGCCGCAATGCCTCGGACCGGGATTGGCTGATCCTGGGCGCCACCAACCAGGTCCGCACGGTGCAGGACCATGCGAAGGTCAAGCTGGCCTACGACGTCACGCCCGTGCTGCGCGCCAGTTATACCTTGGGCTGGTGGCGCAACGATGCCGAGCGCACCAGTCAATCCTACCTGCGCGACGGCGCCGGCAATGCGGTGACCGCCGGCGTCATCGCCGTGGACGGGCGGCGCTACACCTTGCTGCCGTCCGACTTCGCGCCGTCGCGGGGCGCGCTGGAACACCTGATGCACGGCGTCTCGCTCAAGCGCCATGCGAAGGACGTCTTCGATTGGGAGGTGGCGATCAGCCAGTATGACTACCGCAAGGACCTGGTACGCACGCCCACCGTCTTCGCCGCCGGCATCGACAGCCCCGGCGCCGGCAATGTGACGGATATGAAAGGCAGCGGCTGGAACACGGTTGCGCTGAAGGGCGCGTGGCGGCCCGGCCCCGCGCACGTGGTGGACATCGGCGTGCAGCGCGACGCTGCCAGGCTGCGCACGCGCGTCGTCAACAGCGCCGACTGGATCGCCGGCACGGCGGGCCGGCCCGTGTCCACCTTCAATGGCCAGACGCGGCTGGAAAGCCTTTATGCGCAGGACACGTGGCGCATCGACGAGCGATGGAAGGCCACCCTGGGCGTCCGGCTGGAGCGGTGGCAGGCCTTCGGCGGCGAAATGTCGGCGGCCGGCGGCGGCCTGCTGCCCTTCGGCGCCCGCAAGGAAACGAGCTGGTCACCCAAGGCGGCGCTGGCGTGGCGCGCCGGCGACGACTGGACCATCAAGGCGTCTGGCGGCCGGGCCGTGCGCAACCCAACCGCGGCGGAGCTGTTCCAGGGTTCCATCGTGGACGAGCAGATCGTCAACACGGACCCCAACCTGCGTGCCGAGCGATCGTGGACGGGCGAGCTGACGGCCGAGCGCATGACGGGGGCGGGCACCGTGCGCGCCACGTGGTTCCACGAGACCACGCGCGACGCCCTGTATTCGCAGCCGCTGACGGCCACCGTCAGCACGGTGCAGAACGTGGGCCGCATCCGCACGAACGGCGTCGAACTGGCGCAGCAGGCCGACAATGTGCTGTGGCGGGGATTCACCGTCAACAGCAGCCTGACATACGCCGATTCGCGCATCGTGGAAAACGATGCCAACCGGGCCTCGGTCGGCAAGCGCCAGCCCCGCGTGCCGCGCTGGCGCGCCAACCTGCTCGCTTCCTGGCAGTGGAACGACAGCTGGACCGGCACCTTCGGGCTGCGCTACAGCGGCCGGCAGTTCGGTTCGCTGGACAACAGCGACCGCAATGGCCTGACGTACATGGGCGTGTCGGACTACCTGGTGGCGGACACGCGGCTGCGCTACCGTTTCGACCGGCACTGGAGCGGGGCCGTCGGTGTCGACAACCTGAACGGCGAGAAGTACTGGGCATTTCACCCGTACACGCAGCGCACCGTCGTGGCGGAACTGAAGTTCGATTTGTAGGCGCGTCGGAAGAGGGCGCCTGCCCGGCGACGGGTGTTGCCGGGCAGGCGGAAAGGGGTTTTATGGAAAAGCGTCGACGCTCAAGGGGCGTCGCCCAGGCGGCGGATGGTGCCCGAGCCGGTGACGGCGCGGCTGACCTGCGGGTCGCCGTGGTAGGCGATATTGCCGGATCCGGTGATGGCGGCGGCCAGCGACTGGGTGGCCGTGACGAGCACCTGGCCCGAGCCGCTGACGCTGGCCTCGACCTTTTTCGCCTGCAGCTGCGAGGCGTCGGCCTTGCCCGAGCCGGCGATGGACACCTTGACGGTATCGGCCGTGCCGACGGCCGTGATCTTGCCGCTGCCGGCGCCGGCCACGCTGACGGCGCGGGCCTCGATCTGGCCCGCGTCGATCGTGCCGGAACCTGCCAGTTCCAGGTTGACCCGGTCGCCACGCAGGCGCGATGCGCTCAGCTTGCCCGAGCCGGCCACCGCCAGGCTGTCGATCTCGCGCGCCTGCACCACCACCTTCAGCCCGCGCACGTCGACCGACTGGTTGCGCTTGACGGGTCGGATCTTCAGCACGCCGTTTTCCACCACCGTCTCGATCAGCGGCAGCACATTGTCGTCCACCTCGACGGTGACGCCCTCGCCGGCACCGGTATGCACTTCCACATGGCCCGGCACGGACAGCGCCACGCCATGGAAGGCGGCGACCTGGCGGTTCTCCTTCACCACGTTGCCGCTGCCCTTCACACGCTCGCCGCTGAACCAGTCCAGCGGCGATGCGTGAGGCGCCACCAGCGGCAGCAGCAGGGCAGCCGCCGCGGCGGCGAGGGTCAGTTTCTTGAATACTTTGCTTGGCATGGCTTGTCTCCTGTTCGATAAGGCATGGTAGAACAGCCACGCCGGCGCGGCATCAGGCGTGCGACGGAGTGCACGGAATGCGGGACAGAATGCGCTCTGCTGCGACTGTTCCGGCGCCGCCGCTGTCCGGTCATCATCGTCAAGGTAATGTATGATGCGCGTCCCCCAATGAAAGTGTCCCATGCTGATCATCACCATCAAACAGGGCAAGGAGAAGAGCATCCTGGCCGGCGACCCGTGGATCTACCCTTCCGCCATCGACAAGGTCGACGGCAAGCCGCAGGAGCGCAACAAGCCCGGCGCGACGGCCATCGTGCAGTCTTCGTCGCGCCAGTTCCTGGCCCGTGCCGCCTACAACGCCAAGGCCACGCAGATCGCCGCCCGGGTCTGGACCCTGCGCGAGGACGAGCCGATCGACCACGCCATGATGAAGCGGCGCGTGCAGGCCGCCATCGCCAAGCGCGGCAGCGGCAGCCCCGATCCGCAGGCGCTGGTCCTGCTGGTGGACGGCGAGAAGGACGGCCTGCCCGGTCTCGTCGTGCAGGCGTACGGCGGTGCGAGCGGTTACCTGGTCTGCCAGTTCAATGCCGGCGGCGTGGACATGTGGAAGGTACCCATCGTGCAGGCATTGCTGGCCGCGACGGGTTGCCCGAACGTGTACGAGCGGTGCGACCCGGCCCTGCGCAAGGGCGAAGGCCTGCTCGTCAAGCCGGGCGCGCTGGCCGGCGACGAGCCGCCGCAGCGCCTGACGGTGCGCGAGGGCGGCCGACTGGTGCCGATGGATATCCGCACCGGCTTTACCTACCCCCGCTGAGCGCAGGCCAGCATCGGCTTTATTCCAGCGGCACGGAACGGTAGCGGTTGACGTCCCCGCTGGCGACGGGCGGGGCGTTGTTGCCCCAGGCACTGCGCAGGTACGACACCACCTGCGCCACCTCGGCGTCGCCCAGCACATGGCCGAACGGCGGCATGCCGTAGGGACGCGGATTGCCGCGCGTGCCGGGCGGGAAGCCGCCGTTGAGCACGATGCGGATCGGGTTCGCCGCATCCTGCATCGTCAGCGCCCGGTTGCCCGCCAGCGGCGGATACGCCAGGCCCTTGCCTTCGCCGGCCGCGCCGTGGCATTCCGCACAGTGCGCGCCATACAGCTTCGCGCCTGCCGCCAGCTGCGCCACCGCCTCGGGCGCCTCCGAGCGCTTGTAGGGCGCCGCCGCTGCATCCTGCTGCGGCAGCGATTTCAGATACACGGCCATGGCCCGCACGTCGTCTTCCCTCAGGTGCTGCAGGCTCTCGCGCACCACCTCGGCCATCGGCCCGAACACGGCGGCGCGGTTCGACACGCCCGTGTGCAGCAGCTGCACGATATCGTCCACCGGCCAGTCGCCCAGGCCTGCCTCGCTGTCGGCCGTCAGCGACGGCGCATACCAGCCCAGCATCGGCACCAGCCCGCCGGACAGCCTGTCGTCGCTGCCGCCCAGCACATTGCGGGCGCTGTGGCAGGCGGCGCAATGGCCCAGCCCCTGCACCAGGTAGGCACCCCGGTTCCACTCTTTCGACTGGGCCGGTGCCGGCTCGAACACGGCGGGACGGAAGTACAACGCGCGCCAGGCCGCCAGCGCGACCTGCTGGTTATACGGGAAGCGCAGTCGGTGCGGCTGGTTCGGCTGGCGCACGGCCGGTATCGTCTTGAAGTAGGCATACAGCGCATCGGCGTCGTCGCGCGTGACGTAGGTGTAGCTGGTGTACGGGAAGGCCGGGTACAGCAGGCGGCCGTCGCGCGCGCGGCCGTTGTGCAGGGCGTTCCAGAAATCGTCGGCACTCCAGGCACCGATGCCGGTCGCCACGTCCTGCGTGATGTTGGGCGCGACCACGGCGCCGAACGGCGTTTCCAGCGCGCGCCCACCCGCATACTGGGCGCCGCCCCGGCTCGTGTGACAGGCCATGCAGTCGCCGGCGCGGGCCAGGTAGGCGCCGCGCGCAATGCGCTCCGACGCCGGCAGCGCCTGC
>NZ_WNKZ01000063.1 GCF_009720835.1 Pseudoduganella buxea
TGCCGGTGGCGGCGCCGCCGGTGGCCGCGCCGCCCAAGCCGCCCGCGGCCTGGCCGCCGTTGGCGCCTCCGGAGTTGCTGGCGACGTTGCCGATATGGTTCACGGTATTGCCCGACACGGTGCCCGTCAGCGAACTGGAGGCCGTGGCGGTCGAGGTATTGAAGGAGTTGGCGAGGCTGGACGTTGCGGTCGCGCCGTTATTGGCCGCGGCAGCGCCGGCCGCCGTTGCATGGGCGTGGCCCAGGCTGTTGTTGTTGTCGTTGGCCTGGCGGTTATCGCGATTCGAGCTGCTGTCCTGGGTTGCAGTGGAATTGTCGTTGGCATGGGCGCCTCTGCCGGACTGCGTCACGGCCGACGTCGGGTCAGTCGTCTGTGCCGAGGCGCTGACGGTAAAGGCAAGGGCGATAGCCGTGGCAAGCAGGGATTTCTTCATGTGGTCCTCGCTGAAATGGTGGGGTTTGCGATGCGTGAATTTCCGTGGTTGGAGTCCAGGGATCATGTGCCGCCATGCGCGCGCGCTGCGCGGCTGCCGGTCTGCTCCTTATCGCAAGCTTGGTGCCATCAGTCCACCGCCACGCCAAGCCCTTGATATTGCTGGCATCGCTGGTCCGGGAGGCGGCGACGACAACCGCCGCGCGGCCGGCGCTGTCACGCCCGCGAGACAGGCAAGCGCGGCAGTGTCATCGGCAAACCCGGCGCGCGGACGGGAACACGGTACCAAGCCTCGGGGAACAGACGGCCAGGCGCCGGACAGAACGGGTGGCGAGGGCCAATGTCACGGCTTTGTGACTCAGCCTTGGGCAGGACGGGGCCCGTGCGGCGGTTCCGGCCCGTCAGGGCGTGCGGCGCCGGGCCGGCGTGACGATGCTGTGCTTGGCCATCAGCCGGTACAAGGTCATGCGCGAAACGCCGAGCTCGCGTGCCACACGTGTGACACTTTTGCCCGCGTGCAGTCCCGCTTCGATGGCGTGGCGCTCGGCCTGCACGCGAGCGCCGTGCAGGGCCAGCGGCGGCTCGCCGTCGGCTTTCCCCGCCAGGTCGAGGTCGGCCGGGCCGATCAGCCTGTGTTCGGCCATCACGGCCGCGCGCCGTACCCGGTTCAGCAGTTCGCGCACGTTGCCGGGCCAGTCGTGCGCGCGCAGCGCCGCCAGCGCCCGGCTGGAAAAGCCCCGCACATGGGGTGCCCGCTCGGCGGCATATTCGCGGAAGAACAGCTGGGCCAGCGCGACGACATCGTCGCGCCGTTCGCGCAGGGGCGGCACTTCCAGCGCCAGCACGTTGAGCCGGTAGAACAGGTCTTCGCGAAAACTGCCCCGCGCCACGGCCTGTTGCAGGTTCACGTGCGAGGCCGCCACCACGCGCACGTCGACCGGCACGGCGCGCGTGCCGCCCAGCCGGTGGATCGTCTTTTCCTGCAGGAAGCGCAGCAGGTTGGCCTGCATTTCCAGCGGCAGGTCGCCGATCTCGTCGAGCAGCACGGTGCCCCCGGCGGCCGACTCGATCAAGCCGGGCCGGGCCCGCGCCGCCCCCGTGAAGGCGCCCTTCTCGTGGCCGAACAGTTCGGACTGCACCAGGCTGGCGGGAATGGCGCCGCAGTTGATCGGCACGAAGGGCCCGCGGGCGCGTGCCGAACAATCGTGCACGGCGCGCGCCACCAGCTCCTTGCCGGTGCCGCTCTCGCCCCAGATCAGCACAGGCGCATCGGCGGCGGCCACCTTGGCAATGCGCTGGCGCAGCCCCACGATCGGGGCGCTGTCGCCGGTCAGGCGCATCGCGTGGCTGCCGTGAGGCACGGCCTGCCCTTCGCCCAGCGCGGCCAGGCCCAGCGCATGCCCCAAGGTGTGGCGCAGGCGCTGGCGATCGAGCGGCAAGGTGTGATAGTCGATGCAATGGTCGTGCACCAGCTGGCGGCATGGGCCGTGCTGCAACGCCTCGGGCGCGCAGACGGCAACCCACCGGATCGTCGCGTGCTCGCTCAGGAAACGCTCCAGCGCGGCCGTTCCCGTGCCTGGCCCGGGCAACACCACGACGCCGACGGCGGGCGGCCGCACGTGCGCCAGTTGGCCGGCGTGTTCGATGCTGACGGCCACGCGCAGGGCAAAACCTTCCGCCGCCGCCGCGATGTCGGCACCGATGCCCCGGCCCTCCGTGTCGATACAGAGCAATTGCCTGATTGTCATGATCAAAAGGCACGGCGCCACCCGTCGGCGCGGGCCGCAGCCTGCCGTAAAAGGGACGCAACGATGCAACGGCGCGGGCTTCCGGGCAGCAACAGGTCTTGCCGCGCCTGTCCAGCCCGGATAGAATTTCGACCGCGGTTTTCACAAGGTGAAACAAAGGCGCGGCATATCGACCGGCATCCGCATCACCAACAGGGAAGATGTATGACCAACTATAGGCTAGCGCCCGCCGATCTGCCAACCTTAAAACAGCGCCTGGCCTTGCGCATCCTCCACCTGTTTGGCTGGAAAATGCTGTACCGCGACCTGCCGGGACCGCGCGGCATTCTCGTCACCTACCCGCACACGTCGAACTGGGATTTCATGCTCGGCCTGGCGGCCAAGTTCACCACCGACCTGCCGTTCCGCTGGCTGGCGAAGGAGTCGCTGTTCCGCATTCCCGTGCTGGGCAAATGGTTCCACGCGATCGGCGGCCAGCCGGTCGACCGGGGCGCCGCGACCGGCATGATCAGCGCCCAGGCGCGGCGCATGAACGACGCCCCCTGGTACTGGCTGTGCATCACGCCGGAAGGGACGCGCGGCTACCGGCCGTACTGGAAGAGCGGCTTCTACCACCTGGCGCTGGAGGCCAAGGTGCCGCTGTGCCTCGTCTACCTGGATTATCCGAACCGCACGCTGGGCATGGCCGACCACCTGTGGCTGACGGGCGACCAGGAAAAGGACATGGCGGCGATTCGTGCCGTCTACGCCGGTCACCTGGGCAAGCATCCTGAGAATGCAGCGCCGATCGAGCTTTCCGAACGGCGCGAGCACCCGCGCGCATAGTCCCGACTCAAGGCCGGGCAAGCTTGCCTGAAAACAGGGGACTGTCCCCGGTTTCAGAAGGCCAGCAGCGCGACGCCGGCGGCGGCAATGGCGCCGCCCAGCGGGCGGGCCAGCGGCAACCGGGCCAGGGCGCGGCCGGACAGCAGCAGCGCCGCGCTGGCGAGGAGAAAGCCAAGCGCGCTGGCCGCCTGCGGCAGCTCCAGGCCGTGGGCATTGCCGTGCCACAGGGCGAAGCCGCCCATCACGAGGCCCGCGCCCCATGCCGGCAGGCGCACGCTGGCCGCCACCAGCACCCCCGTCAACGCCACCGTCAGGGCGATGCCTCCTTCGAGCAGCGGCAGGCGCAGGCCGGCCATGCCGCCAGCGGCGCCGAGCCCCATCATGACGAGGAATACGACCGGCAGCAGCAGGTCGCCGGGCCGCGAGCGGTGCGGCACGCCGACATAGGCGCGCTGCCGTGCCCGCGCACTCCAGATGCCGGCGGCCAGCATCGCCAGCAGGTGATCGATCCCCGTCAGCGGGTGCCGCAGGCCGGCGCCGAAGGCCGCGCCAATGCCGTCGGCCAGTGCGGCGTGGCCGGGATGGGCCAACGCGGGCAGGCTGGCCAGCGCCAGCAGCAGTGCCGGGGTGTACTTCACTGCGCGCTTCATTTGCCCCCCTGGCCCAGCAGGCCCTGTTCGGAGATGAAGCTGATTACCTGCGCCACGCCGTCGCCGCTGCGCAGGTTGGTGAACACGAACGGCCGCTCGCCGCGCATGCGTTTGGCGTCGCGTGCCATCACGTCCAGGTCCGCGCCCACGTGCGGCGCCAGGTCCGTCTTGTTGATAATCAGGAGGTCCGAGCGCGTGATGCCGGGGCCGCCCTTGCGGGGAATCTTCTCGCCGCCGGCCACGTCGATGACGTAGATGGTCAGGTCCGACAACTCCGGGCTGAAGGTGGCGGCCAGGTTGTCGCCGCCCGATTCGACGAGGATCAGGTCCAGGTTGGGGAAATCGGCCTGCATGCGGGCGATCGCCTCCAGGTTGATTGACGCGTCCTCGCGAATCGCCGTGTGCGGGCAGCCGCCCGTTTCCACGCCCATCAGCCGCTCGGCCGGCAGCGCTTCGGCGCGCAGCAGGATTTCCATGTCCTCGCGGGTGTAGATGTCGTTGGTGATGACGGCCATGTCGTAGCGCTCGCGCATGCCCTTGCACAGCATTTCGCACAGGGCCGTCTTGCCGGAGCCGACCGGCCCGCCGATGCCGACCCGCAGCGGGTTGGAAGTTGTCTGCATAGTGATTCCTTATGAACGATAAAGTCGGCTGTACTGGACTTCGTGGCGCATCGACAGCAGCGACAGCGCCGGCGACCAGTTCGACAGCTCGTGTTCGGCCAGCGACTGCGCGCACAGCGCGGCCGCCTCGATGTCCGGGCGCAGCGACAGCAGCAGCTTCTGCCCCGCCACCTGCCCCAGCGGCACGGACTTGACGCACACCAGCACCTGGTTTTCCACCCACGTGAAAAGCCACGCCAGCAGCGCCTCCTGGTGCGGAATGCCCAGCGCGGCGACGGCGCAGGCATAGGCCGCCGGCAGCGGTACGTCGGCATCGTGCCGCAGCATGGCCAGCGCGCCCTCGTCGGCGATGCCCAGCTCGCCGATCAACCGTGCCAGCGAAAAGCCCATCTGCACGGTTTCGGCGCGCAGTTCGGCCGTGTCGCGCGAGGCAAGGAACTTCTCGGACAGCTCGGCTGCCAGCTGCGCGTCACGCGCCGTGAAGGCCGCCATCAGCCGCCAGCACAGGGGCGCCTCCCACGGCGCGACGACGTCATGCAGCTGGCGCACGATCCACCGCTGCGCGCTGGCCGCATCGTGCACCAGGCCCTGCTCCAGCGCCGCTTCCAGGCCCTGCGAGTAGCTGTAGGCGCCGATCGGCAGCGACGGGCTGGCCAGCTGCAGCAGGTGCAGCAGCTGGGCGGCGGCAATCACGGCGCGTCCCCGGCCGGCGGGTCGCCGGGCCGGTGGATGCGCTGGCGCAGCGGTACCGGTGCCAGCAGGGTGTCGTGGTGGTGGTGGCCGCCGCCGTAGGCACCGGATTCCGGCTCGAACGGCGCCAGCTGCTCGACGACGGTGGCGCCCAGGCCGGCCAGCATGTCGCGCAGCACGGCATCGGCGCGGATGCGCAGGAAGCCGTCGCCTACCTGGGCCTGCGTGTGGCGGTTCCCCAGGTGGAAGGCACAGCGCAGCAGCGCGAGCGGGTCGGTGCAGGTGACCTTGTAGGTGGATTCGAACGCCGCTTCCACCCGCACCACCCTGCCGTCGTCGCCCTTCAACAGGTCGCCGCCGCGCAGCACGGTGCCGCGCACGGTGAACAGGGCCACTTCCTCGCCCGTGTCCAGTTTCGCGCGCAGCCGGCATTTTTCGCGCAGCTCGTAGGGCAGCACCAGGCGCCCGTCCACCGGCGCGCCCCTGGCGACTGCCGGATCGGTGATTTTCGTATGCAGTGTCAGCATGTCGGGTCCTTCAGAACAAAAAATAACGCTGCGCCATCGGCAGCACGGTGGCCGGTTCGCACGTGAGCAGGCGCCCGTCCGCGCGCACCTCGTAGGTTTCCGGGTCGACCTGCATGACGGGCGTGGCGCCGTTGTGGATCATGTGGTGCTTGCGCAGGTGGCGCATGCCGCGCACGGGGATCAGGGTCTTGGACAGCTGCAGGGCCTCGCCGATGCCGGCGTCGAAGGCGGTCTGCGACACGAAGGTGAAGGACTTTTTCAGGCCGCCGCCGAAGGCGCCGAACATGGGCCGGTAGTGCACCGGCTGGGGCGTGGGGATCGACGCGTTCGGGTCGCCCATCTGGGCCGCAGCGATCATGCCGCCTTTCAGGATCATCGACGGCTTGACGCCGAAGAAGGCCGGTTTCCACAGCACGATATCGGCGATCTTGCCCACTTCCAGCGAGCCCACCACGTGCGACACGCCATGCGTGATGGCCGGGTTGATGGTGTACTTGGCAATAAAGCGCTTGACGCGGAAGTTGTCGTGGCGGTCCGTATCCTCAGGCAGCGCGCCCCGCTGCACCTTCATCTTGTGCGCCGTCTGCCACGTGCGCAGGATCACTTCGCCCACGCGGCCCATGGCCTGGGAGTCCGACGACATCATCGAGATGGCGCCGATGTCGTGCAGGATGTCCTCGGCGGCGATGGTCTCGCGGCGGATGCGCGATTCCGCGAAGGCCACGTCCTCGGCGATCGCCGGGTCGAGGTGGTGGCACACCATCAGCATGTCCAGGTGCTCGTCCAGGGTGTTCACCGTGAACGGGCGCGTGGGATTGGTCGACGACGGCAGCACGTTGGACTGGCCGACGGCGGCGATGATGTCCGGTGCGTGGCCACCGCCCGCCCCTTCCGTGTGGAAGGTGTGGATGGTGCGGTCCTTGAAGGCGGCCAGCGTCTCTTCGAGAAAACCTCCTTCGTTCAGGGTGTCGCTGTGCAGGGCCACCTGGATGTCGAAGCGGTCCGCCACGGACAGGCAGTTGTCGATGGCGGCCGGCGTGCTGCCCCAGTCCTCGTGCAGCTTCAGGCCGATGGCGCCGGCGCGGATCTGCTCTTCCAGCGGCAGCGGCAGGCTGACATTGCCCTTGCCGAGAAAACCCAGGTTCATCGGGAAGGCGTCGGCCGCCTGCAGCATGGCATGCAGGTGCCACGGGCCCGGCGTGCAGGTGGTGGCGGCCGTGCCGACGGCCGGCCCCGTGCCGCCGCCGATCATCGTCGTCACGCCGCTCATCAGGGCTTCCTCGATCTGCTGCGGGCAGATGAAGTGGATGTGGCTGTCGACGCCGCCGGCCGTGACGATCGACCCTTCGCCGGCGATGATCTCGGTGGCGCCGCCGATGGCCATCGTCACGTTGGGCTGGATGTCCGGGTTGCCGGCCTTGCCGATGGCGGCGATGCGGCCGTTCTTCAGGCCGATGTCGGCCTTGACGATGCCCCAGTGGTCGACGATGACGGCGTTCGTGATGACCGTATCCATCACGTCGGCGTGGGCACGCTGCGACTGGCCCATGCCGTCGCGGATCACCTTGCCGCCGCCGAACTTCACTTCCTCGCCGTAGGTGGCGTAGTCCTTTTCGATCTCGATGAACAGTTCGGTGTCGGCCAGGCGGATGCGGTCGCCCGTGGTGGGGCCGTACATCTCGGCATAGGCGCGGCGGGAGATCGTCGCCATCAGTTGCCGTCCTCGCCGTCGGCCGGGCCCGTCGGCGCGTCCTGCAGCTTGCCCATCACCTTGCCCGCAAAGCCGTACACTTCGCGGTCCCCTTCCAGCGCCACCAGCTCCACGGTGCGCTGCTGGCCCGGCTCGAAGCGCACGGCCGTGCCGGCGGCGATGTTCAGGCGCCGGCCGTAGGCCTTCCACCGCTCGAAGGACAGCGCGTTGTTCACTTCGAAGAAGTGGAAGTGCGAGCCCACCTGGATCGGGCGGTCGCCCCGGTTCGCCACCACGACGGTGACGGCGGCGCGGTCCGCGTTCAGGGCGATGTCGCCCCCTTCAAGTTTGTATTCGCCGGGGATCATGGCTGCCTCTTACGGAATCGGATGGTGGACGGTAACGAGCTTGCTGCCGTCCGGGAAAGTGGCTTCAACCTGGATGTCCGGGATCAATTCCGGCACGCCTTCCATGACCTGGTCGCGGCGCAGGATCCGGGTGCCTTCGGACATCAGCTGCGCCACCGTCTTGCCGTCGCGCGCGCCTTCGAGCAGCGCCGCGCTGATCAGCGCCACGCTTTCCGGATGGTTCAGCTTCAGGCCGCGCGCCAGGCGGCGTTCGGCCAGCAGGCCGGCGGTGAAGATCAGGAGCTTGTCTTTTTCACGGGGAGTCAGGTCCATGGGTATCCTCGGATGCTTGTCAGGTGCGCCAACTGCGCGGATCGAAGGGAGCGCGCGCCAGCAAGGCGGGGCGCAGCAGGCGCCATGCGGCCAGCATGATCTCGCGCGCCACTTCACTGTCGTCGCCCAGCCAGCGCACGGCCAGCACGTGTTTCAGTTGGGTGGCGCCGAAGCCGGGGTGGTCGGCCAGCGCGCGCACGGCGTGCAGCACGTCCACCGGCAGTGGCGCGCCGCAGGCGATCAGGGTGGCGCAGACAGTGTGGCCGGCCAAGCCGACGGGGCTCGCCAGAAGGGCCGGGGTCAGGATGCCCTGCTCCCACCACAGCAGGCGCCCGCCGCGCCGGATCGACGTGTGCTGGCCGATGCGCCCGCGCGTGAAGCTTTCGCCGGAGGCGCGCCGGCCCAGGCACAGGATTTCGCAGCCCAGGTACGCGGCGTCCTGGGCCAGGTCGACATGGTGGCTCAGTTCGACGTGGGCGTCGTCATAGAAGATGGTTTCCTGCGGCAGCCATTCGAGCGAGGCGCCGGCGCCGGCCCGCAGCGCCACGGCCTGGCGCGACGTGCGGCCGTTGGCGCGGTACCACTTGGCCGCGCCCGGGCTGGTGAGGAAGGCGTGGGCGCCGTCGTCGGCGTGCACGGCGATATCGAGCACGTCCCCCCCGACGACGCCGCCGGGCGGGTGGACCACGATGGCATGGCAGATGGCCGGGTCTTCCGGATACAGGGCCTTCTGCACGCGCAGCGGGCCGCTGTGCTCGCGCCGGGTCAGGCGGGTGACGTCGCCGTCGCGCGTGAAGCCCAGGCGCAAGCGGGCCTGCCAGGCAGGGGCGGCCGTGGATGCTTGGATGGCATGGCAATCGGGCATGACGACGGTTTATTCAACGATAACCCTGTCGTTACAGCAAGTTGCGTGCCAGCATCTGTCAGCACCGGCGGGAGCCGGCGCGGTGTCAAAGGGCCTGCGGCACCATGTCATGCACCAGGGTGGTGCGACGTACCGGGAAGCGTGCCCCGTTGGTGCCTATGCTGGTGCGTCAGTGTCCGGCCAGGCGAACCGGTTCGCTTTCGTCCATCGTGTAGCGCACATCGCGCAGGCCGTTCACGCGCATCAGCTCGCGCACCGTCAGGCCGCTGGGGTCGGCGCTCTGGCGGTTGGCGCGCTGTTCGTGGCGCAGCACCTCGCCGACGATCTCGATATCGCGCAGGCGGTAAGGCGGGTTGACGACGAGCGGCTGGTCATTGTCGTTGTACCAGATCTGGTAGAGAGGCATCGTTGGCTCCGGGTTGTCAGGCCAATATCATAACCCGGAGCGCGAGTTGACGTGATACGGTGCCCGACCTGGTGCGCGGCGCCTCACTCGTCCGTCAGGGTCGCCAGCAGCAGGTAGTCCTGCCCGCAGGGCTGGCCCTTGCACAGGGCCGGCTTGTAGCGCGCCATCATCAGGAGCTTGGCGATAAAGCCGGTCAGGCAGGCAGCGGCGACGTGGCGACATTGCGCGGCAGGTGGCTGCCCGTGCGCGGCAGGTCGCGGAATTTGTAGACGGGTGGCTGGTCGGCCAGGGCGGCGGTGCCGCAGGATGGTCGGTCGATGCTGGCAGATATTGCAGATAAGAATCTTGCCAATCATCAAGCATCCCGGCGGACGCGCCCCTGTGATAGCCTTGATGTACAACAAACCGTACGACAAAACCATCGGGAGCCCCGCCTTGAAACCATCGCTTGTCCGCCTTGCCCTTGTTGCCGCACTGTCCGTGGCCGCCACCGCGCAGGCCCAGCAACCCCTGAAGACCCAGGTCGCCGGCCGCGTCGACGGCATGTATCCGTGGCTCGACACGATCTACAAGGACCTGCACGCCCACCCCGAGATCGCCTTCCAGGAAGTGCGCACTGCGGGCAAGCTGGCGGCGGAAATGAAGAAGCTGGGCTTTACCGTGACGGAGAAGGTTGGCAAGACCGGTGTCGTGGCCGTGCTGCGCAACGGCACCGGCCCGACGGTGCTGGTGCGCACGGAACTCGACGGCCTGCCGATGGAAGAAAAGACGGGCCTGCCCTACGCCAGCCGCGCCAAGGCCCAGAGCGATGGACGCGAGAGCTTCGTCACGCACAGCTGCGGTCACGACATCCACATGGCCGGCTGGCTGGGCACGGCCCGCACGCTGGTGGAACTCAAGTCGCAGTGGCAGGGCACCCTGGTCTTCGTCGCCCAGCCGGCCGAGGAAACCGTGTCCGGCGCCAAGGCCATGCTGGACGACGGCCTGCTCAAGCGCTTCCCCCGGCCCGACTACGCATTCGCCCTGCACTCCTGGCCCCTGGCGCACGGCACCGTGGGCTTCAACGACGGCCCCGTGTCGTCCAATTCGGACGCCATCGAGATCGTCTTCAAGGGCCGTGGCGGGCACGGTTCGGCGCCGGACAAGGCGCTCGACCCCATCGCCATCGCGGCCCGCTTCGTCGTCGACGTGCAGACGGTGGTCAGCCGCGAGAAGGACCCGAAGGAATTCGGCGTCGTGACGATCGGCGCCATCCAGGGCGGCACGGTGGGCAATATCATTCCCGACAGCGTGCAGGTGCGCGGCACGATCCGCTCCTACAGCCCGGAAGTCCGGGCGAAACTGCTGGACGGCGTGCGCCGCGTGGCCAATGGGGCGGCGGCCATGGCGGGTGCGCCGGCGCCGGACGTGCAGCTCACGTCCGGCGGCGCGGCCATCGTCAACGACGTGGCGCTGGTGGAGAAGACCGAGGCCGTATTCCGGGATGCCTTCGGCGCCGCCAACGCCGTGCGCGTGCCGGCCATGACGGCCAGCGAGGACTTCTCGGCCTTCGCCAACGAAGGCATCCCGTCGATGTTCTTCTTCACGGGCGTCTACGATCCGAAGGTGGTGGCCGAGGCCCAGCGCCCGGGCGGCAAGCCGGTCGCCTTCAACCACTCGCCGTTCTACGCACCCGTGCCGGAACCGTCGATCAAGACGGCAGCCCAGGCCATGAGCCTGGCCGTGCTGAATGTGCTGAAGCGCTGACCCGGCACCGGATCATGGGGCCGGGTATGGCCCCTTGCCGCCGTCGGCGATGAAGCGGTCGATCCGGCTCTTCAGCACCGGCAGCGGCACCGAGCCCAGTTCCAGCACGGTGTCGTGGAAGGCGCGGATGTCGAACTTCCCGCCCAGCGCCTGCTCCGCCCTGGCACGCGCCTCGACAATGGCCATCTCGCCCAGGTAGTAGGACAGCGCCTGGCCCGGCCAGGAGATGTAGCGGTCCACTTCCGTCTCCACCTCGTGGCTGGACAGGGCCGTGTTCTCCATCAGGTACTTCTGCGCCTGCTCGCGCGTCCAGCCCTTCGCGTGAACGCCCGTGTCGACCACCAGGCGCGACGCGCGCCAGGCCTGGTAGCTCAGCATGCCGAACACTTCATACGGCGTCTCGTAGATGCCCATCTCCGTGCCCAGGCGCTCCGAGTACAGGGCCCAGCCTTCGCCATACGCTGAAATATAGGCGTTGCGGAAGGCGGGCCGGCCCTGCTGCTCCAGCGCCAGCGGCATCTGGAAGGCGTGGCCCGGCGCCGATTCGTGCAGGGTCAAGGCGGGCAGGCTGTAGAGCGCACGGGCCGGCAGGTTGTAGGTATTGACCAGGTACACGCCCGGGCCGCCCCGGCCCGACGTGTAGTACGGCGCCTGCTCGGGCGGCACGGGAATGACGGCGAAGCGGCTGCGCGGCAGGCGGCCGAAGTACTGCTCGGCCTTCGCGTCGAACTTCTTGGCGATCCAGGCCGCCCGCATCAAGAGCTCTTCCGGCGTCTTGGCGTAGAAGCGCGGGTCGGTGCGCAGGAAGTGCAAGAAGGCCGGCAGGTCGCCGTCGAACTTCACGTCCCGCATCACCTGGGCCATCTCGGCGCGGATCTTGGCCATCTCGGCCAGGCCGATCTGGTGGATCTGGTCGGCCGTCAGGTCGGTCGTCGTGTACTCGACGATCTTCGACTGGTAGTAGGCACGCCCGTCCGGGAGGCGCTCGGCCGCCAGATGCTCGGTGGCGTTGGGCACGTACTCCTCGCGCATGAACTTGAGCAGCTGCGCGTGGGCGGGAATGACGTGGTCACGAATGGCGGCCAGCGCGGCGGCGCGCAGGCTGGCCTGTTCGGCGACGGGAATCGTGGCCGGCATGGTGGCGAAGGGCTTGTAGAAGGCCGTCGCTTCCGGCTTGGCCTCGGCCACGGCCACGAGCGACTGATCCCTGCCCTGCAAGGTCACGCGCGGCGGCGTGAAGCCGCGCGCCAGGCCGGCGCGCATGTTCGCCACCTGGTCGCGGAAGTACCGGGGCACGTCGTTCAGCTGGGCCACATAGGCGCGGTACTCCGCTGGCGTGCGGAAGGTCTTGCGCGCTTCATACGTCAGGTTCGACCAGAACGCGGAATCGGCATTCAGGGGTTTTTCGTACTCGCGGAAGCGCTGGTTTTCCAGCAGGGCCGCGACCTGGGCCCGGTAGACGGCGAAGTCGATGCGCTGGGGCGCCGACAGCTTGCCCGTAGCGACGGCGTCGAGCTTGCGCAGGGTGGCTTCCCAATAGCGCTGGCGGGCCTGCTGCGTGGCCGGATCGATCTTGGGCAAGGTGGCGCGAATGCCGCTGGTGTCGTCCTCCGCATCCTCCAGCCGCTCGCCCTGGCGCCAGCGCCATTCCTGGGTGTAGACGGCACGGAACTGGGCGTCGGCCGCCGTGGGCCTGGGCGCCGCTGGGGCCTGCGTGGCGCACAACAGGCAGGCGGCCAACACGGCCGCGCGGTACTGGTTCATTCAATCGTCCTTCTCGGGAGGGTGGTTGAGGAAATCGCTGGCGATGGCCGTGCTGAGGAAGATGCGGCCACTGAGCTGGTCCAGCAGATTGCTGGCGCGCAGGCGGTCCATCACGGGGCCCTTCACTTCAGCGAAGTGCAGCTTGACGGCGCGCGTGCGCAGGCTGGCGTTCAGTTCGGACAGCGCGAACAGGGCCGTCGTGTCGATCGAGCTGACGGCCGACATCACCAGCACCAGGTGGCGCGTGGACGGGTGGGCCCGCAGCTCGTCCTCGATGCGCTCGTTGACGGCATCGACGTTACCGAAGAACAGGTTGGCGTCGATGCGCAGGAACAGCACCGTAGCGCAGGTGGTGGCGGCGTAGCGCTCGACATTCCTGAAATGCTCGGTGCCGGGAATACGGCCCAGCACGGCGATATGGGGCCGGCTGGCGCGCCAGATCAGGGTACCCATCGACAGCACGACGCCGACGATGACGCCGGCCTCCACGCCCAGTGCCAGCACGCCCACGCAGGTGACGAGCCAGGCCAGCGCGTCGCCCCGGTCGTAATCCCAGGCCGTGCGCAGGGTGGCCAGTTCCAGCATGCCCAGCACGGCCACGATGATCGTCGCGGCCAGGGTCGGCAGCGGCAGCAGCGCCAGCCAGCCGGTCGGCAGCACCAGTGCCAGCGCCAGCAGCACGGCCGAGATGACGCTGGCCAGCGGCGTGTTGGCGCCGGCGGCGAAATTGACGGCCGAGCGGGACAGGCTGCCCGTGACGGGGAAGCCGCCCGACACCATGCTGGCCACGTTGGCCGCGCCCAGCCCCACCAGCTCGCGGTTGCTGACCAGCTTCTCGCCCCGCTTCTGTGCCAGCGACTGGGCCGCCGACATGCTGATCAGGAAGACGACGAAGCCGATCAACAGGCCCGGCTGCACCAGCGCGTTCCAGTGCGCCGGCGACGTCGCCAGGTTCAGTTGCGGCAGGCCGGTGGGTACCGGTCCCGTGACGGCCACGCCCAGCGCCGGCAGGTCGAGTTGCGCGACCAGCACGATCGACAGCAGCACCACCATCATCGGCGCCAGCTTGGCCACGACGTCGGCGGCGCCTTTCTTCAGCCCGAGGCGCTGCAGCAGCGGTGCCAGGCCAAAGCGCGCCAAGACTAGCAAGAGCAGGGAACCGAGTCCCAGCAGCGCGCTGGGGACGTGGGGATGGGCGGGCGTGCCGCCCAGCAGGGGCTTGAGCTGGCCCCAGGCGATGACGAACGAGGAGCCGACGGTAAAGCCGCTCATGACGGGGCGGGAAAAGAAGCTGGCCAAAAAACCCAGCCGCAGCAGCCCGCACAGCAGCAGCACGCCGCCGGCAACCAGCGCCAATTGGGCCGCCAGCACGCCGGCCAGCGCGGAACCCGGCGCCGCCAGCGGCGCGATGGCGGCAGCCGTCATCAGGGACACGATGGCCATCGGCCCGACCGACTGCGTCATGCTGCTGCCGAACAGCGCATACACGAGTGGCGGCAGGATGCTGGCATACAGCCCCGCCACGGGCGGCAAGCCAGCCACCAGCGCATACGCCATCCCCTGCGGGATCATCATCATCGCCACCACCACGCCGGCGCCGATATCCCCCGGCAGCGCAGCCCGGCGATAGCCCCGGAGCCAATGCAGCATTACAAATCCAGTGTGCAAAGACCGAAGCCTACCACGGCCGAGCACGCGTCAACATCGGGGTCAGGCACAAAAGTCCACACCAACCCGGCCGTGCATTGGCTCAGCCCGTGTCCACCCTGGGGTCAGACCCCGACATGGACACGCACTCTGCCATAAAACGGGGGCCCTGCCAGATGAGCTCGTGTCCACTTCCGGGTCTGACCCCACGGTGGACACAGGCCCGGCCGTGGGCGTGGTGCTCAGCGCCGGCCGTGGCGCAGCACCAGGCCCATCAGCAGCAGCCCTGTCAGCACCTGCAGTGCCGTGCCCGGTTCCGGCACGGCCTGCACGGTGGCGAAGCCACTGTTGACGGAGATGGCGTCGGCCTGGCCCGGCTGCAGCGCGAAGGTGACGATGTCGGCGTTCGCGCCCAGGTAGTTGAAGTCCTGGTCCAGCAACGCGATGCCCAGGTTGGTGCCATCGCCGACCGTGCCCGCGTCGAAGCTGACGAAGAACTCGAACAGGCCGCCAAAGCTTGCCGCCTGGGCGAATTCGTTCCAGCCCGTGCCGTTGCCCAGGGTGACGCCGCCGGCCAGCGAACCGGCAGCCTCGCCTTCGAATACGCTGGCCGCGCCGAAGTCGCCGGCGAAGCCGGACAGCATGGCGCGGGTCGGGGCCGCGCTGCCCAGGCCCAGGAACAGGAAGTCGACATACCCGCCCTGCCCGGCCAGCGCGGCCGTGTCGACGGCGACGCGGTAGATCGGACCGGCCAGCGCGGCACTGGCGGCGCCGAGGGAAAGGGTGAGCGCCAGCATCAGGCGCAGCAGCATCGAAGTCATTCGGGTCATCGGGAAGTCCTCACAGGTCGGCGGCGATCAACGCCGGCGTGTAGCCGACGGCGACGCGTTCCGGGTTGACGAAGGTGGTGGCCAGGGTGGCCGACTGGCCCGGCGCCAGGCTTGCCACGGGCAGCTTCAAGGTCGGTGCGCCGCCCAGGCTTTCGCCCGCCGCCTGCAGGGTGACGCCGTCGCTCAGGTAATCAAGGCGCAGCAGCAGGCTGCCGTCGATGGCCTGGTCCGACGTGTTGGTGACGGTGATGGTGCCCCGCTGCGTTCCCGTGGTGCGGTTGAAACTCAGGCCGGACTGCGTCACCGTCACACTGGCGCTGACGTCGCGGTACAGGGCCACCGTGTCCGTGCCTTCGTAGGCGCCCAGGTCCGGCGCGCGGCCCGTGTACGGCAGGCCAACGTCGATGCCGGCATCCACCAGGCCGCTGCGGGGGGCCAGGTGGAAGTGCGGCAGCACGGGCAGGCTGCCGTCGGGAAGTCGCGGGGCATCCCAGCCGGACATCGACACACCCTGGAAGTCGTCGGCTGTCGGGGCCTGCGCCAGGTTCCAGCTGTTGTGCGAGGTCTGGGTACCGGCCGTGTTGGCGGCGGCCGTGCCGCCGTATGCCACGTTGTTGCGGGCCACGCCCAGGTTCAACGGCGTGTTATCCGGCGCGATGCCCAGCAGGTTGAAGCCGATGCCGTTGCTGGCCGCCGTGTTGTTGTAGAACTGGTTGGCGACGGGATGATGGTTGGCGTAGAAGCCGTTGACCTTGTTGCGCAAGGCCACCGAGAAGCGCACCACGTGGACCGGTGCGTTGGGCTGGTAGACGCCGCTGAAGCCGCCGATCTTGAAGCCGTTGCCGTTCCCCGCGGGGATCGACGTCGTCGTGCCGGGCAGGTAGCCGTGCAGCCAGGCCCACGAGTGTTCGATGACGACGGGCGAGTAGGCGTTGATCAGGTCGAAGCCGTCGTCCGTGTTGGCCCAGGCCAACCAGCCGCGGAACACATTGCCCGGCTGGTTGGCCTTGATGTGGGCGCCGAAGCCGTCCGCGTTCTGGCCGGCGCCGGACTTGCTGTACGGGTCGTAGTTGTGGTGCGAGTCGACGTTGAGGATCAGGTTATGGCTGCCGTCCGCCAGGAACAGGCCCGGCCCCATGTGGTGGTGGGTATCGAGCGCTTCCAGGATGTTGTAGCTGCCGCGAATCCACACCCCCCACGATTCGTTGTTGGCCAGGTTGCCAGGCTGCTGCGGCGCGCCTTTGATTTCCAGGCCCTTCAAATGCAGCCAGCTGGCCGTGATGTTGAAGGCCTTGACGCGGCAGTTGTCCTTCATCTGGGCGAAATCGAACACGGGCTTCTCGCCCGGGTAGGCCCAGTAGCGGATCGGCCGGCCGTCGCTGCCGCTCTTGTTCAGGGTGACGGCGTTGACTGTGGCCGTGGTGCTGGCGCAGGTGTTCAGGCCTGCCATGTAGACATAGGCGCCGCCGCGAAAATACACGGTGTCGCCGGCGCCGGCGGCGTCCTGGGCCTTGGCGAAACTCTTCCATGGCGCGGCCTTGGTGCCTGCCGCGCCGTCGCTGCCGTTCGGTGCGACGTAGTACGTGGCCGCGTGGCCAGGCGTCGCCCATACTGCCGCCCACATTGCCGCCAGCGCGACGGCCCCGCGCAGTGCGTCCCGATGCTTGTTCTTTTTCATTGGCTCTCCGATGATGGTCGATGGCCGGCCACATGGGGAATCCTGGCCGACCGCTAAAGGCCGGGCCATCTTATCGTCGCGTCAACGGGTTTGCTGCTCTATTTTCTGATTACTATATGCGGCCCATGGCCCGATATCCGAAGCGATATCGCAGGCCTCAAAACGCTTATCGCAGACACGCAGGGCGACTCGCTACTGCGCGAGTTCCACGCAATTGCGTCCGCGCCGCTTGGCCTGGCGCAGGGCGCCGTCGACCCGGTCCATCACGGCCACGGCGTCCTCGTTCGGCGCCACCTGGGCCACGCCCAGGCTGATCGTCACCGTCTCGCAGCCGGGCAGCTCGGTGCCGGCCACGGTGGCGCGCAGCTTCTCGGCCAGGCGCAGCGCATCGCGGGCCGTCGTATGGGTGGCAATGACGAGGAACTCTTCGCCGCGCATGCGCGCCAGCCGGTCCGACACGCGCAGGCGCCCGGCGATCGTGTGCGACACGGCGCGCAGGGCCTGGTCGCCGATGGGGTAGCCGTAGGCGTCGTTGACGGACCTGAAGTTATCGATATTGCAGGCGATGACGGCCAACGGCAGGCCGTAGCGGCGCGCACGCCGAATCTCGGTGTCGAGCAGCTGCTCGCCGGCGCGGCGGTTGATCGCCCCCGTCAGCGGGTCGGTGGTCAGCACCTGCGCCAACCGCCCGGCCAGCGCGTCGTTTTGCTGTTTCAGTTCGCTCATCGCCAGCGCGAAGCCGATACACTGGGCAATCGCGGCGAAGCAGGCGAACTGCTCGCGCGAGAACTGCGACTGGCGCTCGAACATCAGGCTGATGGCGCCGTGGATGGGACCATCCGGCTCGCTGCGCAGCGGCAGCGCCAGCACCATGCGCACGTCGTGCGCATGCAGGGTGGCGGCCAGTTGCGGGTCGCCCGCCTTTTCCGGCGCGTCCAGCAGTACGAGCTCGCCCGCGCTGACGGCCAGCAGCGGCGGGAAGACGTCGCGCAAGGGCGATGCCAGCAGGCCGTCGCGGCAGCCCAGCAGCCGTTCCAGGTCCAGCCCGTTGCGCGCTTCCTGGTCCAGAAGACGCAGGTTGCCGCCCTCCTTCATCTGCAGCAAGGCCGTATGCCGCACGCCGGGGAAGCTGCACAGTGCCGTACAGATTTGCGCGGCCAGCTCCGCCACATCCTCCAGCTTGCCGACGGCACGCTGCACGCTGCGCTGCAAGGTCAGCAGTTCACGCAACTCGCGCTCCTTGTCCGCCAGTTGCTGGGCCGGACCGTGCGCCATGTCCGGCGCGCGCAGCAGCTGGGTGACGGCCTGGCACAGCTCGACGTCGATGACGGGGCTGATGCGGTAATGCAGGGGGCCATGCCCCATCAGCTCGGGCAGCCAGGCCGTCATGCCGAAGGGGCACAGCACCAGCACGGGCGCGCCGTTGCGGGTGCGCACCAGCATGCACAAGGTCGTCAGCTGGGCCGTGTCGCCGGCGGTGCAGCCGGCCAGGTCGACAATCAGCAGGTCGGTCCCGCCCTGCGCCAGCTGCTCCAGCGCCGCGCCGGAAGACCCGGCCAGCCGCAAGCGCCCGAAGCTCGCCCCGCAAACGGCCTGGAACCGGTTCCGCCGGACCGCATCCGGATGAACGAACAGCCCTGTACGGCCCGATTGCGACATTGTTGAACTCCCTATCCGATTGATAAAAACTGCCCAGGTCGACAGTGTGACAGATTGTTCAAAAATGGCAATATTATTTTACCAAAGACACTATTTATCTCATGCAACTCGGCGCCGCGCTGCCCTGTGACTGTCCCGTTTCCCCGGTCGTGTCATATGTGCGGACGCGCACGGTCTCCTGGCCGGTCAGCGCCAATACTTGCCCTTCGCCTTATTTCAAATCAGGAGAGCACGTCATGTCGAAGTCAAAAGAAAAATCGAAGTCGAAGGAAAAGTCCAAGGACAAGGCAAGCGAGCAGCCGAGCCAGGACCTGGGCAACCTGCAGCGCGACATCCAGCAGCAGCAGGATGCCAAGGACGAGAAAAAGGCCGCGCAGAAGAAGGCCGACGGGAGCCAGGAACAGGAGCCGGAGGGCGTGCAGACGGGAACGCATGCGTTTCCCGATGGCGACTTTCCCACCCAGCATCTCGACAAGCCCGGCATTGAAGCCGAGATGGAACTGAAGCCCCAGTTCATGGCGCCCGGCTACAAGGGCAGCGGCAAGCTCGAAGGCATGAGCGCCATCATCACGGGCGGTGACTCCGGCATCGGCCGCGCCGTCGCCGTGCTGTATGCACGGGAAGGGGCCGATGTCGCCCTGGTGTATCTGGCCGAGGAACAGCAGGACGCCGAGGAGACCAAGCGCTGTATCGAGGCCGAGGGCCGCCGCGCCATCCTGATCCCCGGCGACGTGCGCGACGCGCAGTTCTGCCGCGATGCCGTCGAGCGTACCGTGCGCGAGTTCGGCAAGGTCGATATCCTCGTCAACAATGCCGCCTTCCAGGAGCATGCCGACTCGCTCGAGGACCTGACCGAGGAGCGCTTCGACCTGACCATGAAGACCAATATCTACGGCTACTTCCACATGGCCAAGGCCGTGCTGCCGCACCTGAAGCGGGGCGCGTCGATCATCAACACGGGTTCCGTGACGGGCCTGGAAGGCTCCTCGAAGCTGCTCGACTACTCGTCGACCAAGGGCGCAATCCATGCGTTTACGATGTCGCTGGCGTCGAACGTGCTGGAGAAAGGCATCCGCGTCAACGCGGTCGCGCCGGGCCCCGTGTGGACGCCGCTGAACCCGGCCGACCAGACCCCGGAAAAAATCGCCGAGTTCGGCCAAGCCACGGACATGAAGCGCCCGGCGCAGCCCGAAGAGCTGTCGCCGGCCTACGTGTTCCTGGCCGCGCCCAGCTGCGCCAGCTACATTACCGGCATCATCCTGCCCATCACGGGCAGCGTGGGCTGATCCACGGCGGGGCGGCCCCGGGCCGTCCCGCAGTTCCGCTCAAGGAGATCACCATGGCACGCTCACTGTGGAAAGGCGCCATCAGCTTCGGGCTGGTGCACATTCCCGTCGACCTGTATTCGGCCGTCAAGGAGAACGAGCTGGACCTGACGATGCTCGACAAGCGCGACTTCTCGCCCGTCGGCTACAAGCGCTACAACAAGGCGAACAACAAGGAAGTCACGTGGGACGACATCATCAAGGGCTATGAATACCAGGACGGCGAGTATGTCGTGCTGTCCGACGAGGACCTGCGCCAGGCCAACGTCAAGGCTACCCAGACCATCGACATCCTCGCCTTCGTCGACGCCGAGGATGTACCGCTGACGTATTACGAAACCCCCTACTACCTGGCGCCCGGCCGTGGCGGTGACAAGGTCTATGCGCTGCTGCGCGAAACCTTGCGCCGGGCCGGCAAGATCGGCATCGCCACCGTGGTGATCCGCACCAAGCAGCACCTGTGTGCCCTGGTCGCCACCGAGGACGGCATCATCATGAATACCCTGCGCTACGCCGACGAGATCCGCGACACCGATGACCTGAAGCTGCCGGGCAAGGGCACGAAGGCCACCGGCATCAAGGAAAAGGAGCTGGAAATGGCGCTGTCGCTGGTGGAAGGCATGAGCGAGGAATGGGCGCCCGAGCAGTACCACGACACCTACAAGGACGACGTGCTGAAACTGGTCCAGAAGAAGATCAAGGCCAAGCAGACCAAGACCATCACGATGCCGTCCAAGGACGCCGAGGAAAAACCGTCGTCGAACGTCATCGACCTGGTCGCGCTGCTGAAGCAATCCCTGGGCGGCAAGCCCGCCAAGGGCAAGGCTGCGGCGCGCGACGTGGAGGAGGACGAGGACGAGGACGAGGAGGTCGACTCGGCGGAGGAAGAAGAAGCGCCGAAGAAGCCGGCCAGGAAGGCCGCGCCCCGCGCTGCAGCCAAGTCCGGCGCCAAGGCGGCAGCGAAGAGCGAGCCGAAGTCGGGTGCCGCCAAGGCAGCCGCGTCGAAGCCTGCCGCCAAGCCGGCGGCGAAGAAAGCTGCCGCAAGGCCGGCCACTGCGAAATCGGGCACGGGCCGCAAGGCCGCGTAAATCGGATACGCGCATGCAAAAAGGGGCGGCCAGCGGGCCGCCCCTTTTTGCATGGTCCTACCCTACTCCGGCGAATACCCCAGCTGCTTCATCGCCTTCGTGATGCTGACGGCGCTCTTGCCATAGTCGGCCCACGGCGTGTTGCCATCGTCGAGCCGGTCATGGATCGTCGCCACCGTCCAGTGGTCGCCCCCGCGCAGGTGTTCCAGTTCGCTCCACGCCACCGGTACGGAAATGCCCAGCCCCGGGCGGCTGCGGGCCGACCAGGCGCAGGCCGTGGTAGCACCCCGGCCGTTGCGCAGGTAGTCGATGAAGATCTTGCCGACCCGGTTCTTCGGGCCGCTCTTGACGGCGAAGCGGTCCGGCAGGGTGGCCGCCATGTGCTCGACGACGGCGCGCGAGAAGCCCTTCACCGTGTCCCAGTCGTGCTGCGGCTTGATGGGCACCACCACGTGCAGGCCCTTGCCGCCGCTGGTCTTCAGGAAGGCGGGCAAGCCCAGCTCCTCGAGGAAGGCGTGCATCAGCTGGGCCGCTTCCTGGATCATCTTCCACGTCACGCCCTGCCCCGGGTCCAGGTCGAAGATCATGCGGTTCGGTTTTTCGTAGTTCTTGCCGAAGGCGTTCTGCGTGTGGAATTCGACGACGTTCCACTGGGCCGCCGACAGCAGGCCCTGCACCGTTGCCACTTCCAGCATCGACGGGTGGTCCGGGTCGAGCGCCTGGGGGAACTGCTTCACGCCAGGCAGCTTGCCCACCTCCGAATGCTTCTGGAAAAACAGCTCGCCGCCGACGCCTGCGGGCGCGCGCACCAGCGCCACCGGGCGGCCCTTCAGGTGCTCCAGCATGAGGCTCGATACCAGCGCGTAGTAGCGCACCAGGCCGATCTTGGTCGTACCGCTGGCCGGATCGATCAGTCGGTCCGGATTCGTCACCTTCAGCGACGACGGCAGCTTGCTGGCCACGTCGGCCCCTTCCGGTACGGCGGCCCTTACCTTTTTCGGTGCCGCCGCCTTCGTGGCGGCTTTTCCAGCCTTGCCGGCTTTTTCGGCTTTTTCAGTCTGCGTCTGCATGGTTCCCTCCACCAGCGTTTCCATATGCGCCGCCCGCTCGCGGGTGACGCTCGTCGCCTTCTTGTCCGCCCGCAGGCCCTGGAATACGGAGTGGCGGATCGAACCGGCACTGGTCCATTCGCCGAACGTCACTTCCGCCACCAGGGTCGGCTTGACCCAGTGCGCCTTCTTGGCGATGGCCTTGGTGGGCGCGAACGGGCTCTTGTCCGTGGCCAGCTTCTGCAGCCGCGCCGTAATGTCGCGCAGCGTCGCGCCGTTGAAGCCGGCGCCCACATTGCCGGCGTAATGCAGCTTGCCGTCTTCGCCGTAGTACCCCAGCAGCAGCGAGCCGAGGCCCTCGCGCGAGCCCTGCGGGTCGGTATAGCCGCCGATGACGAATTCCTGGCGCTGTGCGCATTTGAGCTTGATCCAGTCGGGCGAGCGCCGCGACACATAGGGCGAATCGCGCCGCTTGCCGATGATGCCCTCCAGGCCCATGCGGCAGGCCGCCGCCACCATCTCCGCGGGCGGGGCTTCCAGCTCGCCCGAGTAGCGCACCATGTCCGTCGCGGACCGGTCCATCACGGTCTTGAGCAGTTCGCGCCGCTGCTGCAGGGGCACGGCGCGCAGGTCGTAGCCGTCCAGGTAAGGCGCGTCGAAGATGAAGAAGACGATATTGCTGGTTTTCGTGCCGTCGAAGGCCTGTTGCAGCAGGCCGAAGTTGGGCCGGCCGCTGTCGTCGTGGACGACGATCTCGCCGTCGTACCAGCCGCTGGGCAGGTCCATTTTCTCGATGGCCGCGCGCAGCGGTTCGAGCTTGTGGGTCCAGTCGTTGCCGTTGCGGGTAACCAGGGCGATGTTCTTGCCATCGACCCGGGCCAGCAGGCGGTAGCCGTCGAACTTGATCTCGAACAGCCAGTCGTGCGGATCGGATGGCGGCGCGTCGACCAGGGTGGCCAGCTCAGGCGAGAAGGTTTCGGGCAGCGCGACGCGGGCGTTGCCATCCGGAGCCGGGGCTGCGGCGGTTTTGGCCACGGTTGCTTTCTTCGCGGTTTTTTTCGCGACAGCCTTGGTTGCTGCAGCCTTGCGAGCCGTGGGCTTCCCGGCCGGCGCCTTGCCCTGGTGGGCCAGCGCCGTGGCTTCGGCCTCCTCCGCTGCCGGTGTCAGGGTCTCGGCCGCGGGCATGCCCAGCGCCTTGACGCTATCGGGCATTTCATCGATGACGGAAAATTCGTCGGCGGGCCGGACGTAGTCGTCCTTCTCCTTGATGAGCAGCCACGGCTCCTGCTTTTCGCCGGAGCGCTTCATGCGCACCAGCACCCATCGCCCGCGCAGCTTGTGGCCGCGCAGCTCGAACTTCAGGTTGCCGTCGCGGTAGCCCTGCCGTGGGTCGCCGACCGGGTGCCACGTGCCCTTGTCCCAGATGATGACCTTGCCGGCGCCATACTGCTTTTCCGGGATCACGCCTTCGAAGTCGTTATACGAGATAGGATGGTCTTCCACGTGCACGGCCATGCGCTTGTCGTGCGAATCGTAGCTGGGCCCTTTCGGCACGGCCCAGCTTTTCATCGTGCCGTCCAGCTCGAGGCGGAAATCGTAGTGCAGCCGCGAGGCCCAGTGCTTCTGGATGACGAAGCTCAGAGCTTCCTTGCCCACTTCGCCCCCTTCCGCCGGCTCCGGCGTGATGGCGAAGTTGCGCTTGGCTTTATAGGTGGAGAGGGAATCGTTCATGCTTCTTACTGTAGGCGCCGCCCCCGCAGGCTTCGGTACGTCAGCTAACAGAAGTGGCCCGATTTGTAACACTTGTAATTGCCGTCAACTGCATCGCCCCGGCTGGCGTTTTTGGTCCAGTGACACGCGAAATGTGCACGACAACCACACTGAAACATACTGAAGAGGAAACGCACCATGAAGAAAATCATCGCTACCCTGATCGCCGGTCTGTTCGCTGGTGCCGCGTTCGCTCAAACCGCCACCGCCCCTGCCGCCCACAACGAAGCCGTCGCCGTGAAGCAGGAAGCCAAGGAAGCCAAGACGGCTGCGAAGGCCGAGGCCAAGGAAAGCAAGGAAGTCGCCAAGGCTGACGCGAAGGTCGCGAAGGAACAGGCCGAAGCGAACAAGGATGTCGCCGAAGCCAAGGCCGACGCCAAGGAAAAGAAAGCCAAGGCACACAGCAAGGCAGCCCACAAGAAGGCTGAAGCCAAGGAAGACAAGCAGGACAGCGTCGCTGCGCAAACCAAATAACAAGGCCACTCTCAGGCTGCTACACCAAGAACTAGAAAGTCGTGCCCCCTCCCTTGCCCGTGCTCTTGCGCGGGCTTTTTTTTGCCGGAGCAGTTGTCAGTGCCCGGTGGCCGCCTTATCGGTCAGCTCCGCAGTCAGTTGCCTGGCCAGTCGCGCCCTGCTCCTGTCCGCGTACTTGCGGCAAGCGTCGGGGTCGATGAAGGCGGCGCTGCCCAGTCTGGCCTGCGCCGCCTTGCGTTCCCACAGGTCGCTGCCTTCCGGGTGCGCCGACACCAGCACGTCGCATTTCAATGCCGCCACCTTGGCGATGGACGCTTCCAGCGTGCTTTTCGCCGTCGGCCACGCGGGGCTGCCGCCGTAACGGAAGCCTTCGGCCGTCACCGCGTTCAGGCTGTCCGCGAACACCATGGCGACGGTTCGTCCTTTTTCCGTCGACTGCCACGTCCAGCTCAGCCCTCCCTGCGTGTGCCCCGGCGTGTAATGGGCCGTCAACGCCAGCGGCCCCAGTTTGACCACTTCGCCATCCTTGACCGCGCGGGTGTTGGCGACGGGCGCCATGTCGGACAGGTTGCCGAACTGCGGGTCGCCCCGGTCCGGCTTGCCGCTGGCCAGCACGGCGACACTTTTGGGACTGCCGATGACGACGGCGCCGGACAGCTTCTGCAGCGCCGCGATGCCGCCCGCATGGTCCATATGTTCGTGCGACGTCAGGATGTATTGGATGTCCGTGACCTTGAAGCCCAGCTGCCGGATATGGGCGGCGATGGCCTTGGGCGACTTCTCCGTGCCGCCGTCGATGAGGATATGCCCGGCCGGCGACGTCACCAGCACGGCGCTGATGCCGTGCGGGCCGACGTAGTAGCTGCCGCCATGGATGAGGAATGGCTCCTGCGGCTCATCCCAGTCGCCGGCCAGCGCGCTCGTGCCAAGCAGCAGCGTGGTAGTGGCGACGATCGTTTTCAGCGTGTGCTTCATGGTGTCCTTTGTTAGCGGGAGATAAAGAGGCCGGCATGCTGCTGCGAATTGCGGTCGCCGCGCCGGTAGCTGCGGTACAGGTACCGGCCGTCGGCGCCGCGCGTGCAGCAGGTGCAGCCGCCCGCGTCGTCGATGGCCGTCACGCCGCCCTGCGTCAACTGGTGGCGTGCGAGCGCGCGCAGGTCGAGGTGGCGGCAGGTCGGCACGACACGGTCGGCATGCGCCGGAAAACGTTCCGCGAACTGCTGCGCCAGCGCCTCGCTCACTTCATAGCAGGCCGCGCAGATGGTGGGACCGATGGCCGCGACCCAGTCGCCCCGCCCTGTCTCCAGTTGCGCCAGCACGTTCGGGATGATGCCGTCGTACAGGCCGCGCCAGCCCGCATGCACGGCGGCGACACGCCGGCCGTCGCGCCGGGCCAGCAGCAGCGGCACGCAGTCGGCCGTAATGACGCTGACGGGAAGGTGCGGCTGCGCCGTGTGGAAGGCATCGGCGTCGCCGACGCGCTGGTGCGGACCGGTGACATGGGCAACGCGCGTGCCATGCACCTGGCGCTTGTCGGGCCTTTCACCCCAGTGCGGCTGCAAGGGCGGCGGCACCAGGTCAACGGCAGTGCCGAAGCCGTGGTGAACGCCCGGTATGGTGGCGAGCAAGGCGCTGGTGATCACGGAATGGCCCGATTGCGGATTCGATGGTGCGGATGATAACGAAAATTGCCAAAAAAATGGGGTCTGTCCCCATTTTTTTGGCAATAAAAAAGCGGCGGCCGGGGTGAACCGGGCCGCCGCAAGGGCTCAGTCGGCCAGGCGCGTCAGTTGCGTGCCTGTGCCGTATTGACCGTGGTCTGTGCCGTGGCGGCATCCCAGCCGCCGCCCAGTGCACGGATCAGCGCGACGGTGGTGACGGCGCGCTCGCCGCGCAGCTGGACGGCGCTGCGTTCGACGGACGCCAGGTTGCGCTGGGCGTCCAGCAGTTCCAGGTAGCTGGAGCGGCCGGCGGCATACAGCTTCTGGGCCAGGTCGGCCGAGCGGCGTGCCGACACGACGGCCTCCTCGATGCGCTCGGTCTGGCCGGCCAGGATGCGCAGGCCGGCCAGGTTGTCCTCGACTTCGGCAAATGCCGTCAGCACGCTCTGGCGGTATTGGCCGACCGATTCTTCCAGTGCTGCCTCGCTGCGCACGATGTTATTGCGGTTGCGGCCACCGTCAATGACGGGCATCGACAGCAGCGCGCCCAGCACCCAGGAACGGCTGCTCCACTTGAATACGTCCGCGAACGCTGGGCCGATGCCGCCGCCACCGGCATTGAGCGACAGCGCCGGGAACATGGCCGCGCGGGCCACGCCGATGCGGGCGTTCGACGCTTCCATCGCGCGCTGGGCGGCGGCGATGTCGGGCCGGCGCTCCAGCAGCGACGACGGCAGACCGGCGGGAATCGCCGGCAGCACACCGGCTTCCAGCAGCGGGTTGACGGCGGCCGTGAACGCGGCGGCCGGCTTGCCCAGCAGGACTGCCAGCGCGTGTTCGGCATTGGTGCGCTGGCGTTCCAGGCCGATGGCCTCGGCGCGGGCCGTGGCCAGTTCCGTCTTCGCGCGCGACAGGTCGAACTCGCCGATATCGCCCAGGTCGAAGCGGCGCTGGTTGATGTTGACGTTCTCCTGGCGCAGCCGCACCGTCTCGGCCAGGGTGGCCAGTTCGGCGTCCGTGGCCCGCAGGCGGAACCACGTCTGGGCCACGTCGGCCTGCAGCGACAGCAGCACGGAGCGGTAGTTCGCCTCCACCGTCAGCGCGTCGGCCCGGGCCGCGGCCACGTTCGACGACACGCGGCCGAACAGGTCCACCTCATAGCTGGCCGACAGCTGGGCCGAGTAGCTCGTGCTTGGGCGCACATCGCGGCCCTGTGGCAGGCCCAGTTCCAGTGGCGACTGGCGGACGCGGTTGGCGCCGATGCCCGCGTTCACCTGGGGCACGCGGTCCGCCTCGGCCACGCCGGCGATGGCGCGGGCCTGGCGCACGCGCGCCGTGGCCACGGCCAGGTTGGCGTTGTTGCGCGTGGCCTCGGCGATCAGCTCATTCAGGCCCGCGTCGTCGAAGGCCAGCCACCACTCGCCACGGGGCTGTTGCTCGGCCGGCTGCGCCATCTTCCAGCGCGTGCCGTCGGCCGCCGTCTTGACATCCGTGGCCTGCGACTCCTTGAAGGCGCCGGGCACTTCGATGGCGGGCTGCTTGAACTGGGGGGCCGCGCAGGCCGTCAGCAGCACTGCCAGCAGCGGGGCCACGCCCCTTGCGATCATCGTGTTCATCCGTGGGTTCCTTCCATTTTCACGACGGCCAGCCCGGCCGCCGGTTTTTGTTTTTCCATCCGTTTCGCCAGCGTCCGCAGCAGCACGTAGAACACGGGCGTCAGGAACAGGCCGAAGAAGGTCACGCCCAGCATGCCGGCGAACACCGCCACGCCCATCGCATGGCGCATTTCCGAACCGGCGCCGCTGGAGAATACCAGGGGCAGCACGCCCATGATGAAGGCGATCGACGTCATCAGGATCGGACGCAGGCGCAGGCGGCACGATTCCAGCGCCGCTTCGACGATGCTGCGGCCATGGTCTTCCAGCTCGCGGGCAAATTCCACGATCAGGATGGCGTTCTTCGAGGCCAGGCCCACCAGCACGAACAGGGCGATCTGCGTGAAGACGTTGTTGTCGCCACCGGTCAGCTTGACGCCCACCAGCGCGCACAGGATCGACATCGGCACGATCAGGATGACGGCCAGCGGCAGGGTCCAGCTTTCATACTGGGCGGCCAGCACGAGGAAGACCAGCAGCACGCACAGGGGGAAGACGAAGATCATCGTGTTACCGGCCAAAATGTCCTGGTAGGTCAGGTCGGTCCACTCGTAGGTGATCCCCTTGGGCAGCGTCTCGGCCAGGATCTTCTCCATCTCGGCCTGGGCCTGGCCGGACGAGACGCCCGGCGCGGGACCGCCATTCAGGTCGGCCGCCACGTAGTTGTTATAGCGCTGCACGCGATCCGGGCCATAGGTGTCCTTGACGCGCATCAGCGACGACAGCGGGATCATCTCGCCCTTGGCGTTGCGCACCTTCAGCTGGGCGATCTGCTCGGGCTGGGAACGGAACTGCGCGTCCGCCTGCACCCGCACCTGGTAGGTGCGGCCGAACTGATTGAAGTCGTTCACGTACAGCGAACCCAGGTTGATCTGCAAGGTCTGGTAGATCGTCTGCAGGGGCACGCCCAGCTGCTTGGCCTTTACCCGGTCGACGTCCGCGAACAGCTGCGGCACGTTGATCTGGTAGCCGGAGAACACGCCGGCCAGTTTCGGGTTCTGCCAGGCCTTGGCCTGCACCGCCTGCACGGCCTTGAACAGCTCGTCGTAGCCCAGGTTGCCCCGATCCTCGATCATCAGCTTGAAGCCACCCGTGGTGCCCAGGCCGTTGACGGGCGGCGGCGGCAGCACCATGACGAAGGCATCCTGCACGGCGCCCATGCGCTTGTTCATCTCGGCCGCAATGGCCTCGGCCGTGGTGTTCTTGTCGCGCCGCTTCTCGAACGGCTCCAGGCCGAGGAACACGATGCCGGCGTTCGGTGCGTTGGTGAAGCCGTTGATCGACAGGCCCGGGAAGGAAATCGAGTTCTCCACGCCGGGGATGTCCTCGGCGATTTCCGACATCTTGCGGATGACGGCGTCGGTACGGTCCAGCGAGGCGGCGTCCGGCAGCTGGGCGAAACCGATCAGGTACTGCTTGTCCTGCGACGGCACGAAGCCCGGCGGCACGGCCTTGAACATGAACAGGCCGGCGGCCGTCAGCAGCGCGTACAGCACCAGCGAGCCGCCCTTGTGGCGCAGCACGCCCTTGACGCCGTTCTCGTAGCCATGGGCCGAGCGGTTGAAGAACTTGTTGAAGCCGGCGAAGAAGCGGCCGAACACCTTGTCCATGCCGCGCGTCAGCGCATCCTTCGGTTCGTCGTGGCCCTTGAGCAGCGCGGCCGACAGGGCCGGTGCCAGGGTCAGCGACGAGAAGGCCGATATCACGGTGGAGATGGCGATTGTCAACGCGAACTGGCGGTAGAACTGGCCGGTCAGGCCGGACACGAAGGCGATCGGCACGAACACGGCGCACAGCACCAGGGCGATGGCGATGATGGGACCCGACACTTCCTTCATGGCCTGGATCGTCGCGTCGCGCGGCGTCAGGCCGTTCGAGATATTGCGCTCGACGTTCTCCACGACGACGATGGCATCGTCGACGACGATACCGATGGCCAGCACGAGGCCGAACAGCGACAGCGTGTTGATCGAGAAGCCGAAGGCCAGCATGACGGCGAAGGTACCCACCACCGACACCGGCACGGCCAGCAGCGGGATGATCGATGCGCGCCACGTCTGCAGGAAGATGATGACGACCAGGGCGACCAGGATCACCGCCTCGACCAGCGTGTGGATGACGGAGTCGATCGACTCACGCACGAATTGGGTCGGGTCGTACACGATGCTGTATTCGACGCCTTCCGGGAAATCTTTCGACAGTTCCTGCATGCGGGCCCGCACGTCGGTCGACAGCTGCAGCGCGTTGGCGTTCGGCGCCTCGAAGATGGGGATGGCCACGGCCGACTTGTTGTTCAGCAGCGAGCGCAGTGCGTAGGAGTTCGAGCCCATTTCCAGGCGTGCCACGTCCTTCAGCAAGGTGGTGGCGCCGTCGGCGTTGACCTTGACGACGATATTGCCGAAGTCCTCGGCGGACTGCAGGCGCCCGTGCGTCTTGACCGTCAGCTGGAAGTCGGCGTCCTTGGACGGGCCCTGGCCGATGACACCGGCCGCGACCTGCACGTTCTGTTCTCTGATCGAATCGACCACGTCGCCGGCCGTCAGGCCGCGCGCCGCCACCTTCTGCGGATCGAGCCAGACGCGCATGGCATAGTCGCCGGAACCGAACAGCTGGACCTCGCCCATGCCGTGGATACGGGCCAGCTGGTCCTTGATGTTGAGCACCGCGTAGTTGCGCAGGTACAGGTCGTCGTAGCGGCCGTCCGGGGAATTCAGGTGGACCACCATCGTCAGGTTCGGCGAGCTTTTCACCGTCGTGACGCCGATCTGGCGCACCTCTTCCGGCAGGCGCGGCAGCGCTCGCTGGACGCGGTTCTGCACGGCCGTTTCGGCCTGCTCGACATTGGTGCCGATGGCGAACGTCACCGTCAGCATCAGGGCGCCGTCGGACGTGTTTTGCGAGGACATGTACAGCATGTTCTCGACCCCGTTGATCTGCTCTTCCAGTGGCGCGGCCACGGTTTCGGCAATCACTTTCGGGTCGGCGCCGGGATACTGGGCGCGCACCACGACCGATGGCGGCACCACGTCCGGATACTCGGAGATGGGGAGCTTGAAGATGGCGATCAGCCCCGCGACGAACACGATAATCGACAGCACGGCCGCGAAAATCGGTTTGTCGACAAAGAAGCGTGAGAAGTTCATGGCTTGTTCCTTATTATTGGCGTCGGTCCCGCCTTACAGCGCGGCGACCTTGGCGTCTTTCTTGTCTTCGGACTTGGCGCCCGCGGCGGCGACGTCGGACGTCATCGGCACCATCTGCGGCGTGATCGGCGCGCCGGGGCGCACGCGCTGCAGGCCGTTGACGACGATCTTCTCGTCCGCCTTCAGGCCGCTGCGCACGACGCGCATGCCGTCCACCGTCGGGCCCAGCGTCACGGCGCGGTATTCGGCCTTGTTGTCTTTGCCGACGACGAAGACGAACTTGCGGTTCTGGTCCGTGCCGACGGCGCGGTCGTTGATCAGGATGGCCTTCGACTGCGCGCTGCCGCCGCCCAGCTGGACGCGGGCGAACAGGCCCGGCACCAGGGTGCCGTCCGTATTGGCGAAGGTGGCGCGCATGCGCACGGAGCCGGTGCGGGCGTCGAGCTGGTTGTCGACGAATTCGAGCTTGCCTTCGTGCGGGAAGCCTTCCTCGTTGGCCAGGCCCACCTTGACCACCACCGGCTCGCCCTTGTGCGACTGGGCGCCGACGCGCAGGTAGGTCTCCTCGTCGCCATCGAAGCTGGCGTAAATGCGCTCGAGCGACACGACGGAGGTCAGCACGGCCGAGCCGTCGACCAGGTTGCCCAGGGTGATTTCCGCTTTCGACACGCGGCCGTCGATGGGCGACGTGACACGGGTGTAGGCCAGGTTCAGCTTGGCCGACTCGTACTGGGCCTGGGCCGCGCGGGCGTTGGCGTCCAGTTCCTTCTGCGACGCGGCGCGTTCGTCGAACTCGCGCTGGGCAATGGCCTTGTCGGCCAGCAGGCGCTCGGCGCGGGTCAGCTCCAGGCGGGCCAGGTCGGCCTTGGCGCGGGCCGAGGCGGCGGCGGCCTGGGCCCGGTCGGCTTCGGCCTGGTAAGGGCGCGGATCGACGACGAACAGCACGTCGCCCTTCTTCACCTGGCTGCCCGGCTTGAAGTTGACCTGGGTGATGAAGCCGGACACGCGCGAGCGGATCTCGACATGGTCGATCGCTTCCAGGCGGCCGGAGAATTCCTGCGTTTCCGCGATCGATTTTTCCAGCACGACGGCGGCGGAGACGGGTGGACCGCCGGCGGCGGCAGGGGCCTCCGCGGCCTTGCCGGCTGCATCCTCGCAGCCGGCAAGCAGTCCGCCGGCCAGGCCGGCCACGGCCAGCGCAGCAACTATTGGTCGCACCAGTGCGGTCAATGATTTCATTTTTTTCATTATTCACCCCTATTTGTATGAAAATTTTTACTGAACCGAGTTTCCTTCCCGCTTCCCACCGCGTCTGCAGGAACGCAGGGCGAAAGGAGGCCCACAATGTCGCGAGGGCATGTTTTGACCACAAGGTCTGGAACCGTGCAGAAACTACTATTGGTTAAAGATATGCTGGTTTGACTATATCGCCGACAAGGCGATATGTAAACGTTTTTATTTATTTATTGGCCGAAGCCAGGCGCCGGGGTCTCCGTCCCGTCGACGCCGCGGATGAAGGCGGCGATTTCATTGAGTGCGAAATAACAGGCGCAATCGCTGCGCCCCCCCGGTTGCTCGAGCGGCGGGGGCGGCAGGCGCCGCACCGTCGTCGTGATGCCGCAGCGGATCAGCTTGGCACCATACTGCTCCGCTTCGTCGCGCAGTGGATCGTCCTCGGCCGACAGGATCAGCGCCGGCGGCAGGTTCTTCAAGCGCGACGACTGCAGCGGCGATGCATACGGGTGCGTGCGGTCGGCGGCATTGGGCAGGTAGCCCCGGTAGCCGGCGGCGCAGGTGCCTGCCACCATGTCCGCCACGGCTGCCTTGTCCGGACAGGCCGGCACTTCGCGCATCGAGCAGGTCGACAGGCCCGGGTCGAGCATCGGCATGATCAGTACCTGCCCCGTCAGGCTTGGCCCGCCGCGGTCGCGTGCCATCAGCGACACGACGGCCGCCAGGTTGGCGCCGGCCTCGATGCCGGCCACCACCAGGCGCTTGCCGCTCCAGGCCAGCTTGGTCTTGTTCTTCTTCGCCCACAGCAGCACGGCATGCGCATCCTCCACGGCGGCCGGGAAGGGCCGCTCGGTCGCCAATGTGTAGGCCGGCGCCAGCGCCACCGTGTCCGGGCCCACCAGGCGGCTGAGGAAATCGTCCGCCTCGTCGATGCTGCCGTCGGTGAAGCCGCCGCCATGGAAGAACACCACCAGGGTGTCGCGCTTGGCGGGCGCGGGACCGGCCAGGTACAGGCGCGCGGCCAACTGGCCTTCCGCGCCCTTGACTTCGATGTCGCGCAGGACCAGGTCGTCCGGCAGCGCTGGAACAGTACCCCCCATCAGCGCGCGCTTTCGGGAGCGGAGGCCAGGGCTTCGGCGCCCGCCGCGGCCAGTTGGGTCCCGCCCAACACTTCGCGCTGCAGTGCGCCATAACCGGCCGCTTCCGCCCCTGCCGTCGTCGAATAGGCATCCGTCGAGACGATGCCCGCCAGTGCCAGCAGGCACAAAGCCAGTGCCACCATCGCCAGAATTCCGTCCCGATATCCCATGATCAACTCCTTGTCAGTCCTGCGTGAACTGCACCTTCCTTGATGCAGTGCAGTAACTATAACTTTGAACTACAATCTGATAAATAGCTTAACGACGAATTGATTGTTCAGATCCACGAACAATGACTGCGGTATTACACGGTTTAGCTGTTCAGTACGGACGGTGTGACTATCAAATGCTGAGTATCCAGACAAGAAGTGGACCGGCAAACGGACTTGGGGAGTGCGGCGTGAACAAACTGCAGGCAATGGAAGTGTTTATCCAGGTGGTCGACGCAGGGGGCTTTTCGCGTGCCGCCGAGAACATGCAGCTGCCCAAGGCGACCGTGTCGACCCTGATCCAGCAGCTGGAAACGGCCCTGTCGGTCAAGCTGCTGCACCGCACCACGCGCCAGGTCACCGTGACGGCCGACGGCGCCGCCTACTACGAACGCTGCCTGCAGATCCTCACCGACGTGAAGGAGGCGGAGGAGTCGCTGTCGCGCACGCGCCTGTCGCCCAGCGGACGCCTGCGCGTCGATACCCCGACCGGCCTGTCCAGCGAAATCCTCGTGCCCGCGCTGCCCGCCTTTTTCGAACGCTACCCGGACATCCAGCTGGAACTCGGTTGCAGCGACCGGCCGGTGGACCTGATCGAGGAAGGCGTCGACTGCGCCGTGCGGGGCGGCCACCTGGTCGACTCGACCCTGATCGCGCGGCGCATCGGCGTGCTCAATTTCCTCACCTGCGCCGCCCCCGCCTACCTGGAAAAATACGGCACGCCCCAGCACCCGCGCGACCTGGCGCGGCACCGCTGCGTCAATTACTTCTCGGCCAAGACGGGCAAGATCTACGACTGGGATTTCAACCGGGACGGCGAACGCATCGAAGTGCCGATGCCTGGCGTGATCGCGCTGAACGACTCGAACGCCTACGTCCAGGCGGGACTGGCCGGCCTGGGCGTGATCCAGATGACGGACTACCTGCTGCACAAGCACGTGGGCGAAGGCCGCATGGTGCAGGTACTACCCGACTGGAGCACCGACCCGCTGCCCGTGCACATCGTCTATCCGCAGAACCGCCACCTGTCGGCCAAGGTGCGCGTGTTCGTCGAATGGGTCGCCGAGCTGTTCGACAGCCATCCGGCGATGCGCATCCGCCCGCCAGCCCACGCCAGCGCCACCGCCGCCCCCACCCTGATGATGGAGACCGCATGAATCGGAACAAGAGCAATCAGAACAAGTTCGATCGGAACAACATCGCCCGGCACAACATCGTCTTCCTCGACCGCGCCAGCCTCATCGCCGACGTGCGCCGCCCCGGCTTCGACCATGACTGGACCGAGTACCCGGCCAGCACGGCGCAGCAAGCCATCGAACGGCTTGCCGGCGCCACCATTGCCATTACCAACAAGGTGCCGCTGCGCGCGGAGGCGCTGGCCCGACTGCCGGATTTGCGCCTGATCGCCGTGGCCGCGACGGGCACGGACATCGTCGACCTGGCCGCCGCCCGCGAGCGGGGCATCGTCGTCTGCAATATCCGCGACTACGCCTTCGCCGCCGTGCCGGAGCACACCTTCGCGCTGATCCTGGCGCTGCGCCGCAACCTGCTGGCCTACCGTGCCGACGTGGAGGCGGGCAAGTGGCAACGCTCCGAGCGCTTCTGCCTGTTCGACCACCCGATCCGCGACCTGCACGGCAGCCGCCTGGGACTGGTGGGCTACGGCGCGCTGGGCAAGCGCGTGGCCGAGATCGGCCGCGCCTTCGGCATGACCGTTGCCGTCCACACGCGCACACCGGTCGACGGCGTCGTCAACCTGCCGCTGCATGAACTGCTGGCCACGTCCGACGTCGTCAGCCTGCACGTGCCACTGAGCGCCGCCACGCGCAACCTGATCGGCGCGCCGGAACTGGCGCGGATGAAGCCTTCGGCCATCCTCGTCAACACGGCGCGCGGTGGGCTGGTGGACGAAGCGGCACTGGCCGACGCCTTGACGCGCGGCGTCATCGCCGGCGCCGGCTTCGACGTGCTGTCGCAGGAACCGCCGCCGCCGGACAATGTGCTCCTGAACCTGCGCCTGCCGAACTTCCTGCTGACGCCCCACTCCGCGTGGGCCAGCGCCGAAGCCATGCAGGGGCTGGCGGACCAGTTGACCGGCAATATCGAAGCCTTCGCCGGCGGGGCGCCCGTCAACGTCGTCGCGTAGAAACGCGCTGATTTTTCACGACGGCGATCTTAGCCTCGGGAAAGCGCGCCCAACGCCGCGAATACTCCGCCATACCCTGGCATGACAGGGCATTTGCTCTTTCCGGACACGGTTTCGCGAATAAACTCATCGGCCAGCAATAAATCAGTGCTTCCCAGGTTGCCACGGGATCCATCCCTGCGTTTTCGCAGCGGTGTGACTGCAACAGGAATGGCCTGACTCTGTCGCCTCGCTTATCGTATCGAATCGTCCCGAAGTGTTGTCGAACGAACGTCCGTTCATTTAAGATTGCATAATGAACACACGCGCCACCAACCCTGACCGGCATAAAAAAATTGAGGCGGCGATTGTTTTTTTTATCAATAAAGGGTTCTACGCGACCAGCATGCGCGACATTGCGAACCAGGCCAATGTCAGCCTGCTCAACCTATATACAGACTTTTCTGGAAAGCAACAGCTGATTGCGGAAGTGGCCGAGCTGGAACGCCTGGACTTACAGCCCGTCACGGAAGCATTCGAATGCATGGCAGCGCCAAACGTAGAGGAGCTTATGGCGGTGCTGTCTTTCTATCGCGCGCTGAATGTTCAAAAAGACTGGGCAATTCTCACCGCTGAATGCTTCGCGGATTTGGCACGCTCGTCACCACTTCGCCCGGCCTTCGCGGCGACCCGTCGTCAGTTGCTTGAAGCATTCGCGGCGGCGATTGAGCAAGGTGCCACGAGAGGAACGCTCAGGCCCGGCGCGGATCCACGGGCGATTGCACAACTGCTGCTTGATGGCGTGGAAGCGGGAGCACTGAGGGAAGCAATCATGGCCGATCAAGACGAAGGCTTGCAGGTCGTTTCCCACTCCCTTTTGCGTTGCCTGCTTTCGGCATGAATATGCAAACAGACGCGAGGCGCCTGGTCGGACTGGATGTAGCACGCTACCTTGCGTTTGCTGGTATGGTATTTGTAAATTTCCGCTTAGCCATGGAAGTGCAAACCGCGCAGGCACGCTGGCTGGACAAAATGTTCTGGCTTATCGAAGGTAAAGCATCCGCAACATTTGTCGTGCTTGCCGGAATCGGTCTGTCACTGGCGACCCGCTCCATGGAAAAGAGCAAGGCCTACATCTGGACTGCTCGACGCGCCTTATTTTTGCTCATTGTCGGATATTGCAACCTGAGCATTTTTCCTGCCGATATTTTGCATTATTATGCAATTTATTTTTTTCTGGCCCTACCCTTTCTGCATTCGCGCCCCCGGACCCTATCCACAGCAATCCTGGTCGTCGCAGCCATATCAATATGGGCACAGATAAACTTTGACTACAATAATGGCTGGAACTGGGACCGACTGGAATACTCGGAGCTATGGACTCTGCCAGGCGCACTGCGCCATTTATTCTTCAACGGGTTTCACCCTGTATTGCCCTGGCTGATATTTCTGTTATTTGGCTTGCTTCTTGGACAAGCGCCCCTGCACACCAGCCGCATGCAAATGGTGATGGCAATCGTGGGCCTGGGGGTCGCTTGCTGTGGCTTGGCTATCGCCGATCTTCTGCGTGATCTCCCTGTCGCCTGGCTTTTGGGCACGGCGCCTTTGCCAGCAGGTCCGATATATTGCGTGGTTGGGCTGGGCAGTGCAAGCGCAGTCATCGGCGCATGCCTGTGGCTTACACCGCGCTTGCCTTACCTTGGATGGCAGCAGACGCCGGCAAGATGACATTGACGTTGTATCTGATGCATATATTCATCGGAATGGGAACATTGGAAGCGTTGGCTCTACTCGACGGTTCCGCCGACCTGATACAGGTCGCTTTGTGTGCCAGCTTGTTTCTCTTCGCGGTAACGCTCGCCGCATCGATCTGGGCGACGCGATGGGCCCATGGACCTGTCGAGGCGATGATGCGAAGGATCACAGCGATTCCCTCTCGCAAGAAGAGCAGCTGAGGGACTGACGACTGTCGAAGTGTGAAGCAACCTGGCACGCAGCCATCCACTTCATGCCGAGGAAACCGCGATGACAACGCGCTCATCGAGCGCCTCTGCGGAAAGGGGAAAAACGGGCCGGTCCACCATGGACGTCACCTCACCGGCCTCCGGCCTTAGAATGTCGGTTTCTTGTCTTTTCGCCACCGAGCCCATGACCATCTCCCGCACCCGCCGCACCTTGATCACCGCCGCCGTCGGCGTCCCCGCCGCGCTGTCCCTGCTGTCGCTTCTGTCGCCCCTTGCCGCCGCCACCACGGTCGTCAAGCGCAAGCCGGTGCGCTCGTTCGCGGAACTGGAAAAGGACTTCAAGGGCCGGATCGGCGTGGCCGCCATCGACCTGGGCGCCGGCAGGATCGTCGGCCATCGCCTGGACGAGCGCTTCCCGTTCTGCAGCACCTTTAAGTGAATCGCCACGACTATCGTAGACACTCCTGAGCCATAATGTCGGGCACAAGGAGAAGATATGAGCGGTAAGCGGTACACAGAGGAATTCAAGATTGCAGCGATCAAGCAGGTGGCGCAGGGCGGT
>NZ_WNKZ01000064.1 GCF_009720835.1 Pseudoduganella buxea
CTGCACTTCGCCGGCCCCCGCCTGGCGCCCGGGTGGCGCTGGCACCGTGCCCCGGCCGGTGCCGACTGGAAGCTGGGCAAGGCCGGCCTGACGTGGCGCACGGGGGCAGGGGACCTGTACGGCGACGTCAACACGGCAGCCGTGCTGACGCGCGCGCTCCCGCCGGGCGACGTGCGCATCGACGCGCGGGTGCGGCTGGACGCGCCGGAAGACTGCTGCGCGACCCATGTCCAGGCCGGACTGGTGCTGCTGGGCGACGACGACCATTACGTCAAGCTTGCGGTGCTGGCCGACGCCGGCCTGCACCAGGTGGAATTCGCCAAGGAGGGCACCCCCGGGGAAGCGGGCTGGCCCCGCTATGGCAATACCGTGGCCGGCACGCCCGGGGCAGGGTGGACGTGGCTGCGGCTCGAAGTGCGCCAGGCCGGTGCCGAGCAGCAGGTGGCGGCGTGGTCCAGCCAGGACGGCCGCACGTGGGTGGGCGGCGGCACCTGGACCCACCGGCTGGACCGGCCGCTGCGACTGGGCCTGGTGGCGATGGGCGGGGCGGGGCGCACGGCCACGTTCGCGTCGGTCGCCGTGGCGCGGCTGTCGCGGTGATGAAACAGGGCGGGCGCGGCACGGTCAAACGGGCGGGCCTGGCGATAAGGTTGTTGGTAATATGACCCAGACTTATGAGTTGATGCGCCATGGGCTGAGGCTTCATGCGTGATGCTGCATGAGTCGGTGCATCCTGAATCGATGCGGCAGAACCCATCGGCCGGTCCGGGCGAGCTTGCCCGCACCGGTCCTGCAGCGGCTTTCCCAACGGAGGAATGACAAAGTGGACCATCCCCGCCCGCAATTGCGGCGCCCGCAGTGGCTGAACCTGGACGGCCCGTGGCAGGCCATGCTGGACGACCGGGCCGACCATCACGATCCGGCCGACGTGCCGTTCGACCGCACCATCATCGTCCCCTTCCCGCCCGAGGCGGCAGCCAGCGGGCTGCATGACACGGGCTTTCGCCGGCGCGTGTGGTACCGCCGCGTGGTCGGGCTGGACGACGATCTGCTGCCGGGGTCGGACGAGCGGCTGCTGCTGCATTTCGGCGCCGTCAACCACCGGGCCCGGGTCTGGATCAACGGCCACTTCGCCGTCGAGCACAAGGGCGGCCACAGCCCGTTCACCATCGACGTGACGCGCTACCTGTCCAGCCACAGCCTGGAAATCATCGTCCAGGCCGAGGACGACCCGCACGACATGCACAAGGTACGCGGCAAGATGGACTGGGAACTCGAACCCCACTCGATCTGGTATCCCCGCACCACCGGTATCTGGCGCACCGTGTGGATGGAGAAGGTGGGCCATGCCCACATTTCCCGGCTGCGCTGGACGGCCGATGTCTTCACGTGGCAGATCCGCCTGGACGCCGATATCGCCCACCTGCCGAAGAACAGTACATTAAATGTCGTGCTGCGCCTGGGCGAACGGGTGCTGGTGGCGGACCGCTGCCTGCTGACCGAGGACGTGCTGTCGCGCCTGTTCCAGCTGCCCGATCCGGGCATCGACGATGCCAGGGCCCACTGGATGTGGAGCCCGGAAAGCCCGCAGCTGATCGACGCCGAAATCACCCTGCATGCCGAGGACGGCCTGGTGCTCGACCACGTCGTCAGCTACACGGCGCTGCGCACGGTGTCCGTCGACGGCGACCGCTTCCTCCTGAACAGCCGGCCGTACTACCTGCGCATGGTGCTGGACCAGGGCTACTGGCGCGACAGCCTGATGGTGGCGTCGGCCGAACAGCTGCGCCACGACGTGCTGCTGATCAAGCGGCTGGGCTTCAACGGCGTGCGCAAGCACCAGAAGTCCGAGGACCCGCGCTGGCTGTACTGGTGCGACGTGCTGGGCCTGTGCGTATGGGCCGAGATGCCGTCCGCCTACGGCTTCTCCAGCGCCACCGTGCACGGCGTGATGGAGGAGTGGAAGGAGCTGGTCGAGCGCGACATCTCCCATCCCTGCATCGTCGCCTGGGTGCCCACCAACGAGTCGTGGGGCGTGCCCGAGCTGATGCACGACCGCCGCCAGGTCGACTTCGTACGCGCCATGTACCACATGACGCGGGCGCTGGACGGCACCCGGCCCGTGGTCGGCAACGACGGCTGGGAAATGCCCTGCGGCGACTTCGTCAACATCCACGACTACCATATCGACCCGGAAGAGCTGTACGCCCGCTACGGCAAGCGCGAGAACCTGCCGTACACCTTCGAGCACGTGCGCCCGGCCCGCCGGCGCCTCGTCATCGACGGTTTCAATGGCCTGGACAAGCCCCTGTTCCTGTCCGAATTCGGCGGCATCGCCTGCATGGACCAGGCCGACACGAAGGGCTGGGGTTACTCGGTGGCCCGGGACGGCAACGAGCTGCTGGCGCGCTACCGCGAGCTGATGGCCGCGATCCACCGCTGCCGCGCGCTGTCGGGCTTCTGCTACACCCAGCTGACCGACACCTTCCACGAGAAGAACGGCCTGCTGACGGAAGACCGGGTGCCGAAGGCGCCCATCGAGGCACTGGCCGCGGCCACGCGGGGGCCGGATGCCCACCTGCACGACTGGTATGTCGACCCGCTGGGCCACAGCCTGCTGTGGCGCGAAAAGCATGCCTCGTCGCAGCCGGCGGACCTGCTCGACCCGGGCACCCACGAGGACGTGCGCATCGCGCTGGGCCAGCAGCTGGTCGACACTGCCGCCGCGGGAGGGGCGCCGGACGACCAGCCGGGCACGTCAGGGCCGCCCGGCCCGCGCGTGCCGCTGCCGGTCAAGTAAGCCGGTCAAACGGCCGCCCATAGAAGAACCAGAAGAACCACAGGAACCGGCCTGGCCCGCCAGGCGAGGAGACGCAGTGAAGGATTCGACGTGATACGGCGCCGCCGCCTGTCGGCCGCGCTGCTGCTGGCCTGCGCGCTGCCGGCCCTGACCTTGCCGCCGGCCGCGCTGGCCGCCGACGTTTCCGGTGCACCCGTGCAGACGGTGCGCATGTGGACCTTGCTGAGCGGCGGCGACGGCGCCCGCATGCGCGAGCTGGTCGAGCGCTTCAACGCTTCGCAGCAGGGCGTGCGGGTCGAGAGCACGACCTTGAAGTGGGGCGAGCCGTTCTACACGAAGCTGATCACGGCCAGCGTCGTCGGCGCCGGCCCCGACCTGGCCACGGTCCACCTGTCGCGCCTGCCCAACCTGGCCGGCGGCGGCGTGCTGCGGCCCATCCTGCCGTCCGAACTGGCGGCGGCGGGGCTGGCCGGCGGCGATTTCCTGCCGCGCCAGTGGGCCAAGTCCCAGCACGCCGGCCGCACCTATGCCGTGCCGCTCGACCAGCACCCGCTGGTCCTGTACTACAACAAGAAGCTGGCCGGCCAGGCGGGCCTGCTCGACGCCGCGGGCCAGTTGAAACCCATCGAGGGGATCGATGCGCTGACCGAGGCCTTCCGCAAGATCAAGGCCAGCACGGGCAAGCCGGGCATGACGATGGAAAGCGCCCAAAGCAGCTATGCCATCTGGCGCCTGTGGCTGTCGATGCTGGCGCAGCAGGGACTGCCCGTCGTCGCCGACGGCCGCTTCGCCTACGGGCCGGCCGGCGCGGCCACCCTGGCGCGGGTGGCCGGGTGGTTCCAGGCCGGCTATGCCACGCCCGGCATGGATTATCCCGCGTCGACCAGCCAGTTCATGGGCGGCAACGCCGGCTTCATGATCAACGGCGTGTGGGAAGTGCCGGAACTGGTGCGGGGCCAGGCCCAGGGCACCCTGGGTTTCGAGTACGGCATCGTGCCGCTGCCGCGCATGTACCGCGACGCCAGCACGTGGGCCGATTCGCACGGCTTCGCACTGCCCGCCAACGGCGACAATCCCATGACGCCGGCCAAGGCGCGTGCCGTGCTGGCCTTCGTCGCCTTCGTCAGCCGCCATTCGCTGGGCTGGGCCGAAGGGGGGCATATTCCCGCGTACCGGCCAGTGGCCGAATCGGCCGAATTCCTGGCCCTGCAGCCGAACGCCCAGTATGCGGCCGCCGCCCGCAACGTCGTCTACGACCCGGATGGCTGGTACATGGGCGCGGCCGGGCCGCTCGAGGCGATCGCGTCGAAGTTCCTGCCGGCGCCCCTGTCCGGCCAGTTGACGCCCGAGGACGCGCTGCGCCGCTTCGAGACGGAAGCCGTGCGGCTGCTGCGCAAGCGCGCCCCCCTGTATTGAGGACAGCGATGAAACCACCGCCCGCCCGCCCGCGCCGCCAGGAGACCGTGCCGGCCCTGCTATTGCTGGCGCCTTTCCTGGCCGCCTTCGGCCTGTTCTTCCTGGTCCCGGCCGGCCAGACCCTGTACCTGAGCCTGACGGACAGCAGCCTGACACGCACCAGCGCCTTCGTCGGGCTGGCCAATTACGCCAACCTCGTCAATGACCCGTCGTTCTGGGCCTCGCTGGGCAACACCTTCTATTTCTCCCTGCTGACCGTGCTGCCGCTGACGGTGCTGGGCCTCGTGATGGCGCTGCTGGTCGACCGCTTCACCCGCGCCGGGCCGTGGCTGCAGGGCGCCTTCTTCCTGCCGTTCGTGCTGCCCATTTCCGTGATGACCCTGATCGCCGACTGGATGCTGCAGCCGTCGGCCGGCATCGTCAATCACCTGCTGGGCATGCAGCGGGCCTGGTTCGCCGACGTCCACTGGGCCATGCCGATGGTTGCCATCGGCACCATCTGGTGGACGGTCGGCTTCAACATGCTGATGTTCCTGGCCGGCCTGCGCAATATCCCGCGCGAACTGTACGAGGCGGCCGCGCTGGACGGCGCCCGTGGCTTCGCGCTGTTTCGCTACATCACGTGGCCGCAACTCAAACCGGTGGCGTGGACGGCCTTCGTGCTGCAGCTGATCGCGTCGCTGAAGATATTCGGCCAGACCTACATCATGACGACGGGCGGACCGTTCAACACCACCCGCGTGACCTTGCACTACATGTACGAGACGGCGTTCACCCAGAGCGATGCCGGCTACGCGGCCGCCATCGCCATGGCCTTCGTGCTGATCGTCGTGGCCCTGTCGCTGACGCAGGGCTGGGTGGCGCGCCGGCTGGGGCGGCAGGCATGAGCGCCGCGTCGCAATGCCGGTACGGGGGCCTCGGCTGGACCGTCGTGGCGGCCCTGTGCGCGCTGGTGCTGGCGGCGCTGTGGGTGGCGCCGCTGCTGTGGGCCCTGTCGACGGCGCTGCGCCCCGAGCATGAAACCATCTCGCCCGTGTTCCACTTCCTGCCGCGCGACTGGACCGTCGCCGCCTTCGCCAAGGTGCTGGGCGCCGGCAACGTGCCGCGCTGGCTGTTCAACAGCGCGCTGGTGGCCTTCCTGGTGACGGTCGTGACGATGGCCGTCAGCCTGATGGCGGCCTACGCGTTTTCGCAGATGCGTTTCCGGGGCCGCAACCTGCTGTTCATGCTGGCCATGCTGGCCTTCCTGCTGCCATTCGAGGCGCTGCTGGTGCCGCTGTTTCGGATGATGAACCAGCTGGGCATGATCAACAGCTACGCCGGCATCGTGCTGCCGCAGGTGGTGTCGCCCGTCGTGATCTACGTGTTCCGCCAGTTCTTCGACGCCATTCCGCAGGATTTCCGCGAGGCGGCCGTGCTGGACGGCGCCTCGCCGCTGCGGGTGCTGTGGAGCGTCTACCTGCCCATGTCCGGCAACATCGTGTGGGCCATGGCCATCGTCACCTTCATCGGTGCATGGAACAACTTCCTGTGGCCCTTCATCATCGTCACCTCCAGCGACATGATGACGATTCCGCTGGGGCTGACGCAGACCTATGACGCCTTCGGCGTGCGCTACGCCCAGCTGATGGCCGCCGCGCTGCTGGGAGCCTTCCCCGTGGCGTTGGCCTACCTGGTGTTCCAGCGCCGCGTCACGCACGGCTTCCTGGCCGCCACGGGCCTGAAGGGCTGAGGCACGATGCCGGCACGCCGCCCCACGATGACGGACATCGCCAAGCAGGCCGGCGTGTCGCAATCGACGGTGTCGCTGGTGCTCAACGACGTGCCGGGCACCAAGGTGTCGCCGGCCACGCGCGAGCTGGTGCTGGCCATCGCGCGCGACATCAGCTACCCGCTGGTGCGGCACGTTCGCAGCAGTGCCGCGCCCGCGCGCAACCTGATCCTATACCTGACGGACGAACTGGCCACCAGCCCGCACGCGATGCAGACCATCGACGGCGCCACCAATACGGCATGGGAGCACGACTGCCTCGTCACCGTCTTCGCCACCCGCAGCGATCCGGAGCGGGAGGCAGCCATCCTGGCGCAGATGCTGGCCCACCCGGCGCTTCTGGGCGTCATCTACGCCACCATCTTCACGCGCGCTGCCACCATTCCCGCCGTGTTGCGCGAGGTGCCCACCGTGCTGCTGAACTGCCATGCGCGCGACCACGCCATGCCGTCGGTCGTGCCGGGCGAGGTGCTGGGCGGCTTTGCCGCCACCATGCACCTGGTCGAGGCGGGCCACCGGCGCATCGGCTTCATCAACGGCGAGCCGTGGCTGGAGGCGGCCGCGGAACGCCTGAAGGGCTATCGCCAGGCCCTGACGACGGCCGATATCCCGTATGACGCGGCGCTGGTGCGCCAGGGCGACTGGCAGGTGGGCAGTGGCTTCGAGCAGGCCAGCGCGCTGCTGGCCCTGGCCGACCCGCCCACGGCCCTGTTCTGCGCCAACGACCTGATGGCCGTCGGCGCCATCGACGCGGCGCGCAAGCTGGAACTGGACATCCCCGGCCGGCTGTCCGTGGTCGGCTACGACGACCAGGACATGGCCCGCTACTTCCATCCGCCCCTGACCACGGTGCTGTTGCCCAACGGCGAAATGGGACGGTGGGCGGCCGAGACGGTGATCGCCCAGGCCCGGGCCGGCGTGCCCGGGCGGCGCCACCACATCAAGATGGAGTGCCCGCTGGTGGTGCGCGACTCGGTGGCGCCGCCCGCGCCGAGATAAATCCGCCCGCGCGCACGATCGTGGCGCAAAAGCGTTGCGCACGCCACGCATCCGGTTGGCGTTCGCCGCGCGTTATGACTAATATTTATTAGTTCGCCAATTAACAGCAAGGCATTAACGTTCCCGAAAGCTTTCACCAGGCGAAAGCCGTGCCGCCGCGACCTTTCCGCCGGCCGCGCATGTGCGTCACCGCCGTTCCAGCCTGGGCCAACCTACAAGTGGAGACGATATGAATGCATTCCGAGTCAGGCCGATCTGCGCCGCCGTGCTGCTGTTGAGCGCGGGCAGCGCGCTGGGGCAAGTCGCCCCGGCCACCCAGGACACCCCACCCCCGGCCGATGCCGCCACGCCTCGGGCGACGGCCAGTCAGGCTGCCAGCGCGGGACAGAGCGCCCAGGGAACGCAAGGTGCAGGGCCCGAGGCCACCGCGCCGATCGCCACCGTGGAGGTGACGGGCATCCGCCGCAGCATCCGTTCGGCCGAGCAGATCAAGCGCGACGCCACCCAGGTGGTCGATTCGATCAATGCCGACGATATCGGCAAGTTCCCCGACCGCGCCACGGGCGACGCGCTGCAGCGCATCGCCGGGGTGCAGGTGGGGCGCGACCGGGGCGAGACGTCCTCCGTCATCATCCGCGGCCTGCCGGACGTCGTCACGACGCTCGACGGCAACGACATCTTCACGGGCCGCGGCCGGCGCCTGTCGTACCAGGACCTGCCGGTGCAGTCGATCGCGGGGCTGGACGTGTACAAATCCGCCACCGTCGACCAGTTCGAGGGGGGCATCGCCGGCGCCGTGAACATCCGGCTGCGCGCACCGTTCGACTACAAGGGCCGCACCGTCACGGGCTACGTGGAAAACCGCCGCCAGCAGATCAACGGCAGCGACGCGGCCAGGACGCGCAACAGCCCGGGCGGCGGCCTGTTGTTCAGCGAGCGGTGGAACAGCGGCGCGGGCGAGATGGGTGTGCTGTTCGACGTCGCGTACAACAAGGAGCACTGGGGCTTTCCCGTGCAGTGGAACGACCGGCCCGACCGCATCTTCTCCGTCAGCCCGGACGGCACGGCCATCCGCCTGAACGACGACCAGCCGGTGGCGCCCCTGAAGGCGGGCGACCGCCTGGGCAGCCTGCAGCACGTAGGCGGCATCTACAACGGCGGCGAGCGCGAACGCTTCTCCGGCCACGGCGCCTTCCAGTGGAAGATCAATCCGAAGCTGGAGTTCACCACCCAGTACCTGGGCATGGGCTACCGGGGCGAAGCCGAAGTGGACTACATGCTGGCCATCGTCGGCTGGACGCCACGGCTGACCAACGTCGTGCTGGGCGACGAAGACGCCGGCTGCGCCACGCCGGAAGGTATCATCTGCCCGATCCAGGCGGCCAGCGCGCCGGCCGCCCGGTTCGGCGGGCCGTATGACTGGGACCCGTACGTGGCCACCAGCGCCTGGGGCCAGAAGGAACGCACCAATACCCACTACCTCAATTTCGCGCTGCAATACCGTGACGGACCCCTGTCCGTCAACTCGGCCTTGGCCCTGACGCATTCGAAGTTCATCAACGACACCGTCATCGTCGACCAGCAGGTGCCCGGCGCCAGCGCCAGCATCTACAACTATGGCGCCGACGGCCATGGCGGCTACAACGCCATCACGACGCCCACCAGTGCCAACCCGCTGCGCGACCCGAACCAGTTCGTCCTGCGCGGCATGGTGCAGAACTGGGAAGAGTCGGTCGGCAAGCAGGCCCAGTGGCGCACGGACGCCACGTACAAGCTGGGCCAGGGCTTCCTGCGCGCGCTGAAGTTCGGGGTGCGCCTGTCGCACCGCGAAACGGCGTACCACAGCGCCGAAGGGCACAGCGACCTGCCCAATGTCAACCGGCCCAGCCCGATCGCCGCGTTCGGGCCTTCGTTCCAGAGCCTGTCGCCCGGCGTCGACCGGCTGGGCGGGCCGTATCTCGTGCCCACGCGCGGCTTCCTGATCGACCAGGCCGACACGGTGCGGTCCGTCTACGGCGCCGCGCCCGGCCGCGTGCCGGACGATCCGACCCGCATGTTCGACCAGCGCGAGCGCACCGGTACCGCGTACCTGTCGGGCCGCTGGCAGACGACGCTGGCCGGTATGGAGGTCAGCGGCGACGCCGGCGTGCGCGTCGTGCGCGTCAACCGTACCCTGCGCGGCACCAGCAAGATCGGCGACGTCGTCACACCGTTCGACCAGAAGACGTCGGAAACGAATGTGCTGCCGAACGTGTCGGCCCTGGTCAACTGGCGCGATAACCTGCAGTCCCACCTGTCGGCTGGGAAGACCATCACGCGGCCGGAGTTCAACCGCCTCAATCCGGCGCTGTCGCTGATACCGCCGACAGTCAACGCCCCCGGCACGGGCAGCGCGGGCAATCCGAACCTGGACCCGACCAAGTCGGTGAACCTGGACGCCACCCTGGAATACTACTTCCAGAAGAACGGCTTCGCGCAGGTGGCGCTGTTCCATCGCGATATCGAAGGCTACCTGCAAAACTACCAGCAGGATGAAGTGATCGGCGGGCAGACCTACCGCGTCACGCGCCCGCAAAATTCCGGCAAGGGCACCTTGAAAGGCGCCGAGTTCAGCATCCAGAAGTTTTTCGACTTCCTGCCCGGTTTCTGGAGCGGCTTCGGCGTGCAGTACAACTACACGTGGATCTCGGGCGACAACGAAACCCGCACCTCCCTGACCAGCGACGTGCTGCAGAAAACCGGCCTGATCGACGTGGCCAAGCGCAGCAACAACTTCGCGCTGCTGTACGAAGGCAACGGGCTGACGGGCCGGCTGGCCGCCACGCGCCGGGGCTCGTACACGGAAGCCGTGCTGGAACCGCGCTTCCGACAGGACCGCGTGGTGCAGGGCCAGACCTACGTCGACCTGTCGCTGTCGTACGAACTGACGAAGAATATCTCGGTGCAGTTCGACGCGATCAACATGACGAAGGAAAAGTACGAGAGCTTCGTGGGCGACCCGAGCCGCCCGCGTGACATCCGCTACAACCCCACGACCTACGGCCTGGGCCTGCGGTTCAAGCTGTGACAGGAGGGCGCATGGCCGACAGTTTCATCAACCCCGTCTACCCGCACACGATGGCCGACCCCTTCGTGCTCAAGCACGACGGCCTGTACTACGCCTACGGCACGGCGCCCGTAGGCGCCGATGGCCGCGCCTTCCCCGTGCTGCGCTCGGCCGACCTGGTACGGTGGGAACCCCTCGGCCATGCGCTGGTGCCGCCCGGCGGCACGGATTTCTGGGCGCCCGAGGTGGCGGCGCGCGACGGCAAGTTCTATATGTACTATTCGGCCCAGGGCATCGGCGGCCAGGACCACCAGCTGCGCGTGGCCGTCAGCGAGCATCCGGCCGGGCCCTTCCTCGATGCCGGCGTCGTTCTGGTGCCGGACCAGCCGTTCTCCATCGACGCCCACCCGTTCCGCGACCGCGACGGCAGCTGGTACCTGTACTACTGCGTCGACTTCCTCGAGCTGGAAGACGATCACCGGGTCGGTACCGGCATCGTCGTCGACCGCATGCTCGACATGACGACGCTGGCCGGCGAGCCGCGCGTGGTGGCGCGCCCGCACGAGGACTGGCACCTGTTCCTGAAACAGCGGCCCATGTACGGCAATGTCTACGACTGGCATACCGTCGAGGGCGCGGCCGTGCTGCTGCACGAGGGCCTGTACTACTGTTTCTACAGCGGCGGCGCGTGGGAGCGGGAAAACTACGGCATCAGCTATGTCGTGGCGGACCATCCGCTGGGGCCGTTCCGGCGCCCGCCCCAGGGCGGCGCGGCACTCCTGATGAGCACCCGGCCGGGCCGGCTGATCGGGCCGGGACACAACTCCTTTACTACGTCGCCGGACGGCAGCCAGACGTGGATCGTCTACCATGCATGGCAGCCCGATATGGCCGGGCGGCGCATGTGCATCGACCGGCTCGACTGGGTCGACGGCCGGCCCGTGACGACGGGGCCCACGTGGATGGAGCAGCCGGCGCCAGCGGGTGGCTAGCAAGCTGGCGTGCTCCTGCATGGCGGGAAAAGGAGTATCGTCCAGGACACTTGGCGTGCTCATTTGATCGCGCGGGTGCGCCCCGGAGGCCCCGATGAACGATCGAATCACAGCAGCCCCCGCGCCGGGAACCGCAGCCGACCCCGGCGCCGGTTCCGGCGCCGGCGGAGCGACGCTGCAGCAAGCCCATGTCGACTCCAATTTCGCCGACCTGACCTTGGGGGCGATCTCCGACGCCGTGCTGATCACCGACATCCACGGCCTGATCACTTACTGCAATCCGGCCGGCTGCGCGCTGCTGGACCGCGGGCCCGGGGAGATCCTCGGCTGGCCCGTCACCGAACTGGTCATGCTGATGACAGCGGAACTCGACCCGCAGCCCCATCCCGTTCCCGCCGTGCTGCGCACCGGGCGCCCGACGCGCCTCCCGGCCGGTACCATTCTCGTGCGCCCGGATGGCGTTGAATTCGCCATCGAGGATTCGACCTCGCCCATCGTCGACCAGCAGGGCACCTTGCTCGGCGCCGTGATGGTGTTCCACGACGTGACGACGACGCGGCAGACCATGCTGAAAATGACCCATCAGGCCACCCACGACTTCCTGACGGACCTGCCCAACCGGGCGCTGCTCGACAGCCGCCTGGCCCACGAGCTGGACCTGGCCGCGCGCCACGCGGCCGGCCTGGCGGTGCTGTACGTCGACCTGGACAACTTCAAGCATGTCAACGACTCATTGGGCCATCGCGCCGGCGACCGGCTGCTGCGTTCCGTGGCCGGCCGCCTGTGCCAGTGCGTGCGCAAGAGCGATACCGTCAGCCGCTTCGGCGGCGACGAATTCGTCCTGTTGCTGACCACCGAGGGCAATGCCGCCCACGCGGCCGCGGCGATCGCCGGCAAGATCCTGACGACCCTGGCCGAGCCGCACCAGGTGGACGGGCAGGCGCTGCACACGGGCGCCAGCATCGGCATCAGCATCTTCCCGGACGACGGCATCGAAGGCGAGACCCTGGTGAGGAACGCCGACACGGCCCTGTACCTGGCCAAGAGCGGCGGCAAGAACGCCTTCCGCTTCTTCGAGCCCCATATGAACGCGGACGCCGTGCAGCGGCAGCAGTTGCAGGACGGCCTGCGCGTGGCGCTGGCGGGCGGCCAGCTGGCCTTGCACTACCAGCCCAAGTTCGACCTGCGCTCGGGGCGGCTGACGGGCAGCGAGGCGCTGGTGCGCTGGCACCACCCGCAACTGGGCAACGTCTCGCCGGCCCGCTTTATCGCCATCGCCGAGGACTTCGGCATGATCGGCGCGCTGGGGCGCTGGGTGCGCGACACGGCGTGCCGGCAGATGGTGGCGTGGGAGCAGGGCGGGGCGGCGCCGTCGCAGGTGGCCGTGAATGTATCGGCGCAGGAACTGCACGGCGCCGGCTTCGAGGACGGCCTGCGGCAGACGCTGTACGAGACGGGCATCGCGCCGGAACGGCTGCAACTGGAAATCACGGAAGGGGTACTGCTGCGGGAGACGGATGCGGCGCTGGCCAAGCTGCGGCGCGTGCGCGACATGGGCGTGAGCCTGGCCATCGACGATTTCGGCACCGGCTATTCCAGCCTCAGCTACCTGCGCCGGCTGCCCGTGGACATCATCAAGATCGACCAGAGCTTCATCCACGATATCGGCCAGGACCAGGCCGGCGGCGTCATCGTGCGGGCTGTCATCGGCATCGGCCAGAGCCTGGGGCGGCGCATCGTTGCCGAGGGCGTCGAGGATTCCAGCCAGCTGGACTTCCTGCGCGAGCAGGACTGCGACGAAGGCCAGGGTTACTGGTTCAGCGCGGCCCTGCCGCCAAAGGAATTCGCCAGCCGCTACTGCCAGGGGCTGGCGGTGTGAGGGGCTTCGGCCGGTCGTCAGCAGCTGCGGCGGTCGCCCGGGCAGGCCAGCACGCGCTTGATCGTGGCCGGCTTGATGCGCTTGCGGGTCAGGAACATATGGGCGTCGCGCAGGCCCAGTGACTGCTGCATCAGCAGGGCGCGGTTGATGACCAGTTCGGTCGTGACATCGGTACGTGAATATGCGCGCTGGACTTGATTCATGCGTCTCTCCTGGTGAATGGGGTAAGGCGTATTGCGGTCATTGCGAAATACGGCCCCAGCTTACGCGATACGGGCGAACCGGACAGTGCGCCAGTTCACCAAAGGACCGGGGAGATGCGCTCCACGGGCCACGTCCGCGCGCTACAATAAGGCCGTCGCCAGCAGGCCGCCGCGCCATCCGCCGCGCCAGCGGCCGTTTCCATATGACCCATTCGAGAATCTTGCATGCGTATTGCCAGGAACTGGCCGACGTCGTCGACATCGACGCGGCGCGCCGCTGCTTCGCCTGCGAGGAGCCGCCCCTGCCGCGCTACCAGTTCCATTGCGACGACCCCCACTGCGCGCCGCTAAGGGTGCGCATCACGGGTGTCAACTACCGGGTGTTCGCTTCCGAGTCGGCCAAGTACGTCGCGCCCCACTTCCGCGCACTCGACCCCCACCACCCGGATTGCCAGTGGATGCTCGATAGCGATCCGGATGCGCCGCGGCCGGGCGAGACGGCCGAGGAGGCGCGCCAGCGCCAGCTGCGCCGCAAGCTGCATGACATGGTTACCGTGTTCGATCCGACGGTCCGGCGCGACGAAGCCCCCACCGCCCGGCCAGCCGATACGGCGCCTGGCGACGTGGGGTACCCGGCAGGAGGCGCCGTTCCCGTGCGTGGGCCCGCGGCCGGCGGCGACGGGCCGGACACCCGCACCAGCCAGCTCACGCGCCTGGTCGAGACCTACGTGGAAGCGAGGACCACCCTGCCGCGCGAGACGTTCCGCGAGCTGACGATCCGCGTCGTGGGCGAGGGCACGATGCTGCTGGACGACTATTTTCGCCACCTGGCCGGTGCCGGCCTCGACACCGCCAACCGCGTCATTTACGGCGGTGCGCGTCTGACGAACCGCTACGGCAAGGGTTTCAAGCTGAAGTTCTTCGACAAGGTGGCCGGTACGGACGTGTTCCTGTATGTCAGCCCGGCCCGGATGGCGGCCTACCGCTTCCGCAAGCTGCTCGAGCTGGCCCTGGCGCGGGCCGACGACGTGCGCTATTTCAAGGTCTATGCGCTGGGGCGGCTCGTGCCCGGCAAGGCGCCGCGCCATACGGATTTCATCGTCGACGACCTGCGCCACCTGGTGCTGGTGCTGGGACCGGAAAAGGCCGATGCCGCCGCTGCGCCGGATCTGCCGGATGCGGCCGGTGACGCGGCCGCGCCGGTGTTGTAAAAGCGGCGCGCACGGTGACTTCGCTGCCGTTCATTGCTACCATGGGCCGATCCGCTTGCCGCCGCTGCGTGGCACGTCACGGGAGCCCCGATGAACACCATGTTGCCGCGCCTTGCCGCCGTCGTCCTGTTCGCCTGCGTGGCCGTGCCCGAGGCGCCGGCCCTGACCTTGAGCGAACAGACCCGCGCGCTGGCCCGGCAGGAGTTCAGGAAGTCGGCGCGGCGGCCCTGCATTCCGGCCCAGCCCTGCTTCAAGGTGCGCAACACCTACCCGAAAACGGCCACGCCCGAGACGCCCGCCTGGCGTGCCATCGACTTCCGGCGCGAGCCGGAACGCTACCTGGAGGCCGTGCTGGCCTATGTCGTCGAAGGCAATGTCGAGGCGGACTGGGTACTGTCCAGGAATCGCAAGCGCGGCTGGTACCACGCGGCGTGGATGCACCCGATGCGTGAACCCGTGCGCGGCCTGACGTTCGAGCGGGGCAGCCGGCTGCATGAGCTGAGCGGCCAGCAGACCCGCCGCACCAACAACTGGGCCATCGGCTTCTACAACCGCACGGGCGCCACCGCCTTTGCCAGGGTGTGGCGCGACCGCAGCGAGCCGGCGACGGCGAACTTCGCCTTCCCCGAGGGCACGGTCAGCGCCAAGCTGCTGTTTACCGACGCCACCGACGAGGAAGCGCCCTACCTGAAGGGGAACAACCTCGTCTGGCACGCTGACATCCACGGTAACGGCGAGCTGGCGGCGCTGCGGCTGCTGCAAGTCGACGTGGCCGTCAAGCACGAGGCCGGACCTACCTTCAACGGCTGGGTCTTCGGCACCTTTCATTTCGACGGCCGGCGCGGCCATGCGGACTACTGGCGCAACCTGGCACCGGTGGGCCTGGAGTGGGGCACGTCGCCCGCATTCACCCACGCCGATTTCACGGCGGGCCGGCGCCCGGACCAGGGCTGGATCAGCCCCGCGGCCGAAGCGCAGTTCGCCACGCGCGCGCCCGACGGCAAGCTGGGCTACCTGGGCCGCATGAACGGCCCGGTGGACGATCCCCGTTCCAGCTGCCTGGCCTGCCACGGCCGGGCGATGGACATGCGGGGCGATCCCGAGCCGCCGCTGTTTCCGCCCCTCGCGGCCAGCCGCATCCGCCAAGTGACGGTGGCGCCGAACACGACGTATGAACGGGACATGTCGGCAGGGCCCGTCGACGAGGCCGACGTGGCGCGCTTCTTTCGCAACCTGGCGCCGGGCGAATCCTGGGACGGCACCCACCCGACGCTCGATTTTTCGCTGCAATTGATGAAGGGTACGCAGTTGTGGCAGGCGTGGTTGAAGACGCAGTTGGCCCGGCCGCAGGAGCGTGCGCTGGCCGTCGCCGCGCCGGCAAGGGACGGGGCCTCACGGGGCGATTGACGCGGCAGGCAAACCAGGAGACGGCGATGAACCAGACAGCGGTGCAGCATGACGGCGAACGGGGCCACGGGCTCTGGCGGAATACCTTTCGTGCCGGCATGGCGGCGGCCATGCTGGGCGCGTCGGCGGCAGCCGGCGCCGCGCCGCCTGAGATCTTCCGGGGCATCTGCAACGCTTCCGCCGCCGTGGCACTCGACCAGGCGCGCTTCATCGTCGCCGACGACGAGAAGAGCATCCTGAAGGTATACCGCTTCGACGGGGCGCCTGCCGTCGGCAAGGACGGCAAGGCCCAGCAGATCGACCTGGAAAAGCGCCTGGGGGACGGCGAGGCCGACCTGGAAGGCGCAACCCTGGTGGGCGACACACTGTGGCTGATCGCGTCGCACGGCGCGGCCGCGGACGGCAGCCCGGCGCCGCAGCGGCGCGTGCTGCTGGCATCGCGCCTGCGCCAGGGGCCGGCGGGGCCCGGCGCGGACAAGGTGGCGCCGGTGGCGGCCGCGGTGGGGCAGCCGTACCGGCGCCTGCTGGAGGATACGGCCGGTACGGTGGTGCAGCGCGACTATGACCTGCTGGGTGCGGCCGGCATCGCGCCCAAGGCCGAAGGCGGGCTCAGTATCGAAGGGCTGGCGGCCACGCCGAACGGCTGGCTGCTGATCGGCTTGCGCAACCCGGTGCCGGACGGGAAGGCGCTGCTGCTGCAGCTGGAAAATCCGGACGACGTGGTGCAGGGCAAGCGGGCGCGCTTCGGGCCACCGATACCGCTGGACCTGGGGGGCAAGGGCATCCGCAGCATCGAGCGGCGCGGTACGGACTACTTCATCGTCGCCGGCCCGACGGGACCCGGCAAGGACTTCGGCGTGTACCGCTGGTCAGGCCAGATCGCCACCGCGCCGACGCCCGTGAACGTGCCGGACCTGCAGGGCCTGAATCCGGAAGCGCTGTTCTTCGACCATGCCGGCACCCTGCACATCCTCAGCGACGACGGCAAGGACCAGCCGGGTGGCGCCAGGTGCAAGAAGCTGTCGAAGGCCCAGCGCCAGTTCCGCCATATCGCCATGCCGTCCGGCAGCTATTGATGCCGGCGCCGCGCTCCACAAACCGGCGCCGGCTGCTGCGGGCGCTGCTCGCCGCCGGTACGTGGGCGCCGGCGGCGGTGGCGCAGGGGGCGGCCCCCGCCACGCGCGCCATCCCGTCCTCGCGCGAAGCGATTCCCCTGGTGGGCCTGGGCAGCTGGATCACCTTCAATGTCGGCAACGACCGCGCCGCGCGGGCCGCGTGCACCGAGGTGCTGCGCGCCTTCTTTGCCGCCGGCGGAAGGTTGGTCGACTCCTCGCCCATGTACGGCTCGGCCCAGGACGTGATCGGCGAGGCCCTGCGTACGCTGGGGCGCCCGGCCGGGCTGTTTGCCGCCGACAAGGTGTGGACGGCCGGCGCGGGCGAGTGGCAGCTCGACACGTCGCGCCGGCGCTGGCGCATTCCCCGCTTCGATCTGCTGCAGGTGCATAACCTGCTCGCGTGGGAACGCCACCTGCCGCAGCTGCTGGCCATGAAGGCGGCCGGTCAGCTGCGCTATGTTGGCATCACGACGTCGGAAGGGCGGCGGCATGACGAAGTCGAACGCATCATGGCCAAGGAGCCCATCGATTTCGTCCAGGTCAGCTACAACGCGGTGGACCGCGAGGTCGAGCAGCGCATCCTGCCGCTGGCGCGCGACCGGGGCATTGCCATCATCGCCAACCGGCCGTTCCGCCAGGGCGAATTGACGCAGGCCTTGCGCCGCCATCCATTGCCGCCGTGGGCGAAGGAGATCGGCTGCACCAACTGGGCCCAGGTGCTGTTGAAGTTCATCGTCTCGCATCCGCAGGTGACGTGCGCGATTCCCGCCACGTCGCAGGTGGCGCACGTGCGCGAGAACATGGCCGCCGCCGGCGGGCCGATGCCCGATGCGGCCCTGCGCGCACGCATTGCCGCCCACGTCGCCGGGCTGCTGTGAGCGAGTGGTCCAGCTATACGCTGGCGGACCTGCTGATGTTCTCGGCGCGAACGTACTGGCGCCTGCTCGAACTGTATAACGTCGCCGTGTGGCCCCTGCAGCTGGCGGCCGTGGCGCTGGGCCTGGCGATTGCCTGGTGCGCCCGGCGCGCCCCGCGCGATGCCGGCCGGGCCGCCGCCGTGCTGCTGGGGCTGACCTGGCTGTGGGTGGCGTGGGCCTATCACGCGCAGCGCTACGCGACGATCAACATGGCCGCGCCGTGGTTCGCCGCCGCGTTCGCGCTGCAAGCGATGCTGCTGGTTGGCGCCGGAACATTGCACCTGCGTCCCGGCCGTGCCACCGGTGGCGCGGTCGGCTTCGTGCTGCTGGCTTATCCGCTGCTGGCACCGGTACTCGGCCGGCCGTGGACGCAGGCGGAAGTCTTCGGTATCGCACCCGACGCCACCGCCGCGCTGACGCTCGTGCTGCTGGCCGGCGCGCCGCGCGCCCACGCGCTGCTGTGGCCGGTGCCGCTGCTGTGGTGCGCCGTCAGCGGCGCCACCTTGTGGACGATGCACGCGCCGCTTGCCTGGCTGCTGCCGGGACTGGGACTGGCGGCCCTGCTGGTGCGATTGCGAAGCTGACGGCTCGGGCAAACGTGGCGCGCCTCTGCTATCGTTCGGCATCAAACGAAAGGAAACCGCCATGTCCCATGCCGACCCCGCCGCAAGCGCTCCGTGGATCCACCGCGGCATCTGCAACGCCTCCGCCGCCGTGGCGCTGGATGCCGAGCGCTTCGTCGTCGCCGATGACGAAATCAGCGACCTGAAAATCTACCGCTTCGACGGCGCCGAGGCGCTGGCCGATATCGACCTGCACGCCTTCCTGGGCGGCGACGGCGAGGAAGCGGACCTGGAAGGGGGCGCGCTGGTGGGCGACACGATCTACTGGATCGGCTCCCATGGTGCGGACGGCAAAGGCGCCGCCGCGCCGGCCCGTTCCGTGCTGTTCGCCACGCGCGTGGACCTGGGCACGGTGGTGCCGTTCGGCCAGCCGTATCGCAATCTGCTGGCAGACCTGGCCGGCACACCGGCCCAGCGCGATCATGACCTGGCCGGCGCGGCCGGGCGTGCGCCGAAGGACGAGGGCGCGCTCAGCATCGAAGGCCTGGCCGAGACGCCGGACGGGCAGTTGCTGATCGGCCTGCGCAACCCCGTGCCAGCCGCCGGTGCCTTGCTGCTGCGCCTGGAAAATCCGGCGGACGTGGTCCAGGGCCGGCCGGCCCGTTTCGGTCCGCACGTGAGCCTGGACCTGGGCGGCAACGGTATCCGCAGCATCGAGCGCCTGGGCGAGACCTACTACATCGTCGCCGGCCCGCCCGGCAAGGGCAAGGCGTTCGGGCTGTACCGCTGGTCCGGCCGCGCGCAGGACCGCCCGGCGCCGATTGCCGTGCCGGACCTGCATGGCCTGAACCCCGAGGCGCTGTTCTTCGACCCGGACGGCACCCTGCACATCCTCAGCGACGACGGCAAGGACCAGCCGGGCGGCGTCAAGTGCAAGAAGCTGCCGCCCGGGCAGCGCCAGTTCCGGCGCATCGCCATCGCGCCGGGGCTGTACTGACTGCCTTCTAGAACCGGTATTTGACGTTGACGTACACCTGGCGGCCCGACACGTCCAGCTTCTGCTGTTCCTCCTCGCTGTAGCGGTACTGCGCCCGCCGCGTGTTGGTCAGGTTGGTGGCATCGACCGACAGCACCAGGTTCGGCCGCACGGTCCAGTTCACGGAGGCGGCCAGGGTGGCGACGCCCTTGGCCATCGTCGGCGCCGTCGGCATGGCCACGCCGACGATGACGGTCTGCCCCTGGCTGTTCGCCGTGGGCGCGGGCGCCGTCGTGCTGCTGACGTACTTGCCCCGGTAGTTCCATACGAGGCGTGCGCTCCAGCGATCGTTCTCGAAATAGCCGCCCAGGTTGCCGGCCCACTCGGAGGCCCCCACCATCGGGCGGCCGTCGTCCACCTTCGTTTTCGCCCGGCTGACATTGCCCGTGACGCCGAAGCTGCCCCACAGCGGCTGCTCGTAGGCCAGCTCGATGCCGTTGATGCGGGCGCCCTGCTGCGACGAGGAGTTGACGAAGAACGTCTTGACCGTGTTGTCGCGCGGGTCGACCAGCTGCACCGTCTCGCCCTGCGTCACCGTGCCCGTCTTGACGTAGCCGTCGATGGACGAGTGGAATACGTCGATCGCCACCAGCGAGCGGGGCGCGAAATACCAGGACCACGACAGGTCGACGTTATCCGACGTCAGCGGCCGCAGGCCCGGGTTCGGGCCCGTCACCGTGCAGCCGCCGGCCGTGCACGACGGCGTGCCGAAGCCCGAGCCCAGCACATTGTAGTTCTGCCGGCCGATGGTACGGCTGGCACCGAAGCGGGCGACCATCTGCGGCCGCAGTTCGTAGCGCAGGTTCACGCTGGGCAGGAAGTTGTCGAAGCTGCGGCCGGTCGGCGTCTTGAAGTAGATCAGGCCCCCGGCGGGGTTGAACGGCACGCCTTCGTAATAGGTGCTGCCGTCGCCGGCCGTCGTGATGGCGCCGGGATAGGCCGGGCAGGGCACGGCGGCCTGGCCCGGCGCCGTCTTGACGCAACTGCCCGGCGGGACGGGCGTGACGATATCGGCGTTCACGCGGGTACGCACGAAGCGCAGGCCGACATTGCCGCTCCACCGGTCCTGCTCGAAGCTCTGCATCGCGTACAGGGCCGTCTGGCGCTCGCGCATGTCGATCTCGTTGACGACGCGGCGCTCGAACTCCGGCGTGGTGGGGCGGATCGACGCGGCGATATAGTCCTTCAGCGCCTGCGGCGTGAAGTAGAAGCCCGTGTTGTCGAAGTCGCCCTTCAGGTCGTCGCCGAAGTCGGACGGGTAGGCCACGTAACCGGCCGGCCCCGCGCCCAGGCTGGCGCTGTTGAAGGTGGGGGAATTGCGCTTGTTGCGGCGGCGGTGGTCGGCATACCGGACGCCCGTGTCGAAGGTGGTCAGCATGCGCCAGTTCACCTTGTATTCAAGGTCCAGCTGCAGGCTGCTTTCGCGGTCGACCGTCCTGGTCGACGACACGGTGCGGCCCACCAGCGCGTAGCCGCTGCCGTCCGCGTTCAGGCCCGGCACATTGGCGCCGGCGCCGTGGTACTGCACGAACGGCGCCTCGTCCACGTCGTTCAGCGCATAACTGACGCCGGTGCCGTAGCGGGCCCACGTCGTGCCCTGGTCGCGCGCCGTCTCGCCGACGCCGCGCGTGGTCGACAGCAGCGCCTTGACGCGCAAATCGTCGTTGACGCGCCAGTTGGCGTCGACGTCGATGAAGGCGCTTTCGGCGGTGGCGCCGTCGCGGTAGAACGCTTCGGAGTTGCCCACGTACTGGGGCGTGGTCCCGTCGGGGAAAATGATGTCCGCGCTTTTCAGCACGCGCAGCGGATGGCCGTACATGCTCGTCTCGTTGACGATCACGGGGTTGCGGATGTTGGCGTACACGCGCTGGCCGTTGGAGGCCGTGTTCGCGGCCGTCGCCGTCACGCCGCCCAGCGGATCGGCTTTCCCCAGCAGCATGCTGTACAAGGCGCCGGACGTCAGGCGCCCGTAGTTATTCGCCTTCATGCGCGAGTAGAAGCCCGTTGCCGTCACGTCCAGGTCCTGGTTCGGCTTGAACTGCAGCGACAGCAGGCCGCCCTTGCGGTCGCGCACCCCCTCGACGAACTCGGAGCTCATCGACCCGGGCATGCGCACGCCGTTCAGGTCCGCCGCCGTCAGGCCCGTGCCGGCCAGCGAAGCATCCGAAATGCCAAGCATCGTGGCCGTGTTGATCACGTCCCACCCGGACGAGGCGCCGTAGGCCAGCCGCGACACGGAATCGCGCCGGATATGGCGCTTCTCGGCGAAGCCCTGGACGATGAAGCCGAAGGTGTTCGCATCGTTCTTCCAGTTGATGCTGGCGTTCAGGTCCGGCGCCGTCTTGCCCGGCAAATCGGCGTAGGTCAGGCCGCCGCTGACGACGCCGGACACTTTCTCCTTCTGCGCCAGGGGTTTGCGGGTGGTGACGTTGATGGTGCCGGCCAGGCCGCCGTCGACGATGTTGGCCTGCGAGGTCTTGAAGACGACGGCCTGGTTCAGCACCGACGACGGCACCAGCGACAGGCTGGTGCTGCGGCTGGACGAATTCTGGTCGGCGATGTACCAGTCGGCCGTGCTGACGGCGTGGCCGTTGAAGAGGATCAGCGACATGTCGGGATTGGTGCCCCGCATCGATACCTTTTCCGCCTCGTCGTAATCGGTGCGCACGGCCACGCCGGGCAGCCGCTGCAGCGAATCGGCCAGGTTCTTGTCCGGCATCTTGCCGATGTCCTCGGCGGTGATGACCTCGACGTTGGCACTGGCATTGCGCTTCACGTCCAGCGACTTGGCCAGCGAGGCGCGGATGCCCGTCACTTCCACCTTCTGCATGGCGTCGCCGGCCGCGTTGTCCGCCACGTCCTGCTGCGCCCACGCCGGCAATGCCAGCCATGCCAATGCCACCGCCGCCAGCGGCTTGCGTTCGATTCTCATCGTTTCTCCCGACCCGTTGCGATTTTTATACCGCCAAGTATTGGCCAGAAGTGATGGTAAAGACAATGATTTATGGTGTTTCGGCCATAGCCTGCGGGAATACGGGATCGATTCGCCACACTATGCGTTGCTTGCGACCGCCGCAGCGGTTATCGTCGGGGAAAGGGAACCAGGACAGCGGGAGAGTGGCGATGCAGAGACGAACGATGCTGGGGTTGTCGTGTGCCATGCTGGCCGCTTGCGCCGGCGTGGGCGAACCCGTACCCATCCACCGGATGACGCCCGAGCAGGTCGATGCCTACCTGCGCCGGATGCAGCGCGACGAGCCGGACCTGCGTCGGCGCATCGCCGCCATCGGCCGGCGCAATATCGGCCAGCCCTATGTCCTGAACCTGCTGGGCGAATACCCGTGGCAGCTGCACGACCGGCTGCCCATGTTCAGCCTGACGCACAGCGACTGCGTCGTCTTCGCCGAGCACACGTATGCGATGGCGCTGTCCGGATCGTGGGAGGAATTCTTCTGGATGCTGCAGCGCATCCGCTACAAGGACGGCGTCATCGGCGTGTCCACCCGCAACCACTACACGGAGCAGGACTGGAACGTCAACAACGCCTGGCTGGTGACGGACATCAGCGCGCCGCTGGCAGGCGCCGACGTGGGCCGCTACGAGCTGACGGTCGATCGCGCTGCTTTCCTGCGCATGCGGCACCGTACCGAGGCCGACTTTCCCGTCACCCGCAGCGTCGAAGCCTACGTCCCGGCGGCGCACGTCGAGCGGGTACTGGCGCAACTGGCCGACGGCGACTTCGTCAACGTCATCTCGACCCGGGGCGGCCAGCACTGGGCGTCGCACGTGGGCCTGGTCGTCACGCAGCCGGATGGCAGCCGGCACTTCCTGAATTCGGCCGAGCCGCAGGTGCGCGAGGAAAGCTTCGCCGCCTTTATCGAACGGGTAGCACGCCGCGCCCGCGACCAGGCCGCCGCCGGCAAACCGGCGTTGCAACTGGCCGGCTTCAAGTTCCTGCGGCTGAACGAGCCCGTCGCCGTCCCGCCCATGCTGCCGCAACCCCGGCCCCAAGACCGGGGACAGTCCCCTGTTTTCAGGCAATAGTTCCCGAAACCGTAGTGCAACTGCGGGGCATCATGAATTGATCGCTTCTGCTCTCGCTGCCCCGCCGCCGCCTGTTGCAAGATGGCGGCGCGGCCAGCGTTCACCCCGGCTGCTTCACCTCGATCCAGCACGCGAAGATCGGGTGGCCGTCGATGATCATCGGCGGGCCGGCACGGTGGGCGTGGAAGCCGGCGCGGCGCAGCAGGCGCTCGATGCCGATGGGCGAGACCGTGATCAGGCGTTTCGCGCCCTGTTCGGCGGCAAACGCGATCGAATCCTGCAGCAGGCGCACAGCCACTTCCGACGAGAATTGCGACAGCGCCGACGTCGTGCGGCTGTTGAAATCGACAGCGGCGAAGCGCGACAGTTCCCACACATCGTCGCTGCACGGCACCGGCTGGCCATTCATCAGTTGCGGAAATACGTCACCCAGCAGGTAGGACTGGCTGGTCGGCAGCAGCCGAGCGCAGCCGTTGACATTGCCTTCTTCGTCCTTGGAGACGACGTACAAGGTATCGGGCCGGTCGAACTGGTCCAATTCCTCGCCGTTGCGGACCGTCAGGTCCCATCCCAAGGTCTCGACGAAGACCTTGTGACGGTAACGTCCGATCTGGGAAAACAGTTCTTTGCTCAGAGTGCTGGTGTTGCCGGCGATTCGATTCATTCCCCGCTCCGCTAGGTGAAGTTGATGTTGATCAGGAGTTGCCATTTGACTATGGTTTATGCCTGAGCAAAACTGTTACTTCTGACAGTTTGGAAAACACAAAAACCCGCTGCGGCTTGCGCCGAAAGCAGGTAAAGGGGTAGAACGGGGTTGGGAGAGGGCGGCCGCGCGCGTCGGCGCCGGTCAACCGTGGTAGCGATGCTGCAGATAGCGCAGTGTTTCCTCCTGCCAGTTCGAGCGGTCGATCAGGATTTTCAGCAAGGTATCGCTGTCGTCGAGGTCGTCGGCGGCGCCGGCGCGCATGACGACGCACAGGTTGCTGCGCGGGTCGCCCACGCGGCGCAGGGCGACGCCCGCCTCGCCGGCGCGCATTTCCCAATCCCAGCCCATCGTCAGCACGGGTTCGCCTTCGCCCACCCATTCGGTATAGCCGGTGATGGCGCTGGCGGTCGCGCCATCGCCGGCGGACGCGCCGATGTCGTCGTCCAGGGCCGACACCAGGTGGCGCAACTGGCGCCGCTGCATGGCGGCGAAGGTCATGCGTACATAGGGTCTGTCGGACATCTGGCACCTCCTCGGGAAAACGGCGCAACGGGCCGAAACAAGTATTGAAGCCCGGGACGGAAAATTGAACCACTGTCAAGGTTGACAGCAGCGCTGTTGTAACTTTCCGGTCAGTTTTGACGAAACAAAAAAGTTACATTTGACGACAATTTTTCCGGCTGGTATTGTGACTTGCAATACAAGACAAGACGCAAGCTCCGTGCGGTTGTGCATCCGGAGCCCGAAGCGCGACTACCGCCGGGCGGCTGCATGACTGGCGCATATGGCCATGACTGCAGCGCGCGGCCCACCAGCGGGGAGCTGATACTGTGAATTTAACGCACTGGCAAGACAAGCAGATGCAGGGCTTGCTGACGGCAGCCACCGAGGACGAACTGTTCGACGTGCTGGCGGCGGCTGCCTACGATCTGGGATTCGAATATTGTGCCTACGGGCTGCGCATGCCGCTGCCCGTGTCGAATCCGAAGATGTACATGAAGAATAACTATTCGCGTCACTGGCAGGACCGCTACGCACGCCAGAACTACCTGCGCATCGATCCCACGGTGGCACACGGCATGCAGTCGGTGCTGCCGCTGGTGTGGACGGACAAGGTCTTCGGCCAGTGCCCCGAGTTCTGGGAGGATGCACGCGGCCACGGCCTGCGCGTGGGCTGGGCCCAGTCTTCCTACGACGCGCGTGGCGTCGGCGGCCTGCTGACCCTGGCGCGCTCGCACGATATCCTGGGCGAGACGGAGCTGCGCGAACACTCGCTGAAGATGTCGTGGCTGGTGCAGGTGGCGCACGAGGGCATGACGCGCCTCGTGTCGATCGCCGCGCCCAGCCATCCGCCGCTGACCCCGCGCGAGATCGAAGTGCTGCGCTGGACGGCGGACGGCAAGACGTCCGGCGAAGTGGGCCAGATCATGCATATCTCGGAACGCACCGTCAATTTCCACGTCAATAACGCGCTGGAGAAGCTGGGCGCCGTCAACAAGACGGCCGGCGTCATCAAGGCGGCCATGCTGCGACTGCTTTAAGGGCCCTGCAGCCCCGCCGCCCGCGGTTCCACATCCCGCGCCGAGCGGCGCTCGAACGCGACGGGTCCGCCGATCGTGCGTGGACCGCGCCCTCCATTCCCTGCAGCTAGTTGTCGCCGAACACCGGGCCACGCCGGGTGGCGGCTTTTCGCCTCGCCCGCCTCAGGGCTCGGCAGCCGAGGCGGCGGCCGCGTGGGTGCAGCGCCCGCGCCCGTCGAGAGAGCGGGCCAGCCCCTCCAGCGCCTGGGCGAACAGGTGGCCGGCCAGGGGACCGTCCTGGGGCGACGTGCGCGTGACGGAAAACTCCAGTTGCACGGCCGGCACGCCGCGCGCGTGGGCATAACGGGTGATGGTGCGGTTGCGCGCGGCAGGAAAGCGGTTGTCCGACACGTTCACAAGGCCGGCGCCGCGCAGGGCGGCCGCCAGCTGCGGCACGATGGCGGGGTCGCCCGCGACGGACTGGCCGTGCATCGTGCCCAGGTCGATGTCGTAGGGCCGGAAGGCATTGCTGGCATGGATGTCCAGTACCAGGATGGGACGCAACTCGGCGATCAGTTCGCCCAGGCGCGCCTTGAACTCGTTGTCGTCGTCAAAATTGGGGTCGGCCGGGCTGTCCCACACCGTGTACAGCACCGTGGCGCCGCAGGTCTCGTGCAGGGCCCGCGCCAGCGCGGCCGTACCGCCGCCGTCGGCGAAGCGGAAACGCCCGGCCCGAAACGGCCGCGTGGCGTGGGGCGCCGTGACAATGACGGGCTGGCTGCCGCGCAGCAGTTCGAACCACGCCTGGCCAGGCGGGCGCGACTGGCGTTGGCGGCTGTCGAGCAGGGTGGCCAGGTCGATGGCGGCGACCACCTGGTCCGGCTCGATGGAGATCTGGGCCCGCGCAGGGGGAGCAGGCAGCGCGGCCAGCGCGGCCAGCAGTATCGGAAGAAGCAGATGGGGCGGCTTGGGCATGGCGGCTCCGGGCAGCTGACCGTTCCAGTCTAGCCGCCCGGGGCGACGCCGCAAGGCCGGCGCCCATCGACCCCTGCTGTCAGTCCTTGTGCAGCAGCGAGCGCTTTCGCGAGTAGCCGAAGTAGATCACCAGGCCCAGCAACAGCCAGATGCCGAAGGCGATCCACGTGGTGGCCGACAGGTAGCTCATCAGGACCACGCAGAAGGCCACGGCCAGCAGGGGGATGACGGGCACGCCGGGGCAACGGAAGGCGCGGTGCAGCTCGGGACGCTTCTTGCGCAGGATGATGACGGCGATCGACACGAGGCTGAACGCAGCCAGGGTGCCGATATTGATCAGTTCGGTCAGCACGTCCAGCGGGATCAGCGCGGCGATCAGGCCGAACACGATGCCCACCACCCAGGTGGCGAAGAACGGCGTGCTGTGCGTCGGGTGGATCGACGACAGCTTTTTCGGCAGCAGGCCGTCGCGCGACATGGCGAAGATGACGCGGGTCTGGCCGTAGGCCATGACGAGGATGACGGTGGTCATGCCCAGGATGGCACCCAGGTCGACGAAGCCGGCGACCCAGTTCTCGCCCGCGTACTTCAGCGCCAGCGACACCGGATGGTCGACGCCGAGGAACTGCTTGTACGGCACGATGCCCGTCATGATGGCCGACACGATGACATACAGGATGGTGCAGACGGCCAGCGAACCGATGATGCCGATCGGCAGGTCGCGTTCCGGCCGCTTGACTTCCTCGGCCGCCGACGTTACGGCATCGAAGCCGATAAAGGCGAAGAACACGAGGGCGGCGGCGCTCAGCACGCCCGTATGGCCGTAAGGCATGAAGGGCTGCCAGTTTTCGGGCTGCACGTGGCGCGCGCCGACGGCGATAAACAGCAGTACGACTGCCACCTTGATGGCCACCATGATGTTGTTCAGCCGGGCCGATTCGCGCATGCCCCAGGACAGCATCGTCGTCAGCACCAGCATGATCAGCAGGGCCGGCAGGTTGAAATACGTCACCTTGCCCGGAACGGCGCCCGGTGCGGCCGTCAGTGCGTCCGGCAGGTGCAGGCCGAAGCCGGCGATCAGCGACTGGAAGTAGCCGGACCAGCCGACCGACACGGCCGACGTGGCCAGGCCGTATTCCAGCATCAGGTCCCAGCCGATCATCCACGCCACCAGCTCGCCCAGGGTGGCGTAGCTGTAGGTGTAGATCGAGCCGGCCACCGGCACGGTCGATGAAAATTCCGCATAGCACAGGGCGGCGAAGCCGCAGGCCATGGCGGCGATGATGAACGAGATCGTCAGGGCGGGGCCGGCTGTCAGCGCGCCCGTGCCGGTCAGCACGAAGATGCCCGTGCCGACGATGGCGCCGATGCCCATCAGGATCAGGTCGAAGGGGCCCAGGACTTTCTTCAGGCCGCCCGGTTTGCGACTGGCCGCAACCATGTCGTCTAGATTCTTGGTTCTGAAAATACTCACTGCTTCTCCAATTTGGTGTTGGGTGTCTCTCGATGCCGTGCATTGCCGGATAGGCCCGCAGCGGTTCTGTCGCACGCCGGCCCCATAGGGCGCGGCGCATCGCCGCCGCATACTAGCATACGGACTGATGTGTTAAACCAATATGGAAGTTATAACAGCTTGTCTGGAGGGAAAGTGTTGCGCCTTAACGGCTCGTCAACACCTTGCCAGGGCTGGGAGAGGCAGGGCAGGGAAGGAACGGCGGCGCGGGCGCGCCGCCGCACAACTTGTCAGTGCAGCAGGCGGCCGCGGCTGTCGACGTAGCGGCTGGGCTGCTCGGCCATGGCCAGGCGGTCCAGGCGGCGCTGCACCAGCCGGTGCCAGGCGTCGGCCCACTTCGACGCGACGACGCTTTCCTCGGTCGAGCTGGCATACAGGGTGCGTTCGACGGCGCGTTGTTGACGTTGCAGGGCGTACGAGACTTTGACAAAGTTGTTCATGGGGTGAATTCGCGTGTCCGGCAAAATTGCCTCTGAGACGTATTTTCCGAGAATTGACCCCTCTTGAATGTGCGCCACTTCACGTAGGACAGAGATTACAAGGCCTAATGCTGCTGTACTACAAGCGATGAACCCACTGTCCGACTCTCAAAACGTCCGCTCAGCCATAAAGTGGAGGAAATGACAACAACGATACAGGTGCCCCATATGTTCAAGACCACGCAAGCCGATTCCGCCACCCAGCGCGCTCCTATCCAGGCCCTGCAGGCCCCGATTTCCCTGGCGGGCAAACGCACCGCGGGCATGCCGCCGGCGATCAGCCTGACCGGCGTACAGCAGAACGAACTGCTGCGCGCACTGCCCCAGGCCGAACTGGAACGGCTGATTCCCAGCCTGGAGCTGGTGGCGATGCCGGTCGGCAAGCACCTGTACGACTTCGGCGACAAGATCGAATTCAGCTATTTCCCCACGACGGCCATCGTGTCGCTGCAGTACGTCAATGAAGACGGCGTGACGACGGAGATCGCCGTCGTCGGCCGCGAAGGCGTGGCCGGCGTGACAATGTATAAAGGCGAGCGCGCCAGCAACACGGCCGTCGTCCAAGCTGCCGGCTACGGCTACCGCCTGCGTACCGACACCTTGCGCGAACTGTTCGGCGAAGGTGGCGTGCTGGCCCAGCAGCTGATGCGCTACACGAGCAGCCTGTTCGCCCAGCTGGCGCAAAATGTCGTCAGCAGCCGCCACAGCAGTATCGAACAGAAGCTGTGCCGCTGGCTGCTCGAACGCCTGGATCGTTCGCCATCGGAAGAATTGAAGGTCACCCAGGAATTGATCGCCAACCTGCTGGGCGTGCGCCGCGAAAGCATCACGGCCGCCGCCGGCAAGCTGCAGGCCGACGGCCTGATCCAGTGCCGCCGCGGCATGATCGTCGTGCTGGACCGCTCCGGCCTGGAACGCTGCGCCGGTGCCTGCTATTTCGCCGCCCGCGGCACCCGGGGCCAGGCCGTCGCGCAACACTGACGCTGCCCAAACCAACGTGAAAAAGCCGGCGCGCAGCCGGCTTTTTGCCGTGCGTCTTTGCTCAGTGCGCCGTCTGGCGCCGTGGCACGGCCCCGTCCGGCGCATGGGACAGAACGCGCAGGATGGTTTCCGGCGAGAGGCCGTGACTGGCGAGGAAGGCCCAGGCCAGTGCGGCGCCCCGTTCCTGGTCGAAGCGGATCGCTTCGTCGATGACGGCGGCCATGGTGTTGTCACGCCGCCGGTCCTGCTGTATGTCGCCTGCCTGGAACATGTCGGCTCCCGTACGTGAAGTGACCGCGTGCGCGATCCGTGCACAGCATCTCGCGTTGCAGTGCACAAGTCAAGCACGAGGGTGTGGCCACCGTCAGGCAGGACAGTAGCGACGCTCGAATTCGTCCAGGGGCAGGGCCGGCGCGAACAGGAAACCCTGGAACGCGTCGCACTGGTGCTCGCGCAGGAAGCCGAATTGTTGTTCGTTCTCCACGCCTTCGGCAATCACCTTCAGGCCCAGGGTCTTGCCCAGAGCCACGATCAGTTCGGCGATAGCGCCCGCGTTCGAGCCCTCGCGGGCGTCGTTGACGAAGGCGCGGTCCACCTTCAGGGCGCAGAACGGGAACCGTTTCAGGTAGGACAGCGATGAGTAGCCCGTGCCGAAATCGTCCAGCGAGAACAGCACGCCGTGGCGGCGCAGTTCCAGCATCTTGTCGATGACGTCCTGCCCGTTCTCGGCCAGGATGCTTTCCGTCAGCTCCAGGCTGAGCCGCTCCGGCGGCGCCCCCGTCTCTTCCAGGATGGCCAGCACGCCGGTGGCGAAGTCCGGCTGCACCAGCTGCTGCACGCTGACATTGACGGCCAGCGAGATGTCGCTCAGCACGGGGAGGGCGGACCAGCGTGCCAGGCATTGGCAGGCGTCCCGCAGGGCCTGGTGGCCGATGGCCACGATCAGGCCCGTGCTTTCGGCCAGGTCGATGAATTCGCCCGGCCCCACCAGGCCGCGCCGGGGATGCTGCCAGCGCAGCAGCATCTCGCCGCCGACCAGCTTGCCGTCGGCGCTGAACTGGGGCTGGCAGTACAGGGGAAAATGGTGCCACTGCAGGCCCTGACGCAAATCCGTCTCCATCGCGCTGCGGGCATCGATGGCGGCCTGCATGGCCGGGTCGAAGAAGCGCAACGTGTTGCGGCCAGCCGCCTTGGCATGGTACATGGCGATATCGGCCTGTTTCAGCACCTCATCGATCGACGCGTCCGTGCCGCCGAACAGGGAGATGCCGATGCTGGGCGTGACGGTGATGGTGCGCTGGGCGATGCGGTGCGGGCGCTCGAGGACGGTGAGCATCTTGTGCGCCACCTTTTCTGCCTCGACGGCGGCCTCCTGGTCGCTCGGCCCCAGGTTCTCCAGCGCGATGACGAATTCGTCGCCGCCCAGCCGGGCCAGCTGGTCGCTGTCGCGCACCGAATGGCGCAGCCGCTCCGCCACCTGCTGCAACAGCAGGTCGCCCGCCTCGTGGCCCATGGTGTCGTTGAGCTGCTTGAAGTTGTCCAGGTCGATGAACAGCATGGCGCCGACGCGGGCCTGGCGGCTGCCCCGGCTGGCCACCTTGTTCAGCTGTTCCAGCAGGTAGCGCCGGTTCGGCAGTCCCGTCAGGTGGTCGTAATAGGCCAGGTGATAGATGCGCCGTTCGCTCTCCTTGCGTTCCGTCAGGTCCGTGTTGGTGCCGGACACGCGCACGGGGCGGCCCGCCTCGTCGTGCAGCACGAAGCCGCGCGACAGGATCGGCACGTAGTGGCCGTCGCGGTGGGCCAGGCGCAGCTCGATGCTGAAGCTGTCGCGCCCGCCACCCAGCAGGTCGCGCATGAACACGTCCAGCGCCATGCGGTCGTCCGGGTGCAGGAAACGGCGCCAGGTCTGCTGGTCGGCCGACACCTCGTCCGGCGCGAAGCCCAGCATTTCCCACCACCGGTCGGAATAATACGCTTCGCCCGAGCGCAGGTCGAAGTCCCACACGGCGTCGCGCGAGCCCCGCAGCACAAGGCGCAGGCGTTCCTCGGACTTGCTCAGGCGCCGTTCAGCATCCTTCAGGTCGGTGCAATCGGTGAAGCACACCACCACCTCCTGCAGGTCGCCGGCCCCGTCGAACACGGGGTAGGCATTGCAGATCATCCAGGACACGCCTTCATCGCCGTTGGCGGGCCCGTAGCGGCGCAGGCCGACGATAAAGCCCGCCACCTCGGCGCGCGAGCGGCGCACCTGATGCACCGGATACATCGCGTCCGGCATCGGGCGGCCGTCCGGCTGCAGCAGGCGCCACTCCGGCACCGTCGCCGTCATGCCGCGCAGGTCCGTCAGGGTGCGGCCCAGCAGGCGCTCGGCGGCCCGGTTGGCCGTCAGGATGGTGGCATCGGCCGCGTGCACGACGACCCCGGCGGGCAGGTGGTCCAGCAATTCCTGGAAACGGGCCGTGCCGGCCGAACTGCGTTCCAGCACGCCCACGTAGCCCGTCAGTTCGCCCTCGGCCGCGTGGACCGGCACCACCTGCAGGCTTTGCCCCGCGCTGCCTTCGAGCGCGGCCGCCAAGCCGGCGCGGGCCTGGGCATGGGCCTCTTCCGGCGTCGGCGCGGGCGGCGGGCACAAGGTGGCGGCCACCTGGCTGGCCACCTGGTCGGCCACGGCGTCCAGGCGCATGCGAAACGCCGCGCTCATGCCCGTCACGTGGCACTGCGCGTCCAGCACCACCAGCGCGGGCGCTTCGCCGCTGCCGCCGTCGGCCGGCACGGCCGTGTCTCCGTCGAGGTCGATCATGATTCCCCCTGTATATCGCGATGCTAGCGCGTTCGGAAAACGTGCGGCGCCATGTCGTCACGGCAGCCATGGCGAAAACGCCACACGCAATATTGCGATTGCATATAAAGAATTTTTCGTGCAATATAGAAACCGGTCCCGCTCCCAAACACCTGCCGCGGACCAGAGTTCCCTTCCGCACCTCCGCGGGGACGCCACTCCTGGCGCATCTCACATTCACCGGTTCCGCCTTTCGCACGATCAGTCATGGCCCGCCCATGGCCGTCCTGCCCGCACCGGTTTTTCGTCCCGGCCACTGCCGGGGCCCGTGAACTGCAAATGACTGGAGATTGACATGACGACCCTTGACCTGATGACGACGCCTGCCGCCAACGCCGGCGAGACCCTGCTGAACTACGACCCGAACCGCCTGCTCGACCACCTGATCGACGTGCTGGACCTGAAGAACGACGCCGCCCTGGCGCGCCTGCTGGAAGTGGCGCCGCCCGTGATCAGCAAGATCCGCCACTTCCGCCTGGCCATCGGCCCGTCGCTGCTGATCCGCATGCACGAAGTGTCCGACATCACGATCGCGCAGCTGCGCCTGCTGATGGGCGACCGCCGCGGCAAGTTCCGCGTGGCCTTCTCGCAGAACGACGTGCCGGCCCAGATGCTGTACGCAGCCTGAGCCGCCGCCGGGGCGGCGCCGGCCCCAGGCCCGGCTGCCGCTCCCCGTGACCACGGTGCCGGCCGGCGCGCCGGCACCATGATCAGCATTATTTGTTGTTGCTGCCTGGATACAACACCGGTGGCTTGGCGGCACCCATGCCCGCCAGCTTCGGGTACACTCGCGCAAAAGGGCCCAGCCCGCAACAGTTCGCGAACCCCCGCCCCCGGTTCCTGTGTTCCCCAGCCAGACAGGAAGACCTCCATGCCCATTCGTCCGGTGGCGGCCAATCCGGCCCGCCGTGCCAGCATTGTTCCCACCGTCACCTGCCCCAGCGGCCACCGGCCATGACGGTCCCGACCTTCCTGCCGCGCCAGCGCCTGGGCACGTCGCTCGCGCTGTGGGCCTCGGCCAGCGCACTGCTGCTGACCGTCGTGCTGGTGATCCTGCTGGGCTACCTGTCCACGGACGAACTGAAACGCATGATCGGCGACGGCCTGGCCGAGCGCGCCCGCCATGGCGCCGAACAGCTCGATGCCACCCTGCATGAACGCTACCGCGACGTGCAGTTGCTGGCGGCCCGGCGCGAGTTCAGCGAGCCGGGGCTGCCGGACGCGGAGCGCCGCCATATCGTCGAACAGTTGCAGTCGAGCTATCCCATGTATGCATGGATCGGGTGGGTCGCGCCAAGCGGCAAGGTCGCCACGGCCACCGGCGGCCTGCTCGAAGGGGCCAACGTGGCCACGCGGCCGTGGTTCAGCGGCGCGCTGGGCGGCAAGTTCGTGCATGACGTGCACGAAGCCGTGCTGCTGGCCAGGTTGCTGCCGGCGCAGCGGGACGGTCCGCCGCGCTTCGTCGACATTGCCTTCCCCGTGCGCGATGCGGCCGGCCGTGTCGTCGGCGTGCTTGGCGCGCACCTGAACTGGCGCTGGGCGGAGCAGATTCGCAGCAGCCTGGACCGGACCGCGGACGGCGGCGAACAGACCCTGATCGTCGATCGCACCGGCAAGGTGCTGTCCGGCCCCGCCGGATTGACGGGCAGCGCGATCGTGTCGGGCGCCGTCACGGCCGCCCGAGCCGGCCGGCCCGACAGCCGCGAGGAACGCTGGGCCGACGGGCGCAGCTACCTGGTCGGCGCTGCCAGCACGCGCGGCTTCGGCACCAACCCCGGCCTGGGCTGGGTCGTGCTGACGCGCCAGGAAGTGCGCGCCGCCTACGGACCCGTACGCGAGCTGCAGCTGCGCGTGTTCGGTGTCGGCCTGGCCGTGGCGCTGGGCTTTTCGCTGCTGGGCTGGCGCGTGTCGCGCCGCATCACGCAGCCGCTGCTGGACGCGGCCACGTCGGCAGCCGCCATCGAGCAGGGCGACGACCATGCCATCGACGTGGCCCCCGGCAGCTTCTTCGAGCTGACCGCGCTGACGGGCGCCGTCAACGCCAGCCTGCAGCGCCTGCACGAGCAGCAGAAGCAGCTGACGCAGATGAATGTGGAGCTGGAGCGGCGCGTCGAGCAGCGCACCGGCGACCTGGCCCGTTCGCTCGACTCCGTGCGCCGCAGCGAGGAACGCATCCGCACCATCCTCGAGACGGCCCAGGATGCCTTCGTCGGCATGGACAGCGCCGGGCGCATCACGGGCTGGAACCCCCAGGCCGAGCAGATGTTCGGCTGGCGCCGCGACGAAGTGCTGGGTACCCTGCTGCACGAGGTGGTGGTGCCGGCCAGCCTGCGCGAAGCGCACCAGCGCGGTCTGCGCCGTTTCCTGGAAACGGGCGAGGGCCGCGTGCTGGGCCGCCGCCTGGAACTGATGGCGCAGCGCCGCGGCGGCGAGGAATTCCCCGTCGAGATGACGATCGGCCTGATCGACGTGGGCGGCGAGCGTTCGTTCGGCGCCTTCATCAACGATATCTCCGTGCGCCGGCGCATCGAGCGCGAGCTGGAAAGCGAGCGGGCCCTGTTGACGGCCGTGCTGGAAGCCATCGACGTGGCCGTGGCCGCGTGCGACGAGGCCGGCAACCTGACGCTGTTCAACCGCGCCGCCCGCGAAATCTACGGCATGCCGCGCAAGGGCGACCTGCCGGTCGACTGGGCCCGCCACAGCAGTGTCTACCAGCCCGACGGCGTCGAGCCGATGCCGCCCACGATGGTGCCGCTGGCGCGGGCCCTGGCCGGCGAAACCATCAGTGGCATCGAGATCGTCATCGCGCCGCCGGGGCAGCCGGCCCGGCACCTGCTGTGCTCGGGCCATGCGCTGGTGGGCGCGGACGGCGCGCGCCTGGGCGCCGTCGTCGCCAGCAGCGACATCACGGCGCGGCGCAAGGCCGAGCGGCAACTGGCCGACAGCGAACGCTTCCTGCGCACGATGGCCGACAACAACCCGGCCCTGATCGGCTACATCGACAGCGGCCACGTGTACCGCTTCGTCAACCGCACCTACTGCGTGACCTTGAACCTGGAAGCGGACGCCATCGTCGGCCGGCACATGCGCGACGTGCTGGGCGAATCGGCCTATGCCGTGCTGCTGCCGCTGGTCGAACGGGCGCTGGCCGGCGAGGCGGTGCACTTCGAGACGGACTTCCAGCACCCCGGCTGGCCGCGCTACTTCATGGGTGACTACATCCCGAACGTGGACGCGAATGGTGTCGTGCAGGGCTTCCACACGATGGTCACCGACATCACGGACCGCAAGATGGCCGAGCTGGGCCAGGCGCGCAACGAACGGCTGGCCCAGGCGGCCAGCCGCGCCAAGAGCGAGTTCGTGGCCAATGTCAGCCATGAGATCCGCACGCCGATGAATGCTGTGCTGGGGCTGGCACACCTGCTCGACAGCACGGGGCTGACGCCGCAGCAGCGCGAATACGTGGGCATGATCCAGTCCTGCGGCAAGACCCTGGTGGGCATCATCAACGACGTGCTGGATTTTTCCAAGATCGAGGCCGGCAAGGTCGATATCGCCGCCTTGCCCTTCCCGCTGACCCAGCTGGTCGAAGGGGTCGCCACTGCCATGCGTGCCAGCGGCAAGGCGCTGGACCTGGCCGTGGACGTGGCGCCCGACCTGCCGGCCACCTATATCGGCGACATCACGCGCCTGCAGCAGGTGGTGCTGAACCTGGTGAGCAATGCCCTGAAATTCACCGGCGAAGGGGGCGTGACGGTCGTCATCGACCGCCTCAGCCAGCATGGCAGCACGGCCACCTTGCGCATCGAGGTGCGCGACACGGGCATCGGCATCAGCGAGGAGCAGGTGGCGCGGCTGTTCCGGCCCTTCGAGCAGGCCGACGCGGGCATCTCGCGCCGCTTCGGCGGCACCGGCCTGGGCCTGGCCATCGCGCGCCAGCTCACCGAACTGATGGGCGGGCGCATCGCCGTCAGCAGCCAGCCGGGCCAGGGCAGCACGTTTACCGTCACCTTGCCGCTCACGTGTGCCCAGTCGGCGGCACCGGTGCAGATGCCGCCCGGCGGGCGCCTGGTGCTGATCGACGGCGGCGCCGCCAGCCGGGCCGCCGTTGGCCACGCGGCGACGGCGCTGGGCTGGTCCGTGCTGGCCGGGCCCGATGCGGAGCAGGCCCTGGCGCTGCTGGACGACTTGCCGATGGACGATATGCCGGTGGACGCAGTGCTCTCGGGCGTGGGCCAGGACGACACGGCGCGCGTGCAGGCGGCACTGGCGGCGCGCTGGCCGGGCCATGCCGTGACAGTGCTGCAGCTGACGGGCGGCCCGGAACGCAATCCGGTGCCGCTGGCGGGCGCCGTGCCCCTCGCCCGGCCGGTGACGGCGGCGGGCCTGCTGGCGGTCCTGGGCGCCCGGGAACGCCCCGTACAGGCGGCCCCGGTCGAAGCGGTGGTCTTACCGGCCACGGGGCTGGCCGGCGCGCGCATCCTGCTCGTCGAGGACAACGCCCTGAACCAGCTGGTGGCCAAGGGTATACTGGAGCCAACCGGCGTCATCCTGACGGTGGTGGGCAACGGCCAGGAAGCGGTCGACGCCATGCGGCTCGACGCGGCCCGGTTCGACCTGGTGCTGATGGACGTGCAGATGCCGGTCATGGACGGCTACACGGCCACGCGGCTGCTGCGCACGCAACTGGGCGTGCGCCAGCCCATCCTGGCCATGAGCGCGGGTGTCACGGCGGCCGAGCGGGAGGAGTGCATGGCGGCCGGCATGAACGATTTCATCGCCAAACCGATCGATGTGGAGCAGATGATGGAGACCTTGCGCGAATACCTGGACCGGGACGGCGAAGCCGCCCCGGCCGCGCCGGCCGCGCCGGCCGCTAACCCGGCCGGCAGCTTCAATGTCGACCGGCTGGCCGCGTTGAGCGCGGCCGACAGCAGCCAGCGCCAGGCCCTCGTGACCCTGGTGGAGCGCATGGCGCGCGAGGCACCGGCCGAGCTGACGCGGGC
>NZ_WNKZ01000065.1 GCF_009720835.1 Pseudoduganella buxea
GACCGCCCTGCGCCACCTGCTTGATCGCTGCAATCTTGAATTCCTCTGTGTACCGCTTACCGCTCATATCTTCTCCTTGTGCCCGACATTATGGCTCAGGAGTGTCTACGATAGTCGTGGCGATTCAACACCTTTTCAGCACGATCACACTTCTCTTTCAAGCTTTCACGGGCCGCTCGCTCGCCTTCGCTCTCAGCAGCGAACGTTAAGCTCCGTCGATCACGCTCTCGCGCTAGTTCGAGAGTCATGTCGAGGTCTCGAAGCATCACATTGCGAAACTGCACTACAACTTCTGCAATCGCTCCCATGTTTACCTCCGCAGTGTATGCCGTCGATCAGCGGCTCGGCGGCTGGCCCAAATTCGCTTAGTCAGACATTTTCTAAGGTAACGAAATAGTTGCAGCGGCTTCCTTTTCGTTCAGGCAGCGGCTTCCGGCCGGCCGCAATCGGGCGCACGCGGCGCTTTTCCTTGTTCTTCCGCTGCTTGTGCCTGGGGCGCCAGGAAGGCGTCCATGCGGGCAGGTAGTGTTCATATATTTACGTCAACTACGTCTGCACAAAACTAACCCTCCAACGCATTGATCTTGTCCACTACCTGCTTTGCAGTCTGCCCGTAGAACGATATTGTCTGCATGATGTTCTGTTCGACCAATGCGCGATTCTCGTCGGTCAGACTGGTGAACGTCATGTCTTGCAACTTCCGCGAGCGATCAACAAGGTCATCAAGCCGATGCATGAGCTGCCGAATCTCCAACAAGCGACGCTGAAAGCTGGTGTCGAACGACCAGAGAGCGGCGACTCGTGAGTCCAACAAAGGCACCGGGTACTTTTGCATAACAACCGTTTTGCCATCCTGCTGCGTGCCAAAGGCAGCGAAGTTCGTGAGTTCTTCGTCCGACCATGAAAGTTGAGTAGCTAGGTTTAGGCTCCACTTTTTGAATTGCTCAGACCGGCCGTCCGCATCAACACAGTTCTTCAGCCACTGCATTATCTCGCGGTCGACGGTCCCTTCACGCAGCCTGACCATATAAACCACGAGTGCAAGCACACCACTCAAGTCGTGCATTTCAGCATGGATCGCTTTTCGGCCAAGCTTGTTCTCCCGTTTGCGTCGGATACCGTCCACGATGGCTGGGCCGAGCAAACCGAGCAGCCAACCGATGATTAAGACGATGAGCTTTTCCAAAATGTCCGACATTGAAGCGAGCTTCGCCAAGATTTCCGCCATCGCAGTTTTCCTTGGGCCTAGACGCCCCATTTGTCCTTCAGTTCGATAAACCGTTGCCCGCGTCGCCGCCGCTCCGCGACTGCTTCGTCGCCAGATGTGATAGGCGCGCCGACGTCCTGTCGCGCGGCGAGCGTCGCGTCATAGCTGGCGTTCTTCTGTGCCAGGTCGATGATTTCGGCGATGTCCGCCTTCAGGTAGTCCAGCAGCACGACTTGAGCTCCTAAATCGTTTATACCGTTTCGCAGTCGCTGACGTTTTCCGCTCACTACGACTTGACTGCGCACTGCGCGAGCAGATGCCCAACATCGACGCCAGGATAAGCATCTTGTAATTTTTCTGGCAGGTTCGACGGTTGCGGATAGACCTGCGGTTCATGGACATCGCTGTTGCACTTTCGGCACGTGACTTTCGAAGTACCACGGGCTCCCGAAGCATCCCACCACGATCCAAAACGATCATAGGACGGGTGCTCGTCTGTGATAACTTCGACGTTGCCGCATTCGCAAAAAAGCCCTGCGATGCCTCTGTAGATTACGGTTGTATTTTTACTCATGATTTCCTAAGTAGTCCCCACTACACGACGCAGCTTGTTCAACGCTGCCTCCGCCAATCTTGAATCCGTCTTACCGCTTGCCAGGGCCTTGGCCTCCGCAGGCGTGAACTCAACAAGAATTCTCGTCGGTGCTGCTGGTCGGATCGTTATCTCCCCAGCACTTACAACGACATCGAGCTCTTCGCCCTCTGCAAACCCAGCTCTCGTCAGCATATCGCGGCTGAAAGTGGTGCCTAACGAATTGCCGATTTTCCGTAACTTCATCAACCCTCCAGCGTGATTACATCGTAACTACTTACACGACTCATGTCAAGTGAATGTTATCACGTGTAGCCACTCAAAGCACCTCATAAAACATCTGGCAAAGGACGCGTTGATCCACCTCCAGATACGGGCGGACGTAGTCAAGCTCGGTTCTTGCTAGTGCCGTATATCATAAGCACCACGCGACAAGCCGTGCCGGCTTATGAGTATCACATGTGAACAGAGCCGAGACTGGCGTTCAGTGCCCGAGCACTTTCTGAATTGCTGTAAGGTAGCCGGCTGGGTAGACAACCTGGCCAGCGTCTGTCTTCACCCGGCCATTGGCTTCCGCCACCCATCCCCAGTGCTCCAACGTCGCCGGCGCGATGGCGCGTTCAAGAGCGTTGTGCTCCTGCTTGGAAAGTTCGATAGCGGATGGCACAACAACGTCGGGGGGCACAGCCTCCGGCACACCCAGATGCAGCACAGCGGTCTGACCGGCCAGATGCCGTAGCGCCGTTACCTGGCCACGCGCTGATTCAAGTTCGGCAAGGAGGATTCCAACCCGGGCCCGCAATACTGGGTCGGAAACGCCTTCTAGGATCTCATCCAGGATTGAACCCTTTTGCGCCGCCGCCTTCTTCGCCTTGGCGCCCACGGCCTCGGCGCATAGTTTAATGAGGGCCTTGTAGTCGTCGCCCGTCTTGTTTCTGATCGCAGCTGCGGATGGCCCACCAACCGCTGCAGAGAGGCGGCCAATCGTTGCAATTGAGAAGTCGCTACTGCCGCGATCATGCTGCTCCTCGCAGAGCCGGTAGATCAACCGAAGCGACTGCTGCTTTCGTGGATGAGCACCATTGCAAAGGGCTTCGAGCAAATCATTGGGGACTATCTTTGCCATTTCCTAATTCTCCGTCTCAACGTTTGGTGTCACAGCATCCAGTGGTGGTAGCGGTCTGATCGTGGCGAGCTTTATCGGGGACCCGACCTGCCCAGACAGAAGGCGGTCTACGTCTTCCTCAATGCCGGTCGATTCCAGCATCCGGCGCCCCTCAATCAGGTCGACCGTCTCGGCGCGACCGATGCGCGCCATTAACAGATTTACGAACTCATTGCCGACCGCAAGCGTTTCGTCCTCGGAGAGAGTGGCAAACACTGGTCGGCGACCATTGCGCGACAGCATTACGTCGAGCAGTCGTCCACGTCGCAGTGTCGACACCACAGGGCTGTCGTTGGGGTAAACGGCCGCCACTTGGCACACAGCGTTGTAAAGCTCGAAGTTCGAGCATTCCTCCAACGCCGCATTGAGATCGGCGGCATTGCCGACCAGAACAAGGCTCAACCCGCCGCCATTGACAACCTTGAGAGCAGCTTTGCACCGTTGCACAAGCGCGAAACAGGCGTGCCAGTTGTAGGCGACAGTGTCGACCTCCTCCAGAATCGTGTCACGGCGGCTGTAGGCGTGGCCAAGAAGCCGAAGCTCATCAGGTTCTGCTCGGTCCTCGATACCATTGATTTCAGCCTCGATCTTGCGTAAGCGATCAGATGCTTCCAGCAGCAGGACGCCGGTGCTATTGAACTTCGCCACCAGACCGCCCAGGAATGCCGGCCCGGTGATAAAAAACCGACAGCGCACACAGTTCTTTGGGCCTCCTGGAACAGGGGCGAACGCGCTTTTTACCGTTTCCCCCGTGAGGCTGGGGCCACCAACATTGCACTTGCCCATACCCACTGGGCAGATGCCGATGTCTCCTATGGTCCAGCCGCTCGGCTCGTTTGCATCAAGTGCTGCCAAAGCAGCTGCATCATTTGCGACTACCAGCGGCGATGCATCTCGAATCTCTGCATTTTTCAGGAAGCGCAGGAAATTACCCTGCTCGGCCTGTTCGATGCGCTGTTGTGCCTTCGCCATCTCTTCCGACACGTAAGCCGGCCCCGGCTTCGTGTATAGAGCGTCATCAGGATCGTTGCGTGGCCAGCGATGCACTTCGATAAGATCTGTATCGGTACGCCTCCCTCTATCGCATAGGCGGTAATCAGTGCAACCCGAAGCGAATGAAGGTCGAAGTGTGGAACCGGAAGCCCTGCGCCAACCGAGGAGCGCACAAAGCGCACCGGAGAGCCGTCAGCAAGTGTTTCTTCGCGCACTGCCACTCGACGCTCCAGCTCGGCGAGCAGCATGGCCCAATAATTTTGCATCCGGGAATCCGCAACGGGTTCACATGGATGTGTGCCTTTCGGGTCGCGGAGCAAAAAACAAACCCCGCCGCGTTTGCGCAACATCTCCTTCGAGTTGCTGCGCAAGACCGTTTTATCGTGAATCTCCTCCCACTGCGTTGGTCGCTGGATGGGATTAAATCTCTGCTGCCAGTCCCGGAGATAGAGCGTCCAACGAATGGCCTCCTTGTGTTCCCATGGCACCTCATATCCCAAGTCCTTCGGGCTTCGGAAGATGTCAGCGGTCTTGTTGGTGTTCACGTAAAGACCGGTAAACGTTGTCCCCGACGTGGTGTCCGTCATGTTGCGGAGAACGCCGCGGCGTATGCGAGCCTTGCCCTTTGGCGCGAGCGGCCCGGTATTTGGGCGCCACTCCGTCCCGTCAAACTGTTCGGTGTCGCCTTCGCCAGAGTCAAGCATGCGAACCTGGAATGTCCGTAGCGGTAGATGCAGCTTGAGAAGCATGGCGACGGACCGTACCGGCGACCACGTTCGAACAAATTCGCCGGATGCCACGTCGTGCCTCATGAAATACTCAGATGACACAAGAGATCGCGGCCACGCAAAATCGTCATTTTCGATGATGCGGATCAGCTCATGGATGTAGCGAAGGGGCATCGCCTCCCGGTGAGTTTGAGGCGGCTTTGCGGCCTGTGCTAAACGGCGAACTGGATTGAAGTGGACTGCGCTGACAACTGGTCTGCCGAGATCGTCGTCCCCCGTTAGATAGCGCGCGAGAAACCAATTGATGAACTCGCAAAAATAGTTGGTGTACAGCTGATGGCTGGATTCAGCCCAGTCCTGCGAAGCGGACCATTCTGCCCATGTCGGGGAAAGCATTCCGGATCGACGGCAGTATTCTTCGACCGTACGTGGCAGTTCCTTATGTTCGATCAGGCAAGCAAATAGCCGGTCAGCCATGTATGTCCGCAAGGCCAAGCTACGACCTTCCCTCAGCCATAGGGCAACCTTTTCCTGCCAATCAGCCAGTGATGGATCGCGCACGAGCACCCATCGGTATGTCCGATCGTTGCCGCGAGACTGGCGCCCCACGCCCCAATCCTTTGGGGTATACCGTGCCTTGTCGCCGTATCGGGCGCGTTGCAAGGCAATCAATGGCGTAACCAGAGCAGCCGCTTTTTTCCCATTGAGGACAAAGAATTCCTCAGCGACCCCATCTGGAATGAGGTCTCCGACTTCTTTGATGCCAATGGCGGTGGCTGCTGCACGAAGCGCGAGGCCGGGAATGCGGTTAACGTCGCCAGCTCTAGGCGACGCCTTTCGCAGAGCCATTATCCACTCGTGATTCGTTGGGAACCCGAACTGATCCCACGGAAGCTTGATCTTCGACTTGAACGGCAAGCTCGCGGGGAACGCGATATATTCCTCTTCCCACAGCCGTTGCAGCCACGAGATGACCGCCGTTTTCTGGCCCATCCGCTTGGTTTCAACGGCAAGAAGCTCAGCCACAACACGATCAACCGCGACACACATCCCGGTCGCATCCCCAATATCCGCAAATTCGCGTAGCGCCTCGATGATGTTGCGAGCGATCCCATGCTCTACGCTACCGCCGGCGGTGAGCCAGTCGATCAGTGCGGCTGTTAGCCTCGGTAGCTTGCCAAAATCTGCATCGGAGACAACTAGGAATTTATCGGCGAGCGTATTCACCCGCAGCTTGTGGCCGGTAATGATCGACGTCACCTCACGGAACTGGCCAATCTGACAATGCGCGAAACTGGTCAAATTCCGTCTCCCTGGCCAAACATCGTTTTCACCCGATGATCCTCCAAGCGTTGCGCAGCCTCGTTAAGCGCTTTCGTGATCGCGGCCGGCGTCGGCTCGGTATAGACCTGCTGGGATTCGCGCGCCTTATGGTGCAGACAGCGCTGAATCACGAGCGGGTCTAACTTGGCTTCGGTCAGCAGTTGCCCATATGTGTGCCGGTGACCGTGCGGCGTCGTGCCGAACTCCTTACCCACGGGAAGCCCGATCCGCAGCACAGCCTTGGCATGTGCCTGTCGGAACGACGCAACCGTATACGGATCGCCAGCTACACCGTCTTTTTGCGAGACGAACAGAAATGGGTGATGCGAATGCCGGGATCGTACCTTGGTGATGTAGAGCTTGAAGAGGACCAAAAACACTTCACCCCAATAGGACGGAAACCAATGCACCAGCGCATACTTCAGGCGCTCGTCGGTCAAATGCAGGTCTTTCCAGCCAGCATGGAACCGACCAGGTGCAAGGTTCCGTGGCTCCATCTGCCACTTCACACGCAGGTATTGTTCCCTATCGGCAAGAACCAAATTCTTCGCCAAAGGATCAATGAAATCAGCGGGAGCTATGCCCTGCTCAGGATGGAAGAGCCTGACAAGTGCGCACTTGGGATTGTGCGGGTCGACAGCCACATCGGTCACGTAGAGATGGAAAGGCTCGGATTCACGCAGTCCGCCGCCATGCATCAGCACCGTAATCATTGCATCTCGGATATTCATTCGTTCATACATGCTTGGCAAGGCCCGATTGGCGGCAACAGCGAATCCACTTTCGAGCAAATCCCATATCCGATCACGCGGAAAATACTTGACCGGCGCCAAGTCCGCGCTTATCGCCTTGCGTGCAACCCCTACCGCTCGCATCCGTTCAGCGTTGGCCGTGGCACGCTCGACACCTTGCGTATGCATGAGCAGCGAATGCGGCCGGTACTTCTCGAATCGGCGCCAGTATGCGATCTGCTCGCCCGGCGAAGCGGTACGCCACGGGTTGAGGGCGGTTGCTTGATAGCGATCAACCAACCAATCGGCAAAGACGGTGAGGGAGTTCAAAATCGCGGTTGCCCGGCCCAGATTCTTTGGTGTCCAGAATAGCTCGGACTGATCGCCTCCCTCGGGATCGATCGTTCCGGTCACGAGCGCTTCGGCAAATGCAGCCAAAATCTGCGGCCGGTGCTTCTCGGCACGAAGTGCGTCAGCGTGTGCCCGTAGAAAATCGATAAAGAGCCCGGTTGATCGCGTAACTTCACGCTGCCAGGCGAGCGAACGCCGACGGCCGTGCTCAAGGACGTACTCCACCAATGGCATGAGCGCAGCCGGTTTCCCGGCGTCGTCTAGGACGTACAGAACGAATATTCGTCGGTCTCGATAGCCCGGAGTCGCTACTCGGGTGTGAACCACGGTATGAAAGCGGGCGATCTCGCGTCGTTGCATATAGGCTATTAATCTTTGGCCGACATATGTGCTAGCAGCAGCTACTTCGGCATTCGCTCCAATGGTCAGCATCGTATTAGTTGGCCAACTATGGATGAACAATAATTTGCCACGGTAATCTGGTCCGTATCATCGTCCAAGGCGACTGCACCGCCAGAAACCAGACAATGCAGACGCGAAACTCGCGTGAGGATTACAACGTGGCACCAAAGAATTTAAATGAGCATTATTACGTCCTCAATCAACAATTTCAGACATTGAAGTAACCTGGCGCCTTAATTCTCATACGAAAAGAGGGTCATGGGGCACATCATCTGCCATGTATCCGTAACGCTCTTTCAGTACAACTCTTAGTGCAGCAAAGTCAGGGGTTCTGCTCTTAAAAACCAATCCCCAAGTCGAGCAGAGAGTAGCTAACTGCATGTCAAGCAGCGCATCAATCGGCATGCTCTGTAGATCTAGCATTGTCAGCAGACCGTCCCCAGTAGTTTCTTCTTTGGCAAGCGCCGTAGTGACTGCCTTCTGATCATCCATTAAACCTTGTGGGCTGTTGGTAACCGAGAGCCTCTTATTCATAGCCACATTCGCTATTAACAATAAAATATGCCAATCAAGGTAGCCTTGCCTACGAAGTGAAGCCACGAATTCTTGAAACTCTGGTAGCATGTTCAAATGTGCTACCGATTGTCGGACCGGGATTATTGCGCGCTGGTAACGGTTGCTGATCTGTTCATTGGAGCCGGATTGCGTATAACCTGGGCCCGGGCCAGACCTCCAAGCTAACGCCTGCGCTTGATGCAAACAAACGTCTTGTTGCTGGTGTGCCCAGCGTGGAATCTCAGCCTTCAAATCAGCTTCATTATCGAAGAATTCTTTCAGAAGTTCGTGATAAGGGCGAACCGCAAACGTCTTTGAAATTAGTCCTTTTTTGAAGGATTCTTCGAGTAGTGCATGGCAATCTTCGTCTGAAAGTAGGCTGCAGCTCGTTAAAATTAGTGTAGCAAACGCGATTGACCACGTATTTAGATCCTCACTGGTGCTATTTAATGGGATTTCTAGCTGCCAATTTGAACCCTTATTTCCCGCTACCTCTCCGAGATTGAATTTCACGTATGGCCGGCACTGTGCCTCAATTTTTACGCACGTCGGCAACAAATTCATTTCTCGATCTGATAGATCTACGATAACAATCTGCAAGCTGGATATGAAGCTTTCCACAGCGGCGACGGTGTCAGGCGTGTTATCACAATTCACATGCCACTGTATGCCGAGAGCACGCCAAGAGAAGGTACGTACTTTGCCTACGTCACCGAATGGAATGCCATCCATCGACTCATTGATCCTTTTCCAGAGCATCTCATCCGTAGTAGAGTTCAGCCACTCTTTGCTCTCATCTGTCTCTTCTAGGATCAATTTATCTAATTCGTCAGGAAGGGGCCATTTGTGAAGTACGGTGATGAAATACTCTTCAATCTCCGTGTTTCCTAATTTCTTGTTGCTATTGAAAATAATCATTGAGTGGAAAACCACAGATCGAAAATCTTCGTAGTCTTCATATCTGCCCGGATTTGACCGGTACTGATAGTGGGCTGCTGCAACTAGAGGCAAAAGCCGAATGCAGGAAATCCATTCGCCGCCAACATAGCATACGTTGAAAAGTTGGATCAGGGCTTTTGGGAAATAACGCATCAATTTGTCGTCGTTATCTTTATGCAATAAGTATGATGCTGCAAGAGCATAATACTTCGCCGCCCAAACCAAATGCAACTCACCGTAAAGACGCGAAAGCATGAGCATGGAAAGAATCGCGCCTTGCAATGTTTCCTTTGTAAACCACTTAATCTTGGCATTATGCAGCTCTTGGATTGCGCGAATCGGGCGCGATTGCTCCATAAATGCGATAGCCCGATCCCGACACTTTTCCGCGGCTACAAATCCTGATGAACGAACACTTAGAAGTTCGTCGAGCTTCTCAGTTAAGATTGAGTAGCGAGGGTCATCTCCGATGATAGGAGTTAGTGTCGTGATCAAATCAGAAAGGCGCTCCAAGGGGAACAGAGGTGCGCTCCTAACTTCGATCAGCAAACGGTTCCACCACTTGAAGGCGTCGTCCCAGTTCACTAAAGGTTGGCTGCCTTTTTGGAAGGGTAAACTGGCAACATAGGCGCGATGACCCAGGAGATCGCACTTTGTATTGCTTACGCTAGTGTGCTTAAGAACCTCTTCAATGCGCGAGATTAAAGCAACGGTCCAAACATGAATTTTCGTTGGATCGCACTGAAACTGATTATGCAATATTGCTCCGGAACAATAACCGAGCAAAACTGATGCGTCTTCAAGCTGATCAATTTCAAGAAGAGGAATGTTCTGGAAGTAGGTTTCAATGAACGATGAATAGCTGTTCAGATTATTGATTCCGCGAAGAGCCGCTACGCAAATTTCATACTTACAACGACGTAGAAGTTTAGGCGAACTGCTGATGGGAAACTTGAGTAAGACGTTGATCCAGTCAATGATGTGTATGCGCTTTTCATCATTGAATGTTGCTTTGCGAATTGCGCTTTTGATTTCCGTAAAGTCCGAGAACGTTTGGGGTAGATTTTTCTCGGTCACCCATTTTTTGTAAAACGCAGTATAGCCATCATTGTTATCGGAGAAAATTTTTGGATACATCTCCGATGGAATATTCAAAAAACTTTGCGCTATCCAAAATAGCTCAAAGCGGGTGAGCTGATCCGAAATTGCGGCGCAGTCAAAAACTTCCAAGTGGATGGAAAAAGCGTCTTGTGCCCACTGTTGCAATTTGTGCCGGTTTGCGACAGGGATGTCCTGGTTCGAAAAAAAGTAAACTGAGCCAGGCTTATTTTTGGCACAAATTTTCTTAACATCGTCTTCAATTTTCTGTTTGAACTTCTTCTCTAAGGAACAAGCGATGACGGCGTTTCTCCCATCAGCAAATTGCCATTTAGAACCAACTTGGGGGACAGACTTTATTGTTGCATTGAACGTTTCCGAATCGCGACCTTGGTCACCCCCACTGCTTACTGGACCGGTCGCAGGTAAGAAGTTTGGCGAAATCGCCAAACGTGCAAATTGATAGCATAGATCCTCGAAGTCATGATGCTTGTTTTTTGCATTCAGACTTGACAGCTGGTACCGGATGTAGTCAGAAAGTTGCGTTGTGTCTGGCATATTGATATTCAGTATGGTTGCTCTTAAGTCACTTCGTACTCATAAAAACGTACGCGGCGCGACTATGGACTTGAAACTGCAGAGTAGAATTAATATGACATACGACTTAGTATATGACAAATATGCACTAGCAATTTCATATCTTTTTCTTTAGGAAAACGAGTAGATCTTGTTCCAGACGCGAGGATTTATGACATCTTTGAAACTCGGCGTGTCCAAGTAGCAGCTGGACCGTCTCGATCGGCTGCCCCTGTGCCACAATGCGCTATGCCATCGCTGTGCGATGGCATCATGACATCTCTTCGTATCGTAGTCGCCTTCACCACTGACGCTCTCGATGATGTCGTCATCGGTGATCTGGTCGAGCATACACGGCAGCATTGGCGTGTCACCAGTGGCATTGTCGGTTACCTCGATGGCCCGGATTTCCAATGGTCGCATCAATGCCCTGATGGACCTCGCACAACTGCCGTCGATAGCCGGCGCCTTGCTTCTTGGTCTTCCATTCGCCTTCAACCAGCATCTTTATGCCGGTGCTATCGACAATTAGGTGCAATCCCGTCGTTGTCGGATGCGCGTTGATCGTCACCGCAAGATGCTTCTGGTGCCGACTGACGGTACGGAAGTCGGGCACTTGCCAGCCGAGGTCAGCCAGCTTGAGCAGGCTTGGCACAATGCATTGCTTGGCACAGCGCGATATTGAATAGGCTTTTGATGATTAGGCAGGATTGGATCGCCGCTTCGCTGTACTTGCGCCTGCGGACCCGCTTGCCGGTAGCACTGTCATGCCAGCCTATATCTTCGTCCAGCCAGATGAGCAGCAAGCCACGCGCTTTCACCGCGGGGTTGTATTCTTTCTAGTTGGTCGTCCGGTACCTTGTTTTTGCAGGGGGAGCACTCATGCTGATCTTGCCCCGCTTTTCCCGGACACAGCCTGATGCTTAGTTAGCGTCAGTTTCCAGAGCCTGACGGCGTCGCTCTTTCCTAAACATCCGCGGCGATTTGTAGCCGAGCGCTGAATGCGGATGCACCTCGTTGAAATGCTTGAATGCGTCGGGCAACTGAGTCAGCACGACAGCGCCGCTGCTGCGGTCCATGCCGCCGACGTAATCTCGTTTAAACGTGTTCACGAAGCTCTCTGCCATGCCGTTCGACTGCGGGCTGTTCACTGGCGTATGCACCGGCCTGATGCCCAGTTGATGGGCCAAAGCGTGCGTTTCGATAGCCCGGAAAGCGCCGCCATTGTCGCTCAAGAATTCCACTGTGATCGCCCGCTCGTCGGTGCTGCCGAAACGTGCTTCCACGGCCTCAATCATCATGTCGCGCACCGGCTCACCGGGCAGGCCACGTCCGATCCAGGCACGCCAAGCGATAATCTCGCGGTCGCAGCAGTCCTTCATGAACACGCCAGTCACCACCTCGCCGTTGTCGCAGGCGATCTCGAAGCCATCCGAGCACCAGCGCTGGTTCGATTCTTCGACCATCACTTTGCCGTCGTGAGGGCGGCCGCTGTCACTACGCCTAGGCGATTTCGGCAGCAGCAAACCCTGCTCCTTCATCACGCGGTACATGCGCTTGTGGTTCACTGGACGCAGGCCCATCAGGCTTCGCGTACGGTTCACCAGGGCGCCAGCACGACGGTAGCCATAGGTCGGCAGCGCCGTGATCTCGGCGCGTACCGCGTCGGCAATCATCGCGTCGGCGACCGGGTCGAGCCTGGCCACAGTGCGCTTGTCGACCCAGTCCGCGGGTCGGGCAAGAAGGTCAATCACGTGCGAGCGCGCTACACCAAGGACAACGCAGACAGGCTTTACTGCCCGTCCTTGTCCAATAAGGGTGAGCGCGCAATCCACTTTTTTTCGCGAGCTAGCTCGACCGCTTCGCGCAGGATCTCCGCCTCCATCGTCTTCTTGCCCAGCATGCGCTGCAGTTGCGCGATCTGGGCGCGCGCCGCCGCCAACTCACTCGCCGGCACGACCGATTCACCTGATTGCACCGCCACCAGGGCGCCTTCCCGCTCGAGCTTACGCCAGTTGAACAGCTGGCTGGCACTGATGCCGTGCTTGCGGGCCACCAGCGACACGCTCATGCCTGGCTCGTACGTTTCCTTGACCAGCGCAGCCTTTTCCTGCACTGACCAGCGCCGGCGTCGCTCTTCGGACACCGTGACAACTTCGATGGTTTGGTTGTTTCTAGTCATACTCACAGTCTTATTCCTATCCGTAAGGATACAGCATCGACTGTGTCTGGTACTTCAAGGGGCTATCTCACATGCCATCAGTTTACTCGCGATAGAACTCAGCTGCAGCAGGCCAATTTTGGCAACGAAGCAATTGGCGAACTAAACTTTGTTTTGAGCAATGGCACAGTCGGAGAAGCGATCGCCCATCTCTAAGCCTGACAAGCATCAAATTGTTGTATTAATGCTACCGGCGTGTATGTATGAGTTTTAGATTGATACATTCTGGACCAATTGGCGGAAAATTGCCAAATGATCTGTATCAAACGACATGATGTCCGTTCTCAATTTCGTTTAGATCTCCAACTCGCGACGAACGCAAGATGTGGTTATTGATGACATCTACATGATTCTTGGAAAGGGTAACGCTATGAATGTTAATTCTTCGAAGCCGTTTCTCGAAACAAAAATGTTGCACGGCGCTCTTTCTATATTATGGGCAACTTCGACCGCATGGGCCGGCCCCCCTCCCTACCCCAAAGATTTGGGTATGCCAAATATTCTCACGCCAAAAACGGTCATTGGGGGGGCTTTCGGAACAGCTATAGGTCAATTCAACGAACCCCATGGCATCGATTTCGCGTCAGATGACCGCATTTTGATTGCAGACAAACATAACAATAGGATATGCCTTTTAAGTAGTAGTTTCAAAATGGAAAAGTGCATCAAGCCGAAAAATGGGATAGATCTTCTAGCTCCAACCACAGTTCGCTGGATTGGAAAGGACCGTTTTCTGGTGGCGGATACTGGAAATGGAAGGGTTGTAGAGATGCACCTAGACGGAACGGTTCGTCGTACGTCCAGCACCAACTCGTTAAAGATGAGCGAGCCAACCGGGGTTACCACTCTATTGGATCGTGTTTACGTCGTTGATAAGTCTGGCCAACAGCTTCATATTCTTGATAAAAACCTGTTCTTGATACGAAGTATCGGCGGCCCAGGGGATTCTGATGGATTTTTCGTCGACCCGAGCAGTGTAACTTCAAACAGCCGCAATAGGATTTATGTTGCAGACAGCTATAATAATCGTATTCAAATTTTCGATTACGATGGAAGATACGTCGGCAAATTTGGCGACTGGGGATCATTCACTGGTCTTTTGGCGAACCCCTCATCTGTATATTACGCCAACGAAACAATATTTGTTGCGGACTTAATCAACCATCGCATTCAGGGGTATGATGAACAAGGACGTTACCTCCTGCAGTGGGGTCGGCATCCGCTCATTAATCACGAGGGAAATGGGAGGCTACATTATCCCGAACAAGTCGCAGTGAACGCAGCAGGTAACACTGCAATTGTTTGTGAACCCTTCGAACATCGCTGCCAAGTTTTTGACATCAAGCGAGCCACCGACGTTGTGCGCGTTAATGATCAGGCTTGGTGGGACAAGAACGGCCGGTTTCACTACGGAGCACGCCCTACAAATGGTGGCGGAATGTTAGCAATCTCCGAACCCGATACGCATTCAGTTTTGCTCTTTGATATCAAAGGGAAGGATCCTCGGTTCGTTGCACGGGTGGGTGGGCAGGGGCGAGAACTTGGCAGCTTGGTGAAACCGAGTGGCGTGGCACTGTCACCCGACGGCAAAGCCCTGATGGTGTCTGACTCAGGAAACTTCAGGATCTCGAGCTTTGATTTGAAACCCAGTGTTCTCGAAAATTCCGATCGCAAGGAGGAACAAAAGCTAGTTCGTACCTCATCAACAATATCTCTGGACAGGGAAATTCAAAGGAAAGCTAACATAGCGTTACTGAACGGCAACGATGAATCAAAGATCGTTATCGAGCCATCTGCGCTGCAGTTCACCCGTGAGGGCACCGTTCTGATGTGTGACCCAAACAATGGTAGAGTGCTGGAAATGAATGCAGATCTTACTCCGCTGCGCTATATCATTCCGAGAGCACCCAAAGAGATGCCAGGGTTTAGGCCCAACGACCTTGCCATTTCCCCAGATGGCGAACGCATTTATATCGTTGATTTCTACCATTCCCGAGTCGGAATCTTTGACCGAAAAGGGAAGTTTTTGTCAAAATTTGGCAAGAATGGGACGCTTCCTGGGCATTTTATTCACGCATTTGGGATCACGATTTCAAAAACTGGCGAGATCTATGTTTCAGATGAAGCTCTGAATCGTATAAGTAGATTCGACAGGAACGGAAAGCTACTGTCTACTTGGGGTTCTTGGGGTGCAGCTCCCGGACAGTTTTACAAGCCAAAAGGGCTTACCTACGACCACGCGAATGATCGGATTATTGTAGCTGACTTCGGTAATCATCGGGCGCAGATCTTCGACACGAACGGCGGCTTTATCACTACCTTCGGGATTGGTCAGGGTTACGTTCCTTATTTGATGTCGAAACCGAATTTAACTGCGCTAGCTTTGCACGACGGCGGATCAACTCCTTCAAATGGCGGCAATTTCGTTATAGATTATCGGAGCAGTTCGACATCCTTTACAGCTGGCAAGGATAATGCGTTGAGTTTTCAGGTTCGAAAATATAATGGCGCATCCGTAGATGACTCCATAAAAATACGCGTCAGCGCTATGATGCCATCGCATTATCATGGCTTGAATCAAAATCCTCAATTAAATAAGACAAATGACGGGAACTGGTTAGTGGAAGGAATAAACTTTCATATGCCAGGACATTGGCAAGTATATTTCGATATCGATAATGGAATCGTTGTAGAGCGAGCACAAGTCGACATCGTCGTAAAATAGAGGCGCATATGGCTAGGCGGTTTATTCTGGGACTAATTGCTTGTCTATACGTTGTCGGCAGTGCTCTAGCGGATGAGGATTTCGGCGATGGATGGCTTCGTCTAAACCGCGCAAAAATCTTGGAACTATTTGGAGAAAGGGAGGCAGACAGTAGAACGAAGGATTATGTAGGTTTAAATGGAAATGCCATTCAGTTTGGAAGAGCTTTGTTTTTTGACGCGCGCCTCTCTCGCTCTGGAAATCTCAGTTGCGCGTCGTGCCACAAGCCTGAGCGATTTTGGACTGACGGTCTCCAACGAGCCTTAGGGCCGAGTTCTTTGAACACGCCCACATTGGTTGGGGTGCATCGGCTTAAATGGCTTTTTTGGGATGGCCGTGTTATTGGTTTAGCTCATCAGGCTACTCATCCGATGAACAACCCAGAAGAGTTGGATGGGGATCCGCTCTACCTCATGGGTTTATTTGCCCGGACTGGTGAATACCGATCTCGCTACATTACACAATTCGGCGAACTTCCGATTGAATGCCAAAATAAATTGGGTGAGGAATGTCAAGTCAAATTGGCGGAGTTTCAGCTAAACGTCGCGAAAATTTTGGGTGCCTTCGTTGCGTCAATACCGTCCCCGCAAACACCTTTTGATGAGTTTCAACGTCAGCTGGCACAGGGCGTAAAGCCTTCTAACTTTACCGCACAGAACCTTCGGGGGCTTCAGATTTTTCTCGAGCGGGGTCGATGTGCGACTTGTCATTGGGGACCAGATTTCACGGACGGGCAATTTCATAACGTTTTAGTCCCGGAGCCGGGGACTGCCGGCGTATTCTCCGCTGGTCGTTTAGCGGCAATAAATGAGGCTATAAGAACAGTGAAACAGTACAGACAACCATCAAAGTTCAGCGAATACGCAAAAAGTGAAATTTCGAGACTTAAAGTAGATAGTTCGATGTTCGGGGCATTTAAGACTCCAACTCTTCGTGGATTAACTTGTACGGCACCATATATGCATAATGGGCGCTACTCGACATTAGAAGATGTTGTGGAGCATTATTCTAGCTTCACAGGAATCCTTCGTCCTGAGCACCATAATGATCCGCTTGTCGAGCCCAGGCAGTTTTCCGACATAGATAAGAAAGATTTAGTTTCGTTTCTGAAAACATTATCGGCTTTGGGGCCGGACTGCAACAACTGATAACCAAGTTGTGTACACATTTGCGACGATCCGAGAGTTGTGATCGGACTTTGAAAAGCGCGTAGTTTTGACTTTTACTAGCGCTTCACCCGAGCAGCCGCAGCCATTGCAAGGGTCACTGTGGCGCGCCATTCCCTTCCTATTGACGCCTTTGCAGAGCTTGCCCATCAGAGACGGCATGGCGGGACCCTCCGCCGACATCGGACGGTGAGCTTGTCATCGGCCATTGGACTGGGCGTGCTGTCGATGCTATCGAAATCGATGCCGATACCAAGGCTGGGTTGAACATTTTTGGTCAGTGCAAATGCTAGTTCGTGGCGATGGGCTGCAGGTCCGCGCGGATAAATCCAGGTTCCTTTGCAGCTAATGCCGGTTTGCTGGGCCCGTCAGTTGAGTTATTCATTATTGAGAATAGGCTGGAATGCTGGTCGGGGCCGTTGCATGCAGGTCACTACATCTGCGATGTTCGCCCGCTTCCAGGCCCTTCGATGTAGTTCTTGGAAATCATCGTTACCCAAGCCTTGTTCCTCACGGGCCAGGGGTCAGTACAACACTGTCATCTCAAGGAGTAAGCCTGCTCGTGGCTGGCGCGGGTGCAGCGGGGGCTTGCCACCCAAGCAAAATCTTGAGGGAGCAGGCTTCGCTACGCCTGCAACCCCATTTCCATCTTAGCCCCACTCCTGTGGGTAATATTATAAATATTACCTAGCGAGATGTTATTTTTGAACGATCCAAAAAGAGCCTCGCGGCCCGATAAGCTGTTTTACACCCCTATTTATGATACTCACTGTACTAGCAAATAGCTCGGCATGCCCAAGCAGCAGCTGGACCGTCTCAATGGGCTGCCCTTGGGCCACCAGGCGCGAAGCCATAGTGCGCCTCCCGCTATGCGACGATCCGCCGCGTATGCCGGCATCGCGGTAAAGCTTCGTGACGTGAGATTGCAGGCTATCGCATGCCAGGTACTCGACTGGCTCCCCAGCCCAGCTCACGCGCCGCTCCGCGTTCAGGTGGAACTTGTAGCCCTTGTGCGTCAGGATGAGCTTACTGGCTGGCTCCAGGCCTCGGTAGCGGCTTGGTTCACCAGTGGTGCGCAGGCCGCGAGCTGCGCGATAGCCCAGGTATCAGTCCAACGCGTCGATGGCCTTGCCGTGTGTCAGGTAGACGCAGCGCTGCCGGCATCCTTTCGTGATCGCGGCGCGCAGGCTGATTTCGTCGCGCAGGGCGCCAGACGGGAACAGCACGTCCTGCACCTCGATTTGTGCGATTTCGGTCACGCGCATGCCGGCTGTCAGGCCCAGCAGCAGAACTAGGCCGTCCCGCTCGGGATGCCTGCTCGTGGCCGCCGTGACGCGGAGAAGGTGACGTATCTGCCCCGGTTGGAGCGTGGTGGCTTGGGCCATGTGGACCTCTGAATAGGATGAATCGGAAACGGATTCAGAGGGAAAGCCGCGCAGGCTCTTTTTCGAGCATAACACGGCCTGTTTCCTGGCGTTCTCGGAAAAGCCGGTATGCCATTGCCTGGTGTACTGTCCTGCCGCGCGGCTGCATAGGCTTTTAGGAAAACTGGCAGACAGTTCGGTGTACGTCAAAATTTCCCGTACGCAATTTCAACCGTCTTTTAGCTCAACAGTATGGGAATTTTCGCAATCGTGCAGTTTGTCCGACGTATCCCACTTAATACCTGCTAAGTGGGATAGGTAAAACCACCGGTACGTTTATTGCGTTACCGTACCGCTTTCTATACCAGTTTTCGCGGCACCTTGGTATGCTCGGTCAGTCCGAAGCTGGCCACGCTGGCCAGGCCGACCACCTTGCTGACCGCTCCCGATGCCCTCCTCTGCCCCCGCTTCCGCGCCACCACGCCTCGCCAGTCGCCCTGGGCGGCCCCGCCTCGCCCTGCGCGACGACGAGGCACGCGTGTTGGTCCGCCAGCTCGATGCCATCATCGCCAAGCACGCTGGCGAGCCTGGACGCCACCGCGCGTTCGTGCACGACTTCATCCGTGCAGTGCATCACGCCACCGGCCAACTCTACAGCGCGGCGTCGTACCGTAAGCTGCTGCAGGCCTATGCCCCGGGCCGAACACCGGCAACGGCGACAATTGAGTCCGAAAAGCATTTGCTGGTCGCCGAGTTAAAACGGCGGTCGCCGGCACCGGCATCGGCCGTAGAGGGACCGTGGCTTGCGCCACCGGGGCCGACACGTGACGCGGGCCAGGACCTGGCCCTGCAGCAGATCGTAACGCTGCAACACCATGTCATCACCTTGGTTAAGCAGCTCGCGCAAGCGCCGGCGGCGCCGGATCTCGCATCCGGACTGCGGGCGCACAACGGCTACCTGCGCGAGCGGCTGGCCAGCACCGAAACGGCGCTGGCCGCGGCCCAGACTGCAGCGGCGGCGATGGCGGCACAATGCCAGGAAATGGCCGGGCTGGCGGCGGAGCGTGCGCGCCAGGTCGACGCGCTGCAGGGCATGCTGGCGACCCACACGGCGGCGCTCTCGGTTCTGAGCACCGAACTGACCGGTGCCCAGCGTTTCATGATGATGCAGGTTGACGGGGTGCGGGGCGAGACCCGGGCGGTCCGCGAGCTGTGCGAGCAGCTGAAGGCGCAACTGAAGGAGAAGGAGGCGCAGGTGGACATGTACCGGCAGATGGTGCTGAGCCGCGGGGCCGGCGCGGGCGGAAACGGCCTGCGATGAACGACGACGCGTCCCGCCCCGCGCCGAACGGGCACCTGGTGGCCGCGCCATCATCGCAGCATATCCTGGGCGCGGTGGCCGACGACTGGGCCGCGGTCGATGTTTGGCTGGCGGCGGTTGCCAGCAACAGCCGGCGCCGTAGCAATTCGGATGACACCGTCAGTACGTACCGCTACCATGTGGCGAAGGTGCGCTGGTACTGCGAGCACGTACTCGGCCGCACTCTGTCGGCCTGGGATGCACAGGACGTGCTGTGCTTCGAGGCCTTTTTGGCCGACCTGCCACTACGCGCCCTCTGCCCCGCCGGCGCCAAGGCCACGCAATCGGGCTACACGCCGTTCCGGCGCCGGCCCGGGGTCAGCAGCCAGGCCGATATCCTGCGCTGCCTGCGGGCCCTATTTGGTGCCCTGCACGGTGCCGGCTACCTGCGAACCAACCCGATGAGCCTCATGAAGGTCGGCAAGGGCCGGCGCTTAGACAAAACCCGGGCCATCGACGACGACTTGTTCGAGCGGGTATTGCAGGTGATGGACCGCGCACCGCGCACCAGCCAACGAGCGCACCAGCTGCATGCGCGCGACCGCTTCATTTTGGTCTGCCTGCGCGAAACCGGTGTGCGCGCCTCGGAGCTGGTGGGCGCGCGCATGCGCGCGATCGCGCCGCTGACCGATCCGAAGACGGGCACCAGTTACTGGGTGCTGCAGGTCGACGCGGCCACGGCCAAGGGCGGCCAGGGCCGCGTTGTTCCAGTGAGCACGGCCTTGATGGATGCCCTGGTCGACTACCGGTGCGCCTTCGGCCTTCCGGCGCTGCCCGGCGCCGGCGACCGCCACTACGGCCTGATCCTGTCGGTTCGGACGCAGCAGATCGAGGACGGCATGGCCATCAAGACCGCGGTGGACCGGCGCTATTTTGGCCAGTGGCGGGACGTCGGCACGCGCTATGGGCTGCACGATATCGTCAAGGGGCGCTTACAAGCGGCCGTTACCGTGTTGCGCGAGACCGGCGACGACGCGGGCGCCGACCGGCTCGCACGGGCTTCGACCCACTGGCTGCGGCACACCTTTGCCCTGCGCGCGCTGCTGGGCGGACAGGATCTCCGCACGGTCGCCACCGCGCTGGGACACGCCAGCGTCAGCACGACGATGCTGTACACCGAGCAGGAAGCACTCGACCAGATAAACAGCTGGGAACGCAACCAGCCCGGGCGCCTGGCGCGCGTGGACAATGCCGCGGGCAACGCTGTCCTGTAGGACAGGTGGTTTGCCCGATCGAGCATGGTCCACCCGCTGCACGGCGCGCTGAGGACGTTCGCTCGCCTTCAGCTGACGCCTCAGCGCGCAACCCTTGGGGAGGTGGCCTTGCGGATGCCAAGGTCTGCGACCGCAGTGCGCGGTTCTGTTCCGCTTTGACCCGGCCATCGGTCGCCCGCTGCGAGTAGCGGCTCGGCCACAACGACGCCCGTTCCCGCGCTCTACAACGTAGAATGGAGAGCCCAATAACCATCGGAGGAACCATGCGAGGCGGACTGTTGGTAGGAGCAATTCTGGCCGTGCTGTACGTCGGCGATGCCATTTATCCCCAGTGGTCGTACGAGTGCGGCACCACCGAAATCGTGCCGGGAATACGAACCGCCCCGGCCACGCCGGAGGACGTGCAAAACCACCAGCGCGTTGCCAATCCAGAGCGGCCGCCCGGTTGCACCCTGGCTGCACACAACAAGCTGAGGAATTTGTACGACTGGGCCACCGACGCAAACCAGCATAGCCGCCGATGAAGCCGCAGGGCAGCTAGCAGGCTTGGCGGCTCTCGGGCGTATCGACTCGACGGATGCGCTGTCGCGGGGCCGCTTGCCCTGACGACGTGCGCAAGCGCCCTCGTGGACGAGCAGAAAACTAAATCATCGCCGGATCACGCGCTGGGCTAGTTCTGGCGCTGTACGGATAAAAGAAAGCGGTCAACAGGTCGCTTTTCTTACCCAGGTTCACCCTTCCTGGAAAGGGAAAATTCGGGGATGTCGATCGACGACGGGCCGAGCACTGCTGCACGGCGGTCACGACTGATGGGTTTGCCAGCCAGCGTGACTCGGATACGCCCTTGCGTCGGCGTCACTTCTCCAGCGCTTATCGCGCCCACCGACGCAGCCTTGGGACGACGAGCTTCAGCGGCCAACTTGTAAGCACCGCTTTGGTTAATTTGCATTTCTTTTACAGCGGTCATAGTCGGATCTCCGGCACGGGCAGCACCTCATACGGTCGTTGGCAATAGTGACACCGCCGTAGTGGAGTTCGGGACCGTATAACGATGAGGTGCATCCCGATCTTTCGCTCTTCACCAGAAACTACAACACCTTGAAGTTTTCGGCAACCGATGCAAAACTGTTTCATCCCTTGTGAGTATCGTACTCACAACGTTCGGCGCTCCCGCCATCATGGCTCGGCACCGGGCACCGTCGTGCAATACATGGCGGCGTAGCGCTCGAAGCGCGCTCTCGCAGCGTTCATTCGAACCCATCACGATGCTGACAAACGTGGCCGCACAATCAGCAACTTCGCAGAACGCAAAGTTCGCTCCCGACACTTTGCACCGAACGCTCCCCTATCTACTCGCTCATTTCGCCCTGCACCGCAGGCGGCCTTGAGGCATTTGCCACGGATCAAGTCTGCGCCGTAAGGAGGCGTTGCGTAAATCGGAAGCGGCAATACCCCGCGTCCACTCAGGACGTTGGATTTCAAGTATTGAACACCATGCCTTCGCGGCATGACATACCACTCACGAGGTGGTCCGCGATTACTACGCCATCTCGGGAGCAACAAACTTTTATCAATTTTAATCTCAGCTTCAAAAGGACGGAATTATTTTTTGGGATGGAACCAATCTAGCTAACGGGGAAAATACATGCAGCGCTCCTTGAAAACTATCGATACGATCATTAGCCATCAGGAAGGAACTGTGCTTGGGAAATCCGCGCCAGGATCGCGTTCAATTGCCGCAGTTCGCGTACTAACTCAACGCCTAACACAGCTCAGCAACCCGAAACGACCGTGCGAATCGCTCGCACATGCGGAAGATACGCTCCGGCGTCATCGCGTCAAATTCGACCGTGTGTACAAAAATTCCGACGGCGGCGTTCTATATTACTTCAATTTAGGCGACGATCTTAACGTCGCCTATTGGCTGCCCGGCCGGGCAGTCGTGTTCAATGCGACGGCAGACTGGTTGCCGTGCGTGGATGATACGCCACTTCACTTACGCCTTTCGATAAAAACTAATTCTGCGAAATAAACCCTTTCCATGGCGGCACAATGCTGTGCCGCCAGTGTGGCTTGTCGCCCCCCCAACCATAAGCATTGATCACACTTTTGCTTCATCGTTTCTCCTCAGAATTGCCCTCATAGGGCCACAATTTCGACCCGTCTCGAGCGGCAAAGTTACTTGACCAACGAATATTGGGTGAGATACTTATATTAGCATAGCGGGAGGGGGTGGAGACGCCGAACGTTCGAGGATTTAATCCGCAGCAGTTGACTTTGTCGGACCACCTGCAATTACAGCCTGGTGCGTGCACACGTGCCGTGCACGCTCACCCATCGGAGACGATGATGAGCCGCCATTATAAATTTCGTGTGAACTCGAAAATTTCACTTGGCAGGACTGGTTGCACAGCCGGGTGCGGAATTGTTGGCAATCACGGGATCGATTTGCAAACAGAATTCCACGAAGCGAATCGATGGCAAACAATCGGGCACAGATCCAGCAGCAGGCCGCGATTGTCAGCTGAAACGCCTAATAGTTTGATTGAAAACCTTAGCGTGTCCGACGCAAAGGCAATCGCAGCGCTGTTCTCGATATATCTCAATCATCCTACCACATTGTCGGAAACCCCGATCCGTCAGTGGCGCGTCAAAGGCGTGCATGAATGGACAGATGCAGTCGATGACGAAGATTGGAATGAGATATGTCTAAACACAAGTATTTTCGAAACTCGTATTCTTTATGCCAACCGAAATCTGGAGTGCGAATTGCGCCGGTGGGTGGAGTATGACGGGCTACCGCCACCTGCGTTCATGGAAGCCCTGATCAAATTACGGAGCGTTTTCGCATCAACTGCGGCGCAGGTGCCGCCTACCCCTGACTCTTCCAAGATCCCCAGCATATCTTTGTCTTCCACCTTATTAATGCAAGCAGATCGTGCAGTATAACCACCGAAGTTTCCTATAGAACAGAGTGTACCATTTGGCCGAAATTTAGATTGCCGCTTCTCGGCAAGGTGTGCGAATTGGCGCCTTGATAATCTTTAGAGCCATGTGCATTCACGATGATCCGACGACATCGACGAAGCGGGATCGCGAGCTTTCGCACCCAAATGATTCGATATAGATGCCACGGTCCTTGTAAGCGAGGATTCATGCTACGACCGCACGGAAGCGGTCCAACTGGATCCAGCGACGAGGCCGATCACTGCCCATGTAGCACAACAGCAAAGTACTGTGGTACGCCGGCTGGAATCTGGCGCACCTTGCCCCCGATGTACTCGCTCGAATAGCCTGTCGCCATAGTGCGCCGCGTTGACGTACACGCCTGCCTTCACTTAGACGGCGTAAAGGTCAGGAAGTAGAAATTTGCAGCAATGGCACCGGAGCAAACCGCGAAACGCATTAATCGAGCAGCGCGGGGGGGCAATGGGACCGAAGGCTGCGCATCGCGCCAAGCCCAGAGTATCTTCGCGAAAGCGAAAGCCGATGGCTGGGACGACGGTTGGGATGATGATGCGTTCGAATTATTCGCTCGCAGCGCATATCAACTCGGCTAGACACACCACGAGCAATGACGCGCACGGCATCCTCGCCATGCCGCTCTCTGCTAGAGGTGCGGCGACGCGGCGGCTAGGCACATCAAGTCGCGCGCAATGCATGTAACGCCAAGCGCCACTGCATCTTCTTGCGATTATCGGCACCGCAAAGCGATGGCGACTGCGAAGGCTGACACGAAGTCAGAATCGCTGACGAACTGTGCCGCCGTGCCGCGCCTTGTCGCACATCCGTCAAAAATCGGGCTCGCACGCACTATCCGACGTGTGCCGCCTATCAATGGCGGCGAATCGTTTGCTCGCATAGTGCGCAAGCAAACAGAACCACTCATCAGCACGGTGAGAAGCACAGCCCGCGCGCTCGGTCGAACTTGAAGACCCACCTGATGCCGGGATACTGTTTTCAAGGTCTGCACAGACGACGCCAGGGGATCCATTTGTCGTGCGGCCCGCCCGTCCGCGATACGCACGTATACAGGGAGACCATGATGAAGCCATATCGCTATATACCGGTTGACGTCGTCGGCATGACGAGCCTGGAAAGGGCATCCGACAGAGTCGTCATCATCAATTTTTCGTCGAGCAGCACCGCCGCTGAATTTCTTCTCCACGTCCGAGGGGTAGCAATCACCCGGGCACAGCGGGGTGCCGTTCAGATTCCGGCGATCTTGCAACCTCTTCCGTCAGAGGCCCGACCTTACAGAACGCATGTCGGCCAAAACGTCGATACGCACGCGCGGCAGATCGCGCATGGGCATCACCGCATGAACAGAGGAGGCTGACGTGCAACAGCTGACGGCGGCTAGCAATCCCTTCCCTATCGAGGCGGTCTCCACCTACGGCAGTGCCAATATCACCTGCACGGCCTTGCACCACATGGATGCGGCGCAGAACGAGCTGCGCCAGTATCTGGAGGCGCATTCCGTGGACACGACGCGCTACGGCGGCGCAATCGGCCTGCGGGGCATCCCCGGCGCCGGCAAGACCCACTTGCTGACGTGGCTGGGAACGACCTTGCGCCAGACCAGGACCTTTTGTGGCACGGTGCTGTACGCGAAGTGCGACTCCAGTGCCTTCTCCGCCCTGTGCTACCAGCTGATGATGGGCCTGGAGCGCCCCCTCCTGATCGAACTGATCCAGTTGGCCCTGCTGAACCTCGCCCGGCGCAAGGCCCGCGCGGCCAAGGTCACGGAATCGCTGGCCGACCGACTCGAATCAATCGACGCGCTGGCCATCCCGCGGACCGAGATAAATATCAACCTGGAGCAGCTGCGCCACGAACTGGTGGGCGAGCTGGGCGACCGTACCGGCGCGCTCGAGACGGCCCGCATCCTGCTCGACGTTCCCGATGCCACGCTCGGTGCCGATGCCTACCGCTGGATCACGGGCCTCGGCGTCGACAACCCAGCGCAGCTGGGCGTGACACAGTCCGCGCGCGGCGCTGGCGAACATCCCGGCCCCCTGGAATTGGAAGCGGCCGCGATCACGGCGCTGGAAACCATCGCGGCCCTGCATCATCTTGCCGGCGTGCCGTTCGTTGTGCTGCTCGACCAGCTGGAAGTGCTGCTGAGCACGCCCGACCACGCGGCCTACCAGATGGTCAGTTCGCTAACGAAGAAGTTCGTCGAACAGCTGTCGCGGCAGTCGGCGCTGACGTTCATCGCCGGCATTCCCGAGGCGTGGAACCGCCAGATGCGCGACGCGTCGGCCCGCATCCGCCAACGCGACCATATCCACGTGGGCGGCCTGTCCTGCGATGAGACCGCCCTGGTGCTGAACGCCTACATGAAGGAGCGCCCCCACCTGCCCGACTTCGGAGACAGCGCGGTACGGCAGATCCACCAGCTGTCCGGCGGTAGTCCCCGGGAAGCCCTGCGCATCGCCCACAACCTGTTCGCCCGGATCGTCGGCCTGCCTACCCCCACGGCGGCGCGCTCGACAGGCAAGGTGATGGCGTTCGGCTTCGACGACGACGCGCCGACCGAAACCTTTTATGTCGAGATCGAGACCGGCAGTGGCCGCGAGAAGCATTTGGCTAATGGTCCTGTCGTCCCGTCGTTCGAGCGCGATGGCATCGACATCGGCGATACGATCAAGATCGAGCTCGGGACCGATGGACGCATCGTCGCGATTCATCGCGTAGCACCGGCCGAAACACTGTCGGCGGCGCAACGGACGGCGCTAGCCACGTGACGCGACCGCAATGGGCGCACCTGGAAGTCGAAGTTGAACCACGCTTGGAGGACAGGCAACTATCGCAGATACGGCGCGCAGGAACAATCCGGCCTACTCCAACAGGTGCGCAATCAGCTCGGGCCTGCTTGGCTGCGGCGCATGCCCGCAGCGGAGCTCGACGCACCGAAAGAGCGCAGGCACGGACCGTGACGCAGCAACAGTTCGACGTGGCGGCGCAAGCGCCAGCAGCATCGCAAAGGATCTACGACACCCAGGAGAATGAAGTTGTGCAGGACAACACTATTCGACGATGCACACCGGGGCCATTCCAGTAACGATAACGATTGCGCTGGAAGTGTTCAAACGAGCATAGCGGCATTGATGCCAACGACCCGCGTCTTCGGCACCGGCGCTCCGCCAGGATGCGTCACTCCAAAACTGCTTTACGCGCTCTGATTACCGAACGTACCAGCGAGAGATGACCATCCAGTTTGACAATTTCACAGCGCAGCGCGTCGTCGATACCGCCCCGTCGTCGCCGAGCGACGAAGCGATCGAACGGGCCTTGCGCCCGAAACTGCTCGATGAATACGTCGGCCAGGAGAAGATTCGCGGCCAGCTGGAGATCTTCATCTCGGCCGCCAGGAAGCGCAGCGAGGCGCTCGATCACACCTTGCTGTTCGGGCCTCCGGGCCTGGGCAAGACGACGCTCGCCAACATCATCGCGCGCGAGATGGGCGTGAACCTGCGCCAGACCTCCGGCCCCGTTCTGGAACGCCCGGGCGACCTGGCCGCGCTGCTGACGAACCTGGAAGCGAACGATGTGCTGTTCATCGACGAGATCCACCGCTTGTCGCCCGTGGTCGAGGAAATCTTGTACCCGGCGCTGGAGGACTACCAGATCGACATCATGATCGGCGAATGCGCGGCGGTCCGTTCCGTCAAGCTGGACCTGCAGCCCTTCACCCTGGTGGGCGCCACCACGCGCGCCGGCATGCTAACCAACCCGCTGCGCGACCGCTTCGGCATCGTCGCCCGGCTGGAGTTTTACACCACCGAGGAACTGGCCAAGATCGTCATGCGCAGCGCGGCGCTGTTGAAGGCTCCGATCGACGCCAGCGGCGCGCTGGAAATCGCCCGCCGCGCGCGCGGCACGCCTCGTATCGCCAACCGCCTGCTACGCCGGGTACGCGATTTCGCCGAAGTGAAAAGCAATGGCGGCATCACGAAGGACGTCGCCGACGCCGCCCTGATCATGCTCGACGTCGACACGGCGGGCTTCGATGTGATGGACCGCAAGCTGCTCGAAGCGGTGCTGTACAAGTTCAATGGCGGCCCGGTCGGCATCTGCAACCTGGCCGCCGCTATCGGAGAACCAGAAGATACAATCGAAGACATTCTGGAACCGTACCTTGTTCAGCAGGGTTATCTGCAACGTTCACCGCGCGGCCGGGTCGCCACAGCAAGCACGTACCGGCATTTCGGCCAATCGCCGCCGGCTACTTTGGAGAATCTCGGGTAGTCGGTTTATGTTTCCGCGGGGGGTGGGGACCATTCATCGCTTGCCGTGACATCGATCCTGCGTGCCGGCATCCACTTTGCCACCTTCCCCTCCAAATCATGCGCCCCCTCCCTGGCCGCAGGTCCCGCGTTCCGTGCAAACCCATCCGCACCAAGACCTCGTGGCAGAAGATGGCGTTCGGAACATGGCCGAGGACCTCGGCGAAACACCACCATGACGACATCAGCAGGGACCCAGTTGACGTTGGCTAGGTCCCTGCTGGCCTTGAGCTGATCGATGCTTGACCTTGAAGTGTGGGCCTTCGAGTGTAAAACTACAGTGCTTCATGTGAGAATCGCTCTCGCAACGCTCTCGGTAAGAATGATCGCGAGGTCGCTTCCGAGATTCCGCACGCAGCGCGTGTGGCGTGGCCCACGAAACGCGCCTTCTAAATTGATCTGCTTGTTTGGTCAATCTTCCGAACCAGGCCTTTTACCTGGCACCTGGTTTGCTTCGTCTGCGTCGGCGCGCTTCCACGTCCTGCAGACATTTCCGATAGCGAACATCACGGCAGACTACCAATCGCCTGCCGCTGCGCGTTCGCACCCGCCCTTAGCAACCGTCCTACGCGGCCTGCGGCTTCGCGGAAGCGGTTGCGCTTAACAGTCTCAAGGAACACATCATGGACACCGCTCAATCCACCACGTCAAAAGACGCTGGCGTTCATCGACACCGCGCGCAGTTAGCTGCTAACGCGGAGACCGCGTTGCGACACGCGACGATCCGCCACGCCCGCCACGACCAAATGGTCGTAAGCAAATATAACGTGCGCAAACGGCAACCGGACAACACTGTGCTCAAAGGGCTCGTGATTACGCACGGCGTGCTACAGAACCTGATCTGCTTTGAACAACTGAAAAATGGGAAGCCGACTGGGCTGCTCGAGATTGTGAGCGGCCGACAGAGACATACCGTCGTTGGCGAAGCCATCGCCGAGGGGCTTTTGCCCGAAGATTACGGAATCCCCTATCTGCTGGTCACCGAAGACGAGGCCATCGATATTAGCTTGGCAGAGAACTGCGGCCGTGTCGACATGCATCCCGCCGATCTTGCCGATGCCATGCTGGCACTGGCCCAGCACGGGCGGGCCATCGATGACATCGCGTTGACCTACAGCCTGGCCCCGATCGAAGTAAGGCGCCGTCTGAAGCTGGCAAAGGTGGCGCCCCGACTGTTCGAACTGTATCGAAATGATCAGGCGACCCTTCAACAAATGATCGCGCTGACCATTACAGACAGTCACAAAGCGCAGGAACACGCATGGGAAGCACTGCCAGCAAATCGGCGGATGCCAGCGGAACTCCGGCGGCTACTTACGTCGCGGGCAATCGATATCAGCACCGACCGGCTAGGCAAATACGTTGGCATGCCGGCCTATGAACATGCGGGCGGTGTGATCCGACGTGATCTATTCAGCGACACGGGCACTGGTTACATCGAGGACACCGCGTTGTTGTATCGCCTCGCCACTAACAAGCTCCAACGCTACCGCGATAAGTTGATGAAGTCGGAAAAGCTGCACTGGGTCGATATGGAACTGGACGGTGGCCCGGCTCTTTCCCAATACCGTAACGTGCGACACATTCCTGCTCCGCTGAGCGAACAGCAAACTCTCTGGTTGAATGCCATGCAGGAGCGCCTCGCATTGCTCGACGAACGGCTGGCAGCAATCGATGATGACGAAAATGACGCCAGCTATCAAGACATCGTATCCGAGCGAGATGAACTGGTCGCACAGCTGCACGCGATCCACTACACCCGGTCGCTGATACCTCATCCAGAGGACCTCCCCCTCGCCGGCGCTGTGGTCTATGTGGGCGCAGACGGCGTGGTTCAAGTAGTGCGCCACCTTATGCGCCCCGGGGATGCGGACAAGATGCGGGGGCCTACGCAAGAGCCAGCGGCGGCGCCGGTGCGGCCCCGTGCCACGGTGCCTCCTGAAGATCGCCTCACCCCGGACCTGATATCACACCGGACAGCGGCCCTGCAGGCGGAACTGATCGACAAGGCTGATATCGCGCTGCGTTACGTAACGTACGTACTGGTTCAACAAGTACTGGCGGCGGGCGCTGCCACGGCAATGGCGCAGATTCAATTGGTCAGGTCGCCATTAGTCGGCACTGCGGCCTCTGGACCGGCCGCGAAGGCAATCGCCGAACGTCGTAGCGCTCTGGGCGCTCTGTTGCCTTCCGACGGCAAATCACTCCTGACCTGGATGACCGAGCAGGATGACGCTACCGTTCTCCAGATCCTTGCCTACTGCGTAGCTACCGCAATCGATACCAAGCGAACGGACGCGAAATCCTCACCTGAGTTTCGGGTATTGGCACAGGCGCTAAAACTTGAAATGCGTAAGTGGTGGTCGCCAACCGCCGCCCACTACTTCAAACATCTGACGAAAGCCAAGATGATCGAGATCGTCCGAACAGCGATATCGGACGAAGCAGCGGTGCCGTTGGAGAAATTGCCAAAGGAAGTAGTCGCTTGCGCCGCCGAACGGGCACTGTCCAACTCACGATGGTTGCCGACAGCCCTACGTATTGACTAAGTCCTAACTGTCCACCACTGCGCGTGGCGGACAGTTTCACCGGCACCGTCAGCTGGCAAAGGGATCCACAAACGCCGGAGATCAGGGCTGGACCAACAGGCGCGCTTCAGCCTGGCCCCGCGATATCGCCTGGGCGGCGGACGCCGCCGAGGATACAAGCCCACGACCCTCCACTGCGTGCGGCCAGCGAATTGGTGTGGAACCACCGGATCGGTTTCTCAACTCGTAATCCTGCGATTAGGGCGGGCGCGGCACCCTGCAGTAATGCAGGAGAACAGAGCGGGCGACCGCGTATTGGTGCGGGCCAGCCACAAGCGACGTCAAGCGTTCGCTTCAGCGTTATGAGGCTTTGAAATTGCCGATTGTGCGACGACGTTAACTCAGCGTTCGCGGGTGCAGTGAATTGCTACTGTCGGCCCAACAACCCTACTCGCATCATTTTGTTTCAGCGATGTCTACAGCGTCCAAGGGGCGACCACTGGCAACCGCGTCAACTGAAAGTACTGTAGTACCGGGCGCGCATGTTCTGGTGCCTGGTTCGGAGGAGGTTATGGATGTTCGTCAACCATGTCGGCCTGATGCCAACGCGCGTCAGGCCGACGGAAATATATTTCGTGTTACCGTCGACTTTGAATTTGGCACCGAGCACCGAACCGTCGTTTGGGCCAGACAACCTCACGATAGGGAAATCTACTTGTTCGCCCTGACCGATATGCGAACTAGTGCAGGTGCGGGGCTTGTCGGTAAGGTGCTGCGCTGGAAAGTGGAGCCGCTTTCGGCAGCAGCCAGTAGCGACACTTAAGATGTAGCGATATCCCCTGGCGGTGGACTAAACGCGCCAGGGGAATCACCGATCCACCGGTCGCCTCAAGCGGCGCAACGCCGGGCCAAGCCAATCCATGCAGCGGCATCTGCGGTCGTTCTCAGCACACTGCCGGCTCGTGCGAGTTGGGAGCGTCGATCGTTGCCACGCCGCACCTGCCCTCAGAACACCACTGCACGGGTCAGCTTATGATCATTGTGAACGCTGCGTGCATGTACAGCGCTCAGGGCCAGTGCGTCGCATGCGCACAGATCATTTCTACAAGCCGGTCACCGCTGATCAAGTACACACTGCTACCCCTTAAATGTCGATATACGGCGCTACCACTAAGTCCTGTATGGACGAACAATCCGCCCCCGTATTCCGCCGAGGAAACGATCTGGACGAACTCGCTGACGTGTTGATGATCAATGTACGCTCCGTACCTTTTGACTTGGATTGGCCACCAAGAACCGCTGATGCGGACGTGACCATCGACCCCTCCATCGCCGCTGTACCGGCGATTTCGTAGCACCAGACACCCCCGATCCTCCAGCGCCGATAGCACCAATTCTTCCAACACATAGGGGTCGATCTTTCGAAGGTACGACAATACGTGTGCTGCACGCTGCGGTCCACCGAATCCTCGAACGCGGCGCAACAACCGCCTGGACTGCTTGACACGTGTGCGGTGTGCAGGCCTTGATATCAGCCTCACCCAGTTCAGTAGCATCGACAAGGATCTCATAAGGCCAGGAAGGGTTGAGCCTGTCAAGGATTCCTGTAGACGCCGAATCTCGTTGAACGTCATGGTCTTCCCATTTACGAATTACGCGTCTCCGCACAGCGATTTGCACTACGACCTTGTCCAACCCATGGGCGCATGGCTGCGAATCACATTCCCGTGCCCAGGCACCAAAGCACGATGCTGGTTGCGCAGATCTTGCACCATCCCTTTCATGCACTCCGAACGGTCGTGCGCAGAGTAGCTAGCGCAGCTGGTAAGGTTGCGATTCGCTCCAAGCGTCCGGCCGTTGTGACGACGTATCGGGTCGAGAAATGCCGCGGTTCGGTTTGCGGCGCCGAGCGGGAGGAAGGCGTCGGTCCTCAACATAGTTGCCACGTCAAAAGGCATCATCGCGCGCGATTGCGCAATGTCAAGCAGGCCTGTTGGACTGGCTGTTCTTAGGCCCAATGGACCGTTGACGAAATCGGATGAAGCGCTGCTCATGAACCGCACGCGTCAAGGCTTGTTTCGCCTGGGGCTGACCACCTCCCACAGAACAAGGCGGGATGTGCGAAGCCAGTGGCCTATCGGAGCAGAATGGCAATGCGCCGCTAAGGCATTGCGAGCCGCGATCGTTCTACATCGGAGTCTGGCGTCACCCGGCGCCTTCGATATCTAGTGCACTCGCGGACTGCGGGTCGCGGGTGGCGGTTTGCCGTCATGCGTCCGTGGCCTATTCGTGGGGTATGTCGAACAGAACCGATCGCGTGCCACATTGTCGAATATTCGGTCCCGGCGTCCCGCCCTTTCCACACACTTGATGCTATTGGATTGCCTCGTACCATATTTCAGGGGCGCGATCTTGACCAGCTATCCAGTCCGTCGCAGCCCACCCAAACATTGTTAGGGAGGACGAAAAATGCGTACGACATTGTTCGAGCGAATTTCAAGGCTACAGACGGTGTATGACAAGCTGCAGAACGCATCGTGGCGAACCGAGGCAGATGCCTACTACAAACGCTTGTACGTAAATCGGATTGCCGAACTGTTGTCGCAGGGTCTGCCATGTGAAACGTTGGCTGACGCCTGCGATGTGCTGGCACTGCATAACATTACATTCGACCGCATTTTTCGCAACGCGGTCACACCCTTGCACTATTTTTTCGACAATGCGCGCGAGAGAAATGTGGCAGTGTGGGTACCCGGGGCGCCGGTGCTGGTTCTGACCGCCAATGGTGGTATTCAAGCCCAGCAGTACGCCCAACCAGTGGACAATGTCGTTCTCGTCACACCAGACGAGCAAGATGTGATGCCCGCCTCTGTCGAAAATCCGACCGTCCATACTGGCACGTGATCAGCGCGGACACAGGTTCAGACTGGCGCCATCGGGATGGCAGGCGACGATCCAGCCATCCCTGCTATAGCGTTCTCCCAACTCACTGCCGACCTTGCTGCGTTGTCCACCTCGGGTCTCGATGTGAACCCAGCCCGACCAAACGGCCGGAAGGCTGCCTGGTGTAACAATGAAGGGCGGAACTTGACCTCGAGGAGGCTGGTCGATACGGAGCCTGCAAGCTTGCCTTCCCCTCTCCATAAGCGGGGGCCACACATCACCGCACACCCGAGGCGACGACGACCTGCTGATGACACCTTGCACTTCGCCCCTGGGGATGTAAAATCAAAGTGCTACGGTGAGCATCGAACTCGCTGCATTCGGTAAGACGGTCGTTGCCGATTTCCGAGTGTCCGCGCAATATATTGCACGGCGTCACGCACGAAACGCGCCCATCTGAAGGTCGGCCCCCGACCACACTCGCACAGAGACATCGCGGCACTCTTGCCCGCATGTATTCAGCGGTGACATACATTTGTTGCATCCCTCCTAGAGCCTGCATCAAAGCTTTCTCCTGTGATCGCCATCGGCAGTCACAGGATTTCTCTGGCGCTGCCAATCTACGAAGCGCCAACTTGTACTGCGTTCGGCACCACACCTGAACGATTTCACTTTTCGCGCAACAGTTAACCTGGGCCGGCATTGTTTGCTGCATTCTAGCTTCGGGCGAAAGGCTGCGCACCTCAACGGCTTCTGCATGAAATGAAAGGACCCGACATGGACCAGCACATCAAGGAGCTAGCAGTCATTGCGGCACTCAACAATATGATCAAGGGAAAATATTTCCGAATGTCAGTCATCGACGCCGCGGCAAAGCTGCTTGAACGTCACGCGAGCGGCGATGCATACGACGTGTTACATATGATCGATTTTGTCTATTTCGAGAACATGCCCGTCGAACTTCGGGACAGTATTCCGGGTTTGATCCAGGACGTTCTGGGGACCTCCCCAATCTTCAGGTTCACCTCTGTAAACAAAGGTTTTATGATCGACCTGTCCTCTTACAGCACTCAGACAAAGCGCCAGCCTTGGTTACGATTGACGAATCGCTGACAGGATCACAGATGCTTCATCGCTGCCGGCGCCATCCCGGTGCCGGCAGCGATTGATCGAAATCAACACACCCATCCGAGTGTTCTGTCACCCGCGATTAAGCAGGGCGCAGCTAAAGATCGGGAAAGCCTCGCGTTACTGGGCTGGATAGCAGGAGGTAAGCAGCTCTCACAGCGTCTAAATCATATCCACAGAGGTGCAATATGAGTCACTTCATCTTAGCAGCAAAGAATGAGGACGGCAGCTACGAAATCCTCAGCGGGTTTTGGCGGGTCAAGGAGTCACTGCGGCTTTGGGGCAGCGCCGAGATCCTCGATAGCGAAACTTGGGCTTTCATTACCGTTCATGAAGTAGCCGGTAAGCTCATCACCGCCCCAGAGTCCACGAACGAAACCAGAGCTGAAAAGAGCCCTTAAGGTCGAGAAAAACTCGAGTATCGCGTGTGAAAGACGTCATGGAGATGAGTATCATGGAACAGAACGACGACAACGACGAATACGGCTACGACCCAGAGATGGGCGGGGGCTTCGACCCAGTCGGTTTCTATGCATCGCAAGAAGAATGGGATGCATTGACAGACCAACAGCGTGAGGCACAGTGGGAATCATTTTATGAAAGGAATGCCGCAGGTACAGCGGACGAAATGCGCTTCTACAAGGTGATGATGGCGCAGTATCTGCTTGGTTACGTCGGCGACTAACGACACGGAAAACCGCTGACACGAAGACGTCGACGTTCAAACGCGTTTCTGGTGCCGGTGCCGCCGAAGTGGTGCACATCGAGGCGGCTGACGCGAAGGCTCTATCCGCCGCGATCACGGGCGAGCACCTGGCGATGCTGAGTGCGGCGCCGGTGATGAACCATTCGTGCCGCGTTGTGCTGCCGCAGGGCCGAGGATTGCGAGACCTCCGCGCGAAACACTGTTTTGCTGAGAACGCTTAGGAAAACCCGTCGTGAACGATAAGCGCCGGAAGCGCCTGGAAGAAATCAAGGAACAGATCGCCGCCCTGGTCGATGCAGTTCAGGCGGTGTGCGACGAGGAAGAGGAAGCTTTCGACGGCATGCCGGAACGCGTCCAGAACGCGCCAAAACGGCGAGAAGATGCAAGAGGGGAGCTCAGCGATGGAAACTGTCATCGAATTGCTTGAAGAGCCCCTACAAGCGCCGGAAGAGGCTACTGCCTGAAAAGGACGGAAAAATCGTGACGCTCACCGATAACAAAGGTTTTACGATCGACCTATCCGCCGACAGCATCCACCCAAAGCGCTACCCTTGGCTACGAATGTTTAACCGCTGACCAGTTCACCAACGCTTCATCGCTGCCGGCGCCTTCCCGGTGCCGGCAGCGATTGATAGAAATCAACACACCCATCCGAGTGTTCTGTCACCCGCGAAGGCGCCCGGTATATTCCACCGTACATTGGCTCGCAATGAAAAGCCTCCAGCATCAGCGGAGGGTTCTCAGGCCGTGGCGCCATCGACGAGGCCGCGTCATCTTGACCCCATTAGGCTGCTTGCACGATCAACTCGTCATGGCTCCAGCTCCTGGCATGCGATATTTCCCCACCGCGATGCCTTATCAGATACCGCTCGAGAATTCGGTACACGCAAGGCGAGCCACGCCACTTTCGGTGCCGATTCAGCCCCCTTCCCTCAGGACAGGCAGTAGCGCGTCACCTCGACGAGACTACTGCATTGTCCAAGCACATTCGTGAGCACGTCAACATCGAACAACGAGACCCAACAGGACCCACATCGCCCCCCCGGTGGATTGGCGTGCGGCGCACAAACGCCCCGCAAACTGCGCCAATCAACCGACCTTTTCGGTGCTAGTTGCGCAACGAAGGTATCACTGCTCGAGGTGAGTGCTTCTGTTTCCAATGGATGAGTTTGCACGCCTGCACAGGAGACCGTGAGCCTTCGTGCGCTCATCCGTTACCACGGGCCGAACAGTTCGGCGCAGCAACCCGCGCATGGACGGATGCGGGCAGCGAGCCAAGATTGACGAGTCATGATCTCCGGGTGTCTGGGTCGCGCACGCATGAGCGTTTTCCTGGAAAAACCTTCTGCGGGCGATGGTCGAAAGCGAGGCCCCAACCGGTTGGTACGCTATACTGTACGTATATACAGCTCTTTCCAACCATCATGCGAGTCGTAGTTCAACAGTTATTCGAAGACGGAGGGCGGCCGGTGCCGAAATGGCGCATAACCGCGAAGGCAAAGTATGAGGGTCGGTAATCCCCCCACAAAAAGAGCGTCGTTAGAAGTAGAATTTTCTACTTAAGAACAGAAAGCTCTACATGAAGACGTCCCGCTTTACCGACAGCCAGATCATCGCCATCCTGAAACAAGCCGAAGCC
>NZ_WNKZ01000066.1 GCF_009720835.1 Pseudoduganella buxea
CGCCGCTGCTGGCCGGCACGGCCGGCGTCGTGCTGGCCCTGGCCGCGGCGGCGCTGGCGCTGCTGGCGCCGGATGCAGGGTCGGCGCAGTCGAAAGGCGTCTATGTCGCCTACACGCTGGCCTTCGCGGCCGGCGGCGCGGGCGCCATGCTGCTGTTCACCCGCCATGCGGGCCTGGGCGTGGGCCTGATGCTGGCTGCGCTGCCGGCGCTGATGCTGGCCACCTTGCTGGTGGCCTACCACCACAGCGGCGCCACCGCCCTGCCCAGCGCCGCCGTCGTGCTCGTCGCCGTGACCTTGCTGGCGGCACATCGCCTGCTGCCCCGGCCACTGTGGCGGCTCGATCACCGCTCGCTGATGCTGGCCTTCTGCGGCCTGATCGTGCTGGCCACCGTGATTCCCGTCAGCGCCAGCTATTACACGGAAGTGCGCTTCGCCACCGTGTCGCGCGACCTGCAGGTGCGGTTCAAGCACTGGGGCGAGGCGCTGGGAATGATGGACCAGGACCTTTCGACGCAGCTCTTCGGCATGGGGCTGGGACGCTACCCGGTGACCTACCTGTGGCGCAACACGCATGGCGAAACGCCCGGCACCTTCCGCTACGAGCAGGAGGGCGACAACCTGTTCCTGCGCATCGGCGCGGCCCAGTATGCGATCGGCTACGGTGAGGCACTGCGCTTCCTGCAGCATGTCGACGTGGAGCCCGGCGCCACCTATGCCGTGGCGCTGGACCTGCGCCGCAGCGGCGACCAGGTGATTCCCCGCGTGGCCCTGTGCGAACGGTGGCTGCTGTATCCGCGCAGCTGCCAGCACCTGAAGCTGCGCCCGGAAAAAGGCGAGACGGGCTGGCAGCATTACGAGGGCACCGTGACGGCCCGCTTCACGCCGCACTGGCTGGCCGGCCAGGCGCCGGTGCAGCTGCAGGTCGCCAGCGAATCGTCCAGCGGCGCGCTGGACGTGGACAATGTGAGCGTCCGCGAGCTCAGCGGAGGGCGCGGCAGCGGCCGCGAACTGATTGCCAACGGCAGCTTCTCGCGCGCCCACGATTACTGGTTCTTCAGCAGCGACCGCAATCACATGCCGTGGCACGTGAAGAACCTGGCGCTGAACACGGTATTCGAACTGGGGTGGGTGGGCGCGGCTGTCGCGGCCCTGCTGCTGCTGGCCGCCGTGGCGCGGTTGCTGCAAGGCGCGCTGGCGGGGCAGCAGCTGAGCGCCGTGTTCCTTGCCGCGCTGGCCGGTGCCATGATGGTGGGCCTGTTCGATAGCATCACGGACGTGCCGCGCCTGGCGACCTTGCTCCTGCTGCTGGTGCTGGCCGGCGCCCTGGTGCCGGCCCGGGTGCGGCCCGTGCGCCGCGCCGGCGCGCGCCGCGGTCAGCCGGCCGAAGCCTTGATGTCGTGACGTTCCAGTAAATCGTACAGGGTCGGGCGGCTCACGCCCAGCAGCTCGGAGGCCTTGACGATATTGCCGTCCACCTCCGCCAGCGCCGCCGTCACGGCCTGGTACTCGGCCTTGTCGCGCACCTCGCGCAGGTTGAACGGGCGCGGCGACGGCTGCTCGATGCCCAGGTCCAGGTCCTCGCCCAGGATGATGGAACCGCTGGCCATGATGACGGCGCGCTTGATGACGTTTTCCATTTCGCGCACATTGCCGGGCCACGCATGCTGGGCGATCTGGGCCAGCGCATCGGCCGAGAAGGTCAACGTGGGCCGCCCTTCCTGGCGGCAGAAGCGGTTCTTGAAATGCTGGGCCAGCAGCACCGCATCGCCGCTGCGTTCGCGCAGCGGCGGAATGGTCAGCACGATTTCGGACAGGCGGTAATAAAGGTCTTCGCGGAAGCGCCCTGTGCCGGCCAGCGCCTTCAGGTTCTGGTGGGTGGCGCAGATGATGCGCACATCCACCGCGATTTCCTCATGGCCGCCGACCCGCTCGATGACGCGTTCCTGCAGGAAGCGCAGCAGCTTGGCCTGCAGCGGCATCGGCAGGTCGCCCACTTCGTCGAGGAAGAAGGTGCCGCCGTGGGCCAGTTCCACCTTGCCCTTGGTCTGCTTCACGGCGCCCGTGAAGGCGCCCTTTTCGTAGCCGAACAATTCGCTTTCCAGCAGGGTCTCGGGAATGGCGGCGCAGTTGATCGCCATGAAGCGTTCCTTGGCGCGGGGGCTCAGCTGGTGCAGCGCGCGAGCCACCACCTCCTTGCCGGTGCCGCTTTCGCCCAGCACCATCACGGTGGCCGAACTGGGCGCCACCTTTTCCACGTTGCGGCATACCTTCAGCATGGCCGGGTCGCGGCTGATGATGCCCGTCAGCGGCGAATCGGCCTGGCTTTGCTGCAGCCGGCGGTGCTCCTGCTGCAGGCCGTGCAGCACGAAGGCGCGCTGGATCACGAGGTTCAGCAGCTCGGGTTCGCACGGCTTCTGGTGGAAGTCGTAGGCGCCCATGGCGACGGCATTGACGGCATGCGAGCGGTCCTGGTTGCCTGTCAGGACGATGACCTTCGTGTCCGGCGCCAGCGCCAGCATCTGCTGCAAGGTGGCCAGGCCTTCGGTGGCGCCGTCCGGATCGGGCGGCAGGCCCAGGTCCATCGTCACGACGGCCGGCTCGTGGCGGCGCAGCTGGGCCAGCGCGGCTTCGCGGTCGCCGGCCACCACGACGTCATAGGCGTCCAGGCTCCAGCGCAGCTGCTTCTGCAGGCCCGGGTCGTCTTCGATAATCAGCAGTTTCGGTTTGGTTTGCGTCACAACAGTCCTTTGGCTGGTCAGGCGGCTTGCTCGACGGCGTGCACGCGGTAGCGCGGCAGTCTGACGGTGAACGTGGTGCCCTGCAGCGGCGTGCTGCGCACGGCCAGGCGTCCGCCCAGTTCCTGGATATATTCGCGGCTTTCGAAGGCGCCCACGCCCATGCCGGCCGACTTGGTCGAATCGAAGGGCTTGAACAGCCGCTCGCGGATGAATTCCTCACTCATGCCCTGGCCCGTGTCGGCGATATCGATCGTCACCTGGTCGGCGTCGCCGGCGACGCGCACCGTCACGCGACCTTCCTTCGGCGTGGCCTCGATGGCGTTCTGGATCAGGTGGCCCAGCACCCGTTCGAGCCGCTCCGGGTCGGCCAGCACGGGCAGGTCGGGCTGCTGCACTTCCAGCACCGGGCGCGGCTCGAAGGCCGCCTTCAGGGCGATGGCCTGTTTCAGTAACTGGTCGACGGCAAGGGGTCGGGCCCGTCCCTGGGTGGCACCGCGGCTGAGCTTTTGCAGCATCAGCTTCATCTTCTGCACGGAGTAGCTGACGGTGTCCTGCATGTCCCTCTGGAACTCGGGATTGTCGCGGTGCTTTTCCGCGTTGGCCGTCAGCAGCGACAGCTGGGCCACCAGGTTCTTCAGGTCGTGCACGACGAAGGTGGACAGGCGGTTGAAGGAATCGAACTGGCGCGCCAGCATCAGCGCGCTGTCGGCCTCCTGCTGCGCCAGGTAGCTGGCGGCCTGGGTGCCGGCGATCTTCAGCAGGTCCAGCACTTCCCAGTTCAGGTTCATATTGCTGCGGGGGCGCTGCAGCACGACGAAGCCGAACAGGCGCCCGTGCAGCATCAGGGGCACGGCCAGCCAGGCGCGCGGCATCACGGCCAGCCAGGCCGGCAGCGGCGGCGGCGCGGCGGGATCGTCGGCCGGGGCACGGCGCTCGCCCCGCACATTGACTTCGACCACCCACTGCTTCTGCTCCATGAACACGCAGAACGGCGTGCCGGCCGGTTCGATCGCCGTCGCCGGCGGCACTTCCCAGTGAGCGAAGGGTTCGAAGCGGTCGATGTCCTGCGTATCGCGGCGTATCCACAAGGCGCCGCCGGGGCTCTCCACCAGCGCGGCCAGGGCCTGGATGCTGCGCACGCCCAGGCCGGGGCCCTGCTGCGACAGGGTGCGCGTGAAGCTCAGCCACTCGTCGCGGTAGTCGTAGCTGTAGCGGAAGAAGTGCTTGCTGATGAAGACGCGCAGCCAGGCGCGGAAGCTGCCGGAGAACAGCACCGTCACCAGCAGCACGGTGGCGCCGAACAGGAAGGCCAGCTGCATCAGGCTGCCCCATTCGCCGCCGACGAAGCGCAGGTAGTAGGCGGCCGAACTCATGGCCAGCAGGTAGACTGCGGCGCCCACCAGGGTGGCCGAGTGGAACAGGATGCGGCGCGACACGGCGATCTGGTGCGACCACGAGGCATTGCGGGCCAGCGAGACGGCGATCAGCGGCATCGTCAGCGCGTTGACGATGCCGCGCGCGCCCCACAGTTCCACGTTCAGCTCGCGGAACAGCAGCATGTCGCTGTACATGTAGAAGTCGTAGACGAAGATTGCGCCGATGCCCAGGCAGGCGAACTTGATGGCCCACCGTTCCTCGGCCGCCTTGTTGCGGTACAGCTGCTCGACCAGCAGCATGCCCAGCACGGGCAGCGCGACGCGGCCGATGGTGGTCACGTAGAACATCAGCACGGACGGCAACAGGAGGTTCGCCACCGCCGCAGCCAGCAGGGCCGCATAGGCCAGCACCACCCACAGCGCGATGCGGCTGCGGCGCCGCTCGTTGGGCCGGCGGCGCAGGTGGCCCAGCAGTGCCAGCAGCACGGCCGTCCACGCGCCCTGGCGCAGCAGTTCGACGCATTCGGCCAGCAGCAGCGAATGGCCGCCCCGCGCCAGCCAGATCATCGACGCGCTCCACAACACCATCACGGCGCTGGCGGCGGCAATCGCGCCCGCATATGAACGGCGGCGCCAGGCGGTCAGCAGCAACAGGCACAATAATGCAAACGCCAGCGCGGCGCTGGCGTAACTGAAGATGGCGGTACTGACGGGCATCAGCGCTTCCACCGGACGTTGGCTGGCCGCCGGCCGGTCAACGGCCTCCCCTGAATACCACCACCTTGAAGGTGTCGATCAGGACCAGCACATCGAGGAACAGGCTGTTGTTCTTGACGTAGTACAGGTCGTACTGCAGCTTCTGCACCGCGTCCTCGACGGAGTCGCCGTAGCCGTAGCGCACCTGTGCCCAGCCCGTGATGCCCGGCTTGATGCTGTGGCGTACGTTGTAGTACGGCACGCGCTGGGTCAGCTGGTCGACAAAGTATGGCCGCTCCGGGCGCGGGCCGACGAAGCTCATCTCGCCCTTGAGCACATTGACGATCTGCGGCAGCTCGTCGATCCGCAGCTTGCGGATGATATTGCCGACGCGGGTGATGCGCGGGTCGTTCTTCGATGCCCACTGCGGCGTGCCCGACTTCTCGGCATTGGTGAACATGCTGCGGAACTTCATCACGCGGAACACGTGGCCGTCCTTGCCGACGCGCTCCTGGGCGTAGAAGACGGGTGCGCGGTCCTCGATGAAGATGGCCAGGGCGGTAATCAGCATGACGGGCAGGGTCACCACCAGCAGCACCAGGCTGGCGACGACGTCGACGGCGCGCTTCATGAAGGTACGCAGGAAGCTCTGGTCGAAGCCGCCGCCGAACACCAGCCAGCTCGGTTGCACGGAATCGACGCGGATCTGGCAGGTCTCGCGTTCGAAGAAGGTGGCGGCATCCGTCACCTTGATGCCATACAGTTTGCAGTCCAGCAGTTCCTTGATGGGGAAGGTGCCGCCACGGCGGTTCTGCACCGAGACCACCACCTCGCTGACGCGGTTGCGGTGGGCCAGCTGCACCAGCGAGCGGCCGTCCTCCCACGCCAGCAGGCTTTCGGCCGGCACGACGCTTTCCTCGGACGGCACCTGGACATAGCCGGCGACGTGGTATTTGCGGTAGTTGCTGGGCCGCAGGGCCAGTTCGCCGCATTCCTTGGCCAGCGGACCGCAGCCGATGAAGATGATGCGCGATTCGAGGAAACGGGTTTCCGAGGTTTTCAGCAGCATCGCGCGAGAGAGCAGGATGCCGGCGCCGGATATGGCGAACACGAGGACCAGGATGCCGCGTCCGAAATACAAGTCGGGCGCGATGTAGAACACCAAGGTAAGGATGCAGAAGCCCATCACGAAGGACGGCATCAGCTGCAGGAAGAACGGCGTGCGCAGGCCGCCCTTGAAGTTGATCTGGTACATGCCCAGTGCGCTCATGCTGAACACGATGGCGGCGGCGAACACGCAGGCCGACATGAAGAAGTGGTCCAGCTTGGGCAGCACGAAGGCGGCGCCGTCGAAGAAGCGCAGGCCGGCCCCGGCATAGAAGGAGCCGATCAGGATCAGCACCTCCAGGAACAACAGGCTGAACACCACTTTGGAGATGTAGTGATTCGAGATTCTTAGCATTTTTACCCCCCAGGGCACAACGTTTCGGTACCTGTGCACGCCGCGTCCCCACGCGCCGTGCACGGCACTGCATTTATCGAATGCTGGTCAGTTGCTGCACATACCACTGCATTGCCTGCTGCAGTCCCGCGCCGATGCGATGGGTCGGCGCGTACCCCAGCAGTTCCCGCGCCCGGGTGATATCGGCCTGCGAATGGCGCACGTCGCCGGCCCTGAAGTCCTTGTATTGCGGCGCGGCCTGGCGCAGGTGCGGAAAACGCTCCTGCAGCAGTTCGCGCATCATGTCGTACAGCCCATTGAGGCTGGTGCGCTCGCCGGCCGCCACGTTATAGACGCGGTTGACGGCTTCGGGCGAATCGGCCAGCGCGGCCAGCAGGTTGGCCTGGACCACGTTGTCGATGTAGCAGAAATCGCGGCTGGTTTCACCGTCGCCGTTGATGAAGACGGGACGGTCGCCGATCATCGCCGCGACCCACTGCGGAATCACGGCGGCATATGCGCCTTCCGGGTCCTGGCGCTGGCCGAACACGTTGAAGTAACGCAGCCCGATCGACGCCGTGCCGTAGCTGCGCGCGAACACTTCCGCGTACAGCTCGTTGGCATACTTCGTCACCGCGTACGGCGACAGTGGCTTGCCGATCTGGTCTTCCACCTTCGGCAGGCCGGGATGGTCGCCGTAAGTGGAGCTCGATGCGGCGTAGACGAAGCGTTGCACGCCTGCGTCGCGCGCGGCCACCAGCATGTTCAGGAAGCCCGTGATGTTCGTGGCATGCGTGGCCAGCGGGTCTTCGATGGAGCGCGTGACCGAGCCGAGCGCCGCCTCGTGCAGCACGAAGTCGGCGCCCGTGCAGGCTTCGCGGCATGTCGCCACGTCGCGGATATCGCCTTCGATGAAGTGGAAGTTGTCCCAGGCGGCGCCGCTGGCCAGACGCACCTGGTCCAGGTTGTGCCGGTGGCCCGTGGCGAAATTGTCCAGCCCCGTCACGCGCTGGCCCAGCGCCAGCAGCGCCTCGGCCAGGTTGGAACCGATGAATCCCGCCGCACCGGTGACCAGCCAGTGATACTGCCGGCCACGCAGGTGCGCCCGCACTTCTTCAAACTTGCTCACGGCTTTCATGCCTTTCGGTTGTCACGGTGAAGTGACGGAAGGCTGCGCGCCTTCCGCACGGCTACAGGCGCCAGACGGAAAAACCGGCTTCCTGCAGGCCTGCCATATTGAACTGGGACTTGACGTCGATGAAGCAGCCTCCCTGGTTCAACTTGGCCGTCAGGTCCGTCAGCGACAGCGCCAACAGTTCCTTGTGCGACACCGCGGCCACCACCGCGTCGGCCTGGGGCAGCTGGTCCCAGGTCTTGAGCGTGATGCCGTATTCGTGCATCGCCTCGTCCGCCTCGGCGACCGGGTCGTGCACGTGCACGTCCAGGCCGTACGACTGCAGCTCGGCCACCACTTCGGCCACCTTCGAGTTGCGCAGGTCGGGGCAGTTTTCCTTGAACGTCAGGCCCAGCACGTTCACCTTGGCGCCCTTGATGTGGGCGCCCGAGGCGATCATCTGCTTGACCGTTTTTTCGGCCACGAACTTGGCCATGCCGTCGTTGATGCGGCGCCCGGCCAGGATCACCTGCGGGTGGTAGCCGACCATCTCGGCCTTGTGCGTCAGGTAGTAGGGGTCGACGCCGATGCAGTGGCCGCCCACCAGGCCCGGACGGAAGGGCAGGAAGTTCCACTTGGTGCCGGCCGCCTGCAGTACTTCGAGCGTATCGATGCCGATCTTGTCGAAGATGATGGCCAGCTCGTTCATCAGCGCGATATTGAGGTCGCGCTGGGTGTTCTCGATGACTTTCGCCGCCTCGGCCACCTTCACGCTGGAGGCGCGGTAGACGCCGGCCGTGATGATCGATTCGTACAGGCGGGCGATGGCGTCCAAGGTCGGCGCGTCGTCGCCGGAGACGACTTTCAGGATCGTCGTCAGGGTGTGCTGCTTGTCACCCGGGTTGATGCGCTCGGGCGAGAAGCCGATGTGGAAGTCTTCCTTCCACTTCAGGCCGGAATGCTTCTCCAGCAGCGGAATGCAGATTTCCTCGGTGGCGCCGGGATACACGGTCGATTCGTAGACCACGATGGTGCCGCGCTTCATGTGCTTGCCGACGCTGATGGAAGCGCCGATCAGCGGACCGAAATCCGGATTGTGCGCGCTGTCCACGGGCGTGGGTACGGCCACGACGATATAGTCGGCCTGGGCCAGCGCGGCGGCATCGGTGGTAACGGACAGGTGGGCCGCCGCGCGCAGGTCGTCGGAAGACACTTCGCCGGTCGGATCGATAAAGCGCTTGTAGTTCCCGACCTTGGTTTCGGACAGATCGAAACCGATTGTTGGTCGCTTCTTGCCAAACTCTACAGCCAGCGGCAGGCCGACGTAGCCGAGCCCGACCACCGCTATGATCGCGTCATCTTTCATTTTGATTCCCCAGTTCCAACAAAAAGCGACATTGCTTTTTATAGTGAACGTTAGGCCTTCCGTATTTTCAGTCTTCGGCTTGGCTCAAACGAACACGTGTATTTTCTTATGGGACAGCTGGCTACCCTGTAAGCTTCAGGACAACGGTAGAGCGTGCGAATTTTACAACAGTATTGCAAAATTGCTACAATCGATTTTACTACCGAGATAATTCGCTGTCACAATATTTCTCGAAAAACCGAGTCAGACCTGCCCAGTTCGCAACAATGTATGAAGTTATACAAATCTGATTTTTCATTTTCTTTTTAGCAATAGTTTCTAACCAAGAATTCATCGGCGGTTGCGCAAGGAGATTGACGTGTTGACTGTGCTGATGGCCACCCGTAACGGCGCCCGAACGCTGCCGAAGGTATTGACAGGCTATTGCGCGCTGATGGCGCCGCCCGGCGGCTATCGCCTGATCGTCGTCGACAACGGCAGCACCGACGCCACCCGCGCCATCGTCGAGTCGTTCGCGGCCCGGTTGCCGCTCACCTACCTGTTCGAACCCCGCGCCGGCAAGAACGTGGCGCTCAACAGCGCGCTGGGCCTGGCGCTGGCGGTGCCGGAAACGGACCTGCTGGTATTCACCGACGACGATGCCACCCCGGTGCCCCACTGGCTGACGGAACTGGCCCGCGCGGCGGCCGAACAACCCGACTACGCCCTGTTCGGCGGCGCCATCGTGCCGGACTGGGAAGCGCCGCCGGCCGACTGGGTCACGCGTCTGGTGCCGCTGGGCCTGACCTTCGGCATCACGGGGCCGGACCTGCCCGAAGGCCCCATCTTCGCAGGCCTGATCTGGGGCGCCAACATGGCCGTGCGCCGCCGCGTGTTCGATACCGGCTACCGCTTCGACGAAACGGTGGGCCCGAACGGCGGCGCCTATGCGATGGGCAGCGAAACGCAACTGACGCGCATGCTGGCCGACCATGGCGAGAAGTCCTGGTTCTGCCCGGCCGCGCTGGTGGCCCACTTCATCCGCGCCCACCAGCTGACCGAGGCCTCGGTGGTGCAGCGGGCCTGGCGCTTCGGGCGCGGCAAGTTCCGCCAGGACCGGCGCGGCCCCTACCCTTACCTGTTCGGCGTGCCCCGCTGGATGTTTACCCGCTACGCGCTCGAGATGCTGCGCTGGACCCGCGCCACCCTGCGCGGTGACGGCGATGCCCGCTTCCTCAGCCGCTGGGAGATGGCCTACCTGCGCGGCTACGTGCACGAAGCCTGGCGCGGCGGCCCCGGCCCGGCCACGCGGCGCGTGCTGATCACCAGCTTCTCCGGCGCGCTGGGCGGCATGGAGCTGCGCATGGCGCAGGAAGCGCGCATCCTGAACGCAGCCGGCTGCCCGGCCACGCTGGCGCCATCCGACTTCCCCGGCAGCGCCACGTGGCGCCAGGCCCTGCGCCAGGAAGGCCTGGATACGGGCCGCATCAACCTGCCGCCCGTGTTCGAGCAGTGGCGCTGGCACCGGCTGAACCGCTGGCGCGCCAGCCTGACCGGCCCCGCGCAGATGCGCCGTCACGCGCCCGACCTGGTGCACGTGGCCTTCTGCTGGACGACCTACGGCCTGTCGGCCCTGTACGTGGCGCAGCGCTGCGGCCTGCCCACCATTATCAGCGTCCACAATGCCTTCCCGAAGCAGCAGCTGAGTGCCTGGCACCAGCCCGTGGCACGCCAGGCCTTCAGCAGCGTCAAGGGCGTGTATGCCGTTTCCGAATCGGCGCTGCAGCACTTCCTGGCCCTGTACCGCGACCTGATCCCGCAGGAAGCCCGCCTGGCCGTGATCCCGAACTCGGTCGACACGGAACGCTTCCAGCCATCGGCCACGCGCCGTGCGGCGGCACGCGCGGCCTGGGGCGTGCCGGAAGAGGGCCTGGTGCTGGGCTGCGTGGCGCGCCTGGCGGACCAGAAGCAGCCGGCCGCATTGGTGTCGCTGTTCGCGGCCCTGCAGGCGCGGTTCCCGCAGCTGTACCTGGTGCTGGTCGGCACCGGCCCGCTGGAGCCGGACCTGCGCGCCGACGTGCGCCGCCGCGGCCTGGAACACCGGGTCGTCTTCGCCGGCTTCCAGGAGCGGGTCGAGACGCTGATTCCCGGCATGGACCTGCATATCCTGATGAGCCGCAACGAAGGCTTCGGCATCGCCACCATCGAAGCCATGGCCTGCGGCGTGCCGGCGGTGGGCACCAACGTGCCCGGCACGGCCGACGTGCTGGCCGGCGCGCCGGGCGGCCTCTTGATCGCACCTAACGACGAAGCCCAGGCGGTGGCCGACGTGGCCGCGCTATTGCGCGACCCGGCGCGGCGCGCGGCCATGGGCGTGGCGGGCCGCCAGGACGTCATCGAACGCTTCAGCGAAGGGAAAGTAGCCGAACTGGTGCGCGCCTTCTACCGCGGCATCGTCTGAGCGGCGGGCGCCGGCAGCGGCGCCGTGTCGAACACCAGGCGCGGCGCATCGGCCGCGCGCCACGACAGGTGCAGGTAGGGCGCCTGCGTGATGAAGCTTACCTGCACGGGGCCTGCGCAAACGAAGACGGCACCGGCCATGCGCACGGTGCCCAGCCGCGCATGGGCGTTGCGCGACGCGACGTTGAACGACGAGATGCGGCTGCAGGTCCAGCGCACGGCGCGCGCGCGCAGCAGCGTATTGGCCTCGTCCCACAGGCGCAGGTAGGTCGGCCCCAGGCGAAACTCGGGCGCCACGTAGACATCGAAATCCCACACCGAATCGCTCGAGGCCAGCCGGAAATCGGCGCGCACCTCGTCCTCGCGGTAGCCCCGGTGCAGCAGCCACAAAAAGCCGGCCAGCTGCTCGCCCTTCCACGCCTGCAAGGTGAAGGCTCCCTGTTCGAAGCGGTCGGCGACCACATGGGCCGGGCGCGGATAGTCGAGCGGCACGCCACCCTGCTCCGTCACCAGCCGCACGTCGATGGCCTTGCCACGCCCGCGCGCCAGCTCGTTCGCCGCGATGGGCTGGGCCACGAACTCGTATTTGTACAGGCGGATGCCGACCGGACGCAGTGCCAGGCCGAGGAAGTAGAATGCCGCGTCCCACCAGCCCAGCTGCCTGACGTTCTGCCGCAGCTTTTGCGTCAGCGCCGCCAGCATCAGGCGAAGGTGCGCAGCAGCCAGCGCAGGGTCTGCAGGCGGAAGTCGAAGGTCAGCGCCTCGGCCAGGTTGGCGCGCTGTTCCAGCGCCGTGATGCGCGGACGCGAAGCCATGCGCACGAAGAAGCGCGCCAGCATGCTGCGGTAGCGCCGGTTCTCCGCCTTGTCGAACAGGTGGCACTGGCGGAAGTAATTCTCCTTGTGGAAGGCCAGCGTCTCGCGCGTCAGCAGCTCGCTGTCGGTAGTCAATGCGTCGTCGTGATGCCGGTACAGGGCCACCGTGCGGTCCAGGTAGCCGATGCGCGCCGTTTCGGCAAAGCGGTACCACAGCGAGATATCGTCGACGATGCGGTAGCGGATGTCGAAGCGCTTGTCGGCGAAGACGGCGCGGCGACAGACGATGGTCTGCGTGCTCATCCCCGTGTGCACGCCGGCCATGCAGCCCCAGAAATTGCGGCAGGCGTACAGCTTCTCTTCCAGCGGCACCAGGTAGTCGCGTGCCTTGTCGGCGAAGCCCTTCTGCGCCAGGTAGCCGGACTGCTGCGACAGCGCCGTGCCGAAGGGCTGGAAGTCGGCGAACAGGATGTCCAGCTCGGGATGGCGGCGCAGCACGTCGGTGGCCAGCGCCAGCTTGTCCGGCTGCAGGATGTCGTCCTGGTCGCAAAAGGAGATGAACTCGCCCTGGGCCAGCGCCAGCCCGACATTCTTCGGCAGCGCGGGCCCGCCGGAGTTAATCGCCGTCGACACCACACGCAACCGCGCATCGCGCGCCGCATAGCTTTCGGCGATGGCCAGCGAGGCGTCGCGCGAGGAATCGTTGACGACGATCAGTTCGAGATCCGTGCAGGTCTGCGCCAGGATGCTGTCGATGGCGTCCGCCAGATAGGTTGCGCCGTTATACACCGGCATGATGATGGAATGGAGTGGCATGATATGGGGTCCTAGCGGCGCGCCGGTTTCAAGGCCAGGCGATGCGACAGCTGGCGCGAAGCGTTGATCAGTTCAGCTTTCATCTGGTGGTTCAGCAGCACGATGCCGGCCAGCCAGCCCACAAGCGCGGCACCGCCCGCGGCGGCCAGCACGACGGCCGGCGCCGCGCTGGCCAGGCTCGGCACCAGCATCAGCAGGGCCGGCGGCAAGGCCGCGAACAAGGTCACGCCGGCGCTGCGGCCCAGGGCCGCGCACAGTTCGACCAGGCCCAGCCCCGTCAGCATGACGAGGCCCCGGTAGATCAGTATCGAGCGCAGGATAGTCGTGACGGCGATGCTCCAGGCGATGGCCTCCAGCCCGAACGGCGCGGCCACGGCGATGCCGATCACGCGCAGGGGCACGCTGACCGCTTCGAGCCGGGCGCGCAGGCGCACATGGCCCATCGCCACGAACAGGTCGCGTGCGGGGCCGAACAGGGAAAACAGCGCGATGGACAGGCACATGATGCGCACCAGCGGTGCCGAGGCATCCCACTGGTCGCCGTACAGCAGCCGGATCAGCGGGAAGGTCAGCACTGCCAGCACGGCATAGAAGGGCCAGGACAGGCCGGCCATGTAGCCAACCATGCGCAGATAGACCTGCTTCATGTCGCGGCCGTCGCGCGAATGGGCCGCGAACAGGGGCAGGATCACGGGCGTGACGGCTTTCGTGATCAGCATGTTGAAGATGTTCAGCACGGCCTGGGCCTTGCCGAACAGGCCCACCGCTTCCACGTTCAGCACCTTCCCGATGATCATGTCCGGCGCGGCCACGCCCACTTCGTCCAGCACGTTCGAGCCGGTGGCATAGGCGCCGAACGAGAGCAGCCGGCGCACGCCGGCGAAGCCGGGCAGCCAGGGCATCTCGGCGGGGCGGAACAGCAGGCTGACGGCCACCGTCGCCACGCTGCCGGCCACGGCGGCCCAGGCCAGGCTCAGGTAGCCGTAGCCCAGCTTGACGAGGATGACGCACACCGCCAGGTTGGCCAGCGCGTTGGCGACATTGATCCAGTAGATGGCGCCGAAGCGCATGTGCCGGCGCAGCACGGGCAGGGTGATCGAGCCGAATGGAATCAGGAGGCAGTTCAGCGCCAGGATGCGCAGCACCTGGCCCACGCCCGGCTCGCCGTAGAAGGCGGCGATGGGATTGCTGCACAGCGCCAGCAGGCCGGCCATGGTCCACGCGATCGCCAGGGTCAGGGTGTAGGCGGCGCGGATGCGTTCAGCGGTGAGCTCGCGTTCCTGGATCAGGTATTGGCCGATGCCGAAGTCGCGGATCAGCTGCGTGACGCCGACGACGACGGCGCCAATCGAGAAGATGCCCACCTGCGCGGGCGTCAACAGGCGCGCCATGATCATGCTGCTGACGATGCCGATGACGAGCACCGTGTACTTCTCGGCGAAGGAAATCAGCAGGGACAGTTTGGTCGCGTTCACATTTCGCTTTCGTGGCACCGGACGCGAGCGGCACCCCAACGGCACCGGACGAGAATGTTATTGTAGCAACATTCTCGTCCGCATTTTCGAGATTTTACAAGCCTTGACCGGGATCAGGCCGCCCGTGTGACCGATTCCGCCACGGCCGCCGCGGCGGGCCGCTGCAACACGGCGCAGCCCTTCTCGCAATTGCGCGTCGAGACTTGCAGGTCGGCGAACGCGTCGCGCCAGCGCTGCACCGCTTCCTGCTCGTCCGGCCGCGCCGCGTCGTCCAGGAACACGGCGCCGCCCGGTGCCAGCCGTGGCAGCAGCACGGGACCGGCCGGGTAGCGCGCCAGCCGGCCGACGGCCTGTGGCGGCCCGTCGATGACGAGCATGTCGATCTGCGGCAGCGCCGGCAGCACGCTGGCCCGGTACCACGTGTAGGGCACGTTGCCGACGTCGAGCGGCTCGAGCGGCGCATCGAGCACCACCGCCCATTCGGACAGGCCGTGGCGCGCCAGCAGCTCGCGCGTCAGCTGGGCGTAATGGGGATCGTGTTCCAGGCTGTACACCTTGCCGCGCCCGTTCAGTTGCAGGGTGCGGGCCAGCACCACCGTCGACGTGCCGCTGCTGCATTCGACGACGATGCCGGGACGGGCCTCGCGCGCATGGCGCGCCAGTTCGATGAGGAAATCGGGCGACGCGGCCCAGCCCCGCGTGGGCGGCAGGCTCTTGTCCAGCTTCAGTTCTATATACAGCCCGTGCAAGGCTTCGAGCTGGCGGAACTGGCGGTTGCCGCCCTGTTCCAGCGTATCGCGCAGCTCATACAGCATCAGGTGGGCAGCGCGCACCTTGTGCAGTGAGTACGCGGCGATCAGCAGGGTCGCCAGCAACAGGATGGCCAGCAGTGCCAGCCCCAACGCAACAGAAACGGTCATCGCGGTCCTCCCCGGTATCGGGGCAGAATACCACCATGCTTGTTGTAAAGATAACCCCATGTTGCTAAGATGACTCACTTTGACCCTGCCCCCGTGAGCGATCGATGACCCAGGCGCCGCTGCGCATTGCGATGCTGTCCTACCCGATGCTGTACCAGCGTACCGGCGGCCTGCAGGTGCAGATCAACGAGACCATAGCCGCGCTGCGCGAACTGGGCGCGGACGCACGCCTGGCCGCACCGGAACGCGAATCGCTGGCCGACTACGACATCGTCCACGTCTTCGGCGCCATCAACGGCAACCACCGCATCGTCGAAACAGGCCGCAGCCTGGGCTGCGGTGTCGTATTGTCGCCACTGATCCGGCCCTCATGGACCCGCTTCACGGGCCGGCGCGAACGCTGGCTGGACCGCATCGTCAGCCGCCTGACCGGCTGGCACCTGCAAACCAGCTATGCGCAGATCAACGCAGGCCTGCAACTGGCGCACAAGCTCGTCGCGCTGGGCGAGACGGAACGCCAGTCGATCACCGCCGCCTTCGGCATCGCCGAGCGCCGCGTGACCGTCATCGAGAACGGCGTCACGCAGCGCTTCTTCGACGCCACCCCGGAAGCCTTCCGCACCCGCTTCGGCATCGAGGGCCCGTTCGTGCTGAACGTGGCGGCCGTCAATCCGCACAAGAACCAGCTGGCCCTGGCGCGCGCCCTGCAAGGCAGCGGCACGCCGCTGGTGCTGATCGGCGAATGCCTCAGCGAGCACCGCGACTACCTGGCCGAAGTCAGCGCCGCGGCGGACGTGCGCTACCTGGGCCGCCTGCCCTACGACGATCCGGCCCTGCCCTCGGCCTATGCCGCCGCCACCGTGTTCGCGCTGCCCAGCGAAAGCGAGGTGATGCCCCTGTCCGTGATGGAAGCGCTGGCGGCCGGCACCCCGGCCGTGATGACGGATGCCCATTCGATGGCCCTGCCCGATGCCGCCGCCGTCGTCCAGGAACACGCCCCACATGACGTGGCGCGCCTGCGCCGCTTGCTGACGGCCGCGCTGGCGCAACCGGCACCGCCGGCACGATGCCGCCAGGCCGTGGCGCACCTGCGCTGGAGCGTCGTGGCCGAGCAGTTGATGGCCGTGTATCACGAGGTGCTGGCCGAATCGGGCGCTGGCCGCAACCGCCCGGTTGTCCTGCCCCGGCGCGGCGCCGCCTGAATCCGGGCCGCCACCGCGGCCTTTTTTCCATCCTTCGTTACCCTACATGACACCACTCCTGATCGTGCTCGCCGCCCTGCTGGCCCTGGCCGTCGTTTCACTGTGGCTGCCGCCGCTGCCCGCCATCGCATCGCCCCGCCGCATCCCCGCGTGGGCCGTTGGCCTGGGCGCCGCGCTGGCCGTTGCCGTCGCCGCTCGCGCCGTCACCGCGACCGGCCTCGCCGTCGTGCTGCTGCTGGTCGCCTTGTGCGCGGCATACCAACGCAGCGCCTCGGTATGGCTGCGCGTGCTGCTGTTCGCCGCCATCTTCATCGTCGCGCTGGCGATGGCGCTGCACAAGGCGCCCGGCTTCCACAATCCGCTGCTGGTGACGGACATCCGCACCAGCGCGCTGGCAGCGCCGGTCACGCAATACCTCAATATCGACAAGGCCACCGCCGGCATCATCCTGCTGGCCTTCTTCGGCGCGCCCGCGCGCACTCGCGCCGAATGGTGCGCCGCACTGCGGATGTGGCCCGTGATGGTGGTTACGCCCGTTGCCGTTCTCGGCTGCGCCCTGCTGGCCGGCGTGGTGGTGTGGGACCTGAAGCTGCCGGCGCACACGCCGCTGTTCCTGCTGTCGAACCTTCTGGTGACGTGCATGGCCGAGGAAGCATTCTTCCGGGGCTTCATCCAGGGCCGCCTGCTCGAAGGCCTGCGGGGCAAGCGCCATGGCGTGGTACTGGCGATCGGCGTGACGTCGGTCCTGTTCGGCATCGCCCACCTGGGCGGCGGCGTGCCGATGATCGTGCTGGCCACGATGGCCGGCGTCGGCTACGGCATCGCGGCGTGGCGCAGCGGGCGCATCGAAGCGGCCATCCTGACCCACTTCACCGTCAACGCGCTGCGCTTCGTGCTGGTGACGGGGCCCGTACTGGTGCGCACGACGGCCTGACATACGGACCAGATACAACAGACGTGACGAAGCACGCCGGCCCTTGCGGGGCGGCGTGAATACTGCCGTGCCGTCGTGATCCCGAGCTTACTGGATCACTTTCCTCCCATGCACCGGGAAGCCCAGCAGGGACCATGGTGCCGAGGCAGCAGCAACAAGACGCCGGCGCAGCGCGCGGCGCAGCAGGGCACGCGAGCTTTCACGCGCAGGCTTGACCGGGGTATAGCGATAGTCCAGTTGAGTAGGCTGGTCCATCGTGAGATCCGGTACATCCCTGCTCGTGTGCCGCTGTTCCTGCCAGTAACTCACTTCAAACTCCAACGTTCCAACATTCAGGCGAACAGGTTCCTTCCGCCCTTTTTTGCGGTTTGAAAACATAGTAGTACTCCCAAAAAACTTCTTTTTTTATATACGACTCATGATAACGGACACACGGGTGAAACAATTACAAACACGGCCCTTGTTACAGAATTAATTTTTGGAAAGGCTACCAGGCCTGACCGTGTGCCTGGGACGCCACATCGGGTACAGGAAGCAGGAGGGGCAACTGGCGGGGGTGGAACGCGGGTTCGTTGCTGGCCGGATCATGCTGCGTGCGTGCAGTAGGATGATACGGATAAAGATTTCACCAAATGTCATGATTTGGTAGAAGGTTTGTCGGCCTCCCCCGCGTTGGGGGAGGCCGTATCCCGGGCACGCCGGGCGCGGCATTGAGGAATGACGGGCAGCAGTATGTCCGCCCGCCAGGCTCGTCAGGCCTTGCTGCGCTCGCGGCGTCGGACGAGGCCGACCGCAAGCAGACCGGCGCCCAGCATCGCCATCGTCGAAGGTTCCGGCACCGGCGTCGCTACGGGGTAAATCCAGAACTTGGTCTGGTCAGTCCACACAAGGGTAGTGGTGAATGATTCGCCGCTGCCGTTGGCGCCTTGATGGGCCGACCGCACGCCGGCGATCACAGATGAGTAGCTGTAGTTGAAATCGTCCGCATAATACGACGAGGATTCGAAGTTGAGCTTTCCGCTGTGCGTGCCGTAGCTGAAGCTCAAAAGGGAGCACGAATTAATACGGCAGCCGTCGGGGTTATCGACATACTCCAGGGTGTCGAGCGTAAAACTTGTCACTTCGTTATGCTCAAGGATACCGTCCAGGTCAGCATCCACCCCATCGAAACTACCCTGGATCTGTAAGGTAGGATCGAAGATGCCGGTTTCCTGATGTTCAAACCCCGTGTACATAAAATCCCAGTGCGTTTGCGCCGACACGCCGGCCGCGCTGACGGCCAGAAAAACGGCGCAAGCAAGTTGTTTCAACATGTGTGACTCCCCTTATAATTTGCACTAACAGATAAACGTGATTGTTTACCGATAGTTAGAGTAGCACGACCTTGGCGCATTTTTTCATACCCCGTGCTTAACAAAAGAATATCCTGTCTTTTGCCCCATTTAAAATAATAGCAATGCAAGCTGGCACCGGCCGCAACACATTCTTCGTGCTAACAGGTGACAGATCGCGGGAAAACATCGCCTTCATAGACAGCGTGCGCGACCTTGGTCCTGCACATTGTTTTCGGCGCGCCACACGACGTTTGACCCAGGACATGACCGGCCGCTGCCATGCCACCGGCGACAGAGCTTTCCCTATACTCCGATCAACATCACTCGGAGAACGATCATGTTACGTCGCGCCAACCTGCTGCCAGCCGCCGCGCTGATCTGCCTGTTCACCCATGCCCATGCCGCGCCCGTCACGCCGCCGAAAATCCCCCAGATGAACAGCGAGTACGTCGACGAATCGAAGCTCGTGGCACTGAAACAGCCACCCGCGCTGGCGGCGGAACTGGACGCACTGGGCAAGGGCTCGATCAAGGAACGAGTGGCGCGTCTCAAGAAAAAGGTCATCGCCGACCTGATCTTTGTCGAGGGCGGCACGTTCATGATGGGCGACTTCGGCGTGCTCTGGTCGCCGGAGAAGCTGCCTTACAGCTTCGACGTCACGAGCAGGCCGGTGCACGAAGTGACGCTGTCGAGCTTCTCGATTTCGAAATACAAGACGACGTATGCCGAGTTTGATGTTTATACGGATGCGACGGGGACGGAGCGGGCGGCTACCGATGATTTCGGGCTCGAGCAACGCTATCCCCAGGCGCCAGTTGGTGTCAGATGGCAACGTGCCAAGGATTATTGCCAGTGGTTAGGCAAAATCACAAGCTTGCCTTTTGATCTGCCCACCGAAGCGCAATGGGAATATGCAGCGCGCAGCCGTGGTCAGTTCTTTGTCTGGGCAACCGACAACGGGAGCATTGAATTCGGGAGAAACATTCCTGCAGCCGATCAAAAGAAATTACTTACCCCATCCAATCGACATCATTATTATCCGGTAGGCCTATTCCCGCCAAATCCCTTGGGATTATACGACGCCTCCCACAATGGTGAGGAATGGACGAACGACTGGTTTGACAAGGATTACTATGAACACTCACCGAAAGCAGATCCTAAAGGCCCCCCCGAAGGATTGCACAAAGCAGTACGGGGATGGCCAAACGGTGACTCTATCGTTCCAAACACCATGTTCCGCCGTGCTCGGCCATTAATCGAGTATCCCAGGGACCTCGGAGACTTTGGTATGGTTGAGCCGAGCTACTTTTCATTCAAGGTGCGATGTGCTGTCAAACAACCGATGTCGATTCAGTAGTCACGCATATGCAATACCCATCAGAAGCCGACCTGTAATGACTCATTACCCGTTTCGAAAGGAATGAAAATGTCACCTCTTCCGAAGCTGCAGCTAGCCGCCATATTGTGCTGCCTGTTCAAGTCTGGGGGTGCCACGCCAGTCAACCCGCCAAAGGTTCCGCAAATGAGCAAGCAGTACATCGACGAATCGAAACTGGTTGCGCTTAAGCAGCCCGCTGCCCTAGCAACAGAGCTCGAAGCGCTGGGCAAGGGCCCAATTGAGGAAAGAGTTGAAAGACTCAGGAAGAAGGTTGTAGCGGACCTGGTCTTTGTTAAAGGCGGCACCTTCATGATGGGCGATTTCGGTCCTCTTTGGTCGCCAGAGAAATTGCCGTACAGCGTGGATCCAACCAGCAAACCAGTGCACGAAGTTAAGCTGTCGAGTTTTTCGATTGCGAAGTACAAAACGACTTATGCTGAGTTCGATGTGTACACCGATGCCACTGGGACGGAACGGGCGGCTACCGATCCGTATGGGATGGAACAGCGCTATCCGGCAGCACCAGCTGGAGTTCAATGGCAACGTGCTAAAGACTACTGCCAATGGCTGGAAAAAATCACGAAACTACCTTTTGATTTGCCCACCGAAGCACAATGGGAATATGCGGCGCGTAGCCGCGGTAAATTCTTCGTATGGGCGACAGACAACGGAAATATCGATTACGGTCGAAATGTTCCGGCAGCTGGTCATATTTCCTTTCTTACTCCATTCACCGGCCTCCGTCATTATCCAGTTGGGCTTTTTCCCCCCAACCCATTGGGGCTCCACGACATGGCACATGATGGCGAAGAATGGGTGAATGACTGGTTTGACAAGGATTATTATACATATTCGCCGAAAATAGACCCCAAAGGTCCGGTTGAAGGAGTAAGGAAGGTTGCGCGGGGATGGCCGGTAGGCGACTCCATCCTTCCGAATACGATGTACAGGCGCTCGAGGCCACTCGTCGCGCTGCCCGAAGAAATGAAAGACTTTGGTACGGCTCCCCCAAATTATCAGTCCCAAGGGCTGCGTTGCACAGTCCAGCAATCTACCCCGGCACGATAATTCTTCTGCTCAGATTTTATGCATAAAATGCACCTTCGCCGGCAGATGCGAATAGTGGGTGATCGAAATCCTTATTGCGTTCCATGGCATATTGAAGGGAATTGCTCGGCACGATATGGAAACCTCGCGTAGGCCCATCCTTAAGTGATGCCGACAGTTTTTCGTACCATACGTCGAAATCCTCACCATGCTGTGTATTAACTCCTGGCAAATCAATATTACCGGGCAGCTCTTGATTCAAAAAGCGCTTAAGTCGGGCAAGGTTGGCAAGATAGCTTCCTTTTGCACCATCGGCAGAAATATGCTGAATAGTGTTCTCGCATTCCGTCCTGGTGTGCGACCACTGCATAAGAATTTTCTTGATTGCCGATTTTTGTTCGATCAAATAGCTGTTACCGATGCCAAAACCACTCTGCATCCAGTCGACATTATTGTTACTGCATAAGTCATGAATGAGCATTCCTTTGGTTTCCGGTGGCGCATAGCGTAGCGCTTCGGGATCGGCAAGAATGCGTTGAGCAAGTTGATGGCGAGCTTTCGCATCGCTGAATTTGCTTTTAACTTGGCGGATTTTTAAAGCCAACTCTGACTCCACCATGCCAAAGTTATTAAGTATATTGTTTCCCTGTACAATTGCCAGAAAATACAGGTACTTCATCGCGGTAAACGCCGACTCTTCTAAAAAATCAAGTCGCTTGAAATTTGCGTTATAAAGCTGGTAGAAAAACCACTTGACAAAACTGACAAGCAGTTTGGCACTCACCTCAAAGGACAACTTGCCTTCCGCACCCAGGCCAATACAGAGCGCAGCATCCGCATGTACCCGGAAAATTCCATCGGCATATTGCACTAACAGCTTGGCTGTGCCCCCAATACCTGCCATGGCGCCCAATGCTGGCGCAATGACAGCAAATGCCTCGAATTCCTTTTTCTGGTTTTCGGGATTGCGCCACTCGATGGCTCCCTTGATTTCAGCGTCGGCTTTGAGGCCGGCAAACGCGTCGAGTGTGCCTTCGACACCGGCGACACGCATTTTCTTTTCTGGTCCCATGTCCTCGACTACTGAAACCTTCTTGGCGCGGCGCCGGCGGCGCTTACGGGTCTTCTTGCCGACGATGACAGGCGTCTGGCCAATCCTGTTTTCCACACCCAGGCTTATTTCCGCCGCGACGCTCGCGCCAACAGCACCCTTGAGTTCGAGCGTGGCGGTAAGGCGAACGGCCCCCAGGTCAATATCCTTGGCGGCGACACCTATGTCGGCCAGGGGCGCAGGCAGAGTCCACATCCAGCCTTCCTTGGCTGGGAAATGAACCGTGGCCGTCGCTTTTGCTTCGGCAATTGCAAGCTCCGCATGGCCCTCCGCGCGGAATGCCACGTCAGCCTTGGTAGGCTCGAAGGTCAAATTCAAGCTACCGCCATACAGGTAACGCATGAACTGCGCACCGGCGTCGAGCTCAACGTCACCAGTGACGGGCCCGGCAGTGATTTTTACCTTGCCGCTGGCGGTGTTGCTCGTATCGGCGTTCCACGCGGTGGCCCAACTGCCGATGGAGCCTTCGACGTCGACATCGAGTTTGACGAAGTCCTTTAGCTGGAAATTCGCTTTCCCCATGGTTTGTTTGACGTATCTCAGCGCTTTCATGCCATTGATGCTGCATTTACCGCTCGCGTCTTTTTGTACGACGTCGGCCCATTTCAGGTTGTCGGGGTCCTTGAATTTTGGCCAGTTTGATTTGAGTTTCTCCGAGTCGACATAAACGAGGCTACCTTTGCGGGGCCGTATCCAGTCCTTCGAAGGCACGCTCTTGGTGCCTGTCCCCCATGAGGCCTTAATCTCCTTCGTGTACTTCCCTTCTTTCATTTCGCCTGCTTTGTTTTCCATCTTGCCCGACCCAATGGATGGCAGCGGAATCAATTCCACCAGCTGCTTCCCGCCAGAGCCGATCTTGGCAAGCGACTTGATCTTGAGCTGGCAGGTATCGATCACCTCTTCCTGCCAGTCGGCGGCAATTTCCCAATTTCGCTGTGCCGTGTTGTGCGCGCCCGGCGTCATTCGATCCGGCTGCAGTGCCTGCTTCACCATTTCGTCGTCGAAGAACTGGACTTGGGCATTGGCAGCGTGCAGCGTAGCGATCAGCATGTTCCACTCGCCAATTTCCTTATTGATAACGTTGACTTCCTGAGCTGGCACCGCAATGATTTCACCCGTTTCTGGGCGGAACAAAAACATCGGCCCATATTCAGCCTGCGCCTGGACTTTCGAACCCCGGGTGGGATTGGTGACGCCCTCCTTGATTGGTTGCGGACGCTGGGCGGCGGTATCGTCTGGCATGGAAACTCCCTGTTGTCGTCATTCGTCCAGGAACAGCTGCAAGGTCTGGCGTTTGAAGCCCGTATGCACCCGCTGTGTATGCCCGGTCGCATCCGTCACGCCGCGGGCGAGCACGCCCTCCGGGCCTTCGATGCGGTAGGCAACAAAGGCCATCGGCTCGCCGGAATGCTTGTCGAGCAACACGAACTGTTCGTCGTAGAGGGGTTTTGCCGACGGTAGCGCCGGCGCATTGAAACTGCCGTCGGCGGGACCCGCCAGCTCCTTCGATGTGGCCTTGAAGGACATCTTGCCGGGGCCGTGGAGCATGATGTTGCCGCCTTCGAGCTTCAGGTAGGCGCCCTGCGCCGTCAGCATGACGTGCTGCTTGGCCGCCACCATCACGCTCTTGGCGACGCTGGCAACCGTCACCCGTTTTGCCGCCGCCAGCTTTGTCATGCCCGATTGGCTTTGCACGCTGGCCTTGCCGCTGGCTGCGTGCATGGCGAAGCCCGTCTCCTTATTGGGCTTGTCCCCGGCACTGGCTTTACCGTAGGTGAACAAGGTGATGCCATCCTTGAAGCCATTCAGCCAGCTGCCCTGGGCCGCGACATTGATGTCCTGGCCGGCCGTCAGGCTGGTGGTGGCGCCCGCGAACATCACGGCACTGGCTGGGGTGACGGCGACGATGCCGGCAGGCGCGCTGAGCTGCAGGTGCGGCTGGCTGAAGGCAGTGGCGGGATTCGTATGCTCGCCCCCATCGGTGGCATCGAGCGTGGCCAGCGTGTCCGCCAGTTCCGTGGTGGCCGGCAGTTTTGCCGGTGCCGGTTCACCGTCCAGTTTGGCGTTGTGCTGCTGTGCAGCCGATGCCAGCGATTCCTGCAAGGCCTTGCTGGCGCCGACCTGGCTGCCAGCCTCGCGTGCGTCCAGCTGCGTGCCGCTGGCATTGCCGCGCGCATCGGCAGAGAGCAGCAGACCCCTGCCCGCGCGCATTGCTAAGCCGTTTGCCGTCTTCAGCTCGGCTCCGAAGCCGGTGGGATGCAGGCGCCGGTTATCGGTCTGGTGACGCAGCATGCCAAGGTTCAGTTCGTCCATGCCGTCGTGGGCGGCCGCATGGCGCTGCAACGACAGCCGGGACTGGCCAGGCGAGTCGTCCAGTACCAGCTGGCTGTACGCACCGGCGCCAGCCTGGCTGTCCTTCATTGCCTGGCTCTTGATGCCCGACAGTACGGCCGCGTGGGCGTGGCTGCCGCTTTCGCCGGGGAACCAGGCAGCGGCATTTCCCGTACTGCCGCCCGGGCCGCCGGCAACCTGGTTGTATTGCGCGTCCATCTGGCCCCGGCCGTTGTAGACAGCGCCGATCACCACGGGCCGGTCGATATCGCCTTCGAGGAAATCGACCAGCACTTCCTGGCCCACGCGCGGCAGTGCATGGCTGCCCCAGTTCGCTCCCGCCACCGGGGCCAGCGGCGTTGCCACGCGCACCCAGGTGCCGGCCGTGTCGTCGCCCGGCGCACCCGTGTGGTTGTCGCCGGCCGGGTGGGCAAGGCGGCTTTGGCCCTGCTCGCCCCGTTGCCAGTGGAACTGCACCTTGACGCGGTGGTCTCGGTCCGTATGGATCACCGAACCGGCCGACCCGACGACGATGGCCGTCTGCTGCCCTTGTACCCGGGGCCGCTGCGGGTGGGCGTCCGGGCCGGTGCGGTAAGGCGTGCTGCTGCGGATGGCATCGATACGGTTGCGGTACAAGGGCCGCTCGCCCTTGCCGGGTCCCACCGCATGCAAGCTGGTGCCCTGCTCGCCGGCCAGCTGCAAGGCCAGCGCGCCTGGGCCCAGGCAGGCGGTCGCGCATGCCTGCAGCGCGGCTGTCAGGTTGTTGTGCATCAGGTGGACGACACGCACTACCGCGAAGGTGCGGGCGGCGTCGTCGGCGGCGTCCAGCTGGGCCTGGCCGTGCAGGGTGAACGTGGTACCTGGCGCCAGGGTGCGAACGGTGCCGGCGCCCACGTACAGCTCCGCCCCCGCCGTGACGCTTTCCAGGTGCCGGTCGGCCAGGCGCTGGCCGTGCTCGCGCGTGGTGTACGCATACTGACCCCGCGTGTCGTGGTCGGTGAGTGCCGCGCCGTGGCCGCCGGTGCTGACGGAACGCTGCCGCAGCGCGCGGTAATCCCAGCTGTCCAGCTCAACCGCGCCGGCCCGCAGGCGCTGTTCGATGCGCCAGCGGTCCATGCCGTCCTCCTTCATCACCGCACTGGACTGGGTGAAGCGCACCTGCGGCTGGAAGTTGGGCTGGAAAGCCCCGTTGTGATCGGCAATGACCATCGTGTGGCTGCCCAGGGACGGGCTGCCCGGGTCGTCCGTGTGCTCGAAGAAATGGAACAGGCCCTCTTCCGCCATCAACCGTGCCACGAAGGCGAAATTGCTTTCCTGGTACTGCGTGGTGAGGCTGCGCACGGGGTAGACGTCGCGGTCGACGATATCGAAACGCCACTCGGGCGCGAGGCGCCCCTTGCTCTGGTATTCACGGAACACCGCGTCGATGATGTCGAACACCGTCATATGCTGGAACACCCGGCTGTCGCGTCCCAGGCTGGCAAAGCGGGTCCATGGCTCCAGGGTCAGGCGGTAGCGGGCCAGGCCGCCATCGGACCCGCTGTGCTCGACGGCGGTGACGTGACCGTGAAACGGCCGCAGCACGTCGCGGCTGTGCGCCGTCATCAGTTGCAGCAGGGCGGGCTGGCCGATCAGCGATTTCAGGGAAAGGTTCGCGTCCACCGACAGCGCGCTGATGGCAAATGAAAAGCCGTGGCTCAGGCCCTCTTCGCCGCGCACGCATTCGACCAGCAATGCGTCCTGTCCCAACGGGGTAGCAAGCCGTAATAAACTGTCCCGTTGGGACAAATCGGACGACGACAGCTGCCGCAGCAGCCTAAGGGACAGTCCAGCCATATGCGCAACTCCCCGACAGATCGGTTCGGAATAGCAACGGCAAGACTTCCATCCGCAGCTCTGCGGGAAATCCTAAAGATCGCGGGGAAATGAATATGGCGCTACGTCAACAACACAGGCGGCAAAGGCCCGCAAGGCGACGGATACTGCGTTGAAGCAAGAGGGATGTAACAAGGACTACCAGGAGGGGTGGTGCGGCTGGCTGGGATCGAACCAGCGACCCTTGGCTTCGGAGGCCATGCTGCTGAACCTTAGGGAGGTGCGCTGTTGCTGCAACTCCTTGATTCCACAGAGTATAGCAACTGGCAACAAATGGCAACAGTGGGCGGTAAAGGGAAGAAAATAGCCTGTTTTCTCCCCCAGAATTCTCCCCATCTTTCCGATACCATCAACTTGGAGAGCTGTCCGGGCTTAACGGGAACCTTGACCATTTCAGCAGCTTGGCACACGCCCCCCCCCCTTATCTTCATCACAGCGACGCCAGCATTGGCGGCGCGCACCTAGACGGCAAGACTTCGTTCCTTTCAGGATACATGCGCCCATTGTTCAGCCCCTTCGCCACAAATTGTTGGATGTTCTAACTCTTAATCAATGGGCATTGCCGCCTTGAAAATTTTGCACTATTCTGTCGTCTTCTGCCTAACATAACCATCACCTCCGGTGCAAAACGATATCAGCGAGGGCGAGATCCTCACAATTAAGCATGTGGCAGACTACCTGAAGGTCACTGAACGGACTATCTACAGGCTAGCTGCCGCCAAGCAAATCCCGGCCTTCAAGGTGGGCGGAAGCTGGCGGTTCCGGAAAGCTGATATCGACGATTGGATAGCGACCCAATCTCAGGACGCGGAGAGAGACGCAGGTTGATATCCGCCTACCATGCCAAGTACTACGCCCACGAGCTGACCCGACGGCACACGGCCGACGGCGTTGATCGCCTGTCGCAGTCCCTGTTCGATGCCAGCGTAGATCTGAACCCCCACCAGATCGATGCGGCCCTTTTTGCGCTGCGCAACCCGCTTCAGGAAGGCGTGCTGCTGGCCGACGAAGTGGGCCTCGGCAAGACCATCGAAGCCTCGCTGGTGGTTTGCCAGTACTGGGCAGAACGCCGCCGCCGCTTGTTGGTGATCTGCCCCGCCAGCCTGCGCAAGCAGTGGGCGCAAGAGCTTCACGACAAGTTCGCCGTGCCCACCACTGTTGTGGATGCCGTCTCTCTACGCAAGAAATCCGCTGGCGACATTCTCTCCACCTTGCAAGGGATGGTCGGCAAGGCCGTCATCATCATGTCCTACCAGTTCGCCGCCAAGCTGGAAGCGGAGCTGCGCGCCGTGCCGTGGGACGTAGTGGTCATCGACGAGGCACACAAGCTGCGCAACGCGCACCGCGCCAGCAACCGCACCGGGCAGGCGCTCAAGCGCGCCCTGCATGGCCGCAAGAAGCTACTGCTTACCGCCACGCCGCTCCAGAACTCGCTGATAGAGCTTTATGGCTTGTCCACATTGATCGACGAGCACTTGTTCGGCGACGAAACCGCCTTCCGCAAGCAGTTCATGAACAGTGCCACCGGCATGGACGAGCTGCGCGAGCGCCTCGGCAGCTTCACCAAGCGCACCTTGCGGCGCGACGTGCTGGAATACATCAAGTACACCGAGCGCAAGGCGCTGACGCAACCGTTCAATCCCACCGACGACGAGCAGGCGCTTTACGAGCGCATCTCGGCCTTCCTGCAAAAGGAAGACTCCTATGCACTACCCAAACAGCACCGCCATCTGACGTCGCTGATCCTGCGCAAGCTGCTGGCATCCAGCTCCCACGCGGTCGCCGCCACGCTCATCACCATCCGCGAACGGTTGCAAAACCTGCTGGCGGCGGGCGCGACGGAAGACGACGGCACTGAGCTGGTTGAGCAACTGATCGCCGAGGACGATCTGGAACACGACTATCTGGACGAGGAAGCCAGCGAGGACGAAGAATCCTCTCGCCCCCTCCTGCCCAGGTCAGCCGAAGACGGCAAACCCAACCCCAACGCCACCAGTATCTTCATCTCCGCCGAGATCGAGGAACTCAGCGCCTTCATCGACGCCGCGCAGGCACTGCAAACCGACACCAAGGCGCAGGCACTGCTCAAGGCGCTCATGCTGGGCTTCGGCAAGATGGCCGAACTGCGCGCGCCGCGCAAGGCCATTATCTTTACGGAGTCCAGGCGCACGCAGGAATACCTGCATCGCTTCCTCTCGGCGAACGGTTACACGGGAAAGCTGGTGCTGTTCTCCGGCGCCAACACCCACGACGAATCCACCGCTATCTATCAACGCTGGCTTGCGGAGTTCAAGGGAACGGATCGCATCACCGGCTCGCCTCAGGTGGACAGGCGCACCGCGCTGATCGACCACTTCCGCCGGGACGACGGCACGGGCGCGGAAATCATGATCGCCACCGAAGCCGCCGCCGAAGGTGTCAATCTCCAGTTCTGCGCTCTCATCATCAACTACGACTTGCCGTGGAACCCGCAACGCGTAGAGCAGCGCATTGGCCGCTGCCACCGTTACGGCCAACGCTACGACGTGGTGGTCATCAACTTTCTCAACACCCGCAACCAGGCCGACCAACGCGTGTTGGAGCTGCTCACCGAAAAATTCAGCCTGTTCTCCGGCGTGTTCGGCGCTAGCGACGAAGTGCTGGGCCGCATCGAAGGGGGCCTCGACTTCGAAAAGCGAGTGCTCCAGATCTACGACACCTGCCGCCAGCCGGAGCAGATTGAGGCCGCCTTCAACAAGTTGCAAACGGAACTGGAAGATGTCATCGCCGACCGGGTCAAGGACACCCAGTTCCAGTTGCTGGAAAACTTCGACGAGGACGTCCACGACCGCCTCAAACTGCGCCTAGACGAAGCCGAAGCCCGCCTCGACAAACTGGGCCGCTGGTTCTGGGGTGTCACTCGTTACGCCTTGAGCGAGCGCGCCCGTTTCGACGAACAGTCCTACGCCTTCTCCTTAAGCACGCCGCCAGACCGCATCGCGCCAGGCCGTTATCAGCTCATTCGTGGCGCTGCCCAGCCGGACATGCTGGCTCACGCCTACCGTCTGAGCCACCCACTGGGCGAGTGGAGCATCGACGCCAGCCTCGTCGCGCCCACCCCTGCTGCTACGGTGAAGCTCGACTATGTCAAGCACGGCGCGCGCATCTCTGTGGTTGAGAAGCTGCGCGGCAAATCAGGTTGGCTCACGCTAGCACGGCTGGAAGTCACCGCCTTCGAGACATCCGAGGCGTTGCTGTTTTCCGGCCTCACCGACGACGGCGAACCGCTGGATCAGGAAACCTGCGAGAAGTTGATGAGCATCCCGTCAGCCGGGGAGCCAGTCGCGCTGCACTCCGCCGTGCCGCATGCCTTAGCGGCAAACAGCCAGCGCGCGGTCGCCGCCACCATCGCGCAGGTGCTGGAGGCCAACCAGCGCTTGTTCAATGAGGAACGCGAAAAGCTGGAACGCTGGGCCGACGACAAACTGCTGGCCGCTGAGGACGCCCTGAAGAACACCAAGGCCCGCATTGCACAGCTGAAACGCGACGCGCGCAAGGCCGCCACTTTGCAAGAGCAAGAAGGCATCCAGCGCGAGCTTTCGGAACTGGAACGCAAACAGCGCCGTCTGCGGCAGGAGATCTTCACCGTCGAGGACGAGATCATCGCCAAGCGCGACGAACTCATCGCCTCGCTCCAGCAGCGGCTGCAAGAAAAGACATCCAGCGAAACTTTGTTCAGCATCCGCTGGCAGGTCGCCTGAAAGACCCATTCACCACGAACCAGACCCCCCCGAGATCCAGGCACCACATGACCAATAAACACAACCCCAAGTTTCAAGAACTTATAGCCAAGCTGCGCGAGATTTTTCAGATTGACCGCCCCGAACTCGACTTCGGCATTTACCGCATTCTCAACGCCCGCGCGGGCGAGATCAACGACTATCTGGAGAACCGGCTGGCCGACAAGGTACAGGCCGCGCTCTCGGCGGGCAGCGCCGCCAGCGCCATGCAATTGCAGGCCGATCTGGACGAAGCAATCAAGCAGGCGCAGGCACTGGGCGCGAATCCCGATGATCTGCCCAAGGTCAAGGATCTACGCGCCCGGCTGAAGGCCGCCACCACAGGTAGGAGCGAGCACGAGAACGCCGTGTTCTCGCACCTGTTGGCCTTCTTCTCGCGCTACTACGAGCAGGGCGACTTCATCAGTCAGCGCCGTTACAAGGGCGACACCTATGCAATCCCCTACGCGGGTGAGGAGGTGATGCTGCACTGGGCCAACAAGGATCAGTACTACACTAAGAGCGGCGAGAATTTCAGCAATTACAGCTTCAAGCTCGATGACGGACGCACCGTGCATTTCCGGCTAGTGGCCGCCGACACCGCGAAGGACAACCGCAAGGACAACGACAAAGAGCGTCGCTTCGCACTGGTCGAGAAAAGGATCGTCATCCGCATTGACGATCAGGGCGACGAGTACGAGGAAGAGATCCTGCCGGTGGAAGAAGTGGACGGCGCGAACGGAAAGGAGCTGATCGTCCGCTTCGACTACGCCACCCAGCCAAAGGGCACGAAGCAGGAGGCGCTGGTCACGAAGGCAGTGGAAGCCGTGCTGGCCGATGTTGCCGTTAAAGCACGCTGGCTGGCCTTGGGCAACCGCATGCCAACCGAGAAAAACCCGCAGCGCACCTTGCTGGGAAAGTCCCTGACCGACTACACCACCAAGAACACGGCGGACTACTTTATCCACAAGGACCTTGGTGGCTTCCTGCGGCGCGAGCTGGACTTCTACATCAAGAACGAAGTCATGCACCTGGACGATGTGCAGAACGCGGGTGCGATTGCAGACATCGAGAAATCATTGCGAATGATTCAGTGCCTGCGTGCCATTGCGCTAGAACTGATCGCCTTCCTCGCGCAATTGGAGGACTTCCAGAAGAAGCTGTGGCTGAAGAAAAAGTTCGTGGTGTCCAGCCATTACTGCATCACGCTGGATCGGGTGCCGGAGGAATTGCGCCCTGAGGTTGCGGCGAACGGACGGCAGTGGGCGCAGTGGAAGCAATTGGGCGTATGGGATGGCGACAAGCCGGGGACGGCGGAGGATTTGAAGGCTGCGCCGTATCGGATGGTGGATACGAGTCTGTTTGATGGTGAGGTCGTGCATAAGCTGGTGGCAAGCATCGAGGACATTGATGCAAGTGTGAACGGTCTGCTCATCAATGGCGATAATTTTCAGGGTCTATCGTTGTTACAGACGAAGTACCGCGAACGTGTGACTTGCATTTACATTGATCCTCCGTATAACACGGACGCTTCAGCGATTATTTACAAGAACGGATACAAAGACTCCTCCTGGCTCTCTTTGATCCAGACAAGGCTTGATCTGGCAAAGCGTCTCATGCAGGAAGATTCGCTGATTAGCGTTGCCATTGATGACCAGGAGGCGTCTCCGCTAGTCCAAGTGCTTAACTCGACGTTCGAGAAGCAAGTTGGTGTTGCTGTAGTCAAATCAAACCCTCAAAGCCGGAAGACAAAGGGTAAGTTTTCCCCTGTTCATGAATACGCCTTCTTTTATGGGAAAAGTGAGAAGTCTTTGCCGTACACCATTGGATACAGCGCAAGCAAAGCTGCTCGATATCCATTAGAGGATGAGCAAGGGAGATACGCATGGATGAATTTCATTCGAGCTGGAAGCAACGATTTACGAACAGATCGACCAAGGCTCTATTACCCGATTGCAGTGAGCGCTTCGAATAAGCTAAGAATCTTGAAAATGGAGTGGAATGAGGAAAGGCAGGCGTATGACTTGCTGGAACAGCCCGATGCGGACGAATCGCTCGTCTATCCAATCCGAGAGGTAGATGGAACCCCTGTCGAGAAAAACTGGCAGCGTGGCCATATTCGGGTCAGTGGAGAGTATGCAGAACATCGCGTTCGCCGTAATGCAGAAGGCGAAATCAGTATTGACTTCAAGACCAGAATGGACGACGAAGCAGCGCCCGTGACTTGGTGGGACAAGGGTGAGTACGCCTCTGCGAATTATGGGGCGCCGGAGCAGAAGGAGTACTTTGGAGAAAAACTGTTCGATTTCCCAAAAGCAAAAAAACTGGTCGAAGATGCAATTCGCGCATGTGGTGCGGCAGAGCCTGAAAGCATCACGCTGGATTTCTTTGCCGGCTCAGGCACCACTGGGGAAGCCGTACTTCGGATTGGACGAGAAACAAAAGGGACTCATCGATTTATTCTTGTTGAGCAAGGAAGCTATTTCGATACGATCGTCAAGCCACGCATCCAGAAGGTCATCTATTCCGCCGACTGGAAGGATGGTAGGCCGACCGCCGCAGAAACGGGGATCTCCCACTGCTTCAAAGTCCTCAAGCTCGAAAGCTATGAAGACGCCCTGAACAACCTGCAACTGCGTCGCACTGCCGCGCAGGGCGACCTGCTGAACGCGCTTCCGGAAACAGCCAAGGACGATTTCCTGCTGCGTTACATGCTCGACGTGGAAAGTCGTGACTCGCTACTGTCGGTGGCAGACTTCAAGAAGCCCTTCGACTACACCCTGAACGTAGCCGTGGATTCAGCGGGCGCATTCGAGCCGCGCAAGATCGATCTCGTGGAAACCTTCAACTACCTGGTCGGCCTTCGCGTCAAGCACATTGATGCCCAGCTGCAGCGCGGCTTCACCACCGTCAACGGGACGCTGCCTAGCGGCGAGAGCTGTCTTGTGCTCTGGCGTGACTGCGACGTGCTGGACTACGATGGAATCAGCAAGCTGTGCGACAAGCTCGCCATCAATCCGGCGGACAACGAGTTCGACGTGGTTTACATTAACGGTGACCACAACATCCCGACCGTGCTCACACAAACGGCAGAGGAAGGCGGCGTGACGCGCGTGCTCAAGCTGCGCCAGATCGAGCCGGAGTTTTTGGAGCGCATGTTCTCGGTGGAGGACATCTGATGGCGCGGCCACGCAAAACCACTGCCGCCGCTGGCGGCGCTGCGGTCGCTCGTAGCGGCGGGAAAAAGCGCAGCTTCCATCAGGAGCTTGTGCTGAACCGCTGGGTCCTGGGCTTCTTCCAAGGTGGAACTTTAAGCGCACTCAAGTTACGGTTGGGTGATGACCGGCACGAGGGTATCGACGAGGATGGACAAACCAAGTTCTTCCACGAGCTGATCCGTGGTTTGTTCGATCCCAACCGTGTTCCCGAAGCTGACCTGCGCCGCTACGATCTGAACGTGGTCGCCCACTGGCAGGCCATCACCGTCCAGCGCAACAAACTGGAAGTCCACGAACTGCAGATGAAGTACTTCCAGTACCTCTCGCTGCTGTTCACGGAGCTTTATCTGGATTGGTATTTCAACCACCGCCAAGAGCTGCTCGACGGACTGAACGAGGAAATGGCGCGCTACCGCACCGAGGCGGGCGCCGAGCCGTTTCGCGATTTCGAGGCGGATGACCTGAACAAGATCGCCTTCTGGAACGCCACGGGCAGTGGCAAGACCCTGCTTTTGCACGTCAACATCCGCCAGTACCTTCAATACTTTCAAGCTGGGCGCATTGACCACTACCCCAGTAAGATCATCCTGCTCACGCCAAACGAGGGTCTGTCGCGCCAGCATTTGGAGGAGTTGCATCTGTCGGGATTCGGCTTCTCACAGTTCTTCAACAAGGCGCAGACTCCGGCGCGCGGCACCATCGAAATCATCGACATCAATAAGCTGGGCGACGAGATGGGCGACAAGACCGTCGCCGTTGAAGCCTTCGAGGGCAACAATCTGGTGCTGGTGGACGAAGGGCATCGGGGCACGGGCACCGCGGCGGGCGCGTGGATGGCACGACGCGACGCGCTGGTGCGCGGCGGCTTCGCTTTCGAGTATTCGGCCACTTTCGGGCAGGCGGTGGCCAAGGGCATGACCGTGCCGGCAGCGGAAGAGGACATCCAGAAGAAGCGCGCCAAGATGTTGTTCAACACCACCAGCCTTCGCAGCCTGGACGACGGGCAGAAGGCGCAGCTTGTGCTGACGGCGGATGACAAGCGCCGCGCGCGCATCACTGCCACGCGCGAGATCTACGCCAAGTGTATCCTGTTCGACTACTCGTACAAGTTCTTCTATGAGGACGGTTACGGCAAGGAATCGCTGATCCTCAACATGAACGGCGAAGCCTACGAACAGGCTGACAACGCCACTAAATACTTCACCGCATGCCTGCTCGCCTATTACCAGCAGCTTTGGCTGTGGAACACGCACCACGACAAGCTGGCCGACTTCAACATCGAAAAGCCGCTGTGGGTGTTCGTAGGAAACACAGTGTTGGGTGAGGAGTCGGATATCTTGGAAGTGCTGAACTTCCTCGCGGTATTCCTCAACAACGACACGCAGGTCAAGACGTGGCTAGGCGACCTAATTTCCGACCGGGCGCAGATTCTGGACGCTAAGGGCAACAACATCTTCACCGGGCGCTTCACGCCCCTGATGGGATTTTCCGGGAAGGTGGATGAACTCTATGCAGATATTCTGCTGCGGGTGTTCAACGCCTCAGCCAAGCAACGGCTTAAGCTGGTCAACATCAAGAGCAGCAAAGGCGAGCTGGCGTTGCGCGTTGGTGATGCCGAACCCTTCGGCCTCATCAATATCGGCGACGACGCGGGCTTCTTTGGGATGGCAGAGGAAGAAAATTCCTTCGACAGCGAGCGCGACGACTTTGGCGGCGCACTGTTCGGCACCCTGAACAATAAGGTCAGCCGTCTCAATGTTCTGATTGGCTCACGCAAGTTCACCGAGGGCTGGAGCAGTTGGCGCGTCTCGACCATGGGCCTGCTGAACATGGGCCAAGGCGAAGGCTCTCAGATCATCCAGTTGTTCGGACGCGGTGTTCGCCTAAAGGGCAAAGGCTTCTCGCTCAAGCGCAGCTTGCCGCAGGACAGACCGAAGGGAGCACACCTGGACAAGCTGGAAGCGCTCAACATCTTCGGCGTGCGCGCCAGTTACATGGCCGTGTTCAAGGACTACCTGCGCGAGGAAGGCATCACGCCCAGCGACGAGGTGTTGGAACTGGATTTCCCTACGCACGCCAACCTTCCCAAGGGTAAGCTGAAGACGTTGGCTCTGAAGGACGGTTACAAAGACAACCAGAAACAGGGTTTCAAGCGCACGCACTTCCCGTGGCTCTACGAAATCCCCCCGGAGTTCGAAGGAAAGATAAAGGCACCGCATGTAGTGCTGGACCTGTACCCGCGTGTAGAGGCGCTGTCCAGCAAGGACAAGGGCGTAACAGCCACGACGGAGGTACGCAACAAGAGCAAGCTGAACGCGAACCTGTACCCGGTATTCGACTGGGATCGCGTCTACCTCGCTTTGCAGGACTACAAGCTGCAGCGCAGCTGGAGCAATCTACGGCTGGATAGACAGAAGCTGATCGACTTCTGCGCCGGCGCGGCGGACTGGTACACGCTATTCATACCAGCGATGGAGCTGAACGTGACCACGTTCGCCGACGTCCACAAACAAGAGGACGTTCTGATCCGGCTGCTGACCGACTACACTGACCGCTTCTATAAGGCGCTGAAGACCGGCTACGAGGGCCAGTTCTACGACATCATCCAAATAGATGAAGACCATGGCTCGATGCTCAAGCTGTACCAGTTCGAGATCGAGAACACGGACGACGGTCTGGAATATCAGGCCAAGCTGGAAGTGCTGAAGAAGCTGGTGGCGGACGGCAAGATCGGCGAGGCGAGCCAGTGGAACGCGCCGCACATGGTAGCCATAAGCTTCAACCGCCACCTGTATTACCCACTGCTGGCGTTGGAGGACAAAGAGGCCGTACCGCTAAAACTGCGCCCGCTGGCCTTCGACGCGCCGAGTGAAGTCGAGTTCATACGCGACCTTGAAGCGTTCTACAACTCAAGCGAAGGCAAGAAGGCCATCGGCCAGCGGAGCCTCTACTTGCTGCGCAATGCGGATCGGGAGGACAAGGGCCTGGGCTTCGCGCTAGCAGGCAACTTCTACCCGGACTTCCTGCTGTGGCTGGTGGACGACGCCAGCGGCAAGCAATGGTTGACCTTCGTCGACCCCAAAGGGCTGCGTAATCTCGATCTCTCGCACCCCAAGCTGGGCCTCTACAAGGAAGTGAAGACGCTGGAGACGACCCTGGCGGGACAGGCTAACGCGGGAGAGCCGCCGCTTGTCTTGAATGCCTTCGTGCTATCATCAACTAAGTTCGCCGACCTGCTCAACGTAGGCGATCCTGCGAAGAAGGCCGATCTGGAAAGTCGCCATGTGCTTTTCATGGAAGACGGCGGCGCCGCCTATTTGAAGAAGTTGTTTGCTGTCTTGGCGTAACGGAAGGCACTTTGGTAGTTTTGAGATAGCCCCCTGATCCACCAGACACAGTCGATGCGGTATCCTTACGGATAGGAATACGACTGTGAATATGACTAGGAACAACCAAACCATCGAAGTAGTGACGGTGTCGGAGGAGCGGCGCCGT
>NZ_WNKZ01000067.1 GCF_009720835.1 Pseudoduganella buxea
CACGGACGCTGGCGTCGCGCTCGGGGCGGAACGGTCGGCGCCTTCGCTGCGCGGCAGGGGCAGGCGCGACCAGGCAGGTTCGGCCTGGGCCGGCGCGCCTGCCTTGCGCAAGGCGAAGGCCTGGCGGTAGGGCAGGGGCGTAAAGCCGTGGCGGGTGAAGGACGGCACTTCCGCGTAGCCGGCCAGCAGCACGCCGTCGTCGGCCAGCAGCGCGCCCAGGCGCCCGATCGCCGTGGCCGTGGTGTCGCGGTCGAAATAGATCAACAGGTTGCGGCAGAAGATGACGTCATAGGTGCGCGGCGCGGCCAGCTCGCTGGTCAACAGGTTGCCCTGCCTGAAGCGCACGCGCCGGCGCAGGCCAGCGTCGATGGCGAACAGCTCGTCGTCCACCGGCCTGAAATGGCGTTCGCGGAACGACAGGTCCTTGCCGCGAAACGCATTGCGGCCGAACAGGCCCGATTCGGCCCGCGCGATGCAGGCGGCCGAGATGTCGACGGCGTCGATGGCGAACGCGGTGGGGGCGATGCCGGCGTCGCACAGGGCCATCGCCAGCGAATACGGCTCCTCGCCGCCGGCGCAGGGAATCGACAGCATGCGCACCAGCCGGCCGCCTTCGGCCAGCCGCGCGCGGGCGAATTCGGCCGCTACGGCAAAGGCCTGCGGGTCGCGGAACAGCCACGATTCGGGCACCACCACCAGTTCGATCAGTGCCGTCAGTTCCTGCCGGTCCAGCTGCGCCGTGTACAGCTTGCGGTCATCCACGCCGAGCGCTTCCATACGCTGCTTGACGGCCCGTTCCACCGTGGCGCGTGTCAGGTTCAGGCCGGTGGCCTCGCGCAGCAGCGCCAGCGTCTTCACGGCGTCGTGTCCATTGGCGCGGGCGCGAACAGCAGCGCGCGAAGCGCGTCGGGCAGGAGGTGCTCAGGGTGGACCAGCTGGACGATGCCGGCGGCATCGCCGGCCACCCGGCCCAGGAAGGGTGCGGCCTGCACGCCGCTGTCGGCCAGCGCTTCGTCGTCGACGTCCTGGACACCCATCACGCGCTCGGCCAGCAGGCCCAATGCGTGCACCGCGCCGTCGGGGGCCCGGTAGTCGACCAGCACGATACGGGTATCGACGCGCAGCGCCGCCGCCGGCGCGCCGCCGCTGCGGGACAGGTCGATGACGGGAATGGCGGCGCCGTGCAGGTTCATCAGGCCGGCCACCGACCCGGGCGCCAGCGGAATGGCTTTCAGCGCCATCAGCGGCAGCACGCGCCGGATCACGGCCAGCGGCAGGCCGTAGCGGTCGGCACCGATATGGAACACCAGCAGCTTCATGGCGCCACCGCCCTTACACGTTGACGGCGAACGTCGCGACCGAGGACTGCAGGTCGCTGGCCGCATACTGCAGCTGGTGCACGGCTTCGCTAGTGGCCTTCAGCGATTCCACCGTCTGCTGGGTGGCGTCGTTAAGCTGCATCATGGTCTCCGTGATCTGCTGGGCACCCACGGCCTGCGACTGCATCCCCTGCAGCACCATGTCGAACTGGGGCGCCAGCTTCTGCACCTGGTCCATCACGGTCGAGAGCTGGTCCGTCACGCCGCGCACCTCGCCGACGCTGCGGCGGATCTCCTCGGAGAACTTGTCCATGCCCATCACGCTGGCCGACACGGCCGACTGCATCTCCTTGAGCATCTGCTCGATATCCCACGTCGACACGGAAGTCTGGTCGGCCAGCCGGCGGATCTCGGTGGCGACGACGGAGAAGCCGCGCCCGGCCTCGCCGGCCTTTTCCGCCTCGATGGCCGCGTTCAGCGACAGGATGTTGGTCTGGTCGGCCACCTTGGTAATGGTGATCAGGACGCTGTTGATATTGCTGGCCTTTTCCGACAGGGCGGCCAGCTTGGCGTTGATCGAGTCCGTCGCCGAGACCATCGTCTGCATCGTCGCATCCATGCGGCGCAGGTTGTCCTGCGCTTCCGCGGTGGCGCTGGTGGTGTAGTCGGCGACGGCGGTGGCGCCTTCCATGGTTTTCAGGAGCTGGCTCGTGTTGGAGGCGATTTCCTTGGTCGTGCTGAGCACCTCGACGCTGGTCTGGGCCTGCTCGACGCCGGTTGCTTCCTGCTGCTTGGCCGACGCGGCGATTTCCGTGGCCGAAGTGGTGACCTGGATGCCGGCCTTCTGCACATTGTTCAGCAGCAGGCGCAGGTTGTCGAACATGCGCGCCAGGCCCTGGCCCAGCTGGCCGATGGCGTCGCTGCCCGTGATCGTCACCTTGCCCGTCAGGTCGCCCGAGGCGGCCTTCGACACCACTTCCAGCAAGGCGTCGACCTTGGCGCGCAGCTCGTCGGTGCTGGCCCGTTCGCGTTGCTGGTTGTCCTGGATCGACTGCGCCATGCGGTTGAATTCCGTCGATACGCGGCCCAGTTCATCATTCGACGTGACTGTCACGCGCGCGCCCTGGTCGCCGCCGGCGATGCGGCCGACCACGCCCGTCAGGTTCGTCAGCGGGCCCATGATGGCGCGCGTCAGGACGACCACGACAATCAGCGACAGCACCACGCAAACTGCGCCGCCCGCCGCCAGGGTCGTCGTCATGTCGCGCTGCAGGCTGGCCGCATTGCGCGAGCGCTCGGCCAGCAGCTCGCCTTCCTCGCGGCGCGCCTGGTCCAGCAGCGCATGGACGGCCGTGATGACGGGACTGCCCTGGGCCAGCTGCGGCATGCGGCCGATGGCGTCGGCCGCGCCGGGCGTGCCGGCCAGTTCCTGGCGGCGCGCCACCTGCGGTTCGATCACACTGCCGATCCAGCCCTGGATCATCGTATCGAGCTTGCGCAACCGTTCGAGTTGCGGCGGATTGTCGGCCACCAGCTTCTGCGCCGCGGCGAGGCTGTTCGGCAGGGCAGCCATCTCCTGGCGCACCTTGGCCAGGCGGGCCGGGTCGCCGGTCAGGTAGTAGCCGCGCGTTTCGGCCTGGATCTGCATGACGTCGTTGCTGACCCGGTCCAGGGAATGCAGCACCTGCATCGTATGCCGATCCCAGCCGTTCGCTTCGGACAGGCGCGCGAAGTTGTTGTATGCCAGGAGCAGCAGCACGAGAATGATGGCCAGGATGGCGCCAAAGCCCGCGTACAGTTTGTTTTTGATGCCCAGGTCTTTGATCATCGTGTCTTCCCATCAGGACGAGTTCGTATCGCGTGCAATGTAACATTTTGCCGGGGCGCGAGCCACTGGCCGCTGCGCTGCCGTGCGGCGCGCATTGTCTTTAATGTCACAACCGCGCGACCAATAAAAAAGGCTGCCCGCGTGGGCAGCCTCCGTAGTGCATACGCCGGCTTATTGCCCGCGTTTGAGCTTGGCGTTGGCAGCGATGCGCATGCGCAGCGCGTTGAGCTTGATGAAGCCGCCGGCGTCGGCCTGGTTGTAGGCGCCGCCGTCTTCGTCGAAGGTGGCGATGGTCTGGTCGAACAGCGAATCGGTCTTGGAATCGCGCGCCACGACAATCACGTTGCCCTTGTACAGCTTGACCCGCACCCAGCCGTTCACGGTGGCCTGGGTATGGTCGATCAGCGTCTGCAGCGCCACGCGCTCTGGTGCCCACCAGTAGCCGTTGTAGATCAGCGAAGCGTAGCGCGGCATCAGGTCGTCCTTCAGGTGCGCCACTTCGCGGTCCAGCGTGATCGATTCGATCGCACGGTGGGCCTTGAGCATGATGGTGCCGCCCGGCGTTTCATAGCAGCCGCGCGACTTCATGCCGACATAGCGGTTCTCGACCAGGTCGAGGCGGCCGATGCCGTGCTTGCCGCCCACGCGGTTCAGTTCTGTCAGCACTTCGGCGGCGCTCATGCGCTTGCCGTTCAGGGCCACGATGTCGCCCTTTTCGTATTCGATGTCAAGGTACTCGGCCTGGTCCGGTGCCGCTTCCGGCGACACGGTCCAGCGCCACATCGATTCTTCCGCCTCCGCGCTGGGGTTTTCCAGGTGGCGGCCTTCGAACGAGATGTGCAGCAGGTTGGCGTCCATCGAGTAGGGCGCGCCGCCGTTCTTGTGCTTCATATCGACGGCGATGCCGGCGTCTTCCGCGTATTTCAGCAGCTTCTCGCGCGACAGCAGGTCCCATTCGCGCCACGGCGCGATCACCTTCACGCCCGGTTTCAGCGCATACGCGCCCAGTTCGAAACGCACCTGGTCGTTGCCCTTGCCGGTGGCGCCGTGCGAGATGGCGTCGGCATTGGTCTCGTTGGCGATCTCGATCAGACGCTTGGCGATCAGCGGACGGGCGATCGACGTGCCGAGCAGGTATTCGCCTTCGTACACGGTATTGGCGCGGAACATCGGGAACACGAAGTCGCGCACGAATTCCTCGCGCACGTCGTCGATATAGATGTTCTCCGGCTTGATGCCGAACTTGATCGCCTTGGCGCGGGCCGGTTCCAGTTCCTCGCCCTGGCCCAGGTCGGCCGTGAAGGTGACGATTTCGCAGTGGTAGTTATCCTGCAGCCACTTCAGGATGACGGAGGTATCCAGGCCGCCAGAGTAGGCCAGGACTACTTTCTTGATGTCGCTCATGCTAGTTCCAATCTTCGTTCAAACAGGTTCGTGGCAGACCGCTTCGATGTTGTGCCCGTCCGGGTCCAGCACGAAGGCGCCATAGTAATTCGGGTGATAGTGGGGCCGCAGGCCGGGGGCGCCGTTGTCGCGCGCTCCGGCAGCCAGCGCGGCCGCGTGAAAGGCGTCAACCTGCGCGCGGCTGGTGACGCGGAAGGCGATATGGACGCTGGCGCCGGCGCTCTTGCCCGCGCTGGCGCTGGAAATCCAGAACTCCGGCTTGGGCGCTTCGCCGAAGCCGGCGGTGTGGAAGGCGCCGGTGATCTCCGGGCCCAGTTCCATCACCTTCGAAAAGCCGAGCGGTGCCAGCGCCTTCTCGTAGAAGGCACGGCTCGCGGGGAAGTCGGCGACGATAACGCCGGTGTGATCGATCATGGTCTTATTCCTCGATGCGGCCCAGCAGCAGGTATTCGATCAGGGCCTTCTGGATATGCAGGCGGTTCTCCGCTTCGTCCCACACCACCGACTGCGGGCCGTCGATGACGTCGGCCGAGACTTCCTCTCCCCGGTGCGCCGGCAGGCAGTGCATGAACAGCGCGTCGGGCGTGGCGCGGGCCATCTTGGCGCTGTCGACGATCCAGCCGTCGAAGGCTTTCAGGCGCGCCGCGTTCTCTTCCTCGTAGCCCATGCTGGTCCAGACGTCCGTATTGACCAGGTGCGCGCCCGCGCAGGCGTCGGAAGGATTTTCGAACAGCGTGAAGCGGTCGGTCGAGACAAGCGACATGTCCAGGTCGTAGCCTTTCGGCGTCGACACGTTCAGGTGGAAGCCGAACACCTCGGCCGCCTGCAGCCACGAATACAGCATGTTGTTGGCGTCGCCGATCCACGCCACCGTCTTGCCGCTGATGGCGCCGCGGTGCTCGTAGAACGTGAAGATGTCGGCGAAGACCTGGCAGGGATGGTGCTCGTTGGTCAAGCCGTTGATGACGGGCACGCGCGAGTTGGCGGCGAAGCGCTCGATGATGTCCTGGCCGAAGGTTCGCACCATGATGATGTCGCACATGCGGGACATCACCTGGCCGGCATCCTCCACCGGTTCGCCGCGGCCCAGCTGCGAGTCGCGCGTGTTCAGGTAGATGGCGGCGCCGCCCAGCTGGTGCATGCCGGCCTCGAAGGACAGGCGGGTACGGGTCGAGTTCTTCTCGAATACCATCACCAGGGTGCGGTCGATCAGCGGGTGATGGATCTCGTAGTTCTTGAACTTGCGCTTGATGATGTGCGCACGTCGAATCACGTATTCGTATTCCTCCAGCGTGAAGTCGGAAAACTGGAGGTAGTGCTTGATCTGGTTTTGAGTAGACATAGTCACAACGATTGGTGCCGGGGGCGCCCCGGGGGCCCAGCTTAGCAAATCAATTATATGATGTTTTCAGTATATGGTGGCGGGGCTGGCCGGGTCCGGGCTGGGCGCCACCAGCGGCAACGCCAGGGTGAAGGTTGTGCCGGCCGGACTGCTGGCCACGGCAATGCTCCCGCCCAGCAGCGACGTAACGATGTTATAGCTGATCGACAGTCCCAGCCCGCTGCCGCCCTGACCGAGCTTGGTGGTGAAGAAGGGGTCGTAGATGCGCGACAGGTGTTCCGGGGCGATGCCGGCGCCGTCGTCGGCGAACACGATGGTGACGTGGCCGTCCGCAGGCACCGCCGCGGCCAGGGTCATGGTGCCGCCTTCGCGTCCGTCGAAGGCGTGCAGCAGGGCGTTGTTGATCAGGTTCGTGACGACCTGGCCGAACGGGCCGGGGTAGCTGTCCAGCGCCACGCCTTCGGGCACGTCGACGATCAGCCGGTGGCTGGAAGCGCGGATGCGGTTCATCACGGTGGCAACGATCTCGCGCGTGACCTGCTGCAGGTCGAAGGGGCGGCGCTGCTCGGTGGTGCGGTCCACCGCCACCTGCTTGAAGCTGGCCACCAGTTCGGCCGCGCTGCGCAGGCCGCGCATCACCAGCTCGGAAGCCTTGTGCGTGTCGGCGATGAAGGCGGCCAGTTCCGAGCGGCGCAGGCCGGGTCCGTTCAGCGCCTTTTCCAGCGCGTCGGTCTTCTGTTCCAGGGTACTGGCGATCAGGAGGCTGTTGCCGATCGGCGTATTGAGTTCATGGGCCACGCCGGCCATCAGCGCGCCCAGCGCCGCCAGCTTTTCCTGCGATACCAGCTGCGACTGCGCTTCCTGCAACTGGCGGTAGGCCTGGGCGTTGTCCAGTGCGATGGCGCCATAGGCGCATAAAGTGCGGAAGATCAGGCGTTCGCGCTCACCGTAGGCATGGGGCCGGGTCGATTGCGCGCTCATCACGCCCAGTACCCGCTCGCCTACCAGCAGCGGCACGTACAGGGCGCTGGCCGTGGCCTCGGGCAGGGGGCCGCGCACCGGCTCGGCAGCGGCATCCTCGATATAGACTTCCCTGCGCTCGCGCACGCAGCGTGCGCACCAGGCCGTGGTGTCGTCCAGTTCGATGCGGGTCGGCGGCATCGGCGAGTCGCCTTCGCGCGTGAAGGCCGGCACCAGGACGTGGCCTTCTTCCAGCAGGTAGACGGCGAAGATGTGCGGCGCCAGCAGGGCGTTGACATACCGGTTCAATACTTCGTAGACGGCGGCCGCATCGAGGTGGATGGTGATTTCCCGGCCGATCGCGGAGAGGCGCTCCAGGGTGGCGCTGGTCTGCTGCAACAGCTCGGCGCGGCGCGCTTCCGACATCGCCAGCTCGCGGTGATGCAGGCCCTCGGCCCGGGCCTGTTCGGTTTGCTGGTGCACCTGCATGGCAATGGCCCGGCCGGTCGCTTCCTGGCTGTGCGTCTTTTCGTGCGAAACGCCTGCGGCACGCGCCATGTCGTAGGCCCGGCGGTAGTCGCCCAGGTGGGCGTAGCGGTCGGCCAGCGCGTCGTACAGGCTGCCCGGCACCGTGTAGCCCTGGATGGTCGATGCCGTATCGAGCGCCCGGTGCAGGTAGTGCAGGGCTGGATCGGCTTCGCGCATGGCGGCCGGCGGCGGCAGGCGGTGCGCGCCGGCGCGGCTGTGGATCAGGGCCAGCACGCGCAGGCCGGCGATGTGGTTGTAGGGGTTGTGGTGGCCGTGCGCCAGTTCGACCGCCTCCAGCGCCAGCACCAGGGCCTCGCGCGGCCGGTCCAGGAAACACAGCGCGTGGGCCTGGCCGCGCCGAGCCACCATGCGGAAGTCGGCCTGTTCCAGGACGTCGGCCCGCACCGCCAGCCGCTCGAAGGCGTCCAGGGCACCGGCGAAGTCGTCGCGCGCCAGGCACAGGTCACCCTGGTATTGCAGGGCGATGGCGAACAGCCGGCTCGATGCATATGGCCGCAGGATGTCGAAGGCTTCGCGCAGCAGTTCCTCGGCCGCTTCCAGCCGGCCCAGCCGGCGCACCGTATCGGCCGTGTGCAGCAGGGCCGCGCCGATGCTGCGCGGCCAGCCGGTGGGGCGGGCGATATCGAGCCCGCGCTGCAGCCATTCCAGCGCCGAGTGGTGGTCGTTCAGGTTGGAGAACTTCTCGCCGATATTGGTGGCGGCGATGATGGCCGCGCGCAGCTGGCCCGTTTCCAGCGCCGCCTCGTAGGTGCGCAGGTAGAAGCCGGCGGCGCCGCCGAAGTCGCTGCTCTGGCTGGCCGCCATGCCGAGGAAGTCGTTGATCCAGCAGTCCAGCGCGGGCGGCGCCTCGGCGGCCAGGTCGAAGCGGTGGCCCCACCGTTCGCGCGCCGAATCGATATCGCGCAGTACGGCCCAGCGCGCGCTGGCAGCGTCCGCGATGGCTTCGCGCTCGCCGTCGCCGGCGGCGCGGGCAGCGCGGGCGCACTCGGCCAGTTCGGCATCGCGGTGTACATGGTCGCCGTGGTCGACGGCGATCCACGCGCGCAGCCAGTGGGCGTCGGCGCAACCGGCATCGTCGCCCAGCAGGCGCAGCGTATGCAGGGCCTCGCCGGCCTGCGATCCGGCCGATTCCAGCTCGCCCATCAGCCACGCCACCTCGGCCCGGAGCAGGCGCAGGCGGCCGGCGGCAGTGGCGTCGCCGGCGTGGATCAGCAGCGTGTCGGCTTCGTCGGCCAGTTCGATGGCGCGCAGACTGTCGCGCTGGCGCAGGTGCCACGCCAGCGGCAGCAGCACCGGCAGGCGTTCAAGGCCCCGCAGCGGCAGCAGGGCCAGCTCCCAGTGGGCGACGTCGTCATCGTGGGCGAACATGTCCATGGGGGCGGGGAAGGTCAGTAAAGGGTCTGGGACGATTCGTGCAGCAATTGGCCGTACAGGTCATGGCGCATGCGCGCGATCTTGCCGGCGGCCACGGCGTCGAGGATGGCGCAGAACGGTTCCTGCTGGTGGCGGCAGTTGTAGTACTTGCAGCCGCCCAGGTAGGGCGTGAAATCGCGGAAGGCCCGTTCCAGCATGCCTTCGGACAGGTGGTACAGGCCGAATTCCTGGAAGCCCGGCGAATCGATGACGGTGGCACCGCCGCCCAGGTGGTACAGACGCGTGAACGTCGTGGTGTGCTTGCCCGTGTCGAGCTTCTCGGAGATTTCGCGCACGGCGATGTCGGCGTCCGGCACCAGGAGGTTGATCAGCGAGGACTTGCCCATGCCGGACTGGCCGATCAGGATGGTCGACTGGTTTTCCAGCAGCGGCGCCAGTTCGGCGACGGCTTCCTCGGGCCGGGTCCGGGCCGACACCTCGTGCACCGGGTAGCCCATCGACGAATACACCTTCAGCCGCGTGCGGGCCTGCTCCAGGCCTTCCGCGACGTCGACCTTGTTCAGGATCAGGCGCACCTGGATGCCGGCGGCATCGGCCGCCACCGTCGAGCGCGAGATCAGGTCGTCCGAGAAGCTGGGCTCCGTCGCGACGACGATGAACAGCTGCGTCACATTGGCCGCCAGCAGCTTGGACTTGTACTGGTCGGAGCGGTACAGCAGCGTCTTGCGCTCGCAGATGCGGTCGATCACGGCCTGGTCGTTCGACGTCGGCGTCAGTTCGACGATGTCGCCCACGGCCACGTTGGTCTTCTTGCCGCGCGTGACGCACTGCAGGTGGGTGCCGTCGGCGTCGGCCAGGTAATGGCGGCCGTGGGCGGCGATGATGATGCCGGTCTTCTTGACGGTGCTCATGCGCGGCCCGCCACCAGCGCATCGGCGCGTGCGGCGCAGATGAAGTCGTTCATCGACAAGCCCCGCGCGGAATGGGTGTCGTAGCGCACCACGCAGGTCTTGTAGCCCACCACCAGTTCGGGATGGTGGTCCTGCCCGTGGGCGATAAAGGCCAGCGCGTTGACGAAGGCCAGCGTCTCGTAATAGTCGGCGAAGGCGAAGCTGCGTTCGAGCCGGCCGCCGACGATGGCCCAGCCGTCGAGCAGGGCGCACAGGCGCGCTGCCTCGACGCCATCGAGGGCCGTGGTGGCGTGCGCGCAGTGCAGGGCGCGCAGGTCGTCGGCTGTGCCGATGGGGGAGGGTGTCGTCATGGGTGTCAGGTGGCCAGGTTCAGGTGCCGAGGTTCAGATGTCGAATACGAATCGAAGCCGGTGGGTGGGAATCATAAAACGCCGAATGCAGCGGGTCGGGCGTCAGGGTCGACGCATTGTCTTCGTACAGCTTGACCAGGGCCGAAATCAGGTTGGCCTTGTCGGCGTGGCGCGCGGCGAAGGCGTCGGCTTCGAATTCGTGCTTGCGCGAACCGAGCGACGCAAGCGGCGAGAACAGGAAGGTGAACACTGGCAGGGCCAGCATGAACAGGATCAGGGCCAGCGCGTCGTTCGACTGGCCCGGCGCGATCAGGGGCGACACGCCCAGGCCCGTGTAGAACCACACCTGGTTCTTCAACCAGCCCAGCAGGGCCAGGAAGGCCAGCGACAGGGCGAACATCGTGGCGATGCGCTTGACGATGTGTTTCAGCTTGAAGTGGCCCAGTTCATGCGCGAGCACCGCCTCGATCTCGGGCGGCGCCAGGCGCGCCAGCAGGGTATCGAAGAACACGATGCGCTTGTTGGCCCCGAAACCGGAGAAGTAGGCGTTGCCGTGCGCGCTGCGCTTGGAGCCGTCCATCACGAACAGGCCCTTCGAGGCGAAGCCGACGCGCGCCATCAGGCCTTCGATGCGGGTCTTGAGGGATTCGTCCTGCAGTGGCGTGAACTTGTTGAACAGGGGTGCGATCACCGTGGGGAACAGCACCATCATCAACAGCTGGAAGCCGCTCCATACCAGCCACGCATACAGCCACCACAGCGCGCCGGCCCGCTCCATCAGCACCAGCATGACCCAGACCAGCGGCAGGCCCAGGGCGGCGCCCAGCAGCACGCCTTTCACCATGTCGGCCAGGAACAGGCCAGGGGTCATCTTGTTGAAGCCGAAGCGCTGCTCCAGGCGGAACTGCTTGTAGTAGTCGAAGGGCAGGTCGACCAGGCCGGAAACAAGGGCGAAGGCGACGATCAGGCCGACCTGGTAGGCCATGCCGCCGCCGGTGGCGCCGAACACCTGCAGCGACAGCCATTGCAGGCCGCCCAGCAGGGTAAAGCCCACCAGCACGGCGCTGTTGACGAGCATCGTGACGATGCCGTACTTGGTGCGGGCCACCGTGTAGTCGGCCGCCTTGCGGTGGGCCTCCAGCGGAATTTTTTCCGCGAATTCGGGCGGCACGGCATTGCGGTGCGCCAGCACGTGGCGGATGTGCCGCGAGGCCAACCAGAAGCGCACGGCCAGCATCAGCGCCAGGAAGGCGGCAAACAAAATCGAAAACGCGTGTGAATACATTCTATGCCTGTGAGAAAATGGCGGTCTTGTTTGAGCCAAGAGAGAATTATGTCACAAGAGAACGAAACTTCCGTCGCCCCCGTGTCCCCGGCGGCCGCGCCCCAGCGCCCGAATGAAATGAACCTGGTCTGGGTCGACATGGAAATGACGGGCCTGGAGCCCGATACGGACCGCATCATCGAGGTCGCCATCGTCGTCACGGACATGCACCTGAACGTGCTGGCCGAAGGCCCCGTGCTGGTCGTGCACCAGTCCGACGCCACCCTGGACGCGATGGATTCGTGGAACAAGGGCACGCACGGCCGCTCCGGCCTGATCGACAAGGTCAAGGCGTCCACCGTCACGGAAGAGCAGGCCGAGGCCGAACTGATCGCCTTCATGAAGCAGTGGGTCCCTGCCGGCAAGTCGCCCATGTGCGGCAATACCATCGGCCAGGACCGCCGCTTTATGGTGCGCTACATGCCGAAGCTGGAGGCCTTCTTCCACTATCGTAATGTGGACGTTTCGACCATCAAGGAGCTGTGCCGCCGCTGGAAGCCGGAAGTCATCTCCGGTTTCAAGAAGGCCCAGATGCACACGGCGCTGGCCGATATCCTCGAATCGATCGAAGAGCTGAAGTACTACCGCGAGCACTTCATCAAGCTGTGAGGCATGCGGCGGTCAACTGTCGGCGGCGCTGACATACGCGGCGGTAAATGATTTTTTCGGCTGGAAATTGCTAGGAAACTCAACAGGTTGCCCGGCGCTTTTTTGATTCTGGCACGCGAGTTGCAGAGGTATCGGTGCAGTACTTCTTGACCAACCTTTACAACTGGAGCTCGCCATGAGATTTTTTCGCAAAACCGCCGCGGCCATCCTGTGCGTCGCAGCTGTCTGCACCGCACACGCCGACTCGCTGGACAGCCACATCTATTTCCACAACGATGTGATCTACCATAGCATCATCCTCGAGCAGGCGTCCAATCTGACCGTATGGACCGATTCGTGGCTGAACGGTCGGAACTTCGACCCGATTGTGGCGGTCTGGCGTAACGGCAATCTGCTGGGGCAGAACGACGATAACTCGAGTATCGCGCCGGGCCAGACTGCGCTCGACTCGGGGTTGCGGCTGTATGGTCTGAACGCGGGGACATATCTCTTCACCATCGGCATGTACAGCAACTTTGCCAACGGCGCGACACTGGGCCAGGGCTTCCGTTACGACGGACAGGCTCCCCAGGCCGTGTCGATCGGGCCGTTCGTCAGGCTGAACTGGGACTCCGCGCCCGTGTCGTCTGTGCCGGAGCCATCGACGTGGGCAATGCTGGCGGCCGGCCTGATGCTGGCCGGGGCGGCAGCGCGGCGTCAGCGGCGTTGAGGCGGGCCTGGGGGGGCCTGCGGGAAAACCGTCCGGCCGGCGCGAAGGAGCCGACAGGCCATCGCCGAATCGCGCCGCGGTGAGGGCCTGCCTGATGTTGCGGTCAATTCAAGAACTTCCCCCAACGCTGCAAGCGGTTGCCGCATCGACGTGGCATGGCGCGTCGTCGTGCGCCTGACGGAGCACGACGGCGTTCGTTGGCGGCACCGGGCCGGACCGGTACGATTCGGCATCGGGCTGTTCGGGCGTCGGCAGCCGCGCCGCCCTTCAGGCACGGCTTACTGCTCGGCGCCGCAGCACTTCTTGAACTTCTTGCCGCTGCCGCAAGGGCAGTCGTCGTTGCGGCCCACCTTCGGCTCCTCGCGCTTGACGGTGCTGACGGCGGCCTTGCGGCGCGGTACCCAGAACTTGAAGATGGCCGGCAGGTTCGCCTCGATTTCCAGCGCCAGCTTGTGCGCCTTGACGGGGTCTTCCACCTCCGGCAGTTCGTCTTCCTGGATTTCATCGGCGCCCAGCAGGTAGATCGGGCGCATCAGCGGTGCCAGTTCGTCGTCGAAGATCGGGTCCCACGAGCCGGGGCGCAGTTCCATGCCTTCCCAGAAGCCCCAGCACCATGCCTCGGCGTCGATCAGCATTTCGCCTTCGTGCTCGTGCTCGACGAACAGCGGCTCGAATTCCTTCGGCGCCACTTCGAACGTGACGAGCACCTCGTTCATGAAGCGCATGATCAGGTTGACGATGCGCTCTTCTTCCTTGCCGTTCTTGAATTTCGGCGCCTGCTTGCCGTCCTCGCCCCACACGCGCGGCAGCCATTCAGCCGGCATGATGGTTTCCGGGCCGATCGCGATGGCCGTCAGGTAGCCGTGCAGGTGGTCCATCGTCATCGAATCTTCCGGGCTGCGCTCGCCCAGCAGGAATTGGTCCAGTTCGTCGAATTCTTTTTCGCTCAAGGGCTGATCGAGTTGCATGGTGTGCTCTGTTCTGTTCAAAGTAATCCGACAGTATACGCCCTGCGCCTTACAATGTGGCCATGACGCATTCCCCTATCGAACCTTCTACCCATCCCTTCGCCGCGCTCGGCCCCGACCGCGTGCTCGACGCGCTGGCCAGCGTCGGCCTGTTCGGCGACGGCCGCCTGCTGGCGCTGAACAGCTACGAGAACCGTGTGTACCAGGTCGGCATCGAGGACGCCAAGCCCGTCGTCGTCAAGTTCTACCGGCCAGGGCGCTGGAGCGACGCCGCCATCCTGGAAGAACACGCTTTCATGGACGAGCTGTGCGAGGCCGAGATTCCCGTCGTGCCGGCCCAGCGGATCGGTGGCCGCACCCTGCACGGCTTCGAGGGCTACCGTTTCGCCGTGTTCGAACGCCATGGCGGGCGCGCGCCGGAGCTGGACAGTCCGGACGTGCTGGAATGGACCGGCCGCTTCATCGGCCGCATCCATGCCGTCGGCGCCAGGCGGCCGTTCACCGAGCGGCCCGCGCTGGATGTCGATACCTTCGGCGTGGCCTCGCGCGACTACCTGCTGGAGGCCGGCTTCATCCCGCCGGAACTGGTGGCGGCCTACCGCAGCGTGGCCGACCAGGCCCTGGACGGCGTGCGGCGCTGCCGCGACCGGGCCGGCGACGTGGCACTGCTGCGGCTGCATGGCGACTGCCACGGCGGCAACGTGCTGTGGACGGATGCCGGCCCCCACTTCGTCGACTTCGACGATGCGCGCATGGGCCCGGCCGTGCAGGACCTGTGGATGATGCTGTCCGGCGAACGTTCCGACATGGTGCGCCAGCTGTCCGACATCCTGGCCGGCTACGAGGATTTCTGCGAATTCGAGCCGCGCCAGCTGTACCTGGTGGAAGCGCTGCGCACCTTGCGGCTGATGCACTACGCAGCCTGGCTGGCGCGCCGCTGGGACGATCCGGCCTTTCCCGCCGCCTTCCCCTGGTTTAACACGCAACGCTACTGGCAGGACCGCATCCTCGAGCTGCGCGAACAGGTGGCGCTGATGGACGAGCCGCCCTTATGGCCCGTTTGAGCTGACGGCGGTGCCCAGCGCGGCGCGGCGCACCAGCAGCAGGCCGGCGACATCCATCGCCACATGGAACAGGATGACGGTGAGGAGGCCCAGGAACCAGGCCAGCGCGCCCAGCGCCACGCCGGCGCCGAACAGGCCGCCCAGTTGCAGCAGGGTGGTGCGGTCGAGCCGGTCGATCCGGTAGGCCTTCACGTGCGCCAGCGCGAACAGCGCGGACGTGAACCAGAGGCCCAGGTGCGGCTGCAGGGCGCCGCGAAACAGCAATTCCTCCCCCAGGCCCGCAGCCAGCGAAATCCACAAAGGCCGCCAGCCGGACAGGTCCAGGCGGCTGTAGCTGTCGACGACGGCCTGCGAGCCCTTGCCGTTCGGCAGAAAGCGGTAGGCCGCCTCGGCCACGCCCCAATACAGCGCGCCCAGGCCGATACCGGCCAGCAGCTGGTCGGCCCAGTCCAGGCCCAGCGTGCCGGACAGGGCGCCCGCCGGCGGTGGCCACAGCAGGAAGAGCAGGGCGGCGACAGTGCACAGCGCAGCGCAGGTGATGGCCTGGCGGCGCAGGGAGATCGTGGCGGTGGTCATCGCTGGTGCCTGTCACAAAATAGTTGTTTGAAGTGCCATAGTGTAGCGTCAAGCGGCGAATTGACGGCAAAAAGCCGTTCTGCTCGGTCCCTTGCCGCCTGCCGGCCCGGCTGATAATGGCAACTCGGAAATCCTCCGCATTGCCGCACTTCTGCCGAAACGAGACTGTCATGCACGCACAACTGGCCCCCACGCTGCACATTGCCCGCTCCGCCGACGAGATGCCGGAGGAACATGCCTATGACGACGTGCCGCCAGCGGCGAACGACGACGCCCGCCCGGCCCGCGCGGAAATGGAAATGCGCGCCATCCACCAGGCCATCGCCCGTGTCGAAGCGGAAGCGAAGGCAGCCTGCGCCGCCGAAAGCCGCGCGCACGCGGAAGCCCGCGCCCGCGCGCTGGCCGAGGACCGCGCCGCCATGGATGCCGCCGCCGCCGCCGTGGCGCTGCAGAACGCCCAGGCCGCCGAGGAAGCCATCGCCGCCAACCGCGACCGCCTGGACAGCCTGCGCGCCGCCGCCCAGGCCAGTGTGGCCCGCCTGGAAGCGGTGAAGCAGGAAACGGCCGAGCTGCGTGCCCGCGTCGAGGCGGACAACCAGATCCGCCTGGCCGCCGAACACCGCGCCCGCGCCGAAGAGGAAAGCCGCCGCCGCGCCACCGAGCAGATGGAAGCGGAAGCACTTCTGGCCGAGCAGGCCTCGCGCGCTGCCGACGAACTGAAAGTCCACACGGACCAGGCCCGCATGCAGGCGGCCGAGCGGGTCGCCGCCGTGCAGGCCGCCAAGGAAGAAGTGATGGGCATCGCCACGGCCGACGCCCGCATGGCCACCCTGGCGCGCGAACGCGAGCGTTCCGCCTACGGTGCGCGCCAGACGGCGCAGCAGCTGGTGGAAGTGGAAGCGGAAGCCCTGGAAGCGACCCGACAACGCGAGCGGGCCGACCAGGTCGCGCTGGAATCGGCCTTCACCCGCGCCGCCGCCGAAGTGCGCGCCGCCGAGGAAGCGCGTGCGCTGGCCCATCTGGAGCAGGAACGGGAAGCCATCGCGCTGGCCAAGGCCGAGTCCGACCGCAGCGCTGCGCTGTCGCTGCACCTGCGCCTGCAGACGGAAAAGGAAATCCGCGATGCCGCCCAGCACCGCGAGCGGATGGAAGCGATGGCCGCCGCCACCGCCCAGGCCCGCCGCGATGCCGATGCCCGCATCATGGCCGCCACTGAAGCGCGCATCGAGGCGGACCGCCAATTGCACGCCGTGTCGATGGCGCGCGTGCAGGCCGAGCAGCAGGCCGAGTTCGAAACCCAGGCCAGGGTCGAAGCGCAGGCCACGGCGACGGAACAGGCTAAACTGCGCCAGGTCGCCGAGCAGGCCGCCGCCGTGGCCGCAGCCGTCGAGACGCAGGAGCACGAGCGCGCCGCCCAGCTGGCCGCCGAACAGGCCGTGCAGTCGCAGCGCGCGGCCGAACTGGCCCAGGCCCGTAATGACGCCGAAAGTGTGGAACTGGCGCGCCTGACGGAGCACGCCGCAGCGCTGGAAGCGGCCAACACGATTGCCCAGGAACGGGCCGAACAGGCTGCGCAGCTGCTGGCGGCCGAACAGGCCCGCGCCAGCGCGGAACAGCAGGCGGTCGTCGCGCTGAAATCACGCCTGGCCGAGGAAGAACGGGCAACCGCCGCCGCCGAAGCACGCGCCGCCGCCGAGCGCGAACAGGCCGAAGCCTTCGCCCGCAACGCCGCCGCCGATGCGCTGCGCGCGCAGGCCGCCCAGGAAGAAGCAGCCGCGCTGCGCGCTGTGGCCGAACAGAACGAAGTGGAAGCCCAGCAGAAGCAACTGGCCGCCCAGGCCGCCACGGCCCAGGCACGCCTGGCAGTGGAACTGTCGGCCGTGCACAAGGAACGGGCGCGCGCCGAGCAGGACAAGGCCGATGCCGTCGCCGCGCTGCTGCAGGCGGAACGGGAATACGTGGAAAAGGAGCGTCACAGCCAGGCGCTGATGGAAGCCCAGAAGGCCCAGCAGCAAGCGGCCGTGGCCGCCGAGGAACGGGCCGCGCGCGCCATCGAAAGCCGTCTGGCGGCGCACGCGGCTACCATCCGCGCCAGCGAAGAACGGGCTGCCGCCGAAGAGCAGGGCGCCCTGGCGGCACAGGAAAAGGCCGCCGCCCAGCAGGCCCTGATGGCCACGGCCCAGGCCCACGCCGCCCTGCAGCGCAAGGCCGCCGACGCCACCCTGCAACTGGCCGCCGCCAAGCAGCAGCTGCTGGACCAGGCGCGTCAGGCGCAGTAAGCGCCTGCGACGAAAGTTGCTTCAAAAATGGGGTCTGTCCCCATTTTTGGAGCAATATTGCTTACTGGACCTGCACTTTCTCGACGTAGTATTCCGTCTCGCCGAAGCAGCTGGTCGGTACGCCCTTGTGCTGCGAATAGGTCAGGTTGACGCGCTTGCCCATGGCGGCGGAGAGCTCTTTGGCGACGGCGTCGTCGCGCACGCTGAATTCGAATTTCTCTGGAATCGCGCCGGGCATCGACGTCAGCAGGATCTCGCCTTCCCACGTCTTGCAGATCCAGCCCCGGGTGGAGAACTTCTGCAGGAAGCCGGCCCGCTCCCCTTCGGAATACGAGAAGTTCAGCGTGACCATGGCCCAGACCCACAGGACCAGGATGGCGGCCACGATCAGGCCGATGAAGGTGAGGATGAGGCGCGAGGAGCGTGTCATGGGGATGGAATGCCGGCAGTTGAAAGCCGTGATATTACTGCATCGTCCCGCCAGCAGGGGGCTTTGCCGCCCCTGCCGCCGCCATGCCTTGGGCCGATCGTCATGCCGGGACGGCGCGGTGTGCCTTGCGGTACTTCAGGGACGACCACAGCGACACGGCGATGAAGGCCACGCCGGACAGGCCCGTGAACCACTCGGGAATGTGATACTTGACGCTGGCGAGCATGATGACGGCCAGGATGCCGATGGCCCAGTGGGCGCCGTGCTCCAGGTAAATGAATTCGTCCAGGGTGCCCTTGTGCACCAGGTAGACCGTCAGCGAGCGCACGTACATGGCGCCGATGGCCAGGCCCAGCATGATGATGACGACGTCGCTGGTGATGGCGAAGGCGCCGATGACGCCGTCGAAGCTGAACGAGGCGTCCAGTACTTCCAGGTACAGGAAGCCGCCGATGCTGCCGCGCTGGACGATCTTGCCCAGGGCCGGGTCGTGTTCCTCTTCTTCCAGCAGGCTCGACAGCCAACCGACGGCCACGTAGATGGCGATGCCGACGACACCCGCGTACAGCACGGAAAAATGCTTCTCGGCCGGCACCAGCTCCACGCAGACGAGCACGGCCAGCAGGGTCAGCAGGATAGCCAGCCCCTCGGTGCCCACCTTGCCCGCCTTTTTCTCGATCCAGCCGATCCAGTGGATGTCCTTTTCCTCGTCGAACAGGAAGTTCAGGAAGACCAGCAGCAGAAAGGCGCCGCCGAAGGCCGCCACTTCCGCGTGCACGTCCATCAGGTGGCGCGAATATTCCTGCGGTGTCGTCGTGGCCATGGTCCAGACCTGGAACAGGTCCAGCCCCGTCGCGACGGCCACGATGGCCAGCGGAAACACCAGGCGCATGCCGAACACGGCCACCAGGATACCCACCGTCAGGAACAGCTTCTGCCAGAACGGGTTCCAGTGCTTCAGCACGGAGGCGTTCACCACCGCGTTATCGAACGACAGCGACACTTCCATCACGCCCAGCACGCCGGTGATCCAGAACGCCGTCAGCGCGCCCCGGATGCCCGCCTGTTCATAGCCCCACCAGACCGCCAGCATCATCAGGATGACGGTGACGAGAATCGAAATTCTGAAGTGTTTCATGCACGTTTCCCCTTATTGATCTAATCGTTTTTGTGTGAGGCGATTTTACTGGACCTGCTTTCGCGGGGGAGCCGGCTTCTGCGATAATGGAGAATTGCTATTTTGGAATAACCATGGACATCGCATATCTCGTTACGCCATTGCTCACCTGGATCACCGTGGGCCCGATCAAATTCCTGATCAACAGCATCAAGGCACGGCAATGGGCGTTCAATCTGGTCGGCAACGGCGGTTTCCCGTCCAATCACAGCGCCGTCGTGTCCAGCATGGCCACCCTGATCGCCCTGCGCGAAGGCATCGGCCATCCGGCCTTCGGCGTGGCCGTGGCGCTGTGCTTCATCGTCGTGATCGACGCCAACAGCCTGCGCCAGCATGTGGGCAAGCAGGCCGCCGCCATCAACCTGCTGGCCGAGGGCAAGCCCGTCTTCAAGGTACTGCGCGAGCGGATGGGCCATACGGTGGTGGAAATCATCGGCGGCCTGTGTACCGGCATCGCCATCGGCCACGTGGTGCACGCCGTCTTCGGTCGCGGCTGAGCCGGCCGGTTTCCCGCCGGGGCGGCGTCCGCTGCCCCGCGTAACCCCGGCGCAATCCCACTGCCGGGTTCCCGTTTTGCAGTCTGTCGGCGTTTTTCCGCAGTCCAGCCACAAATTCCCGCGTTTCGGCATTCCATGAATTGACCTCGGGGCAGGGCTCGGGGATACTCTTCGGCTGTTATCCTGATAACACAATTATCGGTTCCGCATCTCACTGCAGAGATCGCGCGGCAGCGTTTCCATAATAAAAGCAGGCTTTCGTCTGAAGCAGTCCAAAACCTCTCGGAGATTCTCTATGTTGCGAAATACCCTAGTAGCTCTCGCCATCGCCTCGGCGCTCGTCGCCTGCGGCAAGCCGGCACCCGATGGCGACAAGGCGGCCGACGGCACGCCCGCCGCGGGCGCGAAGGGGGCCGACAAGAAGCAGCCAAGGCTGCTGGTGTCGGCAGAGGATCTGTTGACCGTGCAAAGCAATGCGCTGGCTGCCGGTCCCGTCATCACGGGCTCGATCCAGCCCGAGCGCAAAGCCGACCTGCGCGCCGAAGTGGGCGCTGTCGTGCTGCAGGTGCTGAAGGAAAACGGCGAAGCCGTGCGCAAGGGCGACTTGCTGGTGCGGCTGGACGAAACGTCGATCCGCGACAGCCTCACGTCGGCCGAGGAAGCGGTGCGTTCGGCGCGCCAGGTGCTGGACCAGGCCGAACGCATGCTGGAGCGCAACAAGACCTTGCGCACGTCCGGCATGACGTCGATGCAGGCGCTGGAGGACGCGGAAGTGCGCCGCAACAGCGCGCAAAGCGAAGTGGTGGCGGCCAAGGCGCGCCTGGCGCAGGCCCGCCAGCAGCTCTCGCGCACGAATGTGCGGGCCCCGTTCGACGGCATCGTGTCCGAGCGCAAGGTATCGAACGGTGACACGGCCCAGATCGGCAAGGAACTGATCAAGGTGATCGATCCGTCCAGCATGCGCTTCGAAGGCATGGTGTCGGCCGACAAGATCGGCGTCGTCAAGGTGGGCCAGCCCGTGCTGTTCCGCGTGAACGGCTATCCGGGCCAGAATTTCCAGGGCAAGGTCAAGCGGGTCGACCCGGCCGCCAATCCCGTCACGCGCCAGGTCGAAGTGCTGGTCGAGTTCGCCGACAAGCTGCAGCCCCGCGTGGCCGGCCTGTACGCGGAAGGGCGGGTCGAGACGGAAACGGCCGATTCGCTGATGCTGCCGGCGTCGGCCCTGGTGCAGGCGGGCGACACCAGCTACGCGTGGAAGATCAAGGGCGACAAGCTGGCCAAGGTCAACCTGGCCATCGGTACGCGCGACGAGCGCACGGGTCAGTGGCAGGTCAAGTCCGGCCTCGTGGCGGGCGACCAGGTACTGCGCGCGCCGGGCCCGACCGTGCATGACGGCCAGCCGGTGCAGCTGGCCACGCCGAAGAACGTCGCCTCGGCGGCCCAGCCGGCCACGGCCAGCAAAGGAAACTGATATGTTCCTGTCCGACTTCAGCGTCAAGAAGCCCATCGCGACGATCGTGCTGATCGTCGCGATGATGTGCCTGGGTCTGATGGCCCTGAAAAAACTGCGCGTCAACCAGAACCCGGACGTCGAGGTGCCCTTCATCGTCGTGTCGATCCCGTATCCGGGCGCGTCGCCGGAAACGGTGGAGCGCGAAGTGGTGAACCGCATCGAGAAGTCGCTGCAGAGCATCACGGGCGTGACCGAGACCAACAGCACGGCCTCGGAAGGCTCGGCCACGATCTTCATGAAATTCACCTTCAGCAAGGATCTGATCGAAGCGTCCGACGAGATCCGCAACGCCATCGCATCGGTACGCTACAAGCTGCCGCTGGAAATGCGCGAGCCCGTTCTGCAACGCATCGACACGGCGGCCCAGCCCGTCATGCAGCTGTCGCTGTCGTCCACCAAGCAGAGCCATGCAGCCATCTCGCGCCTGGCCGAGGACGAACTGGCCGACAAATTCCGCGGCATCGACGGCGTGGCCGCCGTCAATGTCGACGGCGCGCTGCGGCGCGAGCTGTCCGTGCTGCTGAAGGCGGAAAAGCTGCGCGAGTACAATGTCTCCGTCAGCGACGTCACCAACGCGCTGCGCATGCAGAACACCAATGCGCCCGTCGGCAAGCTGCGCGGCAGCCTGGAAGAGAAGAGCATCCGCCTGGTCGGCCGCATCGAACGCCCCGAGGACTTCCAGCAGGTGGTGGTCAAGCGCAATGGCGACGAACTGGTGCGCCTGGCCCAGGTGGCCACGATCGAGGACGGCTTCGCCGAAGTGAACGGCCTGTCGATGCGCTCGAACCAGCCCAACGTGGGCATTTCCATCATCCGTTCGCGCGACGCGTCGACGGTGGCGCTGTCGAAGAAGGTGCACGAGGAAGTCAAGGCGATCCAGAAGACGCTGCCGGCCGGCACCACCCTGGATGTCACGGAAGACGGCGGCGAGGATGCCCAGGACAGCCTGAACAACGTCATCGAAGCACTCGTACTGGGCGGCGGCCTGACCATCTTCGTCGTCTACGTCTTCCTGAACTCGTGGCGCTCGACCCTCATCACGGCGCTGTCGCTGCCCACCTCCGTCATCGCCGCCTTTATCGGCGTGTGGCTGTGCGGCTTCACCCTGAACTTCATGACCTTGCTGGGCCTGTCGCTGGCCATCGGCGTGCTGATCGACGATGCCATCGTCGTGCGTGAAAACATTGTGCGCCACATGCAGATGGGATTCGACCGCCGCACGGCGGCCCTGAACGGCACCGCCGAGATCGGCATGGCCGTGGCCGCGACGACCTTCTCCATCATGGCCGTGTTCATTCCCGTGGCCTTCATGCCCGGCATCACGGGCGAATGGTTCCGGCCGTTCGCCTTGACCGTCACGTGCTCGGTGGCCGTGTCGCTGTTCATCTCGTTCACCCTCGACCCCATGCTGTCGGCCTTCTGGGGCGACCCGCCGGGCCACCATGATGCGCCGCGCAAGGGCATCGAGAAATACTTCCAGCGCTTTAATGTGTGGTTCGACCACCAGGCCGACCGCTACGGCAACGTCATCGCCTGGGCCCTGCACCACCGCCGGTGGATGGCCGTCATCGCCGTGGCCACCTTCATCGCCGCCATCGGCCTGCAGGTGAAGTTCGGCGGCGCCAGCTTCGTGCCGTCGACCGACTTCGGCACCATCGCCATCGACGTGCGCACGCCGTCGTCGAGCAGCCTGGAATACTCGCGCCTGAAAGTGCAGAAGGCGGCCGAAATGGCCCACCAGCTGCCGGAAATCAAGGAAACCAATGCCTACGTCAACCTGACGGGCGGGCGCGTGTACGTCAAGATCGGCAAGAAGCACGAGCGCAAGCGGGGCGCGCTGGAAGTGGCGCAGGACCTGCGCGGCAAGCTGGCCCAGCTGGTCGGCGCCGAGTACACGGTGCTGGACGACCTGGCCAACGGCGACCGCAAGCCCGTGCAGATCGAATTCACGGGCACGGACACGCGCAAGCTGATGGATATCACCAACCGCTTCATGGACGAACTGAAGAAGGTGCCGGGCGCCGTCGATGTCAGCCTGTCCGAGCAGGACCCGAAGGACGAGCTGCAGATCGAACTGAACCGCGGTCTGGCCAACTCGATGGGCATTGCCGCCGGCGACGCCGCCTCGGCGCTGCGGGTGGCTTTTGCCGGCATCGAAGTGGGCGACTGGGTCGATCCGACGGGCGAATCACGCGACGTGGCCGTGCGCCTGGCGCCGGAAGACCGCACCAGCGCGGAAAACATCGAACGCCTGCCGATCGCCGTGACGGGCACCAACCAGATGGTGCCGCTGGACCAGATCGCCACGATCACGATGGGCAAGGGCCCGGCCAAGATCCGCCACAAGGACGGCAACCGCGTCATTTCCGTCTCCGCCAACGTGCAGGGCCGCTCGCCCGGCGAAGTGACGGCCGACGCCATGAAGCTGGCCAAGGCGATGGACTTCCCGCCCGGCTACGGACTGGCGCTGGGCGGCTCGGGCAAGGACATGCAGGAAGTGTTCACCGAGATGGCCATCGCGCTGGTGGCCGGTATCGGCCTGATGTACCTGATCCTCGTCATGCAGTTCGGCTCGTTCACTGCGCCCGGTGCCGTGATGCTGTCGCTGCCCCTGTCGCTGATCGGCGTCGTCATCGCGCTGCTGCTGACCAACAGCACGATCAACCTGATGAGCCTGATCGGGGTCATCATGCTGATGGGCCTGGTGGCAAAGAACGCCATCCTGCTGCTGGACGCGGCGCGCAAGCGCGAGGAGGAGGGCTACGGCCGTGAGGATGCGCTGATGTATGCGGGCCGCATGCGCCTGCGTCCCATCCTGATGACGACGTTCGCGCTGATCGCCGGCATGCTGCCGGTGGCCATCGGCCATGGCGAGGGCGGCGAGTTCTACCGGCCGCTGGCGATCGCCATCATCGGCGGCACGATCACGTCGACCCTGCTGACCTTGCTGATGGTGCCGACCTTCTACGACAGCATCGAGATCACCCGCGATCGCATGTTTGCCAAGTTCAACCGCCGCGCCGAGCGGTGGAACGTGGCGGTGGCGAGCTTGCTGACGGCCATCGAAGTGATCCTGGCGCTGACCTTGATCCGCCTCGTCTACCGACTCGTCAATGCCGGCGTACGCAAGGTGACGGGACGCGGCAAGAAGGTCGAGGCGCCGCTGGCGAAGGCTGCCTGACGGAAATTACGACCGTGGATTGTTCGAAAAGGGCCGCTCGATGCGGCCCTTTTCTGTTGCAATCCGCCTGTTTGACTGGCGATTCGCTAGCGTTGTTGACGTGTGACATGTTGCCATGCACAAATAGCACACTCGTATCAAAAACATCAAAGCTGTAGTATGCTCGCGGCTCGTGGCCCATCATCCCGCCCGCCGGCAAGGGCTGCCTTATTGAAACAGCAATAACTATAGATAGTGAGACTTTAAGTGACCCCAAAATACCTGACCCTGATCATTGCCGCGGCGCTGTCCGCCGTGTCCGTTTCCGCCACCGCCTCCGGCTACCGTTTCGGTTCCCAGAGCGTGTCGTCGCAAGGCACGGCCGAAGCGAACGGCGCCGAAGCGAACGATGCCTCGACCGTGTTCGCCAATCCGGCCGGCATGGCGCGCCTGGACGGCAAGCAAATCATGGGCGGCGTGACCGCCGTCGTGCCGCACTCGACCTTCAATGACGAAGGCTCGACCCGCTTCACGCGCACCAGCACGGGCGGCCTGACGTCGCAGGACGACTATGTGCCGAAGGCGGTGGCGGCACCGTCGCTGTACTACACGCAGAAACTGAACGACCAGTGGACGGCCGGCTTCGGTATGTTCGTGCCTTACGGCACCAACCTGAGCTATGACTGGAACTGGTCCGGCCGCTACGCGCTGACCAATATCAAGCTCACCTCGATCAACCTGAACCCGTCGATCGCCTTCAAGCCGAACGAGCACCATTCCTTCGGCCTGGGCCTGAACGCCGAGTTCATGAAAGCCAGCCTGGGCCAGGGCGTGGACGTGCCCGGTTCCGTGGCAGCGGCCCAGGCCGCCGGCACCAGCGGCGCCATCCTGCGCCAGATCGTTGCCGCCGGCGGCAACCCGGCCGCACTGGCATCGGTGCGCGACGGCCACGCCAGCGTGGAAGGCAAGGACTGGGGCTACGGCATCAACCTGGGCTATATGTACATGCCGACGGAAAGCACCCGCTTCGGTATCGCCTACCGTTCGTCGATCAAGCACGAGCTGCGTGGCGGCGCGATCTGGGACTTCTCGAAAGTCACCACAGATGCCAAGGTCAATGCCGTGTTGCAGGCCGCTTCGCACCACGTCAACTCGGCCGCGCTGGTCGAGCTGCGCACGCCGGAAACCGTGTCCGTCAACGGCTTCCACCAGTTCGACGACAAATGGGCCGGCATGTTCGACGTGACCTTGACCAAGAACTCGCGCATGCAGAACATCGACATCCAGTTCCTGGGCACGGAGTCCGGCGACGAAGTGATCCGCCAGCAATGGAAGAACACCGTGCGCGTGGCCCTGGGCGCGAACTACAAGATGAACGAGAAGGTGCTGCTGCGCGCCGGTATCGCCCATGACGACGCGCCGATCGAAAGCGAGGCACTGCGTCACGCCGCGCTGCCGGACGCCGACCGCCTCCAGCTGTCCTTCGGCGCCAACTGGAAGGTCACGCCGAATTCGTCCGTGGACCTGGCCTACAGCTACCTGGACTTCAAGAACGCCCGCGGCAGCTACACCAACCAGTGCCGCCCGGGCCTGTTGACCTGCACGGGTAACGGCGAAACGACGCGCGGCACGTGGGCCACCCACCTGCAACTGGTCGGCCTGTCGTACAACTACAAGTTCTGATCGCAGCCGATTGCCGCCCGCGGGCGGCAGGCACGTGAAAAAACCGGCGCTTCGTGAGAGGCGCCGGTTTTTTTTACGACTGTTTTATTGCAGTGCAGCAAGCGGCAGCCTGGCTGCCGCCCAGCCCACTTAGCGGGTCGGCGTCGCGCCGGCTGGCGTGTTGGCGCCTTCCTTGGTGCCGGCGGTGCCGGAGCCCATGGTGCCGTCCGCGCCCGAAGCGCCGGACGTACCCGGGGTGCCGGTAGCGCCGGCTGGCGGCATCGTCGTGTCGCTCGGCGTGCCGGGCGTGCCCGGCGTGCCGGTGGCGCCCGGCGTCGTCGTGCTGTCCGGCATCACGGCACCGCCCGTGGTACCGGTCGCGCCGGTGCCGGAGGTGCCGGTGCCACCCGTGTCAGGCGTGGTGCCGGTGGCGCCCGTGGTGCCGCCGCTGGTTGCTGCCGGCGACGTGGTGTCGGCCGGAGGCACGTCGGCATTGCGGTCCTTGCATGCGCCCAGCAGTGCTGCCGAGAGCGCTGCGGTGAGAATCAGTGCGGTGGATTTGCTCAAGGTTTTCATGTCGACTCCTTTTTCCAAAGTGGGTGGGATGTCCATACTGCTATCGCCGACAACGCTGGAATGCGATGCCGATCGACTCTTCATGCCGTGCCGGGCAGCTGCACCGCGGCGCGGTATGGCCGAGCCATGCGGCTGACCATGTGGCGGCGGACCGTTGCCGTATCCGTAACGCCGGGACTCGTCGTGCATTCATATCGCCATCAAGCGCGATATCCAACTCAAGTGCGCAAAACGCTCAAGTGCACAAAGCGCTCAAGTGCGCGTCCTGTGCGGCATCCTTGCCACTGCCGCCGTGGAACCATCTGCATACTATCGGACCGGCCAGCGCGCCGTCGGTTCGCTTTCGCACACTTGTTGGCAAATGAACCAACGAACCGCCCCTTTCCAGCAGGGTTTCCTAGGCCGGTGCCAGGGTGCGCAACAGGCCGGGCACCTCGGCCGAAATCTCGCGCGCCAGGTAACCGAGCACGCCATACTTGATGGAAAGCTGATCGCCCGCCGACGCGTGCAGTGCCACGCCCCAGGCGGCCGCCTGTTCCAGGCTGGCGCCGCGCGCGGCCAGGCCGACGATGATGCCGGCCAAAACGTCACCGGAACCGGAGATGGCCAGCCCGATATTGCCGCCCTCGTGCTGCCAGCGCCGGCCTTCCGGTGCCGCGATGACGGTGGTGGCGCCCTTCAGTGCCACGACGGCGTTCCAGCGCCGCGCTGCCGCCAGCGCCGCCCCACGGGGATCGGCCGCGATGTCGGCCTTGTCCGTACCTGTCAGGTGCGACAGCTCACCCGCGTGCGGCGTCAGCAGCACCCTGTCGATGAAGCGGAAATGCGCCATGTCCTTCGGTTCGTCCAGCAGGTGCGGTTCGCCGGCGGCCCGCACCGCTTCCATGGCGCACGCATCGAGCACGATGGGCGTGCCCGTGAAGCGGGGCAGCAGGGCGTGCACCAGCTCGGCCGTGGCGCCTTCGTCCTGCATGCCCGGCCCGACCAGCATGGCGCTGGCCTTGCCGGCCAGTTCGCCCAGCTTGCGGGCGGCCTCGATGGTGAAGCCGCCGTTCGCCGTTTCGGCCAGGCCGATCACGCGCGCTTCGGGAATGGCCATCGCCACCAGCGGTGCCGTGCTGGCGGCGGTGGCGATGGTCAGCTTGCCGGCGCCGGCGCGCAGTGCCGCCGTCGCGGCCAGCATCACGGCACCAGGCATTTCGCGGGCGCCGCCGACGATCAGCACGTGGCCGCGCACTTCCTTGTCGCCGTCGAAGGACGGTTCGGGCAGGGCCCACTCGCGCAGGGTGCGCGTGACGATGTCGACGACGTCGCCGGGGCTTTCATGCGATGCTTGCGAGGTATGGCTCGTGTTCTGGCTCATGCTGATCCTTTATGCCTTCGGTGCGGCCGGCTGGTCCTTGCCGGCGGTGACGGGCACGCCCGTTTCGACCAGCGGTGCGACGAAGTTGGCCACTTGCAGCACCAGCTTGCCGCGCTTGCCGGCATTGGCATCGAAGCCATAGGCCGTCACGCCGCAATTGGGTACGTCGCCGGCCCGGTCGATTTCGAGGATGCCGTTTTCGTCCAGCCGTTCGAACAGGTAGCGCAGGCAGTTGACGATAACCTGGTGGCCGACGATCAGCACGCGCTCGCCCCGGTATTCGCGGGTGATGGTATCGAGCACGCTGCGCAGGCGCAGGATCACGTCGCACCAGCTTTCGCCGCCCGGCGGGCGGAAATAGAACTTGCCGACGTGGCGGCGCTGTTCGTGCAGCTCGGGGTATTTGTCGGCGATGCCCAGGGGCGTAAGCCGGTCGACGATGCCGAATTCCTTCTCGCGCAGGCGCTCGTCGGCCACCATCGACAGCAGGCTTTCGCGCTCGAGCTTTTCGACGACGGCCATGGCCGTGCTGCGTGCCCGCGCATAGGGCGAATACAGTACGACATTCGGGCGCTGCTCCGGCGGCATGGCGCGAAACCACTCGCCCAGCGCGTCGGCCTGGCGCATGCCCAGTTCCGACAGCGGCACGTCGACATCGCGCTCGGCGATATCGATCAGCAATTGCGAGGCCGCTTCGGCCGCCTCGCGCGCCACGTTACCGGCACTTTGCCCGTGCCGGACGATCCAGATCTGTTGGGGCCATTTCTGTTCCATCGCGCTGTTTCCCTAGGATTCGGTGTGCGAATACTAGACGAAACGGCAAAAGCGTGGCGCATGCAAACGGTGCGCGGTGGGCACCGTGAAAGTGACGCCGCCCAGGCGTAGGAAGCTTCTTACGCGGGCTGCGCGTCCGACTCCAGTTCGGCGTCGCCGTCGAAGACGGCCATGTCGGTTTCGCCCATCACCCGGCTGGTGACCGTGCCGGCCGTGATCGAGCCGGAGACGTTGAGTGCCGTGCGGCCCATGTCGATCAGCGGTTCGATGGAAATGAGCAGGCCGGCCAGCGCCACCGGCAGGTTCATCGAGGACAGCACGATCAGTGCGGCGAAGGTGGCGCCGCCGCCCACGCCGGCCACGCCGACCGAGCCGATCATGACGATCGCCAGAAGCGGCAGCAGGAAGGCCGCCGTGAACGGATCGATGCCGACGGTGGGCGCGATCATCACGGCCAGCATGGCCGGATAGATGCCGGCGCAGCCGTTCTGGCCGATGGTGGCGCCGAACGAGGCGGCGAAGTTGGCGATGCCTTCGGGCGTGCCGAGGCGCTGCGTCTGCGTCTGCACGTTCATCGGGATGGCACCGGCGCTGCTGCGCGACGTGAAGGCGAACGTCAGCACGGGCACGATCTTCCTGGCGAAACGCAGGGGATTGAGCCCCGTGCCGGCGACGATACCCAGGTGCACGCCGAACATCAGCAGCATGGCGCAGTAGGAAGCGACGACGAAGCCGATCAGGTTCAGGATATCGGCATAGCTGGACGTGGCCACCACCTGGGCCATCAGGGCGAACACGCCATACGGTGTCAGGCGCAGCACCAGGGTGACGATGCGCATGACGATGGCGTGGGCCACCTTGACGAAATGGTCGAAGGACACGAACAGTTCCGGCTTCTTGTCGGCGATGCCGTGGGCGGCGATGCCGATGAAGACGGAGAAGATGACGACGGCGATCGTCGACGTCTTGCGCGCGCCCGTCATGTCTAGGAAGGGGTTGGCCGGCAGGAACGCCAGGATCATGTTCGGCAGCGACAGGGCCTGGGTGTCGGCCAGCTTGCCCTGCAGGTAGGCGCCGCGCGCCACCTCGGCCGCACTGGAGGTCAGCCCCACGGCCGTCAGGCCGAACAGCTTGGCCATCAGGATGCCGATGGCGGCCGCGATCAGGGTCGTGATCATCAGGGTGCCGATGGTCAAGGCGCTGATCTTGCCCAGCGAACTGGCATTGCGCAGCTTCAGGATGGCCGACACGATCGACACCATGATCAAGGGCATGACGATCATCTGCAGCAGCTTCACGTAGCCCGTGCCGACGATGTCGAGATACTCCCCCGTGGCCTTGACGACGGGGCTGGCGGCCCCGTAGATGCCCTGCAGCGCCGCGCCCAGCAGCACGCCCAGCCCCAGTGCCGTGAAGACCCGCACCGTGAACGTGGCGTGGTGCTTCTGCTGGCGGTAAAGAAAGCCCAGCAGCAGGACGGCGGCGGCCAGGTTCAGCAGGATCGGCAGGAGGGGGGGAAAGGTCATGGTGAGGTCCAGGTTGATTGCCAGACGGATTTTATCGGAATTGCCAGGACTGTACCGGAAGCCGTGCGACCTGCTGAGCCGAATTCTGCGAATATTCGCGCATATCGATATGCGCTCGCGCGCCTGCAACGTCCCCTCTTGAAAGTGCCGAACCCATGAAAGTGCTGCTGAAACTGTTCGGCATCGGTTATATCGCGGTTGCCCTGCTGTTCTTCGGCTGCGGCCTGGCCCTGGTGGGCATGGCCGGCCTGGAAATCTGGCATGCGCTATCCTCGGCCGTGGCCGAAGGCGAGCAGCCCCGCTTCGTGCGCATCCTGGAATGCATCGGCCTGCTGACGATCGCCGTGGCCGCTTTCGAGCTGGGCCAGACCGTGCTGGAAGAAGAAGTGCAGCGCTCGGCCAATATCAGCACGCCGACCCGGGTGCGGCGGTTCCTGTCGCGCTTCATGATCGTCGTGATCGTGTCGCTGGCTATCGAATGCCTCGTGTCCGCCTTCCAGTCGCTGCACGGGCACCCGGAACTGCTGCCTCACGCCGGCGTTATCGGCGCGTGTGCCGCCGTGCTGCTGGTTGCATGGGGCGTCTTTATCCGCCTGAATATTTCGGCCGAGGAGCTGGAACCGCAGGCTATGCAAGATGCCCAGGCCGAAGATAATAAAGTGGAAACGTAAATTTCTATGCGGAAATTACTGTTTCCATTTATTATTATCAGTGTCAACATCCTTCGCGTGGCTTGTAGCCCAAAAGCAACATCCATGATTTGATCCATGCCCCTGCACTCCCCGCGCAGCAACTTTTGTTGCTGCGCGTAATTTTTCCACGTGTTAAATTGCCGTGTGGAAAATATCTCTTGGAGAGCAGCATGATCAAGGTAACGGGTCCTGTCATTTATGGCAATATCACCGACGAGACGCAGTACGGCACCGACCAGGCCGACATCTTTATGGGCGGGTTCGGCGAGTTCGGCGATGCCGGGCAGGATACCGTGCATGCCGGAGCGGGCGATGACCTGATCCTGGGCGGGCATGGCGCGGACGTCCTGAACGGCGGCGACGGTATCGACACCGTCGATTACAGCGGCGCGGTCGATTTCGGCGGCCTGGAGACCGGTGTGACGGTCGACCTGATGGCCGGCACCGCCTTCGATGGCGCCGCCGCCGATACGCTGAGCGGCATCGAGAACGTCGTCGGCACGGACATGGCCGACAGCATCGTCGGTCATGCCGGCATGAATATCCTGGTGGGCAACGACGGTGCCGATACCATCGACGGCGGCGCCGGCTTCGATTTTGCCAGCTACCGCAATGCCACCGGCGGCGTCACGGCCAACCTGGCGACGGGCACCTCGCTCGGCGCCGACGGTGCCGACGTGCTGCGCAATATTGAAGGCCTCGAGGGCTCGGCATGGAACGACCTGCTGGTCGGCGGCGCGGGCGGCAATATTCTCGACGGCGGCGCAGGCAACGATACGCTGCAGGGCGGCGCGGGCGACGACAGCCTGACCGGCGGCAGCGGCGACGATACCGCCGTGTTCGCGGGCAACCTGGCCGACTACACCATCGTAACCGGCGTCGACGGCCGCATCACCGTGACGGACCTGCAGGCCGGACGCGACGGCAGCGACATCCTGCACGGCATCGGCCACCTGCAGTTCGCAGACCAGGCCGTGCACCTGGCGCCCGTGGACCGCCTGGTCGGCACCAGCGGCACCGGCGCGGCCGGGCAGGCCGCTGCCAGGCTGCCGGACGGCTCCTACGTGATCGCCTACCGCGGTGCCGATGCCGAAGGCGACGGCATCTTCTTCCAGAAGTTCGGCGCCGACGGCACCGCCATTGGCGTGGTGGCGGCGGTCAATACGGCCACCGCCGGCAGCCAGGCGGCCGTCAACGTGACGGGCCTGTACGACGGCGGCTGGGTGGCGGTGTATCAGTCCACGCCGACCGGCGGCAATACCGACATCGTCGTGCAGCGTTTCAATGCCGACGGCAGCAAGAACGGCGCGGCGGACGTGCTGGCCATTGCGGGCGAGCAGGTCCGACCTGCCGTGGCGCCCACCGTGGACGGCGGCTTCGTCGTGGCCTGGCAGGGCGGCGGTGCCGACCTCGATATCCAGTCGCAGCGCTTCGACGGCGCCGGCCTGCGCGCCGGCGGCACCGTCACGGTCAATACGAACAAGACAGGGCAACAGTCCGGCGTCGCCATCGCCGAGCAGGACAACGGCTACCTGGTGGCCTGGCAGTCCGACAACGGCAGCGCCCATTCGGTGGCCGTGCAGCAGTATCGCTGGGATGGCGAGGCGCTCGGCGGAGAGGTGACCGTCCAGACCACCGGCGTCGTCAGCAACGTCCAGGCCGCCACGCTGTACGGCATGGGAGGCAGCACCGCCAGCGGCGTCGTGGTCAGCTGGATCCAGGATGACGGCAATCCCGCCACGCCCGACGACACCGTCATGGTGCAGCGCTTCGACGCCGCCGGCTCGGCCACCGGCGCAGCCGTTGCAGTGGCCAGCGCCGGCTTCCAGCAGGCGCACGGCATCACCGGCCTGCGCGACGGCGGCTTCATCGTCACGTGGGACAGCCTGGGCACGGACAACAGCTCGGTCATCATGGCGCGTCATTACCTGGCCGATGGCAGCGCCGCCGGCGCCGCCTTCCAGGTCAGCCAGGGCGTGCAGGGCAAGGCGCTGGCGCCGTCCGTGACGGAAACGGCCGACGGCCGCGTGGCCGTCAGCTGGAGCGTGCGGGCCGACGACGGCACCGTGCGCGTCTTCCACCAGGTCACCGGTGTCGACGGCGGCGCCGAGTTCCTGGCCAGCAGCAGCACCGGCCAGCCGCCGGCGGCGCCCCAGTTCACGATCGAGGAAGTGGGGCCGGCAGCGGCGCTGTCGGCAATGGCCCCGGCCATGACCAGCGGCAGCGTGGACGCCGGCAAGGGCGGCGGCTTCGTCGACCGTGGCACCATTGAACGGGGCCATGTCGTCATCGACGGTTCGGCCGATCCCGGTGCACTGGTCACGCTGTACGACACCGGCAGCGTGGTCGGCACGGCCAGGGCGGCCGGCGACGGCAGCTGGTCGATCGAATTCACCCAGCTCAGCGCCGGCGCACACAGCTTCAGCGCCATCGCCACCGATGCGCTGGGCCAGGTCAGTGCCGCCAGCGCCGTCGTTGCCGTCACGATCGTCGAACCCGTCATCACCGTTATCGACGGCACCGCCGGCAACGACAGCGAAGCCTGGTTCCTCGAGCACGGCGCCGGCGACCACGCGCAGATCGTCAACGCGGGCGCCGGCAACGACACCATCAACGGCGGCGGCGGTGCCGACACGCTCAACGGCGGCGCCGGCAACGACACCTTCCTCGTCAACGACGTCGACGCAGTCGTCGTCGAACTGGCCAGGGGCGGTACCGACACCGTCGTCGCCACCGTGAACGTCACCCTGGCGCAGGAAGTGGAACACCTCGTCTTCAAGGGCGAGGCAGGCCTGGCCGGCCACGGCAATGCGCTGAACAACGCCATGACGGGCAGCACGGGCGCCGATTCGCTGTATGGCGGGCATGGCAACGACACGCTGGCCGGCGGCGACGGCAACGACCTGCTCGACGGCGGCGCCGGCAATGACGCGATGAGCGGCGGCGCCGGTGACGACATCTATGTCGTCGACTCACGCACCGATACCGTCGTTGAAGTGGCGGCGGCGGTGGGCATCGACACGGTGCGCACCACGCTGGCTGCATACACGCTGGGCACCGGCGTGGAACAGCTGGCGTACATGGGCGAAGCAGCCTTCGCCGGCACCGGCAATGCACTGAACAACGCCATCACGGGCGGCATGGGCGCCGACCGCCTCGACGGCGGCATCGGCAATGACACGCTGGACGGCAACGGCGGCAAGGACAGCCTGTACGGCGGCGCGGGCGACGACGTGCTGCGCTTCACGACCGGCACCGCGCTGTTCGACGGCGGCGCCAACGGCAGCCCCGCGGGGGACACGGCCGTGCTGGCCAAGGCCTTCGAAGCGTATACCCGCTTGCGCCTGAACGACACCGACCTGAAGCTGACCGGGCCGGACGGCGAAAGCGTCATCGTGCGCGCCGTCGAGCAGTTCGTGTTCGCCGACGGCGTGACGCGGACGTGGGCCGACGTGACGGGCGATATCGCCGGGCCCGGCAGCCAGACCATCACCGGCAGCGACGGTGATGACACGCTGGACGGCGGCGCCGGCAGCGACCGCCTGGTCGGCGGTGCCGGCGACGATACCTATATCGTCGACGTGGCCGGCGACGACGCGGTCGAGCTGGCCGATGAGGGCGTGGACACGGTGCAGGTCGCCTTCACGGCGAAAGGCACGTACACGCTGGGCGAGCAGGTGGAAAACGCCATCGTCACGCCGCTCACGGCCATCGCCATCAACGTCACCGGCAATGCGCTGGGCAATACGCTGACGGGCAACGGCGCCATCAATGCGCTGCTGGGCATGGACGGCGACGACACGCTCGACGGCGCAGCCGGTAACGACGCGCTGGACGGCGGCAATGGCGACGACAGCCTGGCCGGCGGCGTGGGCAACGACAACCTGCTGGGTGGTGCCGGCAACGACACGCTCGACGGCGGCGCGGGCAACGACGTGATGGCCGGCGGCGCGGGCGACGACGTCTACTTTGTCGACGGCGCCGGCGACAAGACGACGGAAGCGGCGGGTGCCGGCCTGGACAGCGTGCACACCACCCTGGCCACGTACACGCTGGCGGCCAACGTGGAAGCGCTGCTGTACACGGGCAAGGCCGCCTTCACGGGCACCGGCAATGCCGAGAACAACGTGATCGACAGCGGCAGCGGCGGCGGCAACGACCGCCTGAACGGCGGCATCGGCGACGACACGCTGGCCGGCCACGCGGGCAACGACACGCTGGACGGCGGCGTCGGCAACGACACTGCCGTGCTGGACCAGGCGCACGAGGCGTACACGGTCAGCGCCCTGGTGGTGGGCGAGACGCTGCTCACCACGGCGGCCGGCGCCAGGACGATACTGAAGAATATCGAGAACGTGCGCTTCGGCGACGTCACCGTCACGCTGGCCGAACTGCTGGCCGGCAAGGCAACGGTGGGTAACGACGTGATGACCGGCACGGCCGGCGTCGATCTGCTCGACGGCGGCGCCGGTGCCGATACGATGGCCGGCCTGGCGGGCAACGACGTGTATGTGCTCGAGAACGTCGGTGACTCGATCGTCGAGGCCGTGGACGGCGGCATCGACACGGCCCGCGTGGCCTACACGGCCGCCGGCAAGACCTATGTGCTGGAAGCGAACGTGGAAAACGCCACCGTCGCCGGCACCGTGGCGACGAACCTGACGGGCAACGCGCTGGATAACGAATTGACGGGGAATGCCGTCGCCAATACGCTCGTCGGCGATGACGGCGACGACCTGCTGGCCGGCATGGCCGGCAACGACAACCTGCAGGGCGGCGCCGGCGCCGACACGCTGGACGGCGGCAGCGGCAATGATGTCCTGGCCGGCGGCAGCGGCGACGATACCTACCATGTCGACACGGCGGCCGACACCATCGTCGAACTGGCCGACGCCGGCTACGACGTCGTGTTCTCGACGGCTGCCACCTATGCGCTCAAGGCCGGCGCCAGCGTGGAATGGCTGGAGTACGCAGGCACGGGCAGCTTCGCCGGTACCGGCAACGAGTTCGCCAACGTCATCGTCGGCGGCAGCGGTGCCGACCGCCTGGCCGGCGGCGCCGGTGCCGACACGCTCGTGGGCGGCGCCGGCAACGACGCGCTGACGGGCGGCATCGGCGCCGACCACTTCCGCCTCGACATGGCTTCGCTCGACACGATCGCCGATTTCGTGTCCGGTACCGACATCGTCGAACTGGACGTGGGTGCGCTGAAGCTGGGCGACGGCGGCGCCGGGCAGGCCGACGCCCCGGGCGGGTTCTCGGCCGACGCGGCCCTGGTGCTGTTCACCGCCAATGCCAGCGCCCTGAACGCCAAGTCGGCCGCGCTCGTCATCGGTACCGCTGCCGGCAACTACTTGCAGGGCCAGCAGGCGCTGTTTGTCGTCGACAACGGTGCGTCGACGGCCGTCTTCCGCTTCGACTCGAGCGGCACCGACGGCCTCGTTTCGGCTGCCGAGCTGACCCAGGTGGCCTTGCTGACGGGCGTGAAAGCCACCACGCTGGCTGACTTCGAGCTGTTCTCGGCCGGCTGACCGCTGCCCCGCCTGCACCGAGCCGACCCGCGCAAGCCGGTCGGCTTTTTCATTGGGGCCGCGGCCCGCTTTCCTCCGTCAGGCGGCCGGCGCCAGGCCCGCACCGGCGGCTCGCCACGCCGGCAGGCAGCGCAGCACGCGGCCGGCCA
>NZ_WNKZ01000068.1 GCF_009720835.1 Pseudoduganella buxea
GCACCTGCCACCTGCCCGGCGCCGAGGAAGCGCTGCGCTGCGTGAAGGTGGCGGTGCCGCTGGATTACCGCCAGCCCGGCAAGACCATGACCATCCACGTGACCGTGGCGCCGGCCTACCGCGAGGCGGCGCGGCCCGACCCCTTGTTCGTGCTCGCCGGCGGCCCGGGCCAGGCCGGCAGCGATATCCTGCCGATGCTGGACGCAGCCTTCCGCCGCGTGCGCGCCACGCGCGACATCGTGCTGATCGACCAGCGCGGCACGGGCCTGTCCGGCAAGCTCGACTGCAAGTCGCCGCCGGACATCGACACGATGACGGAGGAACAGGTGGACGCCGAAACGCTGCGCTGCATCGCCAGCATCGGCGCGCCCTACGACAAGTACACCACGGACGCCGCCGCGCGCGATATCGAACGGGTGCGCCTGGCGCTGGGCTACGGGCAGGTCAACCTGTGGGGCGGCTCGTACGGCTCGCGCCTGGGCCAGCATTACGCGCGTCTGTTCCCGGCCAGCGTGCGCGCCCTCGTGCTCGACGGCGTGGCCGCGCCGGACCAGGTGATTCCCGCCGGCGGCCGCGATGCCCAGGCGGCGCTGGAAACGACCTTCCGCCAGTGCGAGAAGGAAGCGGCGTGCAGCAAGGCCTTCCCCGCCCTGCGCGCCGAATTCGCCAGCCTGGCCGACCAGCTGGCCAAGGGTCCATTGACCATGCAGATGGCCGATCCGCGCACGGCCCAGGTACGCCCCGTGCAGATCAGCAGCCGCCGCTTCGCCGCCACCGTGCACCGCGTGCTGTATGCGCAGGCCGATGCGCGCAGCCTGCCCTTCCTGATCCACAGCGCCTACCGGGGCCGCTGGGAGCCGTTCGTCGCGCGCAGCAACCGCGATGCCGATTTTTCCGCCGACGGCAGCATGTCCGGCCCGCTGTACCTGGCCGTCGTCTGCGCCGAGGATTTCCCGCGCCTGACGCCAGAGCTGGTGGCGGCCGACACGCGCGGCTCCTTCCTCGGCACGCCTTTGGTGACGCAGCTGGCCGCGCTGTGCCCCGCCGTCAAGGTCAAGCCCGTGGCCTACGCGGCGCCCGCGACGATCGCCGCGCCCGTGCTGATGCTGTCCGGCGCACAGGACCCGGTGACGCCGCCGCGCCGCGCCACCGATGCGGCCAAGGCCATGAAGGCGGCCCAGCACCTGGTGGTGAAGAACGGCGGCCATATCGTCTCGCCGCTGGGCTGCGCCCCGCGCCTGCTGCGCGAGTTCCTCGACTTCCCCACCCGCCCCGTGGCCGGTGCCTGCCTCGACGAGATTCCCGCGCCCACCTTCCAGTTGAACAGCGCCGGCCCCCAACCATGAAACGAGCCCGCCATGATTGAAGTACAGGACGTCACGAAACAGTTCGGCAAGGTGCAGGCCCTGGCCGGCGCCACCTTCACGGCGCGCGACGGCCAGGTGACGGCGCTGCTGGGACCGAACGGCGCCGGCAAGACCACCCTGCTGCGCATGCTGGTGGGCCTGCTGCGGCGCGACGCCGGCCGCATCGCGGTGGACGGTGTCGACCCCGGCGTCGACCCGATGACGGTGCGGCGCAGTATCGGCTTCCTGACCGACCAGTTCGGGCTGTACGAAAAACTGACGACGCGCGAATACCTGCACTACTTCGGCGAGTTGAACGGCATGGAGCGGCCCGCGCTGGCGCGCCGCGTCGACGAAGTGACGGAGCTGCTGGCGCTGGAGGATATCCTGGAGCGCCGCTCGAAGGGCTTCTCGCAGGGCCAGCGCATCAAGGTGGCGCTGGCGCGCACCCTGCTGCACCGCCCCCGCAACCTGCTGCTGGACGAGCCGAGCCGGGGCCTGGATGTGATGAGCGCGCGCGCCCTGCGGCGCGCGCTGGCCGCGCTGCGCGCCGACGGCTGCTGCGTCATCATGGCCACCCACGTGATGCAGGAAGTGACGAACTCCTGCGACGACGTCATCGTCATCGCAGGCGGACGCACGGTGGCCCAGGGAACGCCGCAGTCCCTGTGCGAGCGCACCGGCATCGCCAGCCTGGAAGACGCCTTCGTCAAGCTGGTCGGCACCGATGAAGGGATCGCCGTATGAGCCGCCGCTCCGCCATCGCCGTTGTGTTCTTCAAGGAGCTGCGCGAGATCCTGCGCGACCGGCGCGCGCTCGGTCTCGTGCTGATGTTCGTGCTGATGTATCCGCTGATGGTGGGCGGCATCCTGCAGCAGCAGATCAGCCGTGCCATGGAGCCGGAAAAGGAAGGCATCGAGCTGACCGTCATCGGCGCGGCGCGGGCGCCCACCCTGATGACGCAACTGAAGCAGAAGAACGTCAACGTCACCGAGTCCGGCGCGCTCAGCGAAGAGCAGATCACGGCCCTGCTGCGCACGCAGAAGACGGCGGCCGTGCTGCGCCTGTCCGAATCCTACGGCGACGACTACCGCGCCATGCGCCCGGCCCGGGTGGAGCTGTGGTTCAACTCCGCCTCGGAGGCGCGCTACAAGGTGGGCGATATCGAGCATGTGCTGCGCCAGTACGGCAACGTCATCGCCGGCGCGCGTCTGCTGGCCCACGGCGTCTCGCCCGCCACCCTGTATCCCGTGCAGGTGCAGAAATACGATACGGGCAGCAGCGCCTCGCGCTCGGCCCAGGTGATCGGCACGATGCTGGGCATGTTCTTCATCCCCGCCTTCTTCTTTTGCCTCAGCAGCGCCGTCGACAGCACGGCCGGCGAGCGCGAACGCCGCTCGCTGGAAGTGCTGCTGGCGCAGCCGGCCCGCCCCATCGACCTGATCGGCGGCAAATGGCTGGCCGCGTCCTTCCTATCCGTCGTCGGGCTGACGCTGGAACTGCTGATCGCCCACAGCGTGCTGAAATGGCTGCCGCTGGAGGAAATCGGCATGTCGTGGCGCCTGTCCTGGCTCGATCTGGCGTGGGTGCTGCTCACTTCCCTGTCGCTGCCCCTGTTCGCGGCGGCGATGGAAATCGCGCTGGCGATCAACGCCAAGTCGTTCAAGGAAGCGCAGACCACGGCCAGCTTCGCCATCATGCTGCCGATCGTGCCCGTCATCGTCGTGCCGATGATGAACCTGAACACGGCCACGTGGATGTACCTGGTGCCCGTGCTGTCGCACCAGACCCTGCTGCGCGAACTGGCGCAGGGCCAGCCGCCCGGACTGCTGGCGTTCGCGCTGACCTTCGGCGGCAGCCTGCTGCTGGCGCTGCTGTGCCTCGCGTTCACCGTGCGGCGGCTGAAGAGCGACCGCTACCTGATGGGAATCTGACGGCTGTTCTACAATGCAGCAACGTCAATAACCGATTTCGGAGAAACGCAATGGAAGTGAAAGTGAGCTGGAACGGCCCGTCGGGCATGAGTTTTCGCGCGCAGACGGGTTCGGGCCACATGGTCGTGATGGACGGCGCGCCCGAAGGCGGCGGCCACAACCTGGCGCCCCGCCCGATGGAGATGGTCCTGCTGGGCACGGGCGGCTGCACGGCATATGACGTCGTGCTGATCCTGAAACGGGGCCGGGCCGACGTGCGCGGCTGCGACGTCACGCTGCAGGCCGAGCGCGCCGAGACGGACCCGAAGATCTTCACGAAGATCAATTTCCACTTCGTCGTCACGGGCAAGGATCTGAAGCCGGAAGCGGTGGAACGGGCCGTCAGCCTGTCGCACGACAAGTACTGCTCGGCCAGCATCATGCTGGCCAAGACGGCCGAGATCACGCACAGCGTGGAGATCGTGGCCGTCTAGGCTGATGTGCTTACAGCTGGCGCGCCTTGAAGGTATCGCACTGGGCGATCTCGCCGCTGTCGATGCCCTTGCGGAACCAGCGCACGCGCTGGGCCGACGTGCCGTGGGTGAACGAGTCCGGCACCACATGGCCCCGCGACTGGCGCTGCAGGGCGTCGTCGCCAATGGCGGTGGCCGCGGCCAGCGCCGTTTCGATATCGCCCTGCTCCAGGATCTTGCGTGACTGGTTGGCGTGGAAGGCCCACACGCCGGCGAAGCAGTCGGCCTGCAGTTCCAGCTTGACGGACAGCGCATTGCCTTCGGCTTCACTGAGGCGCTGCTGCGCGCCGTGCACCTTGTCGGACAGCCCCATCAGGTTCTGCACGTGGTGGCCCACTTCGTGGGCGATCACGTAGGCCTGGGCGAATTCGCCGGCCACGTGGAAGCGCTGCTGCATCAGGTCGAAAAATTCCAGGTCGATGTACACCTTCTGGTCCGGCGGGCAGTAGAACGGCCCCGTGGCCGACTGCCCCGTGCCGCAGGCAGTCTGCGTGCTGCCGGTAAACAGGGTCAATGTGGGCTTGGCGTAGGTTTGACCCTGCTGCTGGAACAGCGCGCCCCACACGTCCTCCGTGTCGGCCAGCACGGTCTGGACAAAGTCCTTGGCGCGGTCGTCCGGCCCGGCCTTGGCCGCCGGGGCCTGCTGCTGCACGGGCGCGCCGCCGTTCATCATGCCCAGCATCGCCGTCGGACTGACGCCGAACACGTACGACAGCACCAGCGCGACGATGACGCCGCCGATACCGAGCTTGCCGCCACCGAGCCGGAAGCCACCGCCCCCACCACCGCCGCCGCCTTCGCCGCGCCGGTCCTCCACGTTATCGCTTTGCCGATTGCCTTCCCACCGCATGATCTACTCCCGATAGCTGATTTTTTGTCATCATAGGCCGGGACAGGATTTCATGGCGCAAGCCAGGGCTGAGGATGGAAAACGGCGATTCGATCGGTCTGCCGCAGCAGCCGGCCACCGGATTGATTCAGGTGTCTGATACCGAATGCGGAAAGTGCGCGCAGCGGCGGGAGGCGCGGGTCAGATGTAGTAGGCCGTACCCGTCATCAGCTTCGACATGGCCGTCATCGCCACGCGCACGGGCAGCGGGGTCTGGGCGGCGCCGGCGTCCTGGGCGGCCTTGCCGTGGGCGATTTCGTCGATGCGCATCTGGTCGACGATGGCGCGCGACTTGGCGTCGCCCGCCGGCAGGTCCTGCAGGTGCGATTCAAGGTGCTTCTCCACCTGGCGTTCGGTCTCGACGACGAAGCCCAGGCTGTGCTGGTCGCCCATGCGCGCCGCCACCGTGCCGAGCGCGTAGGCGCCTGCGTAGAACAGGGGCGAGAGCACGCTGGTGCGCGAGTTGAGTTCCTTCAGGCGCTGGGCCGTCCAGGCCAGGTGGTCTTCTTCCTCGCGGCTGGCCTTTTCGAACTGGTCGCGCAGCGCGTCGCTCTTGGCGAAGCGGGCCTGGGCGTTGTACAGCGCCTGCGCCATCACTTCGCCCACGTGGTCGACCCGGATCAGGCCCGCGCTGTGCTTGCGCTCTTCGTCCGTCAGGTGGGCGTCGTCGACGTGCACGGCCGGCGTGGGGCGCGAGGCGGCGGCCACGCCGGAGATGACGCGCAGGGCCTTGTCGGCGCTGCAGATGAAACGGTCGAGGGGGGTATGGTATTTGGCGCTCATGGCATTCTCGTCCAACTTATGCGGAAGACATCATTATAAGCGCCGGGCCGCTTCGGCGCCGCACGGCGCCATGCCGCTTCCGCGCCGCGCCCGGCCCTACTGGCTGTCCGGGCTGCCCTGGTTGTCCTGGCCTTCGCGCTCTTCGCGCAGGATGCGCTGGCGTTCGATCCAGTCCGCCACGGGGCCGCGCACGTCCAGGCCGGAGAAATCCTTGGCCACGCCCAGGTTCAGCCCGAGCAGGAATGGAATCGATTCGAGCGGCACGTGGGGGCAGTAGTCGCCGAAGGCGCGCATGAAGCGTTGCGAGTCGAGGACCTTGACGACACCTTCGCCGCTCATGTACTGCAGGATGCTCGTGATGCTGTGACCGGGCCCGATGGCGCGGTAGATGAAGCGGTTGTATTCCTTGTCCAGCTTCTTGAAGTCCAGCGCTTCCTTCGTCATCAGGCTGGCCAGGTAGCACAGGCCCAGCGCGACGCGGAAGAAGCCCGTGGCCTCCTTCGTGGTCAGCCCGCAGCGGGTCACCGCCAGGACGTTTTCCTGCAACGCAGTGTCGAGTTTGGGGTTTTCCTGGCTCATGGGCAGCACTATAGCGCAAGCCTACGCATTTTTGCGCCTTGCGCCCTACGGTCGAGCTTGTTACTCTGTACACTTTTCCGAACTGCCGCCAGCGATACCGGCCGGTGCCCCTTCCGTTCCCCCGATTTCACACTCTGGCGCGGCGAAAGCGCACCCTGTCGCAACGCGGCAACCGATGTGTCGCCGATTCAATACAATGCCGTCATGTGAAGATGGCATGGACCGCAGCCCAGGCGGCGCCCCATGCTGCGCCGCACCCAGTTTTCAGGAGTGAGCATGGAATTAAGCATCCGCAACCTGTCCAAGACCTACGCCAACGGCGTGGTAGCCCTGGACAATATATCGCTGACGATCCCGTCCGGCATGTTCGGCCTGCTCGGCCCGAACGGCGCGGGCAAGTCGACGCTGATGCGCATTCTCGCCACCTTGCAGGAATGCGATGCCGGGTCCGTGTTCTTCGGCGACCTGGACGTGCTGGACGAAAAGGACGAGGTGCGCCGCCTGCTGGGCTACCTGCCGCAGGACTTCGGCGTCTACCCGAAAGTGACGGCCTACGAGATGCTGGACCATTTCGCCGTGCTGAAAGGCCTGTCGCACCGGGGCCGCCGCCGCGAGGTGGTCGACGGACTGCTGCAGCAGACCAACCTGTTCGACGTGCGCCACCAGCGCCTGGGTACCTTCTCCGGCGGCATGCGCCAGCGCTTCGGCATCGCCCAGGCGCTGCTGGGCGACCCGCGCCTCGTCATCGTCGACGAGCCCACGGCCGGCCTGGATCCGCAGGAGCGGGTGCGCTTCCACAACCTGCTGTCCGATATCGGCGAAGAGCGCACGGTGATCCTGTCGACCCACATCGTCAGCGACGTGGCCGACCTGTGCGCGAACATGGCCATCATCAACAAGGGCGAACTGCTGGTGACGGGGGCGACGCAGCAACTGATCGACGACATCAGCTGCAAGATCTGGGCGCGCTTCGTCGACAAGAAGGAACTGGCCTACTTCCAGCAGCGCCATACGATCATCTCGACCCGCCTGCTGTCGGGCCGCACCCTGATCCACGCCTACAGCGACGACGACCCGGGCGACGGCTTCGAGGAAGCCATCGGCGACCTGGAGGACGTCTACTTCGCCACCATCGCGGGCCGCCACGTGGCCGACGCCTGCGATTGACATGACGGCGCTCGTCTCCATCGCCCTGTTCGAGGCGCGCCAGCGTTTCCGCCTGCTGTCGACCTGGGTCTACTTCCTGATGTTCCTGGCCCTGTCGACCTTGTGGGTGGGCGCGGCCGGCGGCGTGTTCAAGAACGCCACGGTGAGCTTCGGCGGTCGCGTGCTGATCAACGCGCCGCTGGCCATCATGATCACGGCCAGCGCCCTGGGCTGCCTCGGTGTCGTCGTCGTGGCGGCCATGATGGGGCGCGCCGTGCAGCAGGATTTCGAGTACGAGATGCACCCGTTCTTCTTCACGGCGCCGATCCGCAAGTACCAGTACATGTTCGGCCGCTTCCTGGGCGCCTGGCTGGTGCTGGCCGTGATCTTCTCCAGCATCCTGCTGGGCCACCTGGCCGGCACGTGGCTGCCCGGCGTCGACCCGGAGCGCCTGGGACCGGCAAGCCTGCAGGCCTACCTGCTGCCCTACTTCGTCACCCTGCTGCCCAACCTGTTCATCTTCGGCGCCATCTTCTTCGTGATGGCGGCGCTGACGCGGCGCATGCTGCCCGTGTACGTCAGCAGCGTTGTCATGCTGATCGGCTATATCGTCGCGCCCAGCCTGGCGCGCGACCTCGATTACAAGACCCTGGCCGCGCTGATCGATCCCTTCGGCACGGCGGCCCTGTTGCGCCTGACGGAGTACTGGCCCATCGCCGAACGCAATACGCGCCTGGTGCTGCTGGACGGCGTGTACCTGCTCAACCGCGCGATCTGGTGCTCGTTCTCGCTGGTGGCGCTGCTGCTGGGCTATTGGCGCTTCCACTTCATCGGCACGCTCGACGGCGGCCACGCTCCGCGCGGCGACAGCGACGAACCGATCCGCATCACTGCCACGGCTGCGCGCACGGCCGAGGCACCCGACTTCAAGGCGCGCAGCCTGGTGCTGCTGCTGGCCCAGTTCACGTGGCTGAACCTGCGCGAGACGACCAAGAACGTCTACTTCTTCGTCATCGTGCTGGCGGGCGTGCTGACGATGTATGCCGGCGCGCTCGACATGGGATCGATCTGGGGCACCAATACCTGGCCGCTGACCTACGTCGTACTGGACATGGTCAAGCGCATGTTCGCGCCCTTCATGCTGGTCATCACGACCTTCTATGCGGGGGAACTGGTCTGGCGCGAACGGGAGCACCGCATGGCGCTGCTGCTGGACGCGCTGCCCGTTCCCAGCTGGCTGCCGATGCTGTCCAAGCTGTTTGCGCTGATCGGCCTGCAGGCCCTGCTGCTGCTGGTGGTGATGCTGTGCGGCGTGTCGATCCAGCTGTTCCACGGCTACTTCAAGCTCGAGCCGGCGCTGTACTTCACGGAGCTGTTCACCATCGAGCTGCCGGCCTACGCGCTGGTGGCCGTGCTGGCCATCGCCGTGCAGGTGCTGACGGGCCACAAGTTCGTCGGCTACTTCACGATGATCGTCTACTACGTGGGCACCGTCACGTTGAAGGGCCTGGGCCTGGAACATCCGCTGCTGATGTACGGCGTGACGCCCGAAATCGTCTACTCGGACATGAACGGCTTTGGCCACTTCCTGCCGCGTGAGCGGTGGTACCAGGTCTACTGGGCCGCCTGCGCCGTGATGCTGGCCGTGCTGACCCTGGTGTTCTGGCCGCGCGGCGCCAGCGAGGAATGGCTGACGCGCCGGCGCCTGGCCCGGCACGCGCTGACCGTGCCCGTGCTGGCCACCTTCGGCGGCGCGCTGCTGGTGTTCCTGGGCGCGGGCGGTGTGCTGTTCTACAACCTGAACATCGCCAACGAATTCGAGACGGCCTACCGCCAGGGCACCCAGCGCGCGGACTACGAACGCAAGTACCGGCACCTGGCCGCCGTGGCGCAGCCGCGCATCACGGACGTGAAGCTGCACGTGGAGATCATGCCGGAACAGCGCCGCCTCGTCGTCAAGGGCCGCTACCTGCTGGTCAACCGGGGCAGCACGCCCATCGGCACCATCTACGTCACGCAGGAAAAGCACGCCGTCATGGGCCAGCCCCGCTTCGGCGTGCCGGCCCGCGTGGTGCTGGACGACGGCGAGACGGGCTTCCACGGCTACGCACTGGCCACACCGCTGGCGCCGGGCGCCGCGCTGCCGATGACGTTCGAGCTGGCCTACGATCCGAAAGGCATCTTCGGCCTGGGCACCGATACGCCCGTGGTGGCCAACGGCACCTTCTTCAACAACCGCGTGCTGCCGCATATCGGCTACCAGCGCGACAACGAACTGGCGGACCCGCGCGACCGCCGCAAGCACAAGCTGCCGGCGCAGGAGCGCAAGCTGGCGCGCGACGATCCGAAAGGCCTGGCCAATAATGTTCTGGGCAACGACGCCGACTGGGTCGCCTTCGACGCCGTGATCGGCACCAGCGCCGACCAGGTGGCGGTGGCGCCTGGCACCCTGGTGAAGGAATGGCGCGACCCGAAGGACGGCGCGCGCCGCTACTTCCACTACCGCATGGACAAGCCGATCCTGAACTTCTATTCCTTCCAGTCGGCGCGCTACGCGGTGCGGCACGACTGGTGGCAGGATGTCGGCATCGAGGTGTACTACCACCCCGGCCATGAGTTCAACCTGGACCGCATCACGCGGGGCGTCAAGGACGGCCTGGATTACTTCAGCCGCAACTACGGACCGTACCAGCACAAGGTGCTGCGCGTGGTGGAGTTCCCCCGCTACGAACGCTATGCACAGTCGTATCCGAACACGGTGCCCTTCTCCGAGAGCATGGGCTTCATCGCCAAGGTCGACGAGAAGAATCCGAAGGACATCGACTACCCGTACTACGTGACGGCCCACGAGGTGGCGCACCAGTGGTGGGGCCACCAGCTCGTTGGCGGCAATACGCGGGGCGCGACCGTGCTGTCCGAAACGCTGGCCGAGTACTCGGCGCTGATGGTGATGAAGAAGGCCTTCGGGCGCGAACGCATGCGCCGCTTCCTGCGCTACGACCTGGACATGTACCTGCACGGTCGCGCCATGGAAACGCGCCGCGAACTGCCGCTGGCCGACAACGAGGACCAGGGCTATATCCACTACCGCAAGGGCAGCCTGGCCATGTACCAGCTGCAGGACATCGTCGGCGAGGAGCGCATCAACACGCTGCTGCGTTCCCTGCTGCAGCAATATGGCTTCCGCGCCGGACCGTATCCGAGCGTGACGGCGCTGGTGGAGGGCTTGCGCGCCATCGTGCCGCGCGAGCAGGCCTACCTGGTCGACGACCTGTTCAACGCCATCGTCCTGTACGACAACCGCGCCCTGTCCGCCACAGCCACGCGGCGCAAGGACGGTCGCTACGACGTGACGGTGACGGTGCACGCGGCCAAGCTGCGCGCTGACGGCCTGGGCGCCGAGAAGGACGTGCCGCTGGCCGACCTGATCGACATCGGCGTGGACGACAAGGACGGCAACAGCCTGGCACGCGAGCGCAAGCTGGTCGACCGGCGCGAGATGACCTACAAGATCACCGTGGCGGGCCGCCCGGCCCGGGCCGGCATCGATCCGGACAACAAGCTGATCGACCGCAAGCCCCACGACAACATGATCGCCGTCGACATGCCGCCCCGCTGAAGCGCTGCATCATGACATTCAGTTAAGCCGCGAACAGACCCCGGGCGGCGCATGGCCCATGCTGGCGTTTTCCGATGAAGACAGGAGCTGGCAATGGGATTTGATCTCGGTAACTTGTTACAACAGTACCTGGGCGGTGCCGGCGCGGCCGATCCGGCCCGTGCCGAACAGGACTTCGGCAATGTGGCGCAGCAGGCGCCCCGCCCTGCCCTGGCCCAGGGCGTGACGGAAGCGCTGCGTTCCGACCAGACCCCGCCGTTCTCGCAACTGGTGGGCCAGCTGTTCGGCCGCAGCGACCCGACGCAGCGCGCCGGCATGCTGAACCAGCTGCTGGCCAATGTCAGCCCGGCCATGCTGGCCTCGCTGGCAGGCAGCGTGGGTAACCTGTTCAAGCAGGACGGCCAGCCGCAAGTGACGCCGGAACAGGCCGAACAGATCACGCCGCAGCAGGCCCAGGAGATCGCGGCCACGGCAGAACAGCTCAACCCGGGCATCGTCGACCGCATGGGCGACTTCTACGCGGACCATCCGACCCTGGTGAAAGCCCTGGGCGGCGCCGCGCTGGCCATCGTGCTGGGCAAGATCGCCCAATCGCACCAGAACTGATTCCACCAACCACGTCAAGGAGCTACACATGGGTATCCTGAGCAATATCTTCCACAAGATCTTCCCGTCGTCGCACCCGGCCGTGCAAGCCAAGCCGGCCGCACCGGCACCCCAGGCCGCACCAGCTGCTGCCGCACCGGCCGCGCCTGCTGCGGCTCCGGCCCAGGCCGCACCTGCGGCCGCGCCGGCCGCGATGACGGAAGTGGACGTCGAAGCGATCCTGAACCAGAAGGCGCAGTCGGCCGGCGAAAAGCTGAACTGGCGCACCTCCATCGTCGACCTGCTGAAATTGCTGGACCTGGACAGCAGCCTGCAGGCCCGCAAGGAGCTGGCGCAGGAGCTACACTACACGGGCGACACCGGGGACTCGGCCAAGATGAATATCTGGCTGCACCGGCAAGTGATGAACAAGCTGGCCGCCAACGGCGGCAAGGTCCCGGCGGACTTGAAGGACTAACGTCCCGCAGTGCGGGACGTTAGAACTGACTTCGCAGTGCGGGACGTTAGAACTGACTTCGCAGTGCGGGACGTTAGAACTGACTTCGCAGTGCGGGACGTTAGAACTGACTTCGCAGTGCGGGACGTTAGAACTGACTGCGCAATGCGGGGTGTTAGAACTGACTTCGCAATGCGGGACGTTGGAAGAGCAAGGCCGTCCTGCGGGACGGCCTTTTTTATCGCTGTTTTCGCGCGCGAAAGTTGCCCGAAAAATGGGGTCTGTCCCCATTTTTGGAGCAACATCAGGCCAGGGCGAGGCGCCCTTCGCGCAGCTTGAACACGCTGACGACGTCGGCCAGCGCGGCAGCCTGCTCGCGCAGCGACGCGGCGGCGGCGGCGGCTTCCTCGACCAGCGCGGCGTTCTGCTGCGTGACGCCGTCCATGTCGGCAATGGCCTGGTTCACCTGTTCGATGCCTTCGCTCTGCTCCAGGCTGGCCGTCGTGATTTCGCCCATGATGTCGGTGACGCGGTGGATGCTTTGCACCACTTCCGTCATCGTCGTGCCGGCCTGCTCGACCAGCTTGCTGCCGGCGCCGACCTTGTCGACCGAGTCGCCGATCAGCACCTTGATTTCCTTCGCGGCCGCGGCAGAACGCTGGGCCAGGCTGCGCACTTCGCTGGCGACGACGGCGAAACCGCGACCCTGCTCACCGGCCCGGGCCGCTTCCACCGCCGCGTTCAGGGCCAGGATATTGGTCTGGAAGGCAATGCCGTCGATGACGGAAATGATGTCGACGATCTTGCGTGCCGAGTCGTTGATCGAGTCCATCGTCTCGACCACCCGGCCCACCACCTCGCCGCCGCGCACGGCCACTTCGGACGCGCTGACGGCCAGCTGGTTGGCCTGGCGGGCGTTGTCCGCGTTCTGGCGCACGGTGGACGTCAGTTCCTCCATCGACGACGCCGTCTCTTCCAGCGCGCTGGCCTGCTGCTCCGTGCGGGACGACAGGTCCAGGTTGCCCGCGGCGATTTCGCCGGACGCGCTGGAGATATGTTCGGTGCCGCCGCGCACCTGGCCGACGATGCGGGCCAGGTTGTCGTTCATGGTCTTCAAGGCACCCAGCAGGCGGCCCGTTTCATCCTTCGACGTCACTTCGATATCGCTGCGCAGGTCGTTCTGGGCGACCGACCAGGCCACCTCGACGGCACGGTTCAGGGGCACGACGATACCGCGCGTCAGCCACCACGAGCAGAAGGCCCCCAGCGCCAGCACGACGACGCCGAAGACGATCATGAAGCGGCGATTGTCCTCGAACAGTTGGCCGATATGGCCCGCTTCCGTGTCGATGGCGGCGCGCTGCAGTTGCAGCAGCGCGTTCAGCGCCTCCAGGTAGGCCTTGCCGTCCGGCTGGAACGACCGCACCAGCAGCTCGTTCGCTTCGTCCAGCTTGCCTTCCTTCTTCAATGCCACGATGCCGTCGCGCGAGGCCAGGTAGCGCTTGCGCGCGGCCACGATGCGTTCGAAGGTTTCCTTCTCGGCGGCCGTCTGCAGCAGCGGCTCGACCTGCTTCTGCAGCGCGTTGACTTCGCGGGTGGAATTGGCCGTGTCCTCGGCGAAGAACGGTCCCAGCGACGGGTCCGTGCTCTTCGAGATGGCCGTGGTGCGGCGCACGCTCGTGTGGATCAGGCGGTACCAGTCGGCAATCGCGCGCTCCTTTGCCAGCGGCTGGTGCAGCAGCTCGCGCGTCGCGTCGCCGACGGTCTGCATGTGGAACACGCCAATCACCGTCATCAGGGTCATCAATGCAAGGACAAGCGCGAAGCCGGCGGCCAGTCGGGTGCCGATTTTCAGATTATTCATGGTCTGGTGGGCCCTCGCGGGGCCTTGAGATTGCCTAAAAGAAAGGCAGAGTCTAACATACTTTTAGTTGCTGAGTGGAAATTTGCACCTCTGTGGCACGGAAGCATCGCCCCATCCTGGTGCGTGCAACGGTGTCCCTTGCCTTGAAGTACCAAGGCCCCGTACCATCGCGGCATGAAACCTGCCTTCTCCCCTTCACGCCGTACGCTGTTGGCGGCCACTGCCGCCTTGTCGACCCTGGTCCTGCTGCCGGTCCGCGCCGCCGGCCCCACCTACGGCACCCACGGCATGGCCCTGTTCGGCGGCCGCGACGGCATGTATGCGTCGCACCTGCCCATGTTCCATGCGCCCCACGACTACCAGGTGCTGCTGCAGCTGCGCCTGCTCGACCCGAAGCTGGACGGGCAGCTGCGGGCCCGGCTCGAAGGCAAGCCGGCCCTGTGGACGATCGATCCGGAGAAATTCGAGCTGGACCGCCTGGCACCCGGTGCCGGCGCCCCCGTGCGGCAGTTCGCCGCCACGGTCGTGCAGGGCCACTTCGAACGGGAGGGCAAGCCCCAGTACAAGGACGTGACGGTCGTCATCGAGAAGGTACTGCTGTTCCGGCGCCTGTCGCCGGAAACGGTAGAGAGCGCCAGCGCGCGCTACCTGCAGGTGGGCACCGGCCGCCAGCGTTTCCTCGTCAAGACCGTCGACAGCCGGCCCGACTTCGACCATATCGTGGCCTACCGTGCCATGCCCGGTGCGGACACGCAGTCCGTGACGGTACCGAAGCTGGGCCTGCAGCAGCCGTCCCCGCGGGCGCTGGCCGATGCGCTGGGCGTGGCGCCGTCGGCAATCGCCGGCACCGTGTATTTCGACACCAACGACCTGCGCTGAAAAGAAAAACGGGACCGAAGTCCCGTTTTTTTTATTCGCCGCTGTTATTCCTCGACCGTCGCGGCCTTTTTCACCGCCGCCTTCTTCGCCGCCGCCTTCTTGGCTGCCGGCTTGGCCGCCGCCTTCTTGGCCGGGGCTTTCTTGGCCGGTGCCTTCTTCGCCGCCACCTTCGTCACGGCCTCGCCCGCTTCGGCACCGCCTTCGTCGACCACGGCCGCGGCCTTCGGTTTCGCGCCCGGCTTTTCCTTGCGCGGCTCGAACTCGAAGCTGATCTTGCCGTCCTTGCCGCGCACGAGGAAGGCCTTGAATGGCCGGCGCGTGCGCTGCGATACGAAACCGGGCAGCAGGTCGGTCTTGCCGTCATTGAGCAGCTTGGCCATCTGCTCGGGCAGGATTTCCTGCTGCAGGATGATGCGGCCGCTGCGGAAGTCGCAGGTCTTCGGCTTGGCCATGCTGTGTTCGCACACATAGGCCAGGCCCATTTCATAGACGCCGCCCGCGCACTTCGGGCACGGTCCGAGCGGGGTCTGGCCCGTGAAGTCGACGCCTTCGCCGTCCTCGCCTTCGTCGTTCTGGCCGAAGTCGAATTCGACCTTGAAGTTATTGATGTCTTCGTCGCGCACGATGCGCAGGATGGCGGCGAACGGCCGGCCCATCTTCGAGCGGAAGCCCTGCAGCGGACCGATGGTGCGGTTCGCAAGCAGTTCTTCCACTTCGGCGATCTCGAACTGGCGGCTGCCCGGGGTCTTGCCCATCGAGAAGTCGCACTTCGTGCAGGCGAAGCGGCGGTAGTTTTCCTTGACGACGCCGGCGCAATTCGGGCACGGCGTCTGCAACGTGGCGTACTCGCCGGGAATGGTGTCGTTGTCGTATTCCTTGGCACGCTTGACGATGATCTGCGTCATCTGGGCAATCTCGCGCATGAATTCCTCGCGCGAAATCTTGCCCTTCTCCATTTGCGACAGCTTGTATTCCCACTCGCCCGTCAGCTCCGGCGCCGTCAGTTCGTTGACACCCAGGCCCCGCAGCAACGTCATCAGCTGCGATGCCTTGGCCGTCGGAATCAGCTCGCGCCCTTCGCGGATCAAGTACTTCTCCGTCAGCAGGCCCTCGATGATGGCCGCGCGCGTGGCCGGCGTGCCCAGGCCCTTGCCGGCCATGGCGTCGCGCAGCTCGTCGGAATCGACCAGCTTGCCCGCGCCTTCCATGGCCGACAGCAGGGTTGCTTCCGTGTAGCGTGCGGGCGGCTTCGTCACGAGGCCGTTGGCATTGACCTGCTCCGTGTGCACCTTCTCGCCCTTGGCCACGGGCACGAGGTTGCCGCCGCCCTTGTCGTCCTCACCCAGCGCTTCCTTGCCGTAGATCGCCAGCCAGCCGGCGTTCGTCATCACCTTGCCTTCGGTCTTGAACTGGTGGCCCGACACTTCCGTGAAGCGGGTCGTCACCTGGAACTCGGCCGGCGGGAAGAACACGGCCATGAAGCGGCGCGTCACGAGGTCGTACAGCTTCTGTTCCGGCTCGGACAAGCCCTTCGGCGCGATGCCGGTGGGGATGATGGCGAAGTGATCCGAAATCTTCGTGTTGTCGAAGATACGCTTGTTCGGCTTGACCCAGCCCTTGTCCAGGATCTGCTTGGCGAACTGGTGGTAGTTCGGGTTTTCCTTCACCACTTGCAGGGTCGACTGCACGGTGGGCAGGTAGTCTTCCGGCAGGTGGCGCGAATCGGTACGGGGGTAGGTCAGCACCTTGTGTTTTTCGTACAGGGCCTGGGCCAGGCCCAGGGTGTTCTTGGCCGAGAAACCGAAGCGGCCGTTGGCCTCGCGTTGCAGGCTGGTCAGGTCGAACAGGGCCGGCGCCATCGACGTGGTCGGCTTCGATTCTTCCGTGACATTGCCCTGCTTGCCACGGCAGGCCAGCGCGATGGAGTCGGCCGCGGCCTTGCTCCACAGGCGCTCGGCGCGGCGTTCAGGGTCCGTGTCGTCCTTCTTGAAATTCGTGTCCAGCCAGCGGCCTTCGTACACACCGGCCGCGCAGACGAATTCGGCGCGCACTTCCCAGTAGTCGCGCGGCACGAACTTCTTGATCTTGTCTTCGCGCTCGACGACGATCGACAGGGTCGGCGTCTGCACGCGGCCCACCGTCGTCAGGTAGAAGCCGCCCTCTTTCGAATTGAAGGCCGTCATCGCGCGGGTGCCGTTGATGCCGATCAGCCAGTCCGCTTCGGAACGGCAGCGGGCGGCATCGGCCAGCGGCAGCATTTCCTCGTCGCTGCGCAGGTGCGTGAAGCCGTCGCGGATGGCGTTGGGCGTCATCGACTGCAGCCACAGGCGCTTGACGGGCTGCTTGGCCTTGGCGTTCTGGGCGATCAGGCGGAAGATCAGTTCTCCTTCGCGGCCCGCGTCGCATGCATTGATCAGGGCCGTGACGTCCTTGCGCTTGATCAATTTGTTGAGCACCTTCAGGCGGCTCTCCGTCTTGGCGATGGGATTCAGCGCGAAGTACGGCGGAATCATCGGCAGGTGCGCGAAGCTCCATTTGCCGCGCTTGACGTCATGCTCTTCCGGCACCGCGATTTCCAGCAGGTGGCCGACGGCGGAGGACAGCACGTATTCGTCGGATTCGAAATACTCATCGTGCTTGGTGAAGCCGCCAAGCGACTTCGCGATATCGTTCGCGACAGAAGGCTTCTCGGCAATGATGAGGGTTTTGCTCATGGTTATTGTTCTCGGTTGCTTATTCAGGTGCTCGGTACGGCAGGCGCATAATACATGGCATTGCGGCCTTTGCCGACAGTTTGCCCTTGCGCTGCACGGATTTTAAGCAGGGCGGCTGGCCCGGCGGCCCGCGAAGGGGCCAATCATAAGCGCGTTACGACTTTGTTCGCAAGTTGCGTGCGTCGGCTTGGAACCGTGGGGCAATACGCCGGCCGTCGGCGGGGCCGGGCCATTCTCTTATAACGCAGTTTGATTGATCCAGCATGAATGGTTTCAGCTGGCGTGCTTGACGCATCGGCCGAAGCCGCCGGCGCTCGCGCCGGTGCAAGCTCAGTGCAGCAGGCGCGGGGCCTGCTCTTCGTCCGAACCGAACAGGTCGTCGAACATCAGTGCATCGGGCTCCTTGCCCTGGCTCCACAGCAGCATCAGCACGATGATTTTCAGCTTGCCCAGGTTGACGGGCGATTCTTCCAGAGACAGGGCCCGTTCGATGACGATCTCGCGTTGCAGCGGCGACAGCACGCGCGCGCTTTCCAGGAAGGCGATGAAGCCGATGGCCTGCGCGCCCAATGCGTCCTGTTCCTGTTCGACATAAAATCGCGTGCCCGTCGAAGCGGCCGTCAGCGCGTGTTCGACGCCGGCCATTTCGGTCAGGTCGTTCAGCCACACGAGTGCCTCGGAGATCTCCACATCGTCGAAACCGACAGCCGACAGCTTCTTCGCCAATGCCGCCGGTTCGGGGCAGGCGTCGGGCCGGTAATAGGTCTCGTAGAGATAAACAAGGATGTCGAACATGGCGCTACTCTATCAGGATCGATCGGCGCGGCACAAGTCCCACACGGTTGCGATCACCTTTTGAGTCGCTGAAATACGCCACCGGGCAGCCGTTCCACAACACCTGCGAGCTCCAATGCCAACAAACTTGCCTGTGTGTCAGCGGCGTTACATTGCAGGCGCGCAGCCAGTGCATCGGCGCCCACGGGATCGTGCCCCAGTGCCGCAAGCAAGGGCGTTGCGGCTTGCATCAATGCAGTGTGCATGGCGTCTTCGCAAGCCCCATTCGACAGAGCTGAATGGCCTTCTTGTGAAATGCTCGCTGCTGAAGTATCGGCGCCCAATGCCTGCAGGATATCGTCGGCCGTTTCCACCAGCAGCGCGCCTTCGCGTATCAGGCGGTGACAGCCTTTCGACAACGTGGCGTGGATCGAACCGGGAATCGCGAACACGTCGCGCCCCTGTTCGTTGGCGCAGCGCGCCGTGATCAGCGAGCCCGATTTTTCCGCCGCCTCCACCACCAGCACGCCGCGCACCATGCCGCTGATGGTGCGATTGCGAATTGGAAAATGCGCCGCGCGCGCGGGCGTGCCCAGCGCGAACTCGCTGACGACGCAACCCTCGCGCGCGATGCGCTGCGCCAGCGCGGCATTCGCCGCCGGATAGAGCAGGTCGATGCCGGTGCCGACCACGGCAACGGTTGACGCGGCGCCGGCCAGCGCACCCGCATGCGCGGCCGCATCGATGCCCAGCGCCAGCCCGGAGGCGACGGTGAGGCCCGCGTCGGCCAGGCTGCGCGCGAAGCGCTGCGCATTGCCGCGCCCCTGCAAGGTGGCGTTGCGGCTGCCGACGATGCCGATGCCCGGGCGAGCCAGCAAGGCAGCGTTGCCGCATGCATGCAGCAGCAACGGCGGATCGGCGATGTGGCGCAGCAGCGGTGGATAGGCTTCGTCGTTGAAAGTGATCACGTGGTGATCCGGCTGCGCCAGCCAGGCCAGGGTCGTCTCGACCAGGCGGCGCATGCCGGCCGACAAGGGTGCGCGCAAGGCCGCGGCCTGGCTTGCCGTCAGGCGAGGCGTGTCGTCATCGGAATACGAAGCACCCTGCGGTGCCAGGCTGGCCGCCAGCACGGCTTGCGGCGTGCCGTAGGCCTGCAGCAGGCGCGCTGCGGCAAGGCGCGACACGCCGGGCGTATAGGCCAGCCGCAGCCACGCGGCCAGGCCATCGGCTGCGGGGCCGCTTGCGGAAGAAGAGTCCGTGGCTTGCACGGCGGGGCTTACTCCGGAGTCTTGGCGACGTCGCCCACTACCACCGGTTCCGTCACCTGCATGATCAGGCCATAGGAAATATGCTTGAACACGCGGAAGATAAACAAGCTGCCCACTTCTTCGTCCGGCAGCTTGACCTGCGGGTTGCCCAGGTTGTGCCAGCCACGGCTGGCGCCCGGGTCACGCACCGTCTGGCCCTTATGGTACAGCTGCAGCACGGCGCCGATATCGAGTCCGTCAAGCTTGCCCCGGTTGATGCTGACAACCTGGTTCTGGCCCGCGTGCGTGACGCCGTTGTAGATGGCCAGCACGCGCGCATCGACCTTCGCTTCCGGCGGATGGGGCACGTAGTTCTGCATCGGCGTGGGTGGCATCTGCATCAGCTGGTCGCCCACGCCCATTTCTTCCTTGGCGCTGGCGACAATGAAAGTGTGCACGTCGCTGCCGGGCGCCGCTTCGCGCTGCAGTTTCAAGGTGCCCAGGTAAAACGCTTCGGTGCCGACGGTCTTTTTCGTGACAGGATCGAGCAGGGGCTTGCCCGGCCTGAACACCTGGAACGAGGTGGCGCCGTTCAGGTTGCCGCGCACATAGGCCTTGTCGTCCTTGCCGATGAACACATGGTTCTCGGCCGTGGCGATGATGCGGGGCGCGTTCTTCAGTTCGTCCGCTTCGATGATCAAGGGCTGCGTCAGGAACGGTTCGATGGCGCCGGCGGGAATCGACTTGACGGCATCCTTGCCCAGCCCTTCGGTGCGCAACTGCGGCGACAGCTTGAACGTGCCCTGGCCACTGCCGTCGTTGCCGGCCCCGACCTGATTCGCCAGGCGCAGGCGTCCGGCGGCGCGGTCGAAGTAGACGATCTGGCCCGGATAGATCCAGTGCGGGTTGGCGATCTCGTCGCGGTTCATGCCCCACACCTGCGGCCAGCACCAGGGCTTCTCCAGGAAGGTGCCGGAAATATCCCACAGCGTGTCGCCGCGCGTGACGACGTGCTGGTCCGGCGCGTTCGGCCGGAAGGCACAGGCGGCCTGGGAGGATTGGGGGGTCTGGGCGGAGGCGGCCGTTGAACCGGATAACAGGGCGAGTGCCAACAGGCGTGCGCCGACTGTGCTAAAATTTTTCATGAATATGTCCGTTACTGACGGAGGCACCCGGAAGACGCCGTCGATATCGGCCTTCGAGGCATGCGATATCCCAGACGCCTGCGCTACCTCTCTCGGTAACCCAGGTTCCCGGAAAGGCCGGGAAAAAATTGCCCTACTGAATCAAATTCTGCCCACTTTACCCTGAACTGGCAAGCAAAACCGCGTCGCGGCACGAGCCGCTTCCCGTGTTCTGTGCAAGATTGGCCTCGCCGCCTTTCCGTTGTGGTTGTCATCCCTAGTACCCCTATTATCAAGTCACCAATGTCTATCCTGAACATCCTCCGCTATCCCGATCCCCGCCTGCACAAGGTCGCCAAGCCCGTCGAAGTCTTCGACGAGCGCATTGCCCGCCTGGTGGCCGACATGGCCGAAACCATGTACGACGCGCCCGGCATCGGCCTGGCCGCCAGCCAGGTCGACGTCCACGAACAGGTCGTCGTCATCGACATCAGCGAAACGAAGGATCAGCTGACGGTATTCATCAATCCGCAGATCCTGTGGGCCAGCGACGAAAAGCAGGTGTACGACGAAGGCTGCCTGTCCGTGCCCGGCATCTACGACGACGTCGAGCGCCCCGCCAAGGTGAAGGTGCGGGCCCAGGACGCCAAGGGCGAGTTCTTCGAAGTGGACGCCGACGGCCTGCTGGCCGTGTGCATCCAGCATGAAATGGACCACCTGGCCGGCAAGGTCTTCGTCGAGTACCTGTCGCCGCTGAAGCGCAACCGCATCAAGACCAAGCTGCAGAAGGAAGAGCGCGGCATGGACCGGGAAAAGCAGCTGCGCGCCGCCGGCCGCCGCTGATCGCTTCATCAACGTTGCGCTTGAAAGTCGGGTCATGAAAGTTATCTTTGCCGGTACGCCGGAATTTGCCGCCGTCGCCCTGAAGGCGATGCACGAGGCGGGTTTCGACATTCCCCTCGTGCTGACGCAGCCGGACCGCCCGGCCGGGCGCGGCATGCACCTGCAGCCGTCGGCCGTGAAGCAGTATGCGGTGGCGCACGGCATTCCCGTGGCCCAGCCCGTTTCGCTGCGCATGGATGCAAAAGACCCGCAGCGGGCGCAGGAAGCAAAAGCGGCCCACGACTTGCTGCTGGCCACCGACTATGACGCGATGGTGGTGGCCGCCTACGGCCTGATCCTGCCGCGCAGCACGCTCGACATCAAGCCCTGCATCAATATCCACGGTTCGCTGCTGCCGCGCTGGCGCGGCGCCGCGCCGATCCACCGCGCCATCGAGGCCGGTGACGCCGAAACGGGCGTGACGATCATGCAGATGGAGGAAGGGCTCGATACCGGCCCGATGCTGCTGATCGAGCGCACGCCGATCGGTCCGCACGATACCACGGCCGTGCTGCACGACCGGCTGGCGGCGATGGGCGCGCAGATGGTCGTGAAAGTGTTGCACAAGATGGCTCACGGCATCATCGAGGCCGTGAGCCAGCCGGAAAACGGCGTCACCTACGCCGCCAAGATCGCCAAGGAAGAAGCCGTGCTGGACTTTACCCTGCCGGCAAAGGAAATCGGGCGCCGCATCCGCGCATTCAACCCCTTCCCCGGTGCCCATGGCACCGTCAACGGCACCGTCATCAAGCTGTGGGCCGCCGACGTCATCGACGCCGGCAGCGATGCGCCACCGGGCCAGGTGCTGGCGGCGGACGCCCAGCACGGCATCGTCGTCGCCTGCGGCAGCGGCGCGCTGCGCCTGACGGAACTGCAAAAACCCGGCGGCAAGCGCCTGGCTGCGGCGGAATTCATCAAGGGTTTCGCGCTGGACGGCCTGCGCTTCGAATAAATCCCATCCCCACCCCACGGATATTGTTATTGCCTCAGAACAATGCTAATATCCGCCTCGAAAGTCCGAGCCGACCGAACGGGCACGCAATATTATTTACGCCTGCGTGCCGGAATACAAACTCGCTAATGGATCGATAACGCAACCGTTGTATTCATACACACGGTTCAACTAACTGTTTTCAGGGCGACACTTGCCGGATACTATGATGACTCCTCCCTACTTTTGTTCGAGAAGCATTATGTTTAAGACTGTCGCCCTCGCCGTATTAATGGCAGCCAGCTGCGCTGCGAATGCCGCACATAACACCTGGGATTTCTCTTATACAGGTTTCCTCGACGAAGGCAGCGGGGAATTCCTTGCCGATTACACCATTTCCGGTTCGTTTTCCGGAAGCGACAGCAATCGGGATGGCGTGCTCGATAAATCCGAGATCTTCTCCCTGGTGCTCAACGGCATGAACTTCGTCGCGTGCGCGGCGGACAGCAATGCCAACTACCACTGCGGCACCGATGTCTTCAACTACCGTATCGGTGGCGCGCTGCAGTTCGAGGCCGGGCTGTTCGGCTACGATAACGAAGGCTATTCGGGTGGCGGTTACTCCTTCACGTCGGGCAAGAGTGAAATCGACTATTCGTACTCGCCGAACCACTATATGCGCAATGCCCGCCTGTGGACGGACGCGACGCACTTCTCGATCACGCCGGCCTGGAGCGGCAGCGTGCTGCCGGTGCCTGAACCGAGCACGTGGTCGATGCTGCTGATCGGCATGGGCTTCGCTTCGTTTGCGGCAATCAGACGCCGGCGCGCGGCGCCGTTCCGCGACCACACGCGGTAATCCTGCCGTCCCGCTGTCCGGCGCCACCCCTCACGTGACGCTTGCCGGCCTGTCCCACCTGCTTCTCCGAACTGCCTGCTTCTCCGAACTGCCTGCGCGCCCCAGACCTTGCCGCGCAGCGCCGTGCCGCCCCCGTCCCTGCCCACCCCTTCACACCATTTAATTGCCGGCATTCGGCAGCGCCAGCCATTTTTCACGCCGTATTATCGACGCGGTAGCAATTCGCTCAGCCATATGATTATCTTCGAATTAATAGCTGCGGTTGATTTACCAAGTTTGCAGCGGTTTCAACATTATTATACTTTTTGAATTATTGTACGAGCCGATTATGTGCCGCGAAATTGCGACGGCATGGCGCTGCCCTGGCAAAGCCCGCAGGCCACGTCGCCACGTTTGCGCCGGCAGTGGCCGGCCGAGCGGCTGCCGCGGCAGTGGCGGCGCTTTGCCGTATAATTTCAGACCGGCCCACCCCTGGCGCGACGATGCAGCGCGCCCCCCGAGTGCAGTTTCCTGACGCAGATCCGTGAAAGTAGCAAATGACCAAGACCGTGACCCGCCCCGCCTCCCAGACCGAAGCACAACTGCGCGACATCCTGTCGCGCCGCATCATGTTCCTCGACGGCGCGATGGGCACGATCATCCAGCAGTACAAGCTGGACGAAGTGGCCTACCGGGGCGGCGCCCAGGGCCGCTTCATCGACTTTGCGGCACCCGCGGACAGCGGCGCGCGCGAACTGTTCGTCAAGGGCAATAACGAACTGCTGACCCTGACGCAGCCGCACGTCATCCAGGAAATCCACGAGCGCTACCTGGCGGCCGGCGCCGACCTGATCGAGACCAATACCTTCGGCGCCACCAGCATTGCCCAGGACGACTATCACATGGGCCACCTGGCCTACGAGATGAACGTGGAAGCGGCGAAACTGGCCCGCGCGGCCACGGCGAAGTACTCGTCCGCCGACAAGCCCCGCTTCGTCGCCGGTGCGCTGGGCCCGACGCCGAAGACGGCATCCATTTCGCCGGACGTCAACGACCCGGCCGCCCGCAACGTCACCTTCGACCAGCTGGTTGCGGCCTACCACGAGCAGGTACGCGGCCTGGTGGACGGCGGCGTCGACGTGCTGCTGGTGGAAACCATCTTCGACACCCTGAACTGCAAGGCGGCCCTGTTCGCCATCGACCAGTACTTCGACGAGCACCCCGCCATCGAACGCCTGCCGCTGATGATTTCCGGCACCGTCACGGACGCGTCCGGCCGTATCCTGTCCGGCCAGACCGTGCCCGCCTTCTGGAATTCCGTGCGCCATGCCAGGCCGCTGACGATCGGCCTGAACTGCGCGCTGGGCGCGGCGCTGATGCGTCCGTATGCGGAGGAGCTGTCGCAGATTGCCGATACCTTCGTCTGCATCTATCCGAACGCGGGCCTGCCCAACCCGATGAGCGACACGGGCTTCGACGAGCTGCCGGCCGACACGTCGGCCCTGCTGCGCGAATTCGCCGATGCCGGCTTCATCAACATGGCCGGCGGCTGCTGCGGCACGACGCCGGACCATATCGGCGCCATCGCCGCGCTGCTGGCCGACGTCAAGCCGCGTGCCCTGCCCCATGTGCCCGTGGCGCAGCGCCTGTCCGGCCTGGAGCCGTTCACCATCGACGACGACTCGCTGTTCGTCAACGTGGGCGAGCGCACCAACGTGACGGGCTCGAAGGCCTTCGCCCGCATGATCCTGAACGAGCAGTACGACGAGGCCCTGTCGGTGGCGCGCCAGCAGGTCGAGAACGGCGCCCAGGTGATCGACATCAATATGGACGAAGCGATGCTGGACTCGCAGGCGGCCATGACGCGCTTCCTGAACCTGATCGCCTCGGAACCGGACATCTCGCGCGTGCCGATCATGATCGACTCGTCGAAATGGTCCGTCATCGAGGCCGGCCTGAAGTGCGTGCAGGGCAAGTCCATCGTCAACTCGATCTCGCTGAAGGAAGGCGAGGAAGAATTCATCCGCCAGGCCCGCCTGTGCCGCAGCTACGGCGCCGCCGTCATCGTCATGGCCTTCGACGAGAAGGGCCAGGCCGACACCTACGAGCGCAAGATCGAGATCTGCCAGCGCGCCTACGACGTGCTGACGCAGCAGGTGGGCTTCCCGGCCGAGGACATCATCTTCGACCCGAACATCTTCGCCATCGCCACCGGCATCGAGGAGCACAACAACTACGCGGTGGACTTCATCAACGCCACCCGCTGGATCAAGGACAACCTGCCGCACGCAAAGATTTCCGGCGGCGTGTCGAACGTGTCGTTCTCGTTCCGCGGCAACGACCCGGCGCGCGAAGCCATCCACACGGTCTTCCTGTACCACGCCATCAAGGCGGGCATGACGATGGGCATCGTCAACGCCGGCATGGTGGGCGTGTACGACGACCTGGCGCCGGAGCTGCGCGAGCGGGTCGAGGACGTGGTGCTGAACCGCCGCGACGACGCGACGGAACGCATGATCGAGATCGCAGGCACCCTGAAGGCGGGCGGCAAGGCCGAGACGGCCAACCTGGAATGGCGCAAGGGCACGGTGCAGCAGCGCCTGTCGCACGCGCTGGTGCACGGCATCACGCAGTGGATCACGGAAGACACGGAAGAGGCGCGCCAGGAACTGCTGAACAACGGCGGGCGCCCCATCAACGTCATCGAAGGCCCGCTGATGGACGGCATGAACGTCGTCGGCGACCTGTTCGGCCAGGGCAAGATGTTCCTGCCGCAGGTGGTGAAGTCGGCGCGCGTGATGAAGCAGGCCGTGGCCCACCTGATCCCGTACATCGAGGAAGAAAAGCAGGAAGAGGAACGCCGCACGGGCATCGTCGCCAAGCCGAAGGGCAAGATCGTCATCGCCACCGTCAAGGGCGACGTGCACGACATCGGCAAGAACATCGTCTCCGTCGTCCTGCAATGCAATAACTTCGAAGTGGTCAACATGGGCGTGATGGTGCCCGCGTCGGAAATCCTCGCACGCGCCAAGCTGGAGAATGCCGACATCATCGGCCTGTCCGGGCTGATCACGCCGTCGCTGGAGGAAATGGCCCACGTCGCCAAGGAAATGCAGCGCGACCCGCACTTCCGCATGCTGAAGATTCCCCTGCTGATCGGCGGCGCCACCACCAGCCGGGCCCACACGGCCGTCAAGATCGCCCACAACTACGAGGGCCCTGTCGTCTACGTGCCGGACGCGTCCCGTTCCGTGTCGGTGGCGCAGTCGCTGCTGACGCCCGAAGCGCGCGACCGCTACATCGAGGAAGTGGAAACGGACTACGCCCGCATCCGCGAGCAGCACGCCAACAAGAAGGCACTGCCGACGGTGTCGCTGGCCGCCGCGCGCGCCAACAGGACGAAGCTCGAGTTCGCGCCCGTCAAACCGAAGTTCATCGGCCGCCGCCTGTTCCGCAATGTCGACCTGGCCACCCTGGCCCAGTACATCGACTGGGGTCCGTTCTTCCAGACCTGGGACCTGGCCGGCCCCTACCCCGCCATCCTCAGCGACGAAGTCGTCGGCGAAGCGGCCACCAAGGTCTTCGAGGAAGGCCAGGCCCTGCTCAAGCGCATCATCGAAGGCCGCTGGCTGACGGCCAACGGCGCCGTCGCACTGCTGCCGGCCAACAGCGTCAATGACGACGACATCGAGGTCTACACGGACGACACCCGCACCCAGGTGGCGTTCACGTACTACGGCCTGCGCCAGCAGGGCGTGAAACCCGTCATCGACGGCGTGCAGCGCCCCAATCAGTGCCTGGCCGACTTCATCGCGCCGAAATCGTCCGGCATCAAGGACTATATCGGCATGTTCGCCGTCACGGCCGGCCTCGGTATCGAGAAGTACGAGAAGCGCTTCGAGGACGCGCACGACGATTACTCGTCGATCATGCTCAAGTCCCTGGCCGACCGCCTGGCCGAAGCGTTCGCCGAATACCTGCACGAGCGCGTGCGCAAGGACCTGTGGGGCTATGCGGCCGACGAGGTGCTGTCGAACGAGGCACTGATCAAGGAAGAATACCGCGGCATCCGCCCGGCCCCGGGCTATCCGGCCTGCCCGGAACACACGGTCAAGGCCGAGCTGTTCCAGGCCGTGGGCGCCGAAGAGATCGGCATGGAGCTGACGGAGTCCTACGCCATGTTCCCCGGCGCCGCCGTGGCGGGCTTCTACTTCGCCCACCCCCAGTCGAAGTACTTCAGCGTCGGCAAGATCGGCGACGACCAGCTCACCGACATGGCCCAGCGCCGCGGCGTCGCCCGCACCCAGCTGGAAAGCTGGCTGGCACCGAACCTGTAAGCCCTGCCGCGCCCGCTGCGAATCCGGTCGGTCCGCCGCAGCGGTCAGACACCGACATGGCGCAGCGGCGAGGTGTGAACTTTTTGGTGGGGGACGAGTCCAACCAGCGCAGTGATTTTTCTTTCGGGAGGTATCATGGTCGACTCTGTCAAACCCGCTCGCCCCGCGCTGAAACGGTGGCAGGACCAGCTGATCCTGCTATTGGGGATCTGGCTGTTCGTCTCGCCGTGGGTGCTGGCTTATGCCATCGAATCGCCGCATGCGCTCAATGCGTTCATCTGCGGTGCCGTGCTGGCCTTCCTGGCCGCATACGACCTGTACAAGACCTATTTCTGGGCCGTTATCGTCAACCTGCTGGTGGGATTGTGGGTTGCCGCTTCGCCCTGGGTACTGCAGGCCGATTACGGGCAGGACAACATCATGTGGAATAACCTGGCTGTCGGCCTGGCCGTTGCCGTGCTGGCGGCGTGGGAAATTGCCACCGACCCGGACCTGCACAAGCAGTTGCCGGGCGCCGGCGCGGCCACGTAAGCGCGGGGGAAGCCTGCAGCGGTGCCGCAAGCACCGGAGGCGCCTGTCCGGCGCCATGGGCCGGGCCCGCCATGGGTCCGGTCTGGTCGTTCATCGCGTATTCAACGCGCCTGCAGCAGCGTCAGGCCGCGTAGCGGACGACGTTGTCGCTCCACTCGAAGGCGGCCAGTTCCAGCTCCACCAGTTCGTGCGTGGCCATGGCCAGGTCGTGCAGCGCGGGGATCAGCACTTCCTCGCCGTCCATGCGCTCGATCGATTCGGCCAGCTTCAACAGGTCGCCGTAGAAGCCGGCGCGGTACAGCAGCGCATCGGATACTTCCTCGCTGACGGGAATCTGCGTCATGATTTCCGCCATCGGCATGCCGAACAGCGTGTCCATCAGCGACATGATGCCGACGGTGAAGGCGATGTCGGCCACGTGGCGGTGGGCCGGGCGCAGTTTCTGCGCGAGCAGCTCCAGCATGCGGCCCCGCGTCGTGGCCAGCATCAGCAGCGGCGTCATCGTGCTGCCGCGCTTGCCCGGCTCCGCGTACAGCATGATCTGCAGCCAGCGCTGCAGCTGCCGCCGCCCCAGGATGGCGACGGCCTGGCTCAGCGAGTCGATGCGCTGGCGTGCGCCCACGGCCGGCGTGTTCACCAGGCGCAGCAGGTTCAGCGCCAGCGACACGTCGCGCTTGATGGCGCGCTCGATTTCCGGATTGTCCGCGTCGGACGTGACGAGCGACATCAGCTCCACCAGCGCCAGCTGGGATGGCGACAATTTCTTGCCGCTCATGATGACGGGCCGGGCGAAGTAGAAGCCCTGGAAGTAGTCGAAGCCCAGGTCCAGCGCCGCCTTGAACTCCTCGCGGGTTTCCACTTTCTCGGCAATCAGCTTCTTGCCGTCGCGCTTGAAACGGGGTGTCAGCTTTGCCATCGCTTCCGGCGCCGCGCCCTGCATGCTCATCTTGACGTATTCGATCATCGGCAGCATGGCCTGCACTTGCGCCGTGTCGCCCCGCACGTCCACCAGCGCGAAGCGAAAGCCGTGGCTGGCCAGGTCCGACATGCGCGCCAGCACGGCCGGCGTGGCCGGCAAGGTTTCGACGATTTCAAGCACCGTCTTTTCACGTGGCAGGAAGCCGAAGATATCGCTCATGATGGCGTCGGCGTCGACATTGACGAAGCCGACTGCATCGCCCACTACCCGTTCCAGGCCCAGCTGGGAAGCATGGGCGATCACGGCCGACGTGGCCGACAGGGCCGACGTATCGATCTGGGCCGGGCCGACGGGGGCGTTGCGGAACAGCAGTTCGTAGCCGGACAGGATGCCGTTGCGGTCGAGGATGGGTTGACGCCCCAGATAGAACTCGCGCACGCGGACATTACGGGAAGATTCGTTACTGGACAGATCGATCATGGCAGGCATCCTGGTTATCCTGCCATTTTGACATTAATCCTTCGGAAATTGTGGAGTTTCCGTCGAAAAATATTTATTTCAATCGGTCGGCGGCAGCCCCGGCGGGCTGCGCGACCCGTTGCGGCAGCCCGTCGACGAAACACAGCAGCTCGCCCGGCGCAAACGCCGTCCACCGTTCGTTGGTGGTCAGGGGTTGCGTGACGATGATGGCGACGCGGTCGTTCGGCGTCGTAACCTGGGAAAAATCGACGCGCATGTCCTCGTCGGACAGGATCGCCGTATCGAAGGGATGCTGGCGGACCAGGTAGTGCAGGCTGGTCGAGCAGTGGGCGAACAAAGCCGTGCCGCTGGAGAGCATCATATTGAAGGTGCCGTGGGCGGCGATGCCCTGCACCAGTTCGTCCAGGCCGGCGCCCAGTTTGTCCAGCGCGGGCTGGCTGTCGCCGAAGCGGCGGCGCAACTGTTGCAGCAGCCAGCAGAAGGCACGCTCGCTGTCGGTGCTGCCGACGGGGCGGAACGGCCCGTCCAGTTCGGGGTGGAAATCCTTCAGGTCGCCGTTATGGGCGAATACCCAGTAGCGGCCCCACAGTTCGCGCACGAAGGGGTGGCAGTTCTCCAGCGCAACCTGGCCTTGCGTGGCCTTGCGGATGTGCGCGATGACGTTGCGCGACTTGATGGGATAGGTCTTGATCAGTGTGGCGACGGGCGAATCGACGGCCGCCTGGTGGTCGACGAAGTGGCGCACGCCGGCGCCTTCGAAAAAGGCGATGCCCCAACCGTCATGGTGGGTGTCGGTGCGGCCGCCGCGCATGGCAAAGCCGGTAAAGCTGAACACAATGTCGGTCGGCACATTGCAGTTCATTCCCAAAAGCTGACACATAGGTTAACGCGTTAAGTTACGCAATAAGTCACGCAATAAGTCACGCAGACAAGTCACATAAATATGCTGCGGCAGTGCGGTTAGTTTCCGACCATACATTATCACGGTCGCCGCGCCGCGGCGACACGTGCCCCTGGATCAATGCAGCAGCACTGGCTGACTCATCAGAGAGTCATAGCTGCCGAGGAACTCATCGATCTCCTCCATGGTGGGCTCATTGGCGATGAGCTGGTTGACGTCGCGACGGAAGTTCTGTGCCAGCAGACCGGCAATGAAGATTTCACGCTTGCCGCCCTTGTCGACGATTTCGTAGCCGCCGAAACGCAGTGCTTCGAGTTCGCGATCCGGTCCGAATTCGACGACGCTGTACTGCTCGCTGTTATAGATGAGGTTCATATCGCTTCCTTCTCTCCAGGGGCGGAACCGGGCGCCGGTTCCGCGTTCAGTTTCGAAGTGGGGCTGTCGCGGGGGTTTTCAAGACTGCAAAACCCTCGTGCGGGCTCCGTGCACTCACGCCGCGAGGTCGCTACAGAGGGACAGCAGGCTGTCGTAGGGCGGGGCCGACAGAAAGATGCGCAGCTGTCCCACATGAGTGGCATCGGCCAGGCTGATAAAAAGTCGCGCTGGCGGACGGCGCAAGAGACGATTCAATGTAACACGCAAAACCAGATTGCCGGCGCAGCAAAGACACCCCGGGGCGATCCGGTGCAGTGCCGGCTGCCAGCCGCTGCCGTCGAAACCGGCCAGCGGCGACGTGCCGTCGGCCAGTCCCTCCAGGATGATGGCGGTGTCCTCACCGGGACGCAGGGCGGCGGCGATGGCCCGTTCGCGCGCACCGGCAGTGGGGCCGGTGACGAGCGTGGTCAGCGTGGGGAGGGCTGGCGCCGTCATGACAGGTTCATGGCCGGCAGTGCAGGCAAGGCGCCGCGGCGCCGCCGGAAGCGGCGGGAAGGACGCGAATGGTCAGACCTGCTGATTCTTCTTGGCCAGCTTGCCCGGCTCGACGCCGAGCTGCTTGAGCTTGCGGTACAGGTGGGTACGTTCCAGTCCCGTTTTTTCGGCCACCCGCGTCATGCTGCCGCCTTCGCGACCCAGGTGGTGCTCGAAATACATGCGCTCGAAGGCATCGCGCGCTTCCCGCAGGGGCAGGTCGAACGACAGGTTGAAGGCCTGGCCTTCGCCGCTGCCGCGCGTCATGGCGATGCCGTGGGCGCCCGGCGGCGGCGCGGCCTGTACCCCGAAGGTGGGCGGTGCCACTTCCTCGACGGGCGGCAATGCGGCCGGGCGCTGCGCCATCACGGGCGCGCGCACTACTTCCTGGGCCCGCGTCAGGCCGGCCTGCACCGCCTTCAGCAGCTTCTGCATGGCAATCGGTTTTTCCAGGAAATTCAGGGCGCCGATGCGGGTTGCTTCCACCGCCGTGTCGATGGTGGCGTGGCCCGACATCATAATGACGGGCATCGTCAGCAGGCCATCGCGCTGCCACTCCTTGAGCAAGGTGACGCCATCCGTATCGGGCATCCAGATGTCGAGCAGCACCAGGTCGGGCGCCCCGGCCGCGCGGGCCTGCCGGGCCTGCTGGGCGTTCTCCGCCAACGTCACCGCATGACCCTCGTCGCCCAGGATTTCCGAGAGCAGCTCCCGGATGCCCATTTCATCATCTACTACCAGAATGTTTGCCATCTACCCTGCCCTCTTCTTATCATTTTTCGCGACGGCCCGGTGGCACCCGGTTTACCCCAATGCCAGCTGCGCCGTGCATCCCGTATGTCGGCCGCGGTATTGCCCATGCCGCCATCTGCCGGCATGGGCTGCGTGCCAATGATTTTATTAGTGTTCCGAAAATTATGCCAACTGCACCGGTGCCAACTTTAACAGTAAAATCAGTACCGATGCGCCACTTCCATCGGCATGGTTCTGGATATCGATCCGGCCCCCATGCTCGTCGATGATCTTCTTGACCATCGCCAGCCCCAGCCCGGTGCCGCGCGCCTTCGACGTCACGTACGGCTCGAAGGCCCGGGCCAGGATTTTCGGCGCAAACCCGGGGCCGTTATCGGCGATCGACAGCCGCACGGCAATGCGGGTGCCGCCATCGGCGCTCTGGTAATGGATCGCTTCCGTGACGACGTCGATGCGCGGCTCGCGGCGCGGATCGGCCACGTCGGCCAGCGCATCCTGGGCGTTCTGCAGCAGGTTGTGGATCACCTGGCGCATCTGGGTCTCGTCGCCCATCACCATCGGCAGGAATGGCGCCAGCTGCGCATGGATGATGTCGTTGCCTTCGTCGCCCACGTACAGGTGCAGGATTTCCTCGACCAGCGCATTCAGGTCCAGCGGCTGCAGCTGCGCCGGCGGCGTGCGCGCGTAGTCGCGGAAGTCATCGACCATGCGCTTCATGGAACTGACCTGGTTGACGATGGTGCTGGTGCTCTTGTTGAGCAGCTCGACGTCCTTCGCTTCCAGCTTGCTTTCCAGCTTCATCTGCAGCCGTTCGGCCGACAGCTGGATCGGCGTCAGCGGGTTCTTGATTTCATGGGCCAGCCGGCGCGCCACTTCGCCCCACGCGATCGAGCGCTGGGCCGAGATGACGTCGGTGATATCGTCGAACACGACGATATAGCCGCCGCCGCCTTCCTGCGGCAGGCGCGAACCCCGTGTCAGCAGGATCAGCGCGCTTTCGTCGGGGCCGCCGCCGGGGCGTGAAATCTCGATCTGGCGCTGCCAGTGCAGGCGCTGGATATTGCGTCCCGCGGCCGACTGGGCACTCTGGGCGGAAAACGCGGCCGTTACGGCGGCGGCGAATTCCTGCAGGCCCTCGACGTCGCCCAGCGGCTTGCCGATCAGCGCCACGCCGGCCTTCTGCAGGATGCGTTCGACCGAGTCGTTGCACGTGACGAGGCGGAACTCCGCATCGAGCACCATCACGCCCGCCGACATATTGCCCAGCACGGACTCCAGGTGGGCCTTGGCGTTCTGCAGCGCGATGCGGTTGCGCTCGACCGCCGTGCGCGCCTCGGACAGCTGGCGCGTCATCGTGTTGAAGCTTTGCGTCAGGGTGCCCAGTTCGTCCGAGCTGGCCACGATGGGGCGCGGCGACAGGTCGCCCTCGGCCACGGCGCGCGTGCCCTCGGCCAGCAACAGCAGGGGTTGGGCCAGGTCGTTGGCGATCAGGAAGGCCGCCGCGATGGCGCCGAACACGGCCAGCAGCAACGTCAACGTCAGGGTCTCGATATACATGCGCCGCAGGCCGACACGGGCCACGAAGCGTTCCTTGTATTCGCTGTAGGCGGTGCGCAGCATCTCGCCGTCGCTGGCCAGGCGGGGCGACGCGGCCTGGATCACCTGCAGGTAGCGCGGCGCGAAGCGGGCCACGGAACTGGGGTCGGCAATAGGCATCAGCACGCGCAGGCGCAGCACGTTGTTCGGGTCCAGCGGCGGCGCCGGTGGCGCATTCAAGGTGTCGTCGCGCAGCTCGCTGCCGCCCTCGGCCGCCGCATACGGCGGCTCGGCCTGGGCCTTGGCCATCATGGCTGCCGTCGGCAGATCGGCCGACAGGTTGATGCGGCGCTCGCCCATGGCGGACACGATCAGGCCGCCTTCGGCATCGACGATGATGGCGCTCTGGATGCGGGGATGGTCCTTGACAAAGCGGGCCAGTTCGGACGGAGCGGCATAGAACGGCAGGCGGGCCAGCTCGTCGGCCGTCTTGCCTGCTTCGCCGCGCAGCTCCGTCAGCGAAGCGTCCAGCGCCGAGCGGCCCAGGTCCAGGCCCGCTTCCAGCGCCTCCTCGACGCGCACGTTGAACCACGATTCGATCGAGTGCGAGACGAACTGCACGGAGACGAGGAAGATGACGAGGCCGGGCAGCACGCCGATGGCGGCGAACAGCATCACCAGCCGCGTCATCAGCCGCGAACCGAACTTGCCGCTCTTGTAGCGGGAATACAGGCGGAACAGCGACACGGCCACCAGCGCCAGCAGCGCGAAAGCGACGGTGGCGTTCATCGCCAGCAGCCACGAGTAGTAGCGGTCGAAGAAACCCGAGTTGTCCGATGCCGACGCCAGCAGGAACAGCAGGATGCTGCACACGGCGCCTGCGACGACGAACAGATACCGCAATGCCTGCGTCACTTACTCGGCCCTGTACTGGAAGGTTTTCTTCTGGGAGGCCAAGGTCCATTCACGGTTGTTGAAGGCATTGACCTGGATCGGCTTGGGCAGGTAGTTGCGGTCCATGCCCATGCTGAGGGTGACGTTGTAGACCTCGCCCACCTTCAGCGCACCGCGCGGCGCCACCACCCAGCGCGTGGGCCGTCGTATGAAGAACAGCGCGTCGTCGAGCGAATCGAAGCTTTGCGAGACGCTGCCGATGATCGTCACGTGGTACTGGCGCGTCAGCACGTTGTACCAGATGCGGTGGGTGCGCTTGTTGGTGACGGCCTTCTCGTCGAACCAGTACCAGCGGGGGCGGGTGAACGAGATCTCTGTGGTGAAGGACAGCTGGACGCCGTATTGCAGCGCATCTTCCAGGCCGTGGCTCAGGTCGAAGGCATAGGCGGCCGACAGGCGGTAACCCTCTTCCGCCGCCTCGATGTGGGCGCGGGTGATCTCCACGGCCTCTTCGGCCGCGCGGGCCGCCTGGGGCAACACGCAGGCCAGCATCAGCAGCAACTGCCAGGCCAGGAGTCGGACAAATCGTAAGGTCACGTGCGCAATATCGTCGGAGATTAAAGAACCGGTCGGAGATCAAAGACCAAACAGGGCGGAAAACTGGCAGCGCCAACGCGCATCGCTTACGCTTCTTTCTGGAAGAGCGCGTAAAACAGGCCATCGTGATCCTGCTCGGCACCGCCCACGGGCAGCAGCTGACCGGGCGCATCGAGTCGGGTGGCGCGATTGCGCACCGCGAAAGCGGCCGCCTGCGCCTCGGATTCCTGCGGCCACAATGAACATGTCACGAACAGCAATTTACCATTGGGCCGCAGCATCTGCCAAAGATTGTCGAGAATTTCCCCGGAAAGTGTTGCAAGTTGGAGCGCGTCGCCCTTGCGCCGCAACCAGCGGATATCCGGGTGGCGCCGGACGATGCCGGAGGCCGTGCAAGGCACGTCGGCCAGGATGCGGTCGTAGCCCGATTCGTCGGTCCAGGCCTGGGCTTCGGCCGCCTGCAAGGTGGCGCGCAACTGCAGCCGCTCCAGGTTCTCGCCCACGCGTGCCAGCCGGCGCGGATCGGCGTCGAGGGCCGTCACGTCGGCATCGGCCAGCTCCAGGATATGGCAGGTCTTGCCGCCCGGCGCGGCGCAGGCATCGAGCACGCGCATGCCGTCCTGCACGTCCAGCAGCGGCGCGGCCAGCTGCGCGCCGGCATCCTGCACCGACACGAGCCCGGCGTCGAAGCCGGGAATCAGGTGCACGCCCATCGGCCTGGCCAGCCGCACGGCCTGCGGACCGATGCGTTCGGCGGCGATGCCGGCATCGGCCAGCTGGGCCAGGTAATCCTCGACCGTGCCCTTGCGGGGATTGACGCGCAGGGTCAGCGGCGGCGCCTCGTCGCCGGCGGCCAGGATGCGCTGCCAGTCCTGCGGATAGGCCGTCACGGCCGCGTCGATCCACCATTGCGGGTAGTTCCAGCGCGCCACCGGCTGCAGCGCCGCCGTGGCCAGCAGCGCGTCGCGCTCGCGCAGGAAGCGGCGCAGCAGGGCGTTGACCATGCCCTTGGCGCGCGCCGTGTCCGGGTGCGAGCCGGCCGCCGTGACGGCCTGGTCGACGACGGTAAACGCTTCATACGGCATGGCACCGGCCGTGTCGGCCTGCATCAGCGGCAGTGCGCACACGAGCAGGGCCGCCACCAGCGGTTCCGGCGCCTTCGGCGCCATCGCGGTCACCAGCGCATCGCTGCGGCCCAGCTGGCGCATGGCGCGGTAAGCGATATCCTGGATCGCGCCACGGCCCTGCGGCGCGGCGTCCACCGTGGCGAACACGCCCGCCAGCGCCTGCGGCAGGGCCATGCCGCCCCGCACCTGGACCACGGCCGTGGCCGCGCCCAGCAGCGCGAAGGCCAGCGAATCGGGCTTCAGCGCGGCCTTGAAGTCCGTCTGCAGGGCCGGTTTCAGGTCGCGGTGGTGACTGGCGCGCAGGCCGGACGGCTCGGCGCGGCGCGGCGTGGACG
>NZ_WNKZ01000069.1 GCF_009720835.1 Pseudoduganella buxea
CGTGGTGGCGGCTGGCGCCGTGGCGGGCGCGGTGGCAGCAGGAACCGCGGTGGCGCCGGCCGCCGGCTTGGCGGCCGCGTCCTTGGCTTCCTTGCTGTCCTTGCCCTTCTTCTTGACCGGCTTGGTCAGTTCTTCCTCGGCCGGGCGCGGCGGCAGTTCCGGCAATGTCATCAGGATCAGCAGCTGGGTATTACGCTGGATACCCGCCAGCGGCTGGCACACGATGCGCCCGAACGCGCCATTGGCATTGCTCTCGACCTGGGTCACGCGCGCCACCGCCAGCCCGGCCGGATAGATGCCGTCGATGCCGGAGGTGATCAGGATATCGCCCACGACGACGTCGGCATTCGGTTCCATGAAGCGCAGATCCAGGTTGCCGGACTGGCCACGGCCATAGGCGATACTGCGCAGGCCGTTGCGCAGCACCTGCACGGGAATGGCCTGCTCCTTGTCGGTCAGCAGCGTCACTTCGGAAGTAAACGGGAACACGCGCGTGACCTGGCCGACCACGCCCTGGTTGTCGATCACGGGCAGGCCGGGCTTGACGCCCTGCTGGCTGCCGCGGTTCAGGATGACCTTGCGGGTGAAGACGTCACGGGCGTCGTACAGGATTTCGCCCAGCATGGTCTTGCCGGGCACCTTTTCCTGCGCGTCCATCAGCTTGCGCAGCTGGTTGTTCTCGGCCTGGGTCAGTTGCGCCTGTTGCAGGGTCTGGGCCATGGCGATCTGCTGCTGCTTCAAGTCGCGCACCTGCTTTTCCAGTGCCGACAGCGAGGAAAAGTAGTTACCCATGCCGACCAGCGCGTCGCGCGGCACCATCGCCACCACCTGCAGCGGATACAGCACCGTGCCGGCGACCTGGCGCGCCACCGAGAGCGCGTTCAGGCGGGAGTCGACCAGCAGCAGCGCGATCGAGATGCACGCGAAGACCATCATCTTGGCGCGCGCCGACGCGCCTTGCTTGAATAGTGGCGGTGGACTGTATTCCATAAACCCATTAAAGCAAGAGCGGCTTGCGCCGCCCTTTTTTTACAATGCTTACTCGTAGGAGAAGATGGAACCCAGCTGGTCCATGCGCTCCAGCGCCATGCCGGAACCGCGCACGACGCACGTCAGCGGGTCTTCGGCCACCAGCACCGGCAGGCCCGTTTCCTCCATCAGCAGGCGATCCAGGTCGCGCAGCAGCGCGCCGCCGCCCGTCAGCATCATGCCTTTTTCGGCGATATCGGCGCCCAGTTCCGGCGGCGTCTGTTCCAGCGCGTTCTTCACGGCCGACACGATATTGTTCAGCGGGTCCGTCAGCGCTTCCAGGATCTCGTTCGACGAGATCGTGAACGAACGGGGAATGCCTTCGGACAGGTTACGGCCCTTGACTTCCATTTCCTTCACTTCCGAACCGGGGAAGGCCGAACCGATGGCCTTCTTGATCGCTTCGGCCGTCTGTTCGCCGATCAGCATGCCGTAGTTGCGGCGGATGTAGTTGACGATGGCTTCATCGAACTTGTCGCCGCCGACGCGCACGGAACCCTTGTAGACCATGCCGCCCAGCGAGATGATGCCCACTTCCGTGGTACCGCCGCCGATGTCGACGACCATCGAGCCGGTCGCGTCCGAGACGGGCAGGCCTGCGCCTATTGCGGCGGCCATCGGTTCCTCGATCAGGTAGACCTGCGAAGCGCCGGCGCCCAGTGCCGATTCGCGGATGGCGCGGCGCTCGACCTGGGTCGAGCCGCAAGGCACGCAGATGATGATGCGGGGGGAAGGACGGAAGAACTTGGAGTCGTGCACCATGCGGATGAACTGTTTCAGCATCTGCTCGGTGACGGTGAAGTCGGCGATGACGCCGTCCTTCATCGGGCGGATCGCCTCGATATTGCCTGGCACCTTGCCCAGCATCTGCTTGGCTTCCTTGCCCACAGCCTGGATGGTCTTCTTGCCATTCGGGCCGCCTTCCTGGCGGATCGCCACGACGGATGGTTCATCGAGCACGATGCCCGAACCGCGAACGTAAATGAGGGTGTTTGCCGTGCCGAGGTCAATGGCCAGATCCGACGAGATGTACCTGCGTAAAAAACCAAACATGAGTATCCTGTAGCGCTATGCCCGCGCGTGGGCAGTTGTTCAAAGTGTCCTGTCAGAGGCGGTGACGCAGCCCTGTGGGCGCCAGCAACGCATCAACCCGCCATTCTACCTTATAATTTAAAGGCTATTTACGCTAAATCCACTCAAACGTGCAGGCACGCAACCGATGTTTTGCACGGCATTGCCAGGGTTTTAACGCCAGATAGCGTGTTTTACAATTGCCTTATTGATCCGACAAGATACAACAATTAAACGCGCCCCGCGCCATCCGCCATGTCCCTGACTCTCCCCGACGTAAAACGCATTGCCCACCTGGCCCAACTGGAAATGGACGAACCGCATTCGGCCGCCATGCTGGACAAGCTCAATGGCATCTTCGCGCTGGCCGAACAGATGCAGGCGGTCGATACCGAAGGCGTCGCGCCGCTGTCGCATCCGCTGGCCGCGCACATGGAGGTGTCCCTGCGCCTGCGCGACGACGTGCCGACCGAGCCGAACCGCCGCGACGACTACCAGAAAGTGGCGCCGAAGACCGAGGACGGCCTGTACCTGGTGCCGAAGGTGATCGACTGATCCGGTCCCGCCGCTTTCCTGCACTGCGCCCGTCAACCCTAGCTTAAAGGGGGGCCGGACGGGAACCGCGCCAGCGCGGCCCTCGTCCGGCGTCCAATCCATCATGCATACGAAAACCATCAAAGAGCTGTCCTCGCTGCTGCAGGCGAAGGAAATTTCCGCCACCGAGCTGGCCACCCATTTCCTCGACCGTATCGAAGCGTCCGACCTGAATGCCTTCCTGCACGTCGACCGCGCGCTGACCCTGGCCCAGGCGGCCGACGCCGATGCCCGCCTGGCGGCCGGCAATGCCCACCCGCTGACGGGCGTGCCCATTGCGCACAAGGATATCTTCGTCACGCGCGACTGGCGCTCCACGGCCGGCTCGAAAATGCTGGCCGACTACGTCAGCCCGTTCGACGCCACCGTCGTCGAGAAGCTGCATGCGGCCGGCATGGTCCACCTGGGCAAGCTCAATTGCGACGAGTTCGCGATGGGCTCGTCCAACGAGAACTCCGCCTTCGGGGCCGTGAAGAACCCGTGGGACAAGACGGCCGTGCCGGGCGGCTCCTCGGGCGGCTCGGCCGCCGCCGTCGCCGCGCGCCTGGCCCCGGCCGTGACGGGCACGGACACGGGCGGCTCGATCCGCCAGCCGGCTTCGTTCTGCGGCATCACGGGCATCAAGCCCACCTACGGCCGCGTGTCGCGCTTCGGCATGATCGCCTTCGCCTCGTCGCTGGACCAGGGCGGCCCGATGGCCCGGACGGCCGAGGACTGCGCCCTGCTGCTGTCCGCCATGGCCGGCTTCGACGAGCGCGACTCGACCAGCCTGACGCCGGAACAGGGCGGCGTGCACGAGGATTTCACGCGCAACCTGAACGAGCCCCTGACGGGCCTGCGCATCGGCGTGCCGAAGGAATATTTCGGCGCCGGCCTCGCGGCCGACGTGGAAGCGGCCGTGCGCGCCGCGCTGGACCAGTTCGTGAAGCTGGGCGCCACCCTGGTCGACATCTCGCTGCCCAACACGGCCCTGTCGATCCCGGCCTACTACATGATCGCGCCGGCCGAGGCCTCGTCGAACCTGTCGCGCTTCGACGGCGTGCGCTACGGCTTCCGCGCCGAGGGCTACAAGGACCTGCAGGACATGTACAAGAAGACCCGCGCCCAGGGCTTCGGCCCCGAAGTGCAGCGCCGCATCATGGTCGGTACCTACGTGCTGTGCCACGGCTACTACGACGCCTACTACCTGAAGGCCCAGCGCATCCGCCGCAAGATCGCCCAGGACTTCGCCAACGTGCTGTCCGGCCCCAACGCCTCGTGCGACGTCATCATGGGCCCCGTGGCGCCCACCGTGGCCTGGGACCTCGGCTCGAAGGCGGACGACCCGGTGGCGAACTACCTGGCCGACATCTACACCCTCTCCACCAGCCTGGCCGGCCTGCCCGGCATGTCGATCCCTTGCGGCTTCGGCGCCGGCGAGAAGAACGACAAGCGCCCCGTCGGCCTGCAAATCATCGGCAACTACTTCGCCGAAGCGAAACTGCTCAATGTCGCGCACCAGTTCCAGCAGGCGACCACGTGGCACCAGCAGGCTCCTGCCGGCATCTAAGAACTAAGGAAGAACATCATGGAATGGGAAGTCGTCATCGGTCTCGAGAACCACGTGCAGCTCACGACCGGCTCGAAAATCTTCAGCGGTTCGCCGACCGCGTTCGGCGCCGAACCGAACACGCAGGCCAGCCCGGTCGACCTGGCATTGCCGGGCGTGCTGCCGGTCATGAACAAGCAGGCGGTGGATCGCGCGATCCGCTTCGGCCTGGCCGTGGGCGCGAAGATCGCGCCGCGCTCGATCTTCGCGCGCAAGAACTACTTTTACCCCGACCTGCCAAAGGGCTACCAGATCAGCCAGATGGACGATCCGGTCGTGCAGGGCGGCTCGCTGACCTTCGGCTATGAGAAGGACGGCAGCTTCGTCACCAAGACCGTCAACCTGACGCGCGCCCACCTGGAAGAAGACGCCGGCAAGTCCCTGCACGAGGACTACCACGGCATGTCCGGCATCGACCTCAATCGCGCCGGCACGCCGCTCCTGGAAATCGTCTCGGAGCCGGAAATCCGCAGCGCCCAGGAAGCCGTGGCCTATGCCAAGGCCCTGCACGGCCTGGTGATGTGGCTGGGCGTCTGCGACGGCAATATGCAGGAAGGCTCGTTCCGCTGCGACGTCAACGTGTCGGTGCGCCCGAAGGGCCAGACCGAATTCGGCACCCGCTGCGAAATCAAGAACCTGAACTCGTTCCGCTTCATCGAGGAAGCCGTCAACGTGGAAGTGCGCCGCCAGATCGAACTGATCGAGGACGGCGGCAAGGTGGTGCAGGCCACCCGCCTGTACGACCCGGACCGCAAGGAAACGCGCGAAATGCGCAGCAAGGAAGACGCCCAGGATTACCGCTACTTCCCCGACCCGGACCTGCCGCCGCTGGCCATCTCGCCGGAATGGATCGAGCGCGTCAAGGCGGCCATGCCGGAACTGCCGGCCGTGATGCGCGAGCGCTTCGTGGGCCAGTACAAGCTGCCGGAATACGATTCGCTGGTGCTGACGTCGTCGAAGGCGATGGCGACTTACTTCGAGGCCGTCGTCGCCACGGCCGGCCAGGACAACGCCAAGGCCGCCGCCAACTGGCTGATGGGCGACGTGTCGTCGACCCTGAACCGCCAGGACGTCGACATCGCCGACGCCCCCGTCAAGCCCGCGCAGCTGGGCAATATGATCCGGCGCATCGCCGACGGCACCATCTCGAACAACGCGGCCAAGAAGGTCTTCGCGTCGATGTGGGAAGCGGCCTCGAACGACGACAACCTGGTCGACGTCATCATCGAGCGCGACGGCCTGAAGCAGATCTCCGACACGGGCGCGCTGGAAGCCATCGTCGATGAAGTCATTGCCAACAACGCCAAGTCCGTCGAGCAGTACCGGGCCGGCAAGGAAGCGGCCATCAATGCGCTGATCGGCCAGGCCATGAAGGCGTCGAAAGGCAAGGCCAATCCGGCTCAGCTGACCGAGCTGCTGAAGGCCAGGCTGGCCGGCTGAAGCAGCCGTCCACTGCCCAGGAAAGGACGCCACGGCGTCCTTTTTTCATTGGCGCGCATGGCATTTGTGATAATTGGCGAGATTCCAGCCCCCCTGCTGCGGGTATGATGCGGCCCGAAGCGCGCGTTTGCGCATCGATCAACGAACACCGCCGCCATGCCTTCCTATCCGCCCGCCCGTGCCGTAGTTGCCGCAGTTTCCTTCCTTGTCCTCCTGTCGTCTTCCCAGGCGGGCGCCGCCGAGCCGCCCGACGTGGGCTTCACGCACAAGGACTGGGAACTGGCCTGCGACAACACGCGCACCTGCCGCGCCGCCGGCTACCAGTCCGAAAGCGACGAGCGCGCCGTCTCCGTGCTGTTGACGCGCAAGGCCGGTCCGCGCCAGGTCGTGACGGCCGAGCTGCAGATCGGCAGCTACGACGAAGCCGAAGGGGGGCCGTCACGCGCCGGCCCGACGGCGATGAAGGTCAACGGCCGCGCGCTGGGCAATGTGGCGGTCGACAAGGGCACGATGATCGGACGCCTGTCGGCGGCGCAGACCGACGCGCTGGTCGAGGCGCTGACGCAGACGGGCACGGTGACGTGGTCGAACAAGGGCGGCAGCTGGACCTTGTCCGGCGCCGGCGCCACCGCCGTGCTGCTGAAGATGGACGACTTCCAGGGCCGCGTCGGCACGCCGGGCGCGCTGGTGCGCAAGGGCGCGAAGAGCGAGGACAGCGTGCTGCCTGCCGTACCGGCGCCCGTCATCGTCGCCGCACCCGTGCCGGCGCCCACCGGCAAGTCCGTGCTGCCGCGCGCGGCCCTGGTGGCCTTGCTGCCCGAGCTGCGCAAGGATTTCGAGGAAGATACCTGCACCGGTCTGGCAAAGGCGGCCAAGGTCGAGGAAGAGCTGCAGGTCGAGCGCCTGTCTCCGGCCAGGCTGCTGGTGTCGACGACGTGCTGGACGGGCGCCTACAACATGGGCTCGGCCTACTGGGTCATCAACGCCAAGCCACCCTACTCGCCCCAGCTGGTGACGGACAAGGCCTCGGACTATGACGACGGCACCATCGTCGCCGCCCAGAAGGGCCGCGGACTGGGCGACTGCTGGAGCCACGAGGAATGGGTGTGGGACGGCACGCGCTTCGTGCAGAGCCTGTCCGAAACCACGGGCATGTGCCGCCTGGTGGCCGCCGGCGGGGCATGGCGCCTGCCGACCTTCGTCAGCACGGTGCGCAAGGCGAAACGGGCGGGCGGATGAAACGCCTGCTGGCCACGCTGGCCGTGCTGTGCGCCGCCGGCCACGCCGCTGCCGGCACGGACGGTGTCACGTTTTCCCACCTGGATTGGGACCTGGTGTGCGACAACACGCGCACTTGCCGGGCGGTGGGGTATAACGCCATCGACGACGCGGGCCCACCGGTCTCGCTCCTGCTCACGCGCGCGGCCGGTCCGCATCAAGCGTTCCAGGCCGTGCTGCGTATCGACGATGCTCACGGCGAACGGCCCGGCGAGAGTGCGGGTACCGCAATGCTGACGATCGGCGGCAGCGCTGCCGGCCAAGCTCCGTTGAACGGTCACCTGTCGGCTGCCCAGGTGGCGATGCTGGTGGCCGCACTGCCTGGCCACGACGGCAAGCTGACGCTCTCCCACGCCACTGGTACCTGGACCGTTTCCGATGCCGGCGCCAGTGCGGTACTACTGAAAATCGACGAGATACAGGGTCGCCTCGGCACCCCTGGGGCGGCCGTGCGAAAGGGTACGCGTCCGGAGAAGACGGTTCCAGCGGCCCGTTCCGCGCCGGTGGTTCGCGCGCATCCCCTGCCCGCCCCGCTCACGCTGCCCGTTGCCACCAAGCTGGCCATGGCGGCCGCGCTGCGCGCGACTCCGGCCGGCCAGGATTGCGAAGGGCTTTTGCTTCCGGCAGGCCCGGAACTACGGGTCGGCCGACTGGACGCGGCTCGGCTGCTGGTTTCTTCGATCTGCTTCAGCGCCCGCGAAACGGTCATGGCCTTCTGGACGGTCAACCGTCAAGCTCCCTACGCTCCGAAACTGGTCGCGGAAGATGTTACCGAAGTACGGGACAATACGCTGCGCAGCATCCATGCAATGCATGACTGCAGCAGTGGCGAAGCACGCATGTGGGACGGGCGCGAGATCGTACTGGCCCGAGTGTTCACCGCCGGGAACTGCGTCGGTCGCCGCTTTATGCACGGCGCCTGGCAACTGCCCACCTTCGTCACCGACGTACGCCTGGCGGGAGCGCGCCCATGATCCGCCGCCTGCACGGTATCGTTCTCATGGCAATCATGGGAACCGTGGCCCTGCCGGCCGCCGCGGCACCGCCCCATCTGGTATTCACCCACAAGGACTGGCACCTGGTGTGCGACAACACGCGCACGTGCCGGGCAGCCGGCTACAGCGTGCAGGATGGCGAGTCGGCCGTCGCCTCCGTGCTGCTGACGCGCCAGGCCGGGCCGGGCCAACCGGTCTCCATCGAACTGAAAATCCTGCCGGACGACGCCGTCCCGGCCACGGCGGCCGCCTCGGGGCTGACCATGCGGGTCGGCGAACGCGCTTACGGCAGCGTATTGCCCGATGCCCGCACCATGCGCCGCAACCTGTCGCCGCAGCAAACCGAGGCCTTCCTCGCGGCTCTGCTGGGCGACGAGGCGCCGGCATGGTCGGGCGCCGGTGGCAATTGGCAGGTGTCCACCGCCGGCGCCAATGCCGTGCTGCTGAAGATGGATGAGTTCCAGGGGCGCGTCGGCACGCCGGGCGCGCTGGTGCGCAAGGGCAGCATGCCGGAAAGCGGCGTGCTGTCCGCGCTGGCGCCGCCGCTGGTCCAGGTGCCGGCCCTGGCGCCGGCACGAGGCGAGCGCCTATTGCCGGCTGCCGTGACGACAGCCCTGCTGCCCCGGTTGCGGCAACAGGTGGGCGAGGATGGCTGCGACATGCTGGAGCATCCACAGCCTGACGATGAGGAGGAAGACGGTCCGCCCCGGCTTGCCGTGTCGCCGCTATCGAACGGCAAGCTGCTGGTCTCGACGCTGTGCTACCGGGCCGCCTACAACGCCGGCACCGCTTATTGGGTGATCGACGCGCGCCCGCCGTATCGGCCGCAGCTGGTGACGACGCGGGGCAGCTACTACCAGCAGGGCGTGCTGGAGATGTACCATAAGGGCCGGGGCCTGGGCGACTGCTGGGAAAGCGAACAATGGGCGTGGGATGGCCGCCGCTTCGTGCAGACACGGATCGCCGACGGCGGCCCCTGCCGGGGCGTGCCCGGCGGCTGGGACCTGCCGACCTTCGTCGCCACCGTGCGGCACGCCGGCGGGCAACGGGAGACACAGCAATGACGAGGAAAAAAACGCCGGAAGAACTGCTCGAGGAGCACCGGCGCTACGCGGGCAAGCCCCGTCCGTACACGCCCGGCCATCCCAATCTGCTGGCCGACGGCCTGACCCCGCCGGCCGCACCACCCGTCAAGCCAAGAGTATCGTTCCTGGCGGGTCTGGGCGCGGTGCTGCTGGCACTGCTGGCGAGCGGTTACGGCGCATACGGCGTCATCGTCGACGACCTGTACCTGCCGGCCAAGGGCCGGCCCGGCACCCATTACCACGGCATCGCCGCGCAACTGTTCTTCCTGATGTTCCTCAGTTTGTCGGGCTGGCTGCTGGCCTCGGCTTTCGCGCGCGGCAAACGGCTGGGCAACTGGCTGCTCGCGGCCACCGTGCTGTGCATGCTGGCCGGGATCGCCGTCGGCTGACCTGCCGCGCGACCGGCCATCTGCTTACGGCTGGATCGTGCCCTCGATGGAATCGTCGAGCGTGACGCCGATGGCCGCGCCCACCAGGATCTTGACGCCGGCCACCAGATTGCCGTGCTTGTTATCCCAGTAGTAGCCCATCGTCGGCGAGAACTTGATGACGTCGATGCGGGGGTCGTTTTCCCCTTCCGTGAACCACGTCTTCAATTCCGGGCTCCACAGTTCCTTGATCTTGGCCGGGTCGCGCGACAGCGAGGCCAGGCCGTCCATGTACAGGAAGTGGGAATGGGGCGAGCCCTGGAAGTACAGGCGCACGGACGGGTTGGTGGCGATTTCCACGTCCTTGTGGCTGTCGCTGGCGCTGAGGAACCACAGGTTGCCGCCATCGTCGACCTTCTGCACGGCCATCGGCCGCACGCCCTTGGCGGTGACGAAGAAGCAGCTCTTGGCCGCGCCGACGATATCCTTGATGTGACTGATGGCCTTCTCGCCCGACAGGTTCTCGTGGTTTTTTTCGGGCTGGTTGCGGTTGATCGAGTCCATGGTGTGCTCCTTCAATGACCGGGTTGGTTGGCTGATGCCAGTAAGTGATGGTAACCATGGTAGCCAACGCGCGCCGCACGCAATGTGGGGTGCATAACCCCGGGCGCCAGCCGCCCGGACAACCCCGGGTCAATTGGCCGGTGCGGTTAGTGCACTCAACTGCTGTCCGATCCAGTCGTCGATGCGGGCGAACAGCTTGTCCCGGTTGATCTCGTTGAAATTCTCGTGGAAATTGTCCGGCTCCGTGTGGCAGGCCAGCAGCGCGGCCGGCACGTCGCCCAGCAGGCGCAGGCTGGCCGGCGTATCGGCCAGGCGGTCCTGCCCGGCCAGCACCACGTGCAGCGGATGGCGCCACCCCGCCAGCGACAGGCCCTGCTGCGCGCCCTGCAGCGCCTGGCCGAAGCGCACCGTCAGTTCGCTCGCGCGCAGGCCGGCCGCCTCGTCGCGGTGGTGCCGCGCCGTGATGGCGGCATCGTGCGTCAGCACGTCCGTCAGCGGCGCGAGCGGCACCTTCATCGTCGGCGCCAGCCGGGCCAGTACGCTGCCGAGCGCGCGCAGCGGGGCCGCCACGGGAATCGCGTTGACGTAGTACGGCGACGACAGGATGAAGCCCGCCACCGTGCCGGGCGGCAGCGCGAGGCCGAACTTCGTGGCGATCAGGCCGCCCATCGAATGGCCGATCACGAACACGGGCACACCCGGCCAGGCGCCGCGCACCCAGTCCAGGAACAGGGCCGTCTCTTCGAGGAAGACGTCGAAGTCGGGAATGTCGGCCCGGCGGCCCCTGGCGTGGCCGCACAGGTCGTAGGCGGCCGTGGCGATGCCGTGCGTGCGAAAATACAGCGCCGGCGTGACCCAGTCGCCCGCGTGGGCCATGCCCCCGTGCAGCGCCAGCAGCACCGCCCGGGGCGGGCTCGCCGGCTGCCAGACGTGGATGAAACGGCGCTCGCCATCGCGGCCGACAAGCGACTCGATGCGGTCTTCGGAAAATTGCATGGCTCAGTCCTGCGGCAAGGCCGCGATGGAAATGGTGGCGCCCAGCCTGCGCTGCGCGATCTGGGCGGCGATGCTGGCCCGGATGGGCGCGAGCTTGCGGCCATCGCGGTACAGCAGGTTGTAGCTCTCGAACGGCACCATCTTGCCGTCCGGCTGGGCGAAGTGGATGCACGACTTCTTCAGGGCCCGCACGTCCAGCGAATACGCATCCATGAACTGGACGATCAGCACGCGGAACACATTGTCGTAGCGCAGCGCCGACGGCGCGCTGATCAGCGGGAGGCAGCACATCAGTTCGGACAGGCAGTTGGCCTGCGATTCGGGCGAATGATTGGTCGAGAACAGCTTGAAGACCTGGTCCTTGACGGCGCCGCGCAGCGCCTCGTCGCGCTCGAACACGATGGTGTTGCCGCTGCCTTCGACCAGCGTCTGCGGATCGAGCCAGCGCGTCAGGGGCACCGTGCGCTCCGGCGTCTTGATGGCGTAAGCCATCGCCAGCGTATCGGGGTTGCAGGGCACGGGCACCACGTCCTGCAAGGTGAACAGCTCGCTCTGCTCGGCGATCTTGCGGCGGATTTCGGACACCGTGAGCCGGTGCAGGCGCGGGTCGTAATCCTCGACGCGGCCGGCATCCTGGATCGGCTGCAGGGTCACGCCGCGCACGCAGGGCTGCCGCAACGCGAAGTCGATGATGGCGCCGATCTCGCCGTCGTTCAGGCCTTTCTTCAACGTCACCACCAGGGTCGTCGACAGGCCCGCCTCGTTCAGGTTGTCCAGCGCCTGCCGGCGGATGCGCGTCAGGTCGGCGCCGCGCAGCTCGCGGTGCACTTCCGCGCGCAGCGAATCGAACTGCAGGTAGACCTCGATGCCTGGCGCATAGCCGGCCAGCCGTGCGACGAAGGCCTTGTCCTGGGCCAGCACGATGCCGTTGGTGTTGACCATCACGTGCCTGATGGGGCGCGCCCTGGCCGCGTCGAGGATGTCCCAGAAGTGCGGGTGCAGGGTCGGTTCGCCGCCGGAGAGCTGCATCACGTCGGCCTCGCCCTCGTTGGCGACGACGGCATCGAGCATGCGCAGCACTTCCTCGAACGGCTTGTGGCGTTCGCGGTGGGTGCCGCTTTCGGCGTAGCACACGGGACAGTTCAGGTTGCAGTTGTCCGTGATCTCGACCACGGACAGGCAGGAATGCTGCATATGGTCGGGACATAGGCCGCAGTCGTACGGACAGCCGTATTCCATCTTCGTATTGAACCGCTGCGGCATCTCGGGGTGCTTGACGAAGACCTCGCGGCACAGCCGGTAGTACTCGACGTCGTCGCTGACCAGCACCCTTTCGCTGCCGTGGGCCCCGCACCACTTGTCCATGTAGACCTTGTCGTCCTTGAAGATAATCTTGGCCTCGACGGGATGCAGGCAGGTCGAGCAGACGGAAGTCGTGGTGTCGTAGAACAGGTAGGGACGGGTCTTGCGGCTCATGGCGATGACGGGCGCGGCGGCGCCGGGTAACGTTGTTCGGAGATGGCGACGAGGCGGCGCAATTCGGCCGTGCGCCGCCCGGCGGCTGCAATATCGGCGGCGCTCATGCCGGCCTGGGCCAGACGGATCTCGTCGCCGAAGCTGTCCGGTTGCAGCAGCATCACGGACAGGCCGGCCACGCGCTGGGCCGGCGTGGCCTGCCTGGCCAGCGCCGTGTGGGACCAGTCCTCGGCAGCGAGCGAGCGGCACGCGACGATGCTGCGGGCCAGCCAGGTCCACCACGCCGCCTGCTGGCCCTGCGCGGCGTAATGCCTGGCCAGCACATCCATCGGCGCGATGCGGTACGTGGGTTCACCTTCGCGCCCGCGGTATTCGCAGCCCTGCGCGGCCGCTTGCGCCAGCAGGTGCGCGCCCCGCGCCGGATCGGCCGGCCACGGCATCTCGCCGCGGTCGAACTGGAACGGCACGCGGCCGGCGAGCAGGGTCTGGCCGAGGATGGCCTGGGCATCGCCATTGCCCAGCGCCGCGGCCCGTTCGAACAGCCGGTAGGCCCGGGCCGCATCCATCCTGCCTGGACTGGCCGGGCGCAGCAGCTCGCCGCCCTGCACCACCATGGCTGCCGGGTCGCCCCGTGCCACGCGCTGCTCCAGTTCGGCGATGCGCGCGTTCCACGCCGCCGCCTCCGCGCGCGCCGCACTGGCATGCTGCATGCGGTCGACGGCATAGATGGCGTTGCAGCCACCGGCGGTCGCGACGACGAGGGCAAGGGTGAGGGCAAGCGCGATTGCGCGCCCGGTGCGTTCAGGCGGGAACATGGGATTGCGAGCGGCGCAGTTGACGGAACAAGCCGGGCAGGTAGCACAGCAGCGCCGCGATGCACACCAGCTGGATGCCGGACAGGCCGAAACCATAGTCGTACGGCAACGGCTTGATGCCGTCCACCAGCAGGCGCCAGAACAGGTAGGCCGACAGGTACAGCTTGAAGGCCAGGCCGTTCTCGCGCGAGAGCGGCGTGCGCCAGCGCCACAGCAGGCCGCCTATGGCCAGCACCAACAGCATGTCGTACAGCTGGGTGGGATGGCGCGGGATGCCGTCGCCGAAGTCCATTGCCCACGGCAGCGCGCTGGGCAGGCCGTAGGTACCGTCGTTCAGGCCGGCCAGGAAGCAGCCGATGCGGCCCACCACGGTGCCGGCCACCAGCGGCAGCACGAACTGGTCGCCCGTCGAGCGCGTGATGCCGTGCAGTTTTTTCGCCACCTCGACGCCGACCAGGCCACCGAGCAGGCCGCCGACGATGGACTGGCCCGAAGCGAGCACGCGCCAGTTGGCGGCGGCATCGGTCCACAGCATCGGCATCTCGATCCAGAACACGGCCTTGTTGCCGATGGCGGCGCCCAGCACGCAGCCGATGACGACGGCGAACGAACCGCGCTCCAGCATCGGGGGCTGCCCGGCGCGGCGGCGCTGCCAGCGGTACAGCTGGACGCCCACGGCGATGCCCAGCCACTCGAACAGCAGGTGCGCGACGTGGGCGGCGGCCGGCGACAGGGTGGGGCCCGTCATGGCGCCGGGTCGCCCTCTTGCTCCGGCTTCTTCCTGCGCCACATCAGCCGGACGAGGAAGGCGATGACGATCACGCCCAGCACCGTGAAGAAGATCAGCGCGACGCCTTCGGCCGCATTGCCCCTGGGGGCCTTGATGTCCCACACGCCGATGCAGACGCCGCAGACGCCGCCGCCTACCATCAGGGCAAACAGCAGGACCGTCGCCAGTCCCCGCAGGACCCTGCCGGCCAGGCCGAGTGGCCGGCGTTCCGTGCTATCGCTTGTATCCGGCATAGCCGATGCCCCTCCTGTCGCGGCGCCACAGCCGCAGGATGGCCCATCCCAGCAGGGAGACGCCGCCGATGCCCGCGGCCAGGCAGCCCAGCGCGATGCCGGCGTTCGACCCATCGAGCGCGAACAGGCCCGCATACAGCGAATAGAAGCCGACCACGAGGATCAGGAACAGCAGCAGTGCCGTCAGCAATCCCCGGCCCAGCAGGCGCAGGACGGCCACGGTCAGCGGCTGATGCTCAAGGTGATCCCCATGTTCACCAGCAGGGTCAGGTCGGCGATGGAGAAGTCCAGCGTCTCGCCCGGCTGGGCCGTGACGATGGCGATGCGCAGTTCGGCGGCAATCGGCGGCACGTCGAAGGTGATGCCGCGCGCCTCGCACTCGTGCAGCCAGGCGCGCAGGTGGCGCAGCAGCGCGTCCGGATTTTCGTCCTGGCCCAGGTTGACGTAGAAGCCGGCGTCGATGCGCACGCGCCCGTCCGGCCGCACGTCGCCCTTGCGCCAGATGCCTTCGGGCTCGCTGGGCAGGCCGTCACGGACGTCGTCCAGCGTTTGTTCGTCTCCATACACCTTCAGCGATGCGATATTCATGGCAGCTCCACCTTGACCTTTTTATGTTGCTCCATTTAATCACATCCGCGGCGGATTGGGCGATTCAGGCCACGCCGTAACGGTCGCGGTAGGCGGCAACGGCATCCTTGTGCTGGGCCAGCGCCGGATCGGCCGCCAGGTAGCCGAACAGGTCGGACAGGCTGCCGATGGAGATGACGGGAATGCCATAGTTCTGGCTTACTTCCTGCACGGCCGACAAGGCCGACATCTGGCCGTCCTTGCCGCCCCGCTCCATCCGGTCCAGCGCGATCAGGACGGCGCACGGTTCGGCACCGGCGGCGCGGATCATCTCGACCGATTCGCGTACCGAGGTGCCGGCCGAAATGACGTCGTCGATGATGACGACCTTGCCCTGCAGCCTGGCGCCGACCAGGGTGCCGCCTTCGCCGTGGTCCTTGGCTTCCTTGCGGTTGTAGGCGAAGGACGTGTTGCGGCCCTTGGCCGCCAGCGCCATCGACGTGGCCGAGGCCAGCGTGATGCCCTTGTAGGCGGGGCCGAACAGCATGTCGAATTCGACGCCCGAGTCGAGCAGGGTCTGGGCATAGAAGTCGGCCAGGCGCGCCAGCGTGGCGCCGTCGTGGAACAGGCCCGCATTGAAGAAATACGGCGACTGGCGCCCTGCCTTGGTGGTGAATTCGCCGAAACGCAGCACTCCCGCCTGGACGGAAAACGCGATAAACTGCCGCCTCAAATCATCATTTTTTACACTATTCATATTGCGGTCCTCGTTCAAAGTGCCCGTATTTTAATCCATGCCAAAAATCATATCCGCCAATCTGAACGGAATCCGTTCCGCCGCCCGCAAGGGTTTCTTCACCTGGATGGGCACGCAATCGGCGGATTTCATCTGCGTCCAGGAACTGAAGGCGCAGGCGACCGACATGACGGAAGAATTCCTCAACCCGCACGGCTACCACGGCCACTTCCACTACGCCGAGAAGAAGGGCTACTCGGGCACGGGCATCTACAGCAAGATCGCACCCGACGCCGTCAAGATCGGCTTCGGCAGCCCTGAATTCGACGCCGAGGGGCGCTATGTGCGGGCAGACTTCGGCGACCTGACCATCATCTCCGTGTACTGCCCGTCCGGTTCGTCGTCGCCGGAGCGGCAGGAGGCGAAATTCCGCTTCATGGAACTGTTCCTGCCCCACCTGCTGACCCTGCGCGCGGAGGGCCGCGAAGTCGTCATCTGCGGCGACTGGAATATCGCCCACAAGGAAATCGACCTGAAGAACTGGAAGGGCAATATGAAGAACTCCGGCTTCCTGCCCGAGGAACGGGCGTGGATGACGAAGATCTTCGACGAAGTGGGCTTCGTCGACGTGCACCGGGGCCTCGATCCCCGCGAAGAGCAATACACGTGGTGGAGCAACCGGGGCCAGGCCTATGCGAAGAACGTCGGCTGGCGCATCGACTACCACGTCGCCACCCCCGGCATCGCCGGCTGCGCCCAGGCCGTCTCGGTCTACAAGGACGAAAAGTTTTCCGACCACGCGCCACTGATCATCGACTACACAGGTAAGTGCTTACCAACCTGCTAAGTGTTGTTTTTCGCATGTTATTTTGCTTTTGGGCAAATTTATTCTTCCGAAAGTGATTTCCTCAAGGCAAAATAACGTGCCGGCTTGCTATGATGACGGTTCTTTCCGCCAGGAGTCATCATGCCCGCCGACCTTATCCGCCCCACCCTCCTCTCCGCCACCCCGGCCGACGACAGCAATGCTGTCGCGCGGGGCGCCAGCATCGAGCTGACGTTCAGCGAGGCGCTGCGGGCCGGCACCGGCAAGTTCTACATCACCAACGGCGCCACACAGACCTCGTTCGGCGCGGACGGGCAACCGAAGGTGCGCATTGTCCAGGCCACCGAGACGCGCGTCATCGACGTCAACGATACGAGCCAGGTCACCATCGTCGGCAACAAGGTCATCATCAACCCCACGGCCGACCTGAAGGCCGGCACGGGGTACAGCGTCGTCATCGACCCGGGCGCGCTGAAGGACCTGGCGGGTAACGGCTATACCGGCCTGCTGGACGCCAACCGCCTCAACTTCAAAACGGTCGCTACCAGCGCGCCCACGGCCGCCGTGACGGGCCCGATCGCCTTCAGCGCCGACACGGGCGCCAGCGCCGTCGACCTCGTCACGAATACGGCCGCGCAGACCATCAGCGGCCATTACGCTGGCACGCTGGCGGCCGGCGACACGGTGCAGGTCTCGCTGGATAACGGCGCCACCTGGCAGCTTGCCGCGGCCGCCGACGGCGCCTGGTCGCTGGCCGCCACGTTGACCGCCAGCGGCACCGTGCAGGCACGGGTCGTCAACGGCGCGCTGGCCTCGCCCGCGCTGACGCAAGCCTATATGCTGGACCAGGGCCAGCCCGTGCTGGCGGCCCTGCATCTGGAAGGCTTCGACGGCGCCGGCGCCACGCTGACGGTGGCCTTCAGCGAACGGGTAGCGAGCCTGGACGGCGCAGCTTTCGACATCGCCGGCGGGATCCTGACCGATCTGGCCTCAAACGATGGCGGCCTGACGTGGACCGGCACGTTCACCACGACGGCGGCCGGCGGCAGCATCGCCCTGCGTGCCGAGGGCGCGTTCGACGTCGCCGGCAATGCGGTGCAAGACGGCGGGGCCGGCGCCGGTTTCGGCGGCCTTGCCATCGGGCTGGCCCATGACACGGGCCGTTACGACGACGACCTGGTGACGGCCGTCGGCAGCGGCCAGGCCATCCGCATCGTCCACGACGCCAGCCTGGCGACGGGCGACACGGTGCAGGTGGCCATCGACGGCGGTGCCTGGCGCACCGCCACGCTGGACGGCGGCACCTGGGTGCTCGAAGGCGTCGACCTGGCCGGCGCCGGCACCGGCACCATCGTGGCGCGCGTCATCGATGCCGCCGGTGCCCAGAAAACCATCGCGGCCAGTCACTACCGCATCGACACGACGGCCTCCAGCGGTGCCTTGCAGGGCGCGGCCCTGACCCTGGACGACGCCGGCAACAGCGGCAGCCTGCAAGACGACGTCACCAATATCGCCCGGGCGGGTGTCACCGTGCACCTGGCGAACCGCACGGGCTTCCAGGCCGGCGACATCCTGGAAGTGCGCGTGGCCGGCTCCGGCGCGGCCTACGGCAGCTACGCCATCACGGCGGCCGACCTGGACACGGACGGCACGCTGAACTTCGCCAGCATGGCCATCGTGCCCACCGGCGAGCTGCCCGGCGGCGCGCATGCGCTGTTCCTGCGACTGACCGATATCGCCGGCAATGCCATCGACAGCGCGCCCCTGCTGACGGTGACGCTCGACACGGTCGCGCCCACCCTGGCCGACACGGCGCCGGCCGAAGGCGCCACCGCCGGCAACGGGCTCGACAAAATCGTGCTGGGCTTCGACGAGAACGTCGTCATCGCCAGCGACGCCGCCTTCGTGCTGGTCAGCAGCCGCGGCGACCGCCAGGAATTCACCGGCGGTTCGCCTGCAGCGCAGTACGACGGCGCCAGCAACACCTTGACCCTGGACCTGCATCACGCGCTCGACGAAGACGCCACCTACACGCTGACGACGGTGGCGGCGCTGGCGGACGACGCGGGCAACGCTGGCTGGCAGATGGGCGCCGCGCTGCTCCATTTCGCCACGGCCGGCGGCGCCGTCGTGATTCCGGCCACGCCTACCGTGGCGCTGCACCAGGACACGGGCAGCCGCAGCGGCGGCGCGGGCGAACGCCTCGACCGCGTAACGAACGACCGCCAGCTCGACGTCGGCAAGCTGCAGCCGGGCGGCTCGTGGGAATACAGCCTCGACGGCGGGGTCCACTGGACCACCGGCAGCGGCACCAGCATTACCTTGCCCCAGCAGTCGCACACGTACGGCGCCGGCGATATCGTCGTGCGCCAGTACAGCGGGCCGGCCCATGCCGGCACCGCCAGCGGCGAAGCCACGATGGGCGCGTTCACCATCGACGTCGCGCCGCCACGCTCGACCATCGATTATTCCTCCTTCAATTTCGAAGGCAACGGCAGCAACGTCAGCTTCTACGGCAGCATCATCCGCAACAGCGGCGACGACATCGTCGAATACACGGTCGACGGCGGTGCCCACTGGACACGGGCCAGCGACGATAACCACGGCAAGATCGAGATCGCGAACGCCAATGTGCCGGCGGGCGGCGCCGTCGGCATCCAGCTGTCCGACGCGGCAGGCAACCTGTCGACCAATATCGACGGCGCCACCAGCGTCTATATCGGCGACGGCAAGGACGGCAACTTCACCGTCAAGGCGGGCATGGCCCTGTTCGCGCAAGGCGGCAACGACACCATCAGCATCTCCGGCACGAACATCGCCCGCATCGACGGCGGCAACGGCACCGACACCCTGCGCTTCACGGCCGGATTGAGCCTGGACCTGGACCGCTACGAAGACATCATCACCCATATCGAACGTGTCAACCTGGGCACGGGCGGCAGCACCGCCAGCACCTTGCGCCTTTCGGCCGACGCGGTGGAAGACGTGACGGGCCACCACACGCTGACCATCCTGGGCGACGCCTACGACCGCGTGCAGCTCGTTGGCGATGACTGGGACTTCGAAGGCCTGTCCGGCGGCTACAAGGTGTGGAGCGACGACGACGTGACGGTGCTGGTCGGCCTGTCGGTGCAGGTGATACCGCTGGGTTAAAGCGTGCGCCGGCTCTCGAACCAACGCCACTCGCCCGTCAGCGGGTCGGGAAAGCCGATCGCGCGCGCCAGCAGTTTCAGGGGCTGCGACACGTCGTCCTGCTTGCACGGCAGCGCTACCGGGTAGAAGGCGTCGTTGACGATGGGGATGCCCAGCGCGGCCAGGTGCACGCGCAGCTGGTGCTGGCGGCCCGTGTGGGGCCACAGGCGGTACAGCACATGCTCGCCCCGCGCCTCGATCACGTCCAGCATGGTCTCGGAATTGGGTTCGCCCGGCGCTTCCTTCATCGTGAAGAACTTGTCGCCTTCGACCATGCGGCTGCGGTAGCTGAACGGGAACTCGCGCCCCGGCAGCGGCCCGGCCAGCGCTTCATATTCCTTCTGCACGAGGCGCTTCTGGAACAGCGACTGGTAGGCGCCGCGGCTGGCAGCGTTACAGGAAAACACGACGACGCCGGCCGTCTCGCGGTCGAGCCGGTGGATCGGCACCAGGTCCTCGATACCCAGCTTGCGGCGCAGGCGCACCAGCAGCGTCTCCTGCAGGAAGCGCCCGGTCGGGATGGTGGGCAGGAAGTGCGGCTTGTCGGCCACGACCAGGTGCTCGTCCTGGTACAGCACCGTTTCCTCGAACGGAATCGGCGTTTCGTATTCCAGCTCGCGGTAATAAAAGATGCGCAGGTTGCGCTTGTACGGCGAATGGGGCGCCAGCGGCGTGCCGTCGGCGGCGACAACTTCGCCGCGCGCCATGCGCTCGCGCCACTGCGCCTCCGTCACGGCCGGGTAGTTGGCCACCATGAAGCTGATCAGGTCCGGCCAGTCGCCCGCGGGCAGCCACAGGTAGCTGGGCGTGACGCCGTCGCGCATCGGCAACGGCGCCCTGCTTTCCTTCGGGCCCGGCATTACGACTTGGGCAGCGGCGTGGTCCGGTAAGCCGGCAAGGCGCCGACGGTGGTGCCACGGGTGCGCGCATACACGGGCAGCACCAGCGGCATGCTCTTGTTCATTTCACTGATGCGGGTGTCGCCGCTGGGGTGGGTCGACAGGAACTCGATCGGCGCGCGGGCGTTGACGGCGCCCATCTTCTGCCACAGTGCGATGCCGGCGCGCGGGTCGAAACCGGCGCGGGCGGCCAGGTCGATACCCACCAGGTCGGCCTCGGTTTCCTCGCCGCGCGAGAATTTCAGCACGGCTGCCTGGGCCGCCAGGCGGCCGCCGAAATCGGTCAGGGCCGGATCGATGCCGAACAGCGCCGACGCGGCCACGCCGCCCAGCTTGCCGGCGATGGCCGCCACCTGCGATTCGCCCTGGCGCTTGCGCGCATGCTCGCGCAGCGCGTGGGCGATCTCGTGGCCCATCACCATGGCCGTTTCGTCGTCCGTCATGTTCAGCTTGGTGAGGATGCCGGAGAAGAAGGCGATGCGCCCGCCCGGCATGCAGAAGGCATTGACCTGGCTGGAGTTGAGCAGGTTGACTTCCCATTTCCAGTCGGCCGCTTCCGGGTTCCACCGTCCCACGTGCGGGATGATGCGCTTGGCGATGGCGCGCAGGCGCAGCACCTGCGGGTGGTCGTCCGGGAACAGCGCGTTCTTCTGGTCGGCCTCCTTCAGCAAGGAATCGTACTGCAGCTTGGATTGCTGGTTGACGGCGTCCTCGTCGCTGAAGAAGCGCAGGCGCGACAGGCGCGTGACGGGAATGCCGTCGCTCTTCTGCGCGCTTTGCTGCGGCGTATGGGGCAAGGGTTGCTGTGCCGACGCCAGCTGCATGCCGGTCGCCAGCACGAAGAAAGTGATGCTCTGTGCGGTTTTTTGTCTGAGAAATTTCATCGTTATCGTCCCTGCGGCCATCACGTTTCGGTACTCCGGGGCCGCAGGCGACACGATAGCACAGCTTAACTGCCGCGCTTTTTCCGCAGGCGGAACACGGCCAGCTCGCCGCGCAGGTTGGGCAGCACGTTGACGATCTTCCCTTCGGCCAGCGCCACGCATTCCATCACTTCCAGCCCCACCTCGTCGGCCAGCTCGCGGAAGTCCTCGATGGTTGCGCAGCGCACGTTGGGCGTGTCGTACCACTGGTACGGCAGCGTCTTCGACACCGGCATGCGCCCCTTGAGCAGGGCCATGCGGTGCGGCCAGTAGGCGAAGTTGGGGAACGAGACGATGGCCTCGTGGCCGACCCGCACGATGTCGCGCAGCAGGTCTTCCACGTGCTTCATCATCTGCAGGGACGACAGGCACAGCACCGTGTCGAAGGAATCGTCGCCGAAGATGCCCAGGCCCTTCTCGAAGTCCTGCTGCAGCACGCGCACGCCGCGCTTCGTGCTGGCCAGCACGCGCTCGTCGGCCAGTTCCAGGCCGTAGCCGCTGCAGCCCTTGTCGCTTTGCAGGTAATCCATCATCACGCCGTCGCCGCAGCCCACGTCGAGCACGTGCGCACCGGGCTGCACCCAGTGGGCGATGAACGCCAGGTCCGGGCGCGCGGCCTTCAAGTCGTCAAACGTCATGCGCCCTCCTTCTTCTGTACTTCCTGCCATACCTGTTCGTAGTACGCCCGCACCAGGTTCATGTAGCGCGCGTCTTCCAGCAGGAAGGCGTCGTGCCCGTGCGGCGCGTCGATCTCGGCATACGTCACCTCGCGCCGGTTGCACAGCAGCGCCTGCACGATCTCGCGCGAGCGCTCGGGCGAGAAGCGCCAGTCGGTGGTGAAGGACGCGAGGAAGAACTTGGCCTTCGTCCCGGCCAGGGTCTTGGCCAGGTCGCCGTCATGCAGGCGGGCCGGGTCGAAGTAGTCCAGTGCCTTCGTGATCAGGAGATAGGTGTTGGCGTCGAAGTATTCGGAGAATTTGTCGCCCTGGTAGCGCAAATACGATTCGATCTCGAAGTCGATGCCGAAGCCGAACTTGTACTTGCCCTGCGCGGCCACGCCGTTTTCGACGATGCCGCGCAGCTTGCGGCCGAATTTTTCCGCCATGTCGTCGTCGGACAGGTAGGTGATGTGGCCGATCATGCGCGCCACCTTCAGGCCGTTCTTCGGCACCACGCCGTATTCGTAGAAATCGCCACCCCGGTAATCCGGGTCCGTCAGGATGGCCTGGCGCGCCACGTCGTTGAAGGCGATGTTCTGGGCCGACAGCTTCGGCGTGGAGGCGATGACGACGCAGTGGCGCAGCCGCTCGGGGAACATGATGCTCCACGCAAGGGCCTGCATGCCGCCGAGCGAGCCGCCCATGACGGCGGCGAACTGGTCGATGCCGAGGCGGTCGGCCAGCAGCGCCTGCGCGGCCACCCAGTCTTCCACCGTGACGACGGGGAAGGCGGCGCCATACGGCTTGCCGGTGGCCGGATTGGCGTGCATCGGGCCCGTGGAGCCGAAGCAGGAGCCCAGGTTGTTGACGCCGATGACGAAGAACTTGTTCGTGTCGAGCGGCTTGCCGGGGCCGACCATATTGTCCCACCAGCCGACGTTTTTCGGGTCGTCGGCATAGTAGCCGGCCACGTGGTGCGACGCGTTCAGCGCGTGGCACACCAGCACGGCATTGGATTTGTCCGCGTTCAGGGTGCCGTACGTTTCGTACATCAGCCGGTAGTCGCGCAGCACGGCGCCGCTCTGCAACTGCAAGGGTTCCGCAAACGCCATCGTTTGCGGGGAGACGATTCCTATCGAGGACATGAGTTGTTGTGATTGAACTGCAGTGGCCCCACGGGCCAGTCATCGATGTGGCGCCGCAATGAAGGCGCCACGGTTTGGCTATTCACATCGTCTGCAGGGCCAGCACGGCATCCGCGATGCCGTCCGGGTCCATCGATCGAAGTATCTTGCGGGTCAGCGGGACGATCGTGCCCATGTCGCTGTTCAGGATTTCCTGCTTGACCGACAGCAGCTGGGCCGGATGCATCGAGAAGTCGCGCAGGCCCATGCCCAGCAAGAGGCGGGTCAGCTTGACGTCGCCCGCCATTTCGCCGCATACCGCAACGTCGATACCGGCCTTGTGGCCGGCGGCTATGGTCATCGAAATCAGATGCAGTATGGCGGGATGCAGGGGATTGTAAAGGTGCGCCACTTCATAATCAACCCGGTCGATGGCCAGGGTGTACTGAATCAGGTCGTTGGTGCCGATCGACAGGAAGTTCATCTTGCGCACGAACATCGGCAGTGACAGCGCGGCGGCCGGGATCTCGATCATGGCACCCACTTCGACGCCCGGGTCGAACTTCATGTTCGCTTCGCGCAGCTGGGCCTTGGCCTGCTCGATCATGGCCAGCGACTGGTCGATCTCGAAGGCATGGGACAGCATCGGGATCAGGATGCGCACCTTGCCGTAGCAGGACGCGCGCAGGATGGCGCGCAGCTGCATCAGGAACAGCTGCGGCTCGGACAGGCAGTAGCGGATCGCGCGCAGGCCCAGGGCCGGGTTCAGGGCCGTGTGCTCGGTCGGATCGAGCGGCTTGTCCGCGCCGATATCGAGAGTGCGGATCGTCACGGGGCGGCCCTTCATGGCCGTCACGGCGCGCCGGTACTGCTCGAACTGCTCGTCCTCGGACGGCATATTTGCCGCCCGGCCCATGAACAGGAACTCGGAGCGGAACAGGCCGACGCCGTTGGCGCCCGCTTCCAGTGCGGGGCCGCAGTCGTCCGGCAGCTCGATATTGGCCAGTAGCGTGATGGCGGTGCCGTCCTTCGTGACGGCCGGGGTCTTCTTCAGCTTCGACAGCTTCTTGCGGGCCCGCAGCGCCGCCAGCTGGCGCTCGCGGTACTGCTCCAGTACCAGCGCGCTGGGGCTGACGATGACGACACCGGCTTCGCCGTCGATGATGACCCAGTCGTCCTGCTCGATCAGGCTCGAGGCCTGCGACACGCCGACGGCGGCCGGGATGTCCAGGCTGCGCGCGACGATGGCCGTGTGCGAGTTCTGGCCGCCCACGTCGGTGACGAAACCGATGAAGGAGCGGTCACGGAACTTGAGCATGTCGGCCGGCGAGATGTCGTGGGCGATGACGACCATCTGCGCCATGAATTCGTCCTCGGCCGGATTGCCCGTCTGCGGCAGGGCCAGCGGCTCGCTGCCCATCAGCACCTTCAGCACCCGTTCGGCGACCTGGCTGATATCGGCCTTGCGTTCGCGCAGGTAGGCATCCTCGATCTCGTCGAACTGGGCCGACAGTTCCTCGATCTGCGTCACCAGCGCCCATTCGGCGTTGTAGTGACGCCCGCGGATGATGTCCAGCGGTGCCTCCGAGATCATCGGGTCCGACAGGATCAGCGCGTGCACGTCGATGAAGGCGCCCAGTTCCGTCGGGGCGTCCTTCGGCAGCTCGTTCCACAGCGTCTGCAGTTCGCGGTGGACGGCGGCGATGGCCGTCTGCAGCCGCTGCACTTCCGCTTCCACGTGCTCTTCCGCCACCAGGTAGTGCTTGACGTCCAGCGCGGCGGGCGCGAGCAGGTGGGCACGGCCAATGGCGATGCCGCGCGAGACCGGAATGCCGTGCAACGTGAACGATGCCATCGAAGCTCCTGCGTGGAAGGGGGAACGGCTGCGGTCAAACGGCATTTACTCGCCTTCGCCGAACTTGTCGTTGACCAGCGCGGACAGGGCGCTGATGCAGTCTGCTTCGTCGGCGCCATCTGCTTCCAGGGTTACCTTGGCACCCTTGCCGGCTGCCAGCATCATGACGCCCATGATGGATTTCGCATTGATGCGCCGCCCGTTGCGGGACAGCCAGACGTCGCTCTTGTACTTGGCAGCCAGTTGTGTGAACTTGGCGGAGGCACGCGCATGCAATCCCAGCTTGTTGATAATTTCGAGTTCTTGCTGAATCATATTCTCTGTCTTTTCACTTCAATGCGCTGCGTTCGTCGCCGCCGGTCTCCGCGGCGGTTACCCTGTCGTTACCTTGATTCGTTACTGCACCCGGATGCGGTTGTCGACCCGCACGGCGCCGCTCTGCGCCCCCGCCAGCGCCATCTCCACCACCACGTCGAGCGTGTCGGTACGGTACGTGATGGCGCGCAGCAGCATCGGCAGGCTGATGCCGGCGATGACTTCCACGTGGCCCGCATCGGCCAGCTTGTTGCAGCAGTTGGCAGGCGTGCCGCCCTTCACGTCGGTGATCACCAGCACGCCGGCGCCGTCGTCCAGGCGCTTGATCGCCGCCGCGGCCAGTTGCTGGACATCGCCCAGGTCCTGGTCGGCCACGACGTCGATGGCTTCCAGGTGATCGATCTTGCCGCGAAATACGTGCGACACGGCCGCCAGGAAGGCTTCTCCCAGCGGCGCGTGTGTCATAAGCAAAATTCCTACCATGGCATGTCCAGCGTGATGCCGCGCTTCATTGGGCCGACCCGGCCTGGGCTTCCACGGCGTCCAGGAACATGGCCGCGACGTGGAAACCGGACTGCTGCGTGATTTCCTGGAAGCAGGTCGGGCTGGTGACGTTGACTTCCGTCAGGTAGTCGCCGATCACATCCAATCCTACCAGTAACAAGCCGCGTGCCGCCAGCTCGGGGCCGATGGCTTCCGCGATTTCACGGTCGCGCTCGGTCAAGGGCTGGGCCACGCCGATGCCGCCGGCGGCCAGGTTGCCGCGGATTTCGCTGCCCTGGGGAATCCGGGCCAGCGAGAACGGCACGGGCTTGCCGCCGATGACGAGGATGCGCTTGTCGCCCTTGACGATGTCCGGGATATACCGCTGCACCATGATGGTGCGGCGCCCGTTTTCCGTCAGCGTCTCGATGATGGAGCCCAGGTTCAGGCCGTCTTCTTTGACTCGGAAGATGCCGGCGCCGCCCATGCCGTCCAGCGGCTTCAGGATGACGTCGCCGTGCTCGGCCTGGAAGGCGCGCAGGCGCACTTCATCGGACGTGACGAGGGTGGGCGCCGTGAACTGGGGGAACTGGGCGATGGACAGCTTTTCGTTGTGGTCGCGAATCGCCGACGGCTTGTTGAAGACCTTGGCGCCCTGGCGCTCGGCCAGTTGCAGCAGGTAGGTGCCGTAGACGTATTCCATGTCGAACGGCGGGTCCTTGCGTTCCAGGATGGCATCGAATTCGCCCAGCCGCACTTCCTCGCCTGGTGCCGCCGTGTACCAGTTGTCCTGGTCGTCGTGCAAGGTGATCCGGGCCACCCGGGCGCTGACGATGCCGTCGCGCAGGGCCATGTCGCGTTGCTGGAAGGCGTACACCTGGTGGCCGCGCTTGGCAGCCTCGGCCATCATGGCATAGGTGGAATCCTTGTAGATCTTGAAACTTGCCAGCGGGTCGGCGAGGAAAGCGATTTTCATTGGCGCATCCATTCGAAGTAATGACTGATTTTAGCCGAGTTTCCTGCCCAGCATCGGTGCATGGCGGGCAGAACTCGGGCAGAACTCGGGCAGAAGCGCGGCCAGTGACCTGCCTGGATCAGTACACTTCGGGATTCGGATCGGTGCGCTCCATCTCCAGCGAGGCCGCCAGCAGGGCCAGGCGCGCCACCACGCCATACACGTAGAAACGGTTCGGCGCGGCCGTGCCCGGCTTGGCCTTCAAGTCGGGAATCGCATGCTGCTGGGCAAATGCCAGCGGCACGAACTGGGAACCGGGCGCGTTCAGGTTCTGGTCGATGCCCCGTTCCGCGTGCACGCGGTAGAAGCCGCCGACGACGTAGCGGTCGATCATGTACACCACCGGCTCGGCCACGGCATCCTTGATGCTCTCGAAGGTGGGCACGCCTTCCTGGATATTCAGGTCCGTCACGGCCTTGCCGTCCTTGACCACCGACATGCGCTCGCGCTGGGCCGGCGACAGGTCCTTCAGCTCGGCCGCGTCGCGGATCGTGATGATGCCCTTGCCGTAGGTGCCGGCGTCCGGCTTGATGATGACGAAGGGTTTTTCCTTGATGCCGTATTCCTTGTATTTCTTGCGGATCTTGGCCAGCACGGCGTCGACGTGGCCGGCCAGCACTTCCTGGCCCTCGCCCGTCTGCAGGTCGACTTCGCCGCACTTGGCGTGGAAGGGGTTGACCATCCACGGGTCCACGCCGATCAGCTTGCCGAACTTCTTGGCCACTTCGTCGTAGGCCGTGAAGTGGTTGCTCTTGCGGCGCAGGGCCCAGCCCGCGTGCAGCGGCGGCAGCAGGCTCTGCTCATGGATATTCTGCAGGATGTCCGGAATGCCGGCCGACAGGTCGTTGTTCAGCAGGATCGTGCACGGGTCGAAGTCCTTCAGGCCCAGGCGGCGGCCGTTGGCCGAGCGCTCCAGCGGCTCGATGACGAGCATATTGCCGTCCGGCAGGGCCAGCGGTGTCGGCTGCGTGATGTCCGGGTTCAAGGTGCCCAGGCGCACGTGCAGGCCCGTCTGGCGGAAGATCTGCATCAGCCGGGCGATGTTTTCCAGGTACGTGGGGTGGCGGTCGCGGGTTTCCGGAATCAACAGCAGGTTGCGTGCATCCGGGCAGTACTTGTCGATGGCGGCCATGGCGGCCTGCACCGACAGGGGCAGCATTTCCGAGGCCAGATAATGGAAGCCGCCCGGGAACAGGTTGGTATCCACCGGGGCCAGCTTGTAGCCGGCATTGCGCAGGTCGACGGAGCAGTAGAACGGCGGCGTGTGCTCCTGCCATTCCAGCCGGAACCAGCGCTCGATGGCTGGCGTGGCGGCGAGGATTTTTTCTTCGAGGTCGAGCAGCGGTCCGGTCTGGGCCGTGACGAGGTGGGGAACCATGCTTACATCCTTTTGTCGGTCGAGCGGAATGCGAATTCACCAAGTCGGGGCAAAACCGGCAATTTAAAGGTTTAAAAAGCAAAAAAGCGCCCCATCGGGGCGCTTTCGCTGTTGCCGGACGACTCAGCCGTGGTAGGCCGACTCGCCGTGGCTGGTGATGTCCAGGCCTTCGCGCTCCTGCTCTTCCGGCACGCGCAGACCGATGACGAGATCGACCAGCTTATAGGCAATCACGGAAACGATGCCGGACCACAGGATCGTGATGCCGACGGCCGTGGCCTGCGTCATCACCTGGCCGGCGATCGAATAGTCGGCCGACCCCTTGTTGGCGACATAGTCCCAGATGCCCTGGCCGCCCAGCGACGGCGCCGCGAACACGCCCGTCAGGATGGCGCCCAGGATGCCGCCGATGCCGTGCACGCCGAACACGTCCAGCGAGTCGTCCGCGCCCAGCATGCGTTTCAGGCCGTTCACGCCCCACAGGCAGATGATACCAGCGAGCAGGCCGATGACCAAGCCGCCCATCGGGCCGACGAAGCCCGCCGCCGGCGTCACGGCAACCAGGCCGGCAACGGCGCCGGAGGCGGCACCCAGCATCGAAGGCTTGCCCTTGAAGATCCACTCGGCGAACAGCCACGACACGGCCGCGCCGGCGGTGGCCAGCAAGGTGTTCAGGAAGGCCAGGGCTGCCACGTCGTTCGCTTCCAGCGCGGAGCCGGCGTTGAAGCCGAACCAGCCCACCCACAGCAGCGAGGCGCCGACCATCGTCAACGTCAGCGAGTGCGGTGCCATCGATTCGCGGCCGTAGCCGACGCGCTTGCCGATCATGTACGCGCCCACCAGGCCAGCCACGGCGGCGTTGATGTGCACGACGGTGCCGCCGGCGAAGTCGAGCGCGCCTTTTTGCCAGATGAAGCCGGCCTTGGCCGCTTCGGTGCCGACGGAGGCGGCATCGGTGATGGCATCCGGACCCGTCCAGAACCAGACCATGTGGGCCATCGGGATGTACGCGAACGTGAACCAGATGACGATAAAGGCCAGCACGGCGGCGAACTTGGCGCGCTCGGCGAAGGCGCCGACGATCAGGCCGCAGGTGATGGCGGCAAACGTGCCCTGGAAGGCAACGAAGATAAATTCGGGAATGACGACGCCCTTGCTGAACGTGGCGCCGTAGGCGAAGGTGCCCTTTGCGGCGTCATAGATGCCGGCCAGGAAGGCGCGGTCGCCCGAACCGATAAAGGCATTGCCCTGGGTGAAGGCGAACGAATAGCCGTACAGGCACCACAGCACGATGATCAGCGAGAAGATCGTGAAGACCTGCATCAGCACGGACAGCATGTTCTTGGTACGCACCAGGCCGCCGTAGAACAGGGCCAGGCCGGGAATCGACATCATAATCACGAGCAAGGTGGCGGCGAACATCCAGGCCGTGTCACCCTTGTTCGGCGTGGGCGCGGCGGCCGGTGCAGCCGGTGCCTCCGGTGCGGCGGCGGCCGGAGCCGGCGCAGCAGCGGCCGGGGCAGCTTCTGCCGGTGCCGTCGCGGCGGCGGGGGCCACGGCCGGCTGGGCGTCTTGCGACCAGGCCGGGACCGAGCTGCCCAGCGCCATCAGGACAGCGATCCCCGCCAGCCATGTTGTTATAGTTTTTTTCATTCGTTTCCCCTTGTTAGAGCGCGTCGTTACCGGTTTCGCCCGTACGGATACGGATCACCTGTTCCAGGTTGTACACGAAAATCTTGCCGTCGCCGATCTTGCCGGTGCGGGCAGCGCTTTCGATGGCTTCGATGGCCTGGTCGACGATGGCGTCGTCCACGGCCGCTTCGATCTTCGTCTTCGGCAGGAAGTCGACGACATACTCGGCACCACGATACAGCTCGGTGTGCCCCTTTTGCCGGCCGAAGCCCTTCACTTCGGTGACGGTAATGCCCTGCACGTTGATGGCGGACAGGGCTTCGCGCACCTCGTCCAGCTTGAAGGGCTTGATGATGGCGGTAATCATTTTCATTGCAGGCCTCGTTTAGAAGGTTTTGGAGACGGTCAGTACCACGCCGGACTTGCCGAGGTTCTTGCCATTCGGTGCCAGATAGCTCTCGGTATTCGTGTCGACATACGCCAGCGCCACAGTGGCGACGCCGAAGTCCTTCGTCACGCCCACTTTCCAGTCCGTGTAGTCGGCGGCGCCATTGTGTTTCACTTTCTGGCGGCCCACGTGCAGGTTCAGGACGAAGCCCTGGGCGATTTCCTGGTTGACGGAGGCATCCAGGTACTGGCTGTTCTTGCTGTCGGCAAAGCCGAACAGGTTGGTCAGCGAGTGCGAGTATTTCAGGGTGGCGGGGCCGTACCCGAGCTGGCCGTACAATTCGAAGGTGTTGGCGCTGGTGGGCAGCGAGTTGGACGGGTAGACATAGCCCAGGCCGCCGACATCGTAGGTGACGCCCGAGCCGAGCTCACCGCGCTTGCCGGCGTAGATATCCCACTCGACGCTGCCGTCGCCGCCGCCGTCCTTGACCCACTTGATGGTGGAAAGCCACGTGCCGGCATAGAAACCGGTCGGGTTGTTGACCCAGTCGGCGCCGCCCTGCAGGGCCGGTTTCAGGCGGGTCTGCGAGATGCCGCGGTAACGGTAATCGGTTGTCACGGCCGCGTTATACGTGATCTCGTTATCCGGTTTCCCCTGGGGCGCTGCGGCCGCTTCCTGCGCGCCGGCCTGGCCTGCGGCAAGGCTTGCCAGCACGAGTGCAGCGAGGGACAGGTGCTTGCTTGGGTATTTCATGGCGATTTCCTTTGGAGTGAACTTTTATTGCGGTTTAAAATTCAGCTTGATCGTCAATGCTTTCCCTTACTAAGCAGAATGCGTGCCAGCAATGTTGCTGTATCGATAGCTGCTGAAGAGGGGAGAAGCCATGCGTTTCGCACCAAATAATCTCTGGCGCCGCACTACTCTGGTGCGGACAAGGGAACACCTCACCTGGAGCCCATCGTGGACATGAACGCCTTCTTCAACGACCTGCAAAACAAGATCAACCACGCCATCCAGAATTCGCCCGCGAAAGACATCGAAAAGAACGTCAAGTCGATGATGACGCAGGGCTTCTCGAAGTTGGACCTCGTCACCCGCGAGGAATTCGACATCCAGGCCCAAGTGCTGGCCAAGACCCGCTCCCGCCTGGAACTGCTGGAGACCCGCCTGGCCGAACTGGAAGCGAAACTGGCGGCGGAGAAGACCCCCCTGTAAGCACGGACCCGGCCGCCCTTCCCCTTGCGGCGGCGCAAACGCGCCGCGCCGCAAGGCTCTACGATCGACTGGTCTAGGAGCCGCAGCGGGGAAGTCATGAGCCTGGCCGTCGTTCGAAGCCGCGCGCTGGCCGGCATGGAAGCACCGCAAGTCAGCGTCGAAGTCCACCTGGCAAATGGCTTGCCGGCGTTCCATATCGTCGGCCTGGCCGACACGGAAGTGAAGGAGTCGCGCGACCGCGTGCGCGCCGCCATCCTGAACGCGGGCTTCGACATGCCCGCCCACCGCATCACCGTCAATCTCGCCCCGGCCGACCTGCCCAAGGAATCGGGCCGCTTCGACCTGCCCATCGCCATGGGCATCCTGGCAGCCTCGGGGCAGGTGCCCGGCCCCGCCTTATCCCGCTATGAATTTGCCGGCGAACTGTCGCTGACGGGCGAACTGCGCCCTATCCGGGGCGCACTGGCCATGACATTTGCCATGCAGCGCGCCAACGGTGGCGGTGCCGGCGCATTCGTCCTGCCTGCGGCGAATGCCGAGGAAGCGGCACTGGTGGAAGGTGCGGCCATTTATCCGGCCGGCTCGCTGCTGGAGGTATGCAATCACTTCTGCGCCGCGGACGCGAGCCTGCGCCTGGGCCGCTACAAGGCCAGCCGGGCGGCGCCGCCGCTGGCCTATCCGGATTTTGCCGACATCAAGGGCCAGCAGCATGCCAGGCGGGCCATGGAGGTGGCGGCGGCGGGCGGACACAGCGTGCTGCTGATGGGGCCGCCCGGTGCGGGCAAGACCATGCTGGCTTCCCGCTTCGCCGGCATCCTGCCGCCGATGACGGACGACGAGGCGCTGGAAGCGGCCGCCGTGCAATCCGTGACGGGCCGCTTCCTCGCATCGACCTGGAAACAACGGCCGTTCCGCTCACCCCATCACACGTCGTCCGCTGTCGCACTGGTCGGTGGCGGCGGCGTACCCAGCCCCGGCGAGATTTCGCTGGCCCACTGCGGCGTGCTGTTCCTCGATGAATTGCCGGAATTCGACCGGCGCGTGCTGGAAGTGCTGCGCGAGCCGCTGGAATCGGGCCGCGTGACGATCTCGCGCGCGGCGCGCCAGGCCGACTTTCCCGCCCGCTTCCAGCTGGTGGCGGCCATGAATCCCTGCCCCTGCGGTTACCTGGGCCATCCCATTGCCCAATGCCGCTGCACGCCCGATGCCGTCGCCCGTTACCGCAACCGCATCTCCGGCCCCTTGCTAGACCGTATCGACATGCAGATCGAGGTGGGCCCGGTACCGGCCGAGTTCCTCCACGATCCCTCGGAGGCAGAGCCGTCGTCGGCCATCGCCAGGCGGGTGGAAGCGGCGCTGGACCGCCAGATGACGCGGCAACACAAGGCCAACTGCCACCTGACGTCGCGCGAAATCGACCGGCACTGCAAGCCCGAGCGGGCCGGGCAGGACATGCTGCACAAGGCCATGCTGCAGTTCCACTGGTCCGCCCGCGCCTACCACCGCGTGCTGCGGGTGGCGCGGACCGTGGCGGACCTGGCGGGCTCTGGCGCCGTGCTGGAGAAACATGTGGCCGAAGCCATCCAGTTCCGCCGCGCCCTGCACCAATCCTGAACAGGCCAGTGCGCCGCGGTGGCGCGCGCGCGTCCACGCTGCTACCATCGCAGCATGAACTTCCGCTTCCCGAAACTGGTGATTTGCTGCGTTGTCGCGGCCATGTGCGCCTGCAGTCCCAAGTTCGACTGGCGCGACTACCGCGGCAGCAAGGCACCGTATGCCGTGCTGTTCCCCGGCAAGCCGGCCACGCATACGCGCCCGGTCAACCTGGACGGACAGAATGCGGACATGACGATGGCAGCCGTCGACATCGACGGCACGCTGTTCGCCGTCGGCAGCGCCGAATTGCCGGACCCGGACAAGGCCCAACTGGCCGTCCAGGCCATGAAGAAAGCCATGGTACGCAATATCGGCGCCACCGATGCGGTGGAGGCCACGCGCGACGGCGCCTTTACCGTCGAGGCGAAAGGCAGCCGCAACGGCCAGCCGATGGCCTTGAACGGCAGGTTCATGGTACGCGGCACGCGGGTCTACCAGGTCGTCGTCGTGGGGCCAGCCAATGGAGTGGGCAAGGAAGACGTCACCACCTTCCTCCAGTCGTTCACGCCCGATTAAGCGCACCGCCGCACAATCTGCTTTCGACCAGTCGTGATATCGTTAAACCACTAAAACAACAAAGTCAGGAAGCGCCATGTTAATCACATTCAAATCGAAGTCGTCGGCAGATCTCACCATGTACCAGGAACACGCACAGCGCATCCTGGACCTGCTGAACAAGAATGCCAGCCGCGGTGTCATCACGGCCACCGAGGCGGCACAGGCGGTGCAGTTGCTGGAGCAGGAAGTTGCGCTGAGCAAGTTGCACCCGGAAGTCGAGGCCGACCACGCCACCCATACCCACGCCCATACCTTGCCCGATGAAGGCGAAACGCCGGAAATCGCCGAGCGTAACCACGTTGCCTTCGCCCAGCGCGCCTATCCCCTGCTGGAAATGCTGCGCACCGCACGCGACCAGGGCGCCGATATTATCTGGGGTGTTTGAAGGGCCGTTCAGTACTCGCGACGCCAATTCCCTGGCGTCGCAATGTAGACGTTCAAATGCGATAGGCCCCGCCAGCTTCAGCTAAGGGACAATACCGGGCTGTGGTTTGGGCAGACGGATGTGCAAAAACCCTGCCGGCATCAGCCGGCAGGGGGCAATACCGGGCCGGCGATGGAGCAGCCTTGAATGCAAAAAACCCCTGCTGGCGTTAGCCAACAGGGGTTTCTCTATATAACAGCCTGACGATAACCTACTTTCACACTGGTTGCAGCACTATCATCGGCGCAAAGTCGTTTCACGGTCCTGTTCGGGATGGGAAGGGGTGGGACCGACTTGCTATGGTCATCAGGCATGACTTGTACAGACCGCAGCTCTCGATGGAGCAGCTGCAGTCTTGAATCTGGAAGAAGTAGTTTTTTGGGGTAGTGCTCAAACACTGGCAAATGCATATAACCGTCAAGGTTATAGGGACAAGCCTTACGGGCAATTAGTATCAGTTAGCTTAATGCATTACTGCACTTCCACACCTGACCTATCAACGTCCTGGTCTCGAACGACCCTTCAAAGAGCTCAAGGCTCTGGGAAATCTCATCTTAAGGCAAGTTTCCCGCTTAGATGCTTTCAGCGGTTATCTCTTCCGAACTTAGCTACCCGGCAATGCCACTGGCGTGACAACCGGTACACCAGAGGTTCGTCCACTCCGGTCCTCTCGTACTAGGAGCAGCCCCCTTCAAATTTCCAACGCCCACGGCAGATAGGGACCAAACTGTCTCACGACGTTTTAAACCCAGCTCACGTACCACTTTAAATGGCGAACAGCCATACCCTTGGGACCGGCTACAGCCCCAGGATGTGATGAGCCGACATCGAGGTGCCAAACTCCCCCGTCGATATGAACTCTTGGGAGGAATCAGCCTGTTATCCCCAGAGTACCTTTTATCCGTTGAGCGATGGCCCTTCCATACAGAACCACCGGATCACTATGTCCTACTTTCGTACCTGCTCGACTTGTCGGTCTCGCAGTTAAGCACGCTTATGCCATTGCACTATCATCACGATGTCCGACCGTAATTAGCGTACCTTCGAACTCCTCCGTTACACTTTAGGAGGAGACCGCCCCAGTCAAACTGCCTACCATGCACTGTCCCCGATCCGGATTACGGACCAAGGTTAGAACCTCAAACAAACCAGGGTGGTATTTCAAGGTTGGCTCCACGAGAACTGGCGTCCCCGCTTCAAAGCCTCCCACCTATCCTACACAGATTGGTTCAAAGTCCAATGCAAAGCTACAGTAAAGGTTCATGGGGTCTTTCCGTCTAGCCGCGGGTAGATTGCATCATCACAAACACTTCAACTTCGCTGAGTCTCGGGAGGAGACAGTGTGGCCATCGTTACGCCATTCGTGCAGGTCGGAACTTACCCGACAAGGAATTTCGCTACCTTAGGACCGTTATAGTTACGGCCGCCGTTTACTGGGACTTCAATCAAGAGCTTGCACCCCATCATTTAATCTTCCAGCACCGGGCAGGCGTCACACCCTATACGTCCACTTTCGTGTTTGCAGAGTGCTGTGTTTTTATTAAACAGTCGCAGCCACCAGTTTATTGCAACCCTTTCGCCCTATCACAGTAAAGTGACCAAGCTACCGGGGCGTACCTTTTCCCGAAGTTACGGTACCAATTTGCCGAGTTCCTTCTCCCGAGTTCTCTCAAGCGCCTTAGAATACTCATCTCGCCCACCTGTGTCGGTTTGCGGTACGGTCTCGTATGACTGAAGCTTAGAGGCTTTTCTTGGAACCACTTCCGATTGCTTCGCGAACAAGTTCGCTCGTCCCAATCCCTTGAATTA
>NZ_WNKZ01000006.1 GCF_009720835.1 Pseudoduganella buxea
TGCGCGGCGCGTCGTTGCCGCCGCCCGCCACGGCTGCCAGCACGGCGCAGGCCGGCGGCAGCTTCGGTTCCGCCACCTGGCGGCTGTCCTGACCGTGGGCGCCGGTTGCGCACAGCGCCAGGGCAAGCGCCGTGGCCTGCCGCGCCGTCATTGCACCGCCTCCGGACGAAACTCGGTGGCGATGGCGGGAATGGCGGCCTTGATCTCGCGCTCGACCATGGCAGCGAAGTAGGCTGCGCCCTTGGCGCCGACATGGGTGTAGTCGAAGGCGCTTTTCGCCGCGCCTTGCGGCTCCACCGTGGCGGCCGATCCTGCCGCGGGTGGAGGAGCGGATGCGGGCGCGGCCGCCGGCTTGGGCGCCACGGCGAGGGTGTCCGCTTCGTCCGGCCCCATCGCCTGGACGGCGGCGACGCTGTCGGCATTCAGGTCCAGCAGCGGCACCTTGGCGCTGGCCGCGACGGCGCGGATGACGTCGGCCCACGGCTGCAGGTTGTTTTCCAGCTTGCCGTCCTTGAAGCTGCGCCGCGTCAGCGGCGTCACCAGCACCGGCACGCCGCCGGCGGCCTTCACTTCATCGACATAGCGCGCCATATTGACGGGGAACTCCGTTTTCAGGTCGGTCGAGCGGCCCGGCTTGCCCGGCTGGTCGTTGTGGCCGAACTGGATCAGCACATAGGTGGCGCGGTAGGCGCTGCCGCCCTTGAGCAGGCCCTGCACCTCGTCCCAGCGGCCTTCGGCGCGGAAGCTGCCGGAGCTGCGCCCGCCCTTGGCCAGGTTGATGCATGTGTCGGCCCGGATCACGCGGGCGCAAAAGGCGTCGCCGTAGCCGCTGGCGGTGGCCATGGTGGAGTCGCCCACGAGGATGAAGCGCACCGGCCTGGCATTGGCGGTGTTTGCGGCATCGGCCGCGTGGGACGCGCCGGCAGCGGTCAGCACGAAGGCTGCGGCAAGCAGTTTGATGGTCATGAAGTCTCCCGATAAGAAAACGGCGCCCGCTGCGGTTGCAGGCGGGCGCCGCGTGTCATGGGTACGCCGGGACGGACAGCCGATTATCCCGGCAGCACATTACACGGCCTTAGAAATTGTACGTCGCGCGCAGGTTGTACGAACGGCCGATCGGGCTGGCCGCGCTGGACAGGTAGCTGAAGCCGTAGCCGCTGTGGTTCGTCACCGGCGGGTCCGTGTCGAACACATTGGTGATGCCGAAGATCAGCTGCAGGTTCTTGATGCCCTTGTAGCCCACCGTCAGGTTCCACGGCTTGTACGAGTTGATGTCGCGCCAGTACTGCTGCGCCACCAGGTTCTGGTCCTCGTACTGCGAGTTGTAGTTCTGCGTCGCCTGCGCAGTCCAGTCACCCTTGGACCAGCCGAATTTCAACGTGTGCTTCCAGCGGTAGGTGATGATCGGGAAGCTCGACGTGGTGCCGTTCGACGCATTGCCGAAGCGGCCGATGTTCGAGACCCATTCCTCGCCCGGGAACAGCTGGTTGTCGAACTGGGTCAGGTAGGTGCCGTCCAGTTCCACCTTGAAGTCGCCGTAGGTGCTGCTGCGCGGGAAGCGGTAGGAGGCCGAGATGTCGATACCGGCCGCCTTCTGGCCACCCAGGTTCATCGTCGTGTTGTTGATGAAGGCCAGCGTGCCGTCGGGATTGCGCACGAACAGGTGGGCGTACTTGGCCGGGTCCTGGAAATAGACCTGCTCCGGCAGGTTCGCCAGCATGTCCTTCATGCGGATGTTCCAGTAATCCAGCGACAGCGTCATCGACTTGATCGGCTCAACCACGACACCCAGGGTGAAGCCGCGCGATTTCTCCGGCTTCAGGTTGGCGTTCGAGCCGACCTGCTTGGGCAGCGCGACGTCGCACACTTCGGACTCGACATAGCCTGGCAGCGGATTGCCGCTGCCGGCCACGCCTGGCGTGCCGCCCGGGCACAGGACCGGATCGTCCCAGCGCGAGCTGGTCTTGCCGGTAGCGCCGGGCAGGCGGTAACCGTAGGCGTCGAACAGGGTCGGTGCGCGGAAGCCCGTATTGGCCGAGCCGCGGAACATCACGGTCTTGCTCGGCTCCCAGCGGAAGCTGGCCTTCGGGTTGAAGGTGTTGCCGAAGTCACTGAAGTAATCGTCGCGGGCGGCGAAGTTCAGGTTCAGCGTCTTCGTCAGCGGCACATCGAGTTCGGCGTACAGCGCATAGACGTTGCGCTGGCCTTCGCCGTGCGAGGAAGTGCTGTTCAGGTACTGCACTTCGTTCTGGATCGCCAGCTTGTCGTCGCGCGTCGTGTTGTGGTTCGCGTCGGCGCCGATGGCGATCGCCATCGCGCCGCCGGCCAGCTCCATCAGCGGACGGCTGATGGTGATATCGGCACCCGTGTAGGTGGTGCGCGAATCGCGGTTCTTGATGCCGTCCACCGAGATATTCTTCAGGTAGTCCAGGCCGGCCTGGTCCTGCAGGCCGAATGGATTGAGCGCGCCGCTTTTCAGGCCGTCCAGCAGGCCCTGGCCGCGCACGAAGCCGCGGTCGTAGTAGTTTTCGCGGTCGCTGATGCCGATCACGAGGCCGGTGCGGTAGTCCCAGTCGCCGAACTTGCCTTCGTCGACGAAGGCCAGGCGCTGGTTGACCTGCTTGTCCTTCTGCACGGCGATGCCCAGGTCGGCCACGGACCACGTGACGACCAGCGGTGCGCCGTTCAGGCCGGACATGGCGGGCACGCCGCCGCTGTTACCGGGATACCATTTCGACGACGACGGCAGTTGCGCCGTGACGCCGCCGACGGCGACGGACTGGGTTGGATTGCGCGCCGCCAGGATTTCCGACTGGCCGCGGGTGTATTCGACGGTGAAGGTGTGGTCTTCGCTGATCTGCTTGGTGGCGCGTCCATAGAAGCTCAGCTGCGAATTCTCGTGCAGCGCGGTGCCGTATTCGTTGCTGTCGATCAGGCACGTGCTTTTCGCGCCGACGATCGAATATGGCGCCTCGCATTCGGCGGCGTAGGGGTTTCGGGCGACCTTGTTGGTGGCCGTGGTGAAGTTGGCCGGCATGGCGTAGCCGCCGCTGCCGATGGTGCGCGAGCGGCCGATCTGGGCCAGGATCTCGTCCGAACCCAGGTTCGGGCGGTCCTTCGAGGCCAGGCGGCTGCGCTTATGGTAGTCGACCGTGGCGTAGGCATTCCAGCCGTCGCGGGCCAGGCTGCCCTTGCCGAAGGTGAGCGTGGCGCGCTGCTCGTCGCCGCCGCCGCTGCGTTCCGGTTCGACCCATTGTCCCGTGATCTGGCCGCCTTCGAATTCGCGCTTCGTGACGAAGTTGACGACGCCGCCAATGGCGTCCGAACCGTAGATCGACGAGGCGCCGTCGCGCAGGATCTCGACGCGCGCCAGCGCGCTCATCGGAATCACGTCCAGGTTGGCGTAGCCGGAGGAGATGGCCTCATTGGCCAGGCGGCGGCCGTTCAGCAGCACCAGGGTGCGGTTCACGCCCAGGCCGCGCAGGTTGATATTGGTGCCCGAGCCGGCGTTCGATGGCGCCAGCGAGGCCGATTGCGGCAGTGCCATCATGACGTCGGCCAGGGTGGTCATGCCGCGCTGGGCGAATTCTTCGGCCTTGATCGTCGTGACGGGCAAGGCTTCTTCGCTGGCCAGGCGCTTGATGGACGAGCCGGTCACTTCCACTCGCTGCATCGAGGCGTCCTGGGCGGAGGCCTGATTCGCCACGGCCAGCACGGCCAGTGCGATCGAGGTCAGTACCAGCCGTGGCTGACAGAGGGTTTCGCGCTTGTTCATGCTTCTCGTCTCCTTGTGTTTTCCAAATAAAGTTATGTCGGCCGCGCGGGGCGGATCGACTGTTGGAGCACCTCGCGTACTCCGTGCCGCTGCCACGAGAGCCACACAAGGGGCCGAGGTCGCACGCGGTCGATAACCATTTGTTCGAGATCAGGAGCGCGGCAGCGGCGCCGCAAAGGCGGGTAAGCGCATGCTGCCGGCATACTTGGCGGGTTGTGCCCGGGGGTACTTGGGTCCATCCTGTCTCCTCGGCGCCCCTGGTTTTTATATTGGGCGCCGGTCCTGCTTTTTTCTGTCCTGCGTATTTATCCGGTACTGCTAGCCGCGCGAGAACGTCCGCGTGACCCGTTCCAGGTGCGAGCGCATCGCCTTGCGCGCCGCGGCCGGGTCGTGCGCGGCGATGGCCTCGAAGATGCGGCGGTGATCCTTCAGCGTTTCCTGCCGCAGCTCCTCGGTCTGGAAATGCTCCTTCAGCTTGTGCCACAGGCGCCCGCGCTGGTCCCACAGGTATTCCAGGGTGCCGGCCATGGCGCCGTTGCCCGTGGCGCGGCCGATCGCCATGTGGAAGTTGCGGTCGGCCTGTTCGTTGGTGGTCTTGTTGGCGTGATGCGTCTCCATTTCCTCCACCGCCTTCAGGATCGCGTCGATGGCGCTGTCGCTGGCCGTGCGCGCCGCCATCGCGGCGATCTCGCCTTCGATCAGGCGCCTGGCCGACAGCACCTCGAAGGGCCCCGGCCCTGCTTCCGCCTCGGGCAGGGGCGCTCTTGCCTGCGGCATCTCGCTGACATACACACCCGAGCCGCCGCGCACTTCGATGACGCCGCCCAGTTCCAGCGCGATCAGTGCTTCGCGCAGCGAGGCACGGCTGACGGCCAGGCGGGTGGCCAGGTCGCGCTCGGACGGCAGTCGCGCGCCCGGCAGCAGCCCTTCGGCCGCGATCAATTGCCCGATACGGTCGGCCACGATGCGGTACAGGCGCGGTTCGTGGGTCGCCGTCTCCGGCATCGGGGCACTTCGTTTCTGCATCGCGCTGTCTCGTCGGTGGCGTGGCGCGCAAGCGTCAGGCTCTTGTCATCTGGTCAGGCCATTCTAAAGCGGTCAGACCAAAATCGCAATGTGGACTAGCCAAAAATATTCGCCTCTGTCATACTGAAGTCATCAGACAACTCACCGGACGGCGTATCGATGTTGCGCTTCTGCCACACAGCAGCGCAACGAACCCTCCGGTTTCCCTCCAGGATTGAAGATGACAGCGAGCTCTCCGCGCCGTATCCACATGCATGACAACGACAATGTGGCGATCGTCGTCAACGATGGCGGCCTGCCCGCCGGCAGCGTCTTTGCCGATGGCCTGACCTTGGTGGAAGGCGTGCCGCAAGGGCACAAGGTGGCCCTGGTCGACCTGGCCCAGGGCGATCCCGTCATCCGTTACAACGTCATCATCGGCCGCGCCGCCAAGGCCATCCCGCGCGGCAGCTGGGTGTCCGAGCAACTGCTGGAAATGCCGCCGGCGCGCGAGCTGGACAACCTGCCGATCGCCACCATCAAGCCGCCGCCGCTGCCGCCGCTGGAGGGCTATACCTTCCAGGGCTACCGCAACGAGGACGGCTCCGTCGGCACGCGCAATATCCTGGCCATCACCACCACCGTGCAGTGCGTGTCGGGCGTGGTGGAATTCGCCGTCAAGCGCATCAAGGCCGAACTGCTGCCGCGCTATCCGAACGTGGACGACGTGGTCGGCCTGGAGCACAGCTACGGCTGCGGCGTGGCGATCGAGGCGCCCGGCGCCGACGTACCGATCCGCACGCTGCACAACATCAGCAAGAACCCGAATTTCGGCGGCCAGGCCATGGTTGTCTCGCTCGGCTGCGAGAAGCTGCAACCCACGCGGCTGTTCCCGAAGGGCTCGATCCCGATCCGCATGGCCGACAACTCGGTGGCCGACGAGGCGCCCGTGGTATGCCTGCAGGACAGCCACCACGTGGGCTTCATGTCGATGATCGACTCGATCATGCAGACGGCCGAGCAGCAGCTGGAAGTGCTGAACCGGCGCCGGCGCGTGACCTGCCCCGCGTCCGACCTGGTAGTGGGCGTGCAATGCGGCGGCAGCGATGCCTTCTCCGGCGTCACCGCCAACCCCGCCGTGGGCTTTGCCACCGACCTGCTGGTGCGCGCCGGCGCGGCCGTGATGTTCTCGGAAGTGACGGAAGTGCGCGACGGGATCGACCAGCTGACGTCGCGCGCCGTCAACGCCGACGTGGCCCAGGCCATGATCCGCGAGATGGACTGGTACGACAATTACCTGAAGCGGGGCGGCGTCGACCGCAGCGCCAACACGACGCCGGGGAACAAGAAGGGCGGGCTGTCGAACATCGTCGAGAAGGCCATGGGCTCGATCGTCAAGTCCGGCAGCAGCCCGATTTCCGGCGTGCTGTCGCCGGGCGAGAAGCTCAAGCAGAAGGGCCTGATCTACGCGGCCACGCCGGCCAGCGATTTTATTTGCGGCACCCTGCAGCTGGCTGCCGGCATGAACGTGCATATCTTCACCACCGGCCGCGGCACGCCCTACGGCCTGGCGGAATGCCCCGTCATCAAGGTGGCCACGCGCGACGACCTGGCACGCCGCTGGCATGACCTGATGGACGTCAACGCGGGGCGCATCGCCAGCGGCGGCGCTTCCATCGAGGACGTGGGCTGGGAGCTGTTCCACCTGATGCTGGCGGTCGCCAGCGGCCAGAAGACATGGGCCGAGCACTGGAAGCTGCACAATGCGCTGGTGCTGTTCAACCCGGCCCCGGTGACCTGACGTTCGCCCTGCCGAAGCGATCACGCGACTGATTCACCGCCGGGGCCGATTTCTGGTCCAATGGCGCAGCGACAACCAGATAGGAACGAGAGACGACATGACGACGACGAAAAAACCATTCAAGCGCCTGCTGCTGACGGGCGCCGCCGGGGGCCTGGGCAAGATCCTGCGCGAGCGCCTGAAGCCGCTCACCGAGGTGCTGCGCCTGTCCGATATCGGCGACCTGGGCACGGCCGGCGAAGGCGAGGAGATCTTCCAGGCCGACCTGGCCGACAAGGCGGCCGTGCTGGAGATGGTCGAGGGCGTGGACGCGATCCTGCACTTCGGCGGCATCTCGACGGAGAACACCTTCGAGAACATCATGTTCGCCAATATCCAGGGCACGTACAACATCTACGAGGCGGCGCACCGCCACGGCGTCAAGCGCATCGTGTTCGCGTCGTCGAACCACGCCATCGGCTTCTATCCGCAGACGCAGGTGATCGACGCGGACGACCCGCCGCGCCCGGACAGCATGTACGGCCTGTCGAAGGTGTTCGGCGAACAGCTGTCGCGCTACTACTTCGACCGCGCCGGCATCGAGACGGTGTGCTTGCGCATCGGCTCCTCGTTCCCGGCCGTGAACAATCCGCGCATGATGTGCACGTGGCTGTCCTACGACGACCTGGTCGAGGCGCTGCGCGTGTCGCTGCTGACGCCCCGCGTGGGCCACACCATCCTGTTCGGCGCCTCGAACAACAAGCGCCAGTGGTGGGACAACCGCAAGGCCGCCCATCTGGGCTTCCAGCCGAAGGACAGCTCCGAACAGTTCCGCGCCGACGTGCCGGAAACGGGCGAGTACCCGCCCGAGGACGACGCCGCCAGCAACTACCACGGCGGCAAGTTCATCTTCGACGGGCCGATGTATAAGTAGTTGCCCGCATCCGGTGTCCGACACCGGATTGAGGGCGGCGGCCTACTTCTTGAACTTGGCGCAGGGGTCGGGGCGCTTCTGGGCGGGGATGGTGCGGACGTCGTCGAACTGCGCCTTGGCGTTGCCGCCCTCGACATAGCCGATGGTTTCGACCGTCAGCTTGGCGCCGACGGCGGCGAGCCAGCGGGGTACGCCGATGTCCTTGCGTACGTGGCCGTTGCCGGCGATGAGGACGACGTCGCGCGGCTGCTGGTCGCGGATCAGCTTTGCCATCCAGATGTCGCGCGCCATCTGCGCGTCCACCATCCCGGGCAGCATCATCGCCGGGAGCATGTCGCAGTGGCCCGTGCGGATCTCGTTTTCCTGCGCCTTGCGCCAGTCGGCCGACACGGGTTCGTTCAGGCGGTATTCGGCCACGGTTTTCGCGTCGAAGCTGGAGGCGATGCCGTCGCGCACGACCTTCGACGCATCCGCACGCGACAGGTTGACCGCGACGATGGGCAGCTTGTGGTCCAGCGCCAGCTGGATGATGTTGTAGTACTGCTGCCAATCCCAGCCCTTGCGGTCCATCACGCGGATCACGCAGCCCGCATCCATGCAGCCTTCCTGGGCCGCGTTCAGCAGGTCCTGGTCCTGGCGGTCGAACTGCTCCATCGCGATGGCGGGGCGCCAGCCCGCTTCCACGCGGCGGCGCAATTCCTCGTAACGGGCCTTGTGGCCCTTCGGATTGTCGTGCACTTCGCCCAGCAGCAGCACCTGCGGGTTGCCCTTGGTGGCGCCGGAGACGACGGGATTCTGGCGGGGGTTCTTCTTGTAGACGGCGCAGCCGCCCAGCATGGCGCCGGCCAGCAGCGCGCCGGCCAGCAGCAGGGGTAGGGTCTTGTACTTCATCGCTCTTCGGGTTGGACGTAAAACCCCAGTCTACCCCAAGCGACCTCCGTCCCCGCCGGGTCAGGCCAGCGAATAATCGAAGTCGTAGTAATGCTTGCCCTGCTCGATGCGGATGGCCATCGTGCCGCGCAGGCCGGCCAGCTCGCCCGTGCCGGAGTCGGGCACGACGAGGATGCGCAGGCCCGCGTGCTCGCCGCCCATCACGCCGGCATGCTGCAGCGCGAAAGTGCCGGCACGGCCATCGAGCGTGCCTTCGACCTTTTCGATGGCCACGTACACGGCCGACGTGGGCACGGCGCCGTGGAAGGCGAGGAACTCGCCCTGGCCGTCGGCCTGCAGGCCGCCGTGGTAGCGTTTATCCAGTGTCATGCGGACGATGCCCGTTTCCAGGTTGGCGTCGGCCACCTGGTGCGGTTCCATCGTCACGTCGAACTCGCCGCTGATGTGCGCCATGCTGGTGTCTCCCATGTGAAGATGTGACGATCAGGCGCCGGGCTCCCTGGCCAGCGCGTGCAGTTTCGTGATGGTACTCCAGTTGCGGGTGGTGACGCCATCGCCCAGCAGCTTGCCCATCGCGGCGGCCGGGCGGCTGGCCAGCACGCCGTCGGCGCACCACAGGTAGGCAGCCCAGCGGCCCAGCGCGAAGGCTTCCGGTTCCCAGCCCTGATGGCACAGGGGCTCCAGGCGGGCGCGGTCGACCGGGTTGCTGAGGATGGCCACCAGCAGCCGCGCGGGATCGGCCGCCAGGGCGGTGAGCGCGTTGTCCTGCACCACGTCGTCGAGCTGGTGGGCGTCCAGCACCGTCACGCGCGCGCCCACACCCAGTTTCAGCACCAGCGCTTCCTCGATGCGGGTGGCCGACTGCGCGGCATCGCGGGCGGCGCAGTCGAACACCACGTTGCCGCTGTTGAGCAATGTGCGCACGCCGGTGAAACCCAGGTCGGCAAGCACCTTGCGCAAGTCCGCCATGGCGATGCGCTTGGCCCGGCCGACGTTGATCCCCCGCAGCAGGGCTATCTGTCGCGTTGTGCTCATCCATGTTCTCCTGTTTTTCTGGTCGCAGTATGCGACAGCCGCGCCAACCCGGGCGCCCGGCTTGCATGGTGCTTGCCGGTCCTCACGCGGGAGGACTGCCTTCGGCCGGGAGTTCGGGCCCCGGGGTCACGCGCGGCATCTGCAGCACGAAGCTGGCGCCCTGCCCCGGCACGCTGTGCACGGCGATGCTGCCGGCGAACTGCTTGACCACCAGGTTGTAGACGATGTTCAGGCCCAGGCCCGTGCCGCCCTGGCCGCGCCGCGTCGTCACGAACGGGTCGAACACCTTGTCCAGCAGGTCGGCCGGGATGCCGGCGCCGTTGTCCGTCACGGCCAGCTCGATCCATTCGCCGCGCGGGCGCACGGCGATGGCGATTCTTCCTTCCTGCTCCGGCGCGAAGGCATGGTCGACGCAGTTCAGGGTCAGATTGGTGATGACCTGGGCCAGCGCGCCGGGGTAGCTGTCCAGCACCACGTCGGGCGGGCAGTCGATAGCGACGTCCAGGCGCGTCTTCTTCAGGCGCGGCTGCAGGCTCGAGACCACTTCGCCGATGTATTCGCGCAGCTCGAAGCGGCGGCGCGCCTCGCTGACCTGGTCCACGGCGATCTGCTTGAAGCTGTGGATCAGGTGGGCGGCGCGGTAGGCGTTGTTCATGATCAGGCGCGCGCTTTCGCCGGCCGTGTCGATATAGCGCAGGATTTCGGATTTCTTGACGGCGCCCGCCATCACGGCCGCGTGGATTTCCTCGGTGGCCTCCTTCAGCACGGAGGCGCTGGTCAGCGCGATGCCGACGGGCGTGTTGATCTCATGCGCCACGCCGGCCACCAGGCTGCCCAGCGACGCCAGGCGCTCGGCCTGCAGCAGCGATTCCTGGGCCTGGCGCAGCTCGTTCATGGCCTGGGCCGTTTCCTGCGCGGCACCGCGCGCCTCGTCCTCCGCCTCGCGCGTGCGGGCAATGACGGCTTTCACCCGCCGCAGGATGGCGTTGAAGCCGCGGATCACGTCGCCCAGCTCGTCGCGCCGCTTCTCCGGCAGCTCGTCCACTTCCTCGCTGTCGCGCGTGGCCAGTTCGTGCAGCCGGTCGCGCAGCTGCTTCAGGGGCGCGAACACGATGCGCAGCGACAGGGCCAGCGCCACCACGAGGATCAGGTCCAGCAGCAGCACCTCGCTGACCCGGCGGCGGATTTCGGCGGCCAGCCGGGCCTCGATCCGGTCGCGGCTGAAATTGACGACGACGCGCCCGACAATGAGGGGGCGGCCGGCCTGGTCGCCGTCGCGGTAGGCCAGGTCCGCCACGGTGGCCGTCCCGGCGACGGCATCGCGGCCGTTGGCGTCGAGGACGGTGCCGTCGGCGTTGCGCCGCTTGCCGGAGAACAGGCCCACCGACGTGTCGTAGACGCGGATGGCCAGCAATTCCGGCGGCAGCATTTCGGCCGCGACGATATTGTCGACCTTGGCCTTGTCCAGGTCCCACAGGGCCGATGGCAGGCTCGTTTGCAGGCGGGTCAGTACGCCGTCGCGCAGCCGCTGGTTGGCCAGCTCCAGCTCGTGCGCCAGCTTGTACTGCGCATAGGTGCCGGAAATGGCCAGCACCACCGTCACGATGACGACGAACAGGCAGGTCAGCCTGGCCTGGATTCCGAACATGCGCTCTCCCCGAAAGTGTCCACCCAATGTAATTCAGCAGATGCACATTGGCAATATCTTCACCGTATTCGGCCGGGCCGGCTGCTCGCCCTGTCAGAGTTCGCAGCTCCCTTTTAACAAGCATGGTGCTACCATCGAACGGGACCAGGAGACCACCATGACGGCAAGCAATCCACCCCAGGCACCTGTCGGACCGGACATGCAGCACCGGCGCGACCGCGTCGACTACCTGTTCCGCAACCTGGCGCCGACGGCAGGCGCACCGCGCGCCGACCACCTGCTGCGCCAGTTCGTACTGGCCTACCGCGTGCGCGACGGCTGCCCGCCATGACGGCCCTGTCCTATGACGATGTGGTGAATGCGCTGGGGGACCTGCCGTCCCTGCCGGCCGTCGTCATGGAGCTGCTCGACAGCATCGACCAGGAAGACATCGACATTGCCGTGCTGGCGGAAAAGGTGTCGCACGACCCGGCGCTGACGGCCAAGACCTTGCGCCTGGCCAATTCTTCGATGTACAACCTGCAGGTGCGCCTGACCACCGTGCGGCAGGCGATCACCTACCTGGGCTTCCAGACCACGCGCGACCTGATCACCGCCGCCGCCGTCACGGGCTGCTTTGCCACCGGCGGCTGCACCGGCTTCGATCACAAGGCCTTCTGGCGCCACTCCATCAGTACAGCCGCCTGCGCCAAGGTGCTGGCGCGCCACCTGCGCTTCAATCAGGACTATGCCTTCACGGCGGGGCTGCTGCACGATATCGGCCGGCTTGTGCTGGTGACGTGCTTTCCGCGCCATTACGGCGAGGTGCTGGCCTGGCGCGCGCGTGCGGACACCACCTTGCTGGAGGCAGAACGGGCAGTATTGGGGATCGATCACGTCGAGGCGGGACTGGCGCTGGCGGAGCACTGGCATTTTTCCGACACGATGCGCCTGGCCATCGGCGGGCACCATGCACCGGAACGCACGGGCGCCGGCTTCCTGGCCACGATCATCCACGTGGCGGACGCCATCGCGCACGCGCTCGACCTGGCGCAGGCACCGGATGAACTGGTACCTCCGCTGTCGGACGTGGCATGGAATGCGCTGAAACTGGACGAAGGCAGTTGCCTTCAGTTGTTCCGGGAGACGGAACTGCAGTACGAGGAAATTGCACAGGCCTTGCTGGCCTGAGGTCCTACCTTGCCGCCCCGGCTTGGGGCCCGGACGCTTGCGGGAGGGGTGTACCCTCCCGTGCGGGACGCATCAATGTGCGTAGTTGCCGCCGGTGCCGCCTTCCGGCTTTTGCGCCTGTTGTGCAGGCTGGGCTTGCTGAGCCTTGTCTTCCGGCTTCGGGCGGCCCTGGGCGTCGGACAGGCGATACTTGGTGCGACGGTCGCCCATCAGGTCGCGCAGGTCGCGAATGCTCATGCCGGTGACTTCGTGCATGCGGATCAGCAGCGAGGCGCCGACCGGCAGGCGGTGGTGGCGGATCTTGCTGATGACGGGAGGAGCCACTTCAAGCAGACGCGACAATGCAGCATCGTTTTTCAGCTGCATTTTGCCGAGCAGGATATCCAGCAGGTGGTTCGGGTTATAGCTTTCTTGAGAAGCGAGAGCGTGGTGTGCCATGATTGATCCTCGTCTATATAGTTGGTGAATGATGCAGCTCCGAACTTAAGGAAGACTTGGTTTTACCAAATAAGTTCCAGAACGAGTTACGCCAAAACGACTGGCGCAAAAGGCCGGCGACCTCCGGGTGAAAATTGCACTTACAACAATATTCTATGCCCAAACAAGCCCGCTCCAGCCAAGCGATGCAGTGCGATGATTAATTGAAATCAATCTTCCGCGAAAAATCTTACAACGATGTCATTTCACCACATGCAATCATGTAGTGGCGCACGAAAGAACTTTCAGGAAATAGTTACGCCATGATGACATGTCCGGCACACTCTTGCCATTTCGCCATTGATGAGCTGCTCAGCCGCTGACGGCGCGGGCCGCGAAACGACAGCCGCATGGCCGGCGCGGGGTGAATTACGGTAAACTCCGTGGATGCAGAAAAAAGTATTTATCAAGACCTTCGGTTGCCAGATGAACGAGTACGACTCGGACAAGATGGCCGACCTGTTGGGTGCGTCGGACGGCCTGGTCCGTACCGAGACGCCGGAAGACGCCGACGTGATTCTCCTGAACACCTGTTCCGTTCGGGAAAAAGCGCAGGAAAAAGTGTTTTCCGACCTGGGCACGTTCAAGAAGCTGAAGCAGGCCAACCCTGCCCTGCTGATCGGCGTGGGCGGCTGCGTCGCTTCGCAGGAAGGCGACGCCATCGTCAAGCGCGCGCCCCACGTCGACATGGTGTTCGGCCCACAGACCTTGCACCGGCTGCCGAAGATGATCGAACTGCGCCGCCACAGCGGCCGGCCCCAGGTCGACATCAGCTTCCCGGAAATCGAAAAGTTCGACCACCTGCCGCCGGCCCGCGTCGATGGCGCCTTTGCCTATGTGTCGATCATGGAAGGCTGCAGCAAGTACTGCAGCTACTGCGTGGTGCCGTATACGCGGGGCGAGGAAGTGTCGCGCCGCTTCGACGACGTGCTGACGGAAGTGGCCGGGCTGGCTGCCCAGGGCGTCAAGGAAGTGATGCTGCTGGGCCAGAACGTGAACGCCTTCCGCGGCCAGATGGAAGATGGTGGCCTGGCCGACTTTGCCCTGCTGATCGAATACGTGGCCGCCATCCCCGGCATCGAGCGCATCCGCTTCGTTACCAGCCACCCGAAGGAATTCACGCAGCGCCTGGTGGACTGCTACGCCCGCATTCCCCAGCTGGCCGACCACCTGTACCTGCCAGCCCAGCACGGCTCGGACCGCATCCTGGGCGCCATGAAGCGGGGCTACACGGCGCTGGAATACAAGTCCATCATCCGCAAGGTCAAGGCCGTGCGGCCGGATATCACGATCGCGTCGGACTTCATCGTCGGCTTCCCCGGCGAGACGGACGAGGACTTCGAGGCGATGATGAAGCTGGTGCAGGATGTCGATTTCGACAACAGTTTCAGCTTTATCTTCAGCAAGCGCCCCGGCACGCCGGCAGCCAACCTGGTGGACGACACGCCGCACGAGGCCAAGCTGGCCCGGCTGCAACGGCTGCAGGCCCTGATCGATGCCAACACGCGCCGTCACAGCGAAGCGATGGTGGGCAAGACCATGCGCGTGCTGGTGGAAGGGCCGTCCAAGCACGGCGGCAACGAACTGACGGGCCGCGCCGGCAATACCCGCACCGTGCTGTTCGACGGTGGCGACGCGCCGCAGCGCTTCCATGGCAAGATGGTGGATATCCGCATTACCGAGAGCCTGTCCTATTCCCTGCGCGGCGAACTGGTTTTGCCTCTTGCATCATCCGTCGCCGCGCCTACCCTGGAACAACCTAGCCTTTGAAAACGAAAATCCCCGTTCAGCCCCACTATTTCATCCCTGAACCGCTGGACAACACCCGGCTGGCCAACCTGTGCGGCCCGCTGGACGAGAACCTGCGCCAGATCTCGGCGGCGCTCGATGTGACGATCTTCCGGCGCGGCGAGAAATTCATCGTCAGCGGCACCAATGCCGAGCGCGCCGTGCAGATCCTGGAAAAGTTCTACGCCGTGGCCGACAAGACCGTGCCCGTCGAGGAAGTGCAGCTGGGCCTGGTCGAACAGCGCACCAGCCAGGCGCCGAACGATGCGGACGACGACGAGGAGCCGCCGTTCCACGATCCCGACATCGCCAGCCCCGCGTTGAAGACGCGCCGCCACGACCTGCGCGGCCGCACGCCGCACCAGATCCGCTACCTGCGCAATATCCTGGAGCACGACATCAGCTTCGGCATCGGCCCGGCCGGTACGGGCAAGACCTACCTGGCCGTGGCCTGCGCCGTCGATGCACTGGAACGCGACGCGGTGAAACGCATCGTGCTCACGCGCCCTGCCGTCGAAGCGGGCGAGCGCCTGGGCTTCCTGCCGGGCGACCTGGCGCAGAAGGTCGATCCTTACCTGCGGCCCCTGTACGACGCGCTGTACGACCTGCTGGGGTTCGACCGCACGATGAAGATGTTCGAGAAGCAGGTCATCGAGATCGCGCCGCTGGCGTATATGCGCGGACGCACCCTGAACCACGCCTTCGTCATCCTCGACGAGGCGCAGAACACGACCGTCGAGCAGATGAAGATGTTCCTGACCCGGATCGGCTTCGGCAGCAAGGCCGTCGTCACGGGCGATGTCACCCAGGTGGACCTGGCCAAGCACCAGAAGAGCGGCCTGGTGGACGCCGTGCAGGTGCTGCGCGACGTGCGTGGCATCGCGTTCTCGCAGTTCTCCAGCGAAGACGTGGTACGCCACCCGCTGGTGGCTCGCATCGTCGACGCCTACGACACGGCGCACCAGAGCACTGCCGACATCGCCCCCTTGCTGAAACCCGTGAAGAGCCCTGCCCGTAATGTCCGAAAAAAATAAGCTGACCCTGTCCGTCCAGTACCCCGACCCGCGCCTGCAGGACATCATCACCCGCCCCGCCCTGCGCAAGTGGGTCAAGGCAGCGCTGTTCGCGCCGGCCGAGCTGACCATCCGTTTCGTCGACGCGGCCGAAGGCCAGCAGCTCAACCGCGAGTACCGGGGCAAGGACTACGCCACCAACGTGCTGACCTTTGCCTACAACGAAGGCGAGGACATCGCCGAGGAAGAACCGACCCGCGCGGACATCATCCTGTGCACGGACGTGCTGCAGCGCGAAGCGGCCGAGCAGAACAAGACGGTGGAAGAACACACGGCCCACCTGATCGTCCACGGCGTGCTGCACGCCCAAGGCTACGACCACGAGGACGATGAGGAAGCGGACGAGATGGAATCCATCGAAACGGAAATCCTCGGCACGCTCGGCTACGCCGATCCCTACGCCGCCGAAAAGCAGGGCTGACGCCCCGCCCCGCCCTCCCCACCCTTTCGCCCTGCTAACGCCGAGCTCGTGTCCACCTTGGGGTCAGACCCCGACAAAGACACGAGCTCGGCCGCAACTTGCAGATGAGCCTGTGTCCATGTCGGGGTCTTAAGAGGCAAATGGCCTGCATGCCATTTGCCGCTACGCTGGCTATGAGCGGTGCTCATTGAAACCCCGGCTTCGCCCCCGATGTTGACACAGCCTGAGCAGTGGCGGCGCCTACTCCAGCTCGCGCCGCTTGCGCACCACCACCCAGCCCGCCACGGCCGTGAAGACGGCGACGATGCCGGCGATGATCCAGAAGCCGCCGCTGTCGCCGGCCAGCGGTACGCCGCCCACGTTCATGCCCAGGAGACCCGCGATGATGTTGATCGGCAGGGCCAGCACGGTGACGATGGTCAGCACGTACAGGCTGCGGTTGTTCGCTTCGTTGACGAGGGCGGCGATTTCCTCCTGCAGCAGCTTGATGCGCTCCTGCAGCGACGAGATGTCGTTCAGTGCCACGGCGAATTCCTCGCTCGCCTCGCGCAGCTCCTGGCGGTCCGCCTCGCCGACCCAGCCGGGCGGGCGTTGCAGTAGTCGAAACAGCGCGGCCGGTTCGGGCGCCAGCAGGCGTTGCAGGCGCACCAGCACGCGCCGCAGCGCGCCCAGGTCGGCCCGCTTGAACTTCAGCTGGCCGGACAGCAGATTGTCCTCGATGCGGTCGACCTTGCCCGTGGCGTCGCGCACGATGCGGATCAATACATCGGCCTGGTCGCGCAGCAGGTGCGTCAGCAGCACCACGGACGATGCCATCGGCTCGCCCTTGCGCACGGCCTGGCGCAGCCGTTCCACCGATTGCAGCGGGCTGCGCCTTGCGCTGATGACGAGCTGGCGCTCGACCGACAGATACATGCTGGAGATGTCGCTGGGCTCGAAGGAAAAGTCGCGCAGCACATCGTTGACGACGGCCACCAGGGTCTCGCCGGCCTGCTCGATGCGGGTGGAGCGTGAGCCGGCGTGCAGGCAGTCGTAGAACTCGTCCTCCAGCGCCGTGTGCTCGCGCAGCCATTTTTCGCTGACGGCATTGGCCAGGTTGAAGTGCAGCCAGATGAATTCGTCCGGATGGGCGGCGCGCTCGCGCAGCCACGCCACCGCGTCGCCGGCGCCGATCGGTATCGGCTGCGCTTGCCGCCCGAACAGGTAGCCGCATACCAGCCCGCACTGGTCCGATCCGTATTCCACCGCCTCCAAAAGCATTTTCATTCCCCGTCCGGCCTCCCCCGCACCAGCATAGCAGGCGATTGTGACAAGTGGTCGCTGCACGGCCGGGACGGCATGCAATTCTGATAAAAACGAACCCGCCGGGCCGTTTGGTGTATCCTATATCCCTTCGAAACAAATGGCTCACGCCTACTATGCAAGAGCACTCTAGTAGCGTCAGGAATGACGCTAAACCACACCGATCGCTCCTGGAGCGACTCACCGCCCTGATTTCCCCTGAGCCCGAGAACCGCTCGGAGCTGCTCGAAGTTCTGCACGAAGCCCACGAACGCAATCTGATCGATGCCGACGCCCTGTCGATGATCGAAGGCGTGTTCCAGGTGTCGGACTTGTCCGCGCGCGACATCATGGTGCCGCGCTCGCAGATGGATGTCATCGATATCTCCAAGCCCATCGAGGAATGGATGCCGCTGGTGCTGGAAACGGCCCACTCGCGCTTCCCCGCCATCGAGGGCGAACGTGACAAGGTGGTCGGCATCGTGCTGGCGAAGGACCTGCTGCGTTATTACGCGGAAGAGTCGTTCGACGTGCGCGACATGCTGCGCCCTGCCATCTTCATCCCCGAGTCGAAACGCCTGAACGTGCTGCTGCGCGACTTCCGCGCCAACCACAATCACATGGCCATCGTCGTCGACGAATACAGCGGCGTGGCCGGCCTGATCACGATCGAGGACGTGCTGGAACAGATCGTCGGCGACATCGAGGACGAATACGACTTCGATGAAGAAGAAGACAACATCATCTCCATCAAGGAAGGCCAGCTCGGCCCGCGCTGGCGCGTCAAGGCGCTGACCGAGATCAGCCAGTTCAACGAAGAACTCGACACGGACCTGTCCGACGAAGACGCCGACACCATCGGCGGCCTGGTGGCGAAACACCTGGCGCGCATGCCCCACAAGGGCGACGTGTTCGACATCGACAATTTGCGCTTCGAAGTGCTGCGTGCCGACGCCCGCCAGATCCACGTGCTGACGGTCGAGAAGCTGCCACCGGCCATCGACGAGCAGGACTGATGCGCCTGCGCCGCGCCCGTCCGGGCGAGCCATCCGCGCCACCGCGTTCCACCCGAAGCCGCATGATCATCGCCGCCCTCGCGGGCGCGGCGAGCATCTTCTCGTTCGCGCCGTTCGGCTGGTGGCCGGTCCAGCTGCTGACCCTCGCTATCCTGTTCTACCAGGTCCTGCGTGCCGATTCCGTCAAGGCCGGCGCGCTGGTCGGCTGGGCCTTCGGCTTCGGCTGGTGCCTGGCCGGCGTGCATTGGCTCACCATCGCCATCTCCCGCTTCGGCGGCCTGCCGCTGCCGCTGGCGTGGATCGCCATTGCGCTGCTGGCCGTCTACATGGGCGGGCACTGCGCCGCCGCCATGGGCCTGGCGGGCTGGCTGCGCAAGAAATGGGCGCTGCCCCTGCCCGCAGCGAACCTGCTGGTCTTTCCCGCCCTGTGGGCCGTCAGCGAATGGACGCGCGGCTGGCTGTTCACGGGCTTCCCATGGGCCGCTTCCGGCTATGCCCATAACGTTTCGCCGCTGGGCGGCTACGCGCCCGTGCTGGGCGTGTACGGGATCGGCTGGCTGGTCGCCGTCACCGCCGGCGCCCTGCTGCTGTTGATGCACCGCAGCCGATGGACGGCCCTTGGCCTGATCGCCGCTGTGTGGGCCGGCGGCTTCGCGCTGCAGTACGTGACGTGGACGCAGCCTGTCGGTGGCGCCATTTCCGTGCGCCTGATCCAGGGGAATATCCCGCTGGCGCAGAAGTTCGACCCGAACCACGTGCACGCCACGTTGCGCCACTACCAGCAGGCCGTGACGGCCGAAGCGGCCGACCTGATCGCCATTCCCGAAACGGGCATTCCCCTGTTCCCGCAGCAGCTGCCCCCCGGTTACCTGGACAGCTTCGGCAGCTTCGCCCGCAAGAGCGGCAGCGCCATCGTGCTGGGCATGCCGATGGCCGACAGCCCGACCCGCTACGCCAACAGCGTCATGGGCCTGGCCCCGACGGGCAAGCCCTATCGCTATGACAAGCACCACCTGGTGCCCTTCGGCGAATTCATTCCGCCGGGCTTTCGCTGGTTCACGGACATGATGTCGATCCCGCTGGGCGACCAGACCCGTGGCGATGTGCTGCAGCCGGCCTTCGCCGTGAAGGACCAGCGCGTGCTGCCCAATATCTGCTACGAGAACAACTTCGGCGAGGAGATCGCGGAGCAGCTGAACGACGGCTCGCAGGCCACCATCCTGCTGAACGTGTCGGAGCTGGCCTGGTACGGCGAGTCGGTGGCCATCCCGCAGCACCTGCAGATTTCGCAGATGCGCACGATGGAGACGGGGCGCCCGATGCTGGCGGCAACCAACTCCGGCGCCACCGTCGTCATCGACAGCCACGGCATCGTCCAGGCCAGCCTGCCGTGGTACCAGCCGGGCGTGCTGGCCGCGCGCGTGCAAGGCATGACGGGCAAGACGCCGTATATCCACCTGCAGAACCGCGCCATCCTGCTGCTGGCGGCGCTGGCCATCCTGGCGGCCTGGCTGTGGTCGCGCAAGGCTGCCAGGGCGGCGTGATCGCGGCGTGATCGGCGCGAAGGGGCCTGCGGCGGCAGGCCCGCTCTACTAGTCCGTTATAAAAACCGCTAAAATGGGCCGTTTCAGCATTCCAGCTACCCACTCGCTCGCGCCCCGGCGCGTCACCGAACCAATACAATGCTCACATTTCAACAAATTATCCTGACGCTGCAATCCTACTGGGACCAGCAAGGCTGCGCCCTGCTCCAGCCATATGACATGGAAGTCGGCGCGGGCACTTTCCACACCGGTACCTTCCTGCGCGCGATCGGCCCCGAGCCATGGCGCGCCGCCTACGTGCAGCCGTCGCGCCGCCCGAAGGATGGCCGCTACGGCGAAAACCCGAACCGCCTGCAGCACTACTACCAGTACCAGGTGGTGCTGAAACCCGCGCCGGAAAACATCCTCGACCTGTATCTGGGTTCGCTGGCCGCGCTGGGCCTGGATTTGAAGCAGAACGACGTGCGCTTCGTCGAGGACGACTGGGAAAGCCCCACCCTGGGTGCCTGGGGCCTGGGTTGGGAAGTGTGGCTGAACGGGATGGAAGTGACGCAGTTCACCTACTTCCAGCAGGTCGGCGGCCTCGATTGCAAGCCCGTGCTGGGCGAGATCACCTACGGCATCGAACGCCTGGCCATGTATCTGCAGGGCGTGGAAAACGTGTATGACCTGGTGTGGACCGAGTGGGAAGAGGCCGGCGTGAAGAAGACGCTGAAGTACGGCGATGTCTTCCACCAGAACGAAGTGGAGCAGTCCACCTACAACTTCGAGCACGCCAACACGGAGCTGCTGTTCGCCCAATTCGCCAACCATGAATCGGAAGCGAAGCGCCTCGTCGAGCTGCAACTGACCCTGCCGGCCTACGAGCAGATCATGAAGGCCTCGCACAGCTTCAATATGCTCGACGCGCGCGGCGCCATCTCCGTGACGGAGCGCGCCGCCTACATCGGCCGCGTGCGCACCCTGTCGCGCCTGGTCGCGCAAGCCTATTACGATTCCCGCGAACGCCTCGGCTTCCCCATGCTGAACGGCGCCGCCGCCCAATGACTACCGCCATGACCCAGACTCTCCTGATTGAACTGCTGACCGAAGAACTGCCGCCGAAAGCGCTGTCGAAACTGGGCGCTGCCTTTGCCGCCGGCATCGTGAACGGCCTGAAGGCACGCGACTTCCTGTCGGACGACAGCGTCGCCACCGCCTACGCCACGCCGCGCCGCCTGGCCGTCTCGATCACCAACGTGCGCGACGTCTCGCCGGACAAATCCATCCGCGAAAAGGTGCTGCCTGTGTCGGTGGCGCTGGACAAGGAAGGCAATCCCACCCCGCCGCTGGCGAAGAAGCTGGCTGCACTGGGCTTCCCCGAACTGCAGGTAGCGGACCTGGAACGCGCCCAGGACGGCAAGGCCGAAAGCTTCTTCCATACCTACACGGCGCCTGGCACGCAACTGGCCACGGCCCTGCAGACGGCACTCGAAGAATCGGTGGCCAAGCTGCCGATCCCGAAGGTGATGAGCTACCAGCGCCCGGACGGCACCACCGTGCAGTTCGTGCGCCCGGCCCACAGCCTGATCGCCCTGTTCGGCGACCAGGTGCTGCCATTGACCCTGCTGGGCTTGAGCGCCGCCAACGTGACGGAAGGCCACCGCTTCCTGACCGCTCCCGGCCAGCGTGCCGTGACGGTGCCGCATGCCGACAGCTATGCCGCCACCCTGCTGGAGCAGGCCAAGGTGATCGCCTCGTTCGACGAGCGCCGTGAACAGATCCGCCGCGCGCTGCTGGAAAAAGCCGGCGCCGACCAGGTGCTGATGCCCGAGGCGCTGCTGGAAGAAGTGACGGCCCTGGTCGAATGGCCGGTGGTGTACGAATGCCGCTTCGAGGAAGAGTTCCTGGCCGTGCCGCAGGAATGCCTGATCCTGACGATGCAGACCAACCAGAAATACTTCGCCTTGACGGATGCGAACGGCAAGCTGCGCTCGCGCTTCCTGATCGTGTCGAACATCGCCACCGACACGCCGCAGGCCATCATCGGCGGCAACGAGCGCGTCGTGCGCCCGCGTCTGTCGGACGCCAAGTTCTTCTTCGAGCAGGACAAGAAGAAGTCCCTCGAGTCGCGCCTGCCGCAACTGAAGAATGTCGTCTACCACAACAAGTTGGGCACCCAGGCCGAACGCAGCGAGCGCGTGACGGCGCTGGCCGCCGCCATTGCCGGGCGCCTGAACGGCGACGTGGCGCTGGCCGAACGGGCCGCGCGCCTGTCCAAGGCCGACCTGCTGACCGACATGGTGGGCGAATTCCCGGAACTGCAGGGCATCATGGGCACCTACTACGCCCGTCATGACGGCGAACCGGAAGACGTGGCGCTGGCCGCCTCGGAGCACTACCAGCCCCGCTTCGCCGGCGACGCCCTGCCGTCGACGGCCACAGGCACTGCCGTGGCGCTGGCCGACAAGCTCGAAACGCTGGTGGGCATCTGGGCCATCGGCCTGCAGCCGACCGGCGACAAGGACCCGTTCGCGCTGCGCCGCCACGCCCTGGGCGTTCTGCGCATGCTGATCGAGAAGCGCCTGCCGCTGGCCATTTCCGGATTGCTGGCCGACGCGGCCGCGCAGTTCGCCGGCGTGGCCAACTTCAAGGACCCGTCCGGCGAAGTGGCTGCCTTCTTCATGGACCGCCTGCGCGGCATCCTGCGCGAGCGGGGCTTCACGCCGAACGAGATCGAGGCGGTGGTGGCGCAGAACCCGGACCGCCTGGACGACATCGTCCAGCGCCTGGAAGCGGTGCAGGCCTTTGCCGCGCTGCCGGAATCGAGCTCGCTGGCCGCGGCCAACAAGCGCATCACCAATATCCTGAAGAAGAACGAGACGGCGCTGGCCCAGGCCGGCGCGGTCGATCCGGCCCTGCTGCAGGACACGGCGGAGAAGAACCTGGCCGCCGCCGTCACGCGCGTGCAGCCGGAAGTGGACGCGGCATTCGCCGCCGGCGATTTCACCGGCACCCTGAAGACGCTGGCGCAGTTGCGCGACGACGTCGACGCCTTCTTCAACGACGTGATGGTGATGGCAGACGACCTGGCACTGCGCAACAACCGCCTGGCGCTGCTCTCCTCCCTGCACGGCATGATGAACCGCGTGGCCGACATCTCGAAACTGGCTGCCTGAGGAAACGATGCCGCAAGCGCCGCACCCGAAGCTGACGCAGCAAAAGCTCATCATCCTGGACCGGGATGGCGTGATCAACCACGACTCCCCGGACTTCATCAAGTCGCCCGAGGAATGGATTCCCATCCCCGGCTCGCTCGAAGCGATAGCCCGCCTGAACCAGGCGGGCTATCGGGTGGTGATCGCGTCGAACCAGTCGGGCATCGCGCGCCAGCTGTTCGACATCACGACCCTGAACGCGATCCACGCCAAGATGCACCGGCTGGCGCTGCAGGTGGGCGCGGACATCGATGCCGTGTTCTTCTGCCCGCACGCGGCGGCCGACAACTGCGACTGCCGCAAGCCTAAACCGGGCATGTTCGCCGAGATCTCGAAGCGCTACAAGGTCAGCCTGAAAGGCGTGCCGACGGTGGGCGACTCGCTGCGCGACCTGCAGGCCGGCTTCATCAGCGGCTGCGTGCCTTACCTGGTCCTGACGGGCAAGGGCGAGAAGACCCACGTGACGGGCGGCCTGCCGCCGGGCACCAGCGTCTTCCCCGACCTGGCCGCCACCGTGCAGGACATCCTGAAACAACCCGCCGCCATCGCGGCGGTCAACTGAAATCGTCTGGAGAGCCGCATTGCGTAAAGCCGTTCTGTTTTTGCGTTCCCTGTTGTTCTCGGTGGTGATGGCAATCGCCACCGTGATCTGGTGTTTTGTCTGCATGCTGGCAGCGCCCCTGCCGTACAACAAGCGTTACTGGGTCACGTCGCGCTGGAACGTATTCATCATCTGGACCGCCAAGGTCATTTGCGGCATCCGCTACGAATTCAAGGGCTTCGAGAATTTCCCCGACAGCCCGGCCATCATCCTGTCGAAGCACCAGTCGGCATGGGAAACCATCTTCCTGTTGGCGAATCTGCCACGCCCGCTCGTGTTCGTGTTCAAGAAGGAGATTTTGTACATTCCCTTCTTCGGCTGGGGCATCGCGTTGTTGCGCATGATCCCGATCGACCGCAAACAGGGCAAGAATGCGTTCCGGATGGTGGTCGCACACGGCAAACGTCGCCTGAAAGACGGCCAATGGATTATCATGTTCCCGGAAGGCACCCGCATTCCTGTCGGCCAGGCCGGCAAGTATAAAAGCGGTGGCACGCGCCTGGCCATCGAGACCAATGCGCCGGTCGTGCCGATCGCGCTGAACTCCGGCGAGTGCTGGCCGAAGAATTCGTTTATCAAATATCCGGGCAAGGTCACGGTTTCCGTCGGCAAGCCGATCTCGCCGGAAGGGCACACGCCCGACAGCATGATGGAGCAGGTGGAACAGTGGATAGAATCAGAAATGCGCGTCATTTCGCCCCACGCCTACAACGCTGGCTAGACAGCCTCGCAAAGGACAGGCCGGCGGCGCAGGACCAATCGATAGGCGGCGAAACAAGCCGCCAGCCGGACCTTTCCGGCGCCGCCAGCGCGGCGCCATCGTCGGCCATTTCCGCCGCGCCTTCCGATTCTTCCGCTATTTCCACCAGCACCACCAGCGCCACCCAGGCGCCTTCCTCGCCGTCGTTCCCTTCCTCGTTTCCCATCCCGGCACCGGCCACGGTCAACCTGCTGCGCCCTCCCGTGCCGCTGCGGCGGCCCGATCCCGTCGTGGCGCCGCCCTTGCCCGGCCTGGACAAGCGCCAGCTGCTGGTGGGCGAATTCATCCTGGAATACATGCTGCGCCGCTCGCCCCGCAACTCGATCGGCTTCATGATCGACGACGACGGCCTGCGCGTGACGGCGCCGAAACGCTGCACCATCGACGATATCGAGAACGCGATCCGCGCCAAGCGCAACTGGATCATGACGAAGCTGGACGAACGGCGCCAGCGCCGCGCCGCCCGCCTGGAAAAGCCGCCCGTCGAATGGATCGACGGCGCCAGGCTGCCCTACCTAGGCGGCGAAATCACCCTGCGCCTGTATGCGGCCGCGCGCAACCGCACGGAATTCGATCCGGCCACGCAGGAGCTGAGAATGGGCCTGGTTCCGGGCGCCACCGAGCTGCTGGTGCGCGAACGGGTCAAGAACTGGTACATGCAGCAGGCCGAGGGCCTGTTCGAGCAGCGCCTGGACCTGTACGCGCCCCGCGTGGGCGTGCAGTACGCGTCGTTCTCGCTGTCCTCGGCCGGCACGCGCTGGGGCTCGTGCACGGTGGGCCGGGTGATCCGCCTGAACTGGAAACTGCTGCAATACTCGCTGCCGCTGATCGACTACGTCGTCGCCCACGAACTGGCACACATTCTCGAAATGAACCACAGCCCCCGCTTCTGGGCCCACGTCGAACGGGTCTACCCGCGCTACGAGGAAGCCAAGCAGCTACTGCGGCGGCGCTCGCAGGAGTTGCCGGTGTTGTGGACCTGAACGCGCCAAAACCGGGGACAGTCCCCTGTTTTGAAGCAATCATTGCCTGGAAACAGGGGACTGTCCCCGGTTTCAGCGGCTAGGGGCCCTGCCGTAGTAGGCCGGGGCGCCGTCGAACAGGATGTCGATGCGGTCCAGGATGAAACCCGGATCGAGGGCGCGCATGACCAGTTCGTGCCGGCCCGGCGTCAGTGCCGGCACGGTCCATTCCCGCACGGCTGTATTCGACAGCACATTGCGCTTCCACTCGTCGCTGCGGCCGTGCGTGGCGAAGTCGAACGTCGCCGGTTCCTGGCGGTCCAGCGCCACGCCGATACGCAGCCGATGCCGCGACGTCAGCGGGTGCACCGGGAGCGCGACGATGCGGATGCGCGCCGGGCCCGCCGTATGGCTGTGGAAGCTGTAACGCAGGGCCGGGGGACGCGACGGCAGCGCGAAGGCGGAACGCATGGCCGCGCCGAAGCTGCCCACGTCCACCGTGCTCCAGCCGGCATCGGCCCGCGCCGCCGTGGCGGGCAAGGTGATGATCCGGTCATGCTCCGTCGCCACGTCTGCCCCGGGGGCCAGCTGCACCTCCGCCTGGATCGTCTTGCCGCCACACTCCAGCGCCAGCGGCCCGATATCGCTGCCGTCGTAGCTGACGGCGATGCGCTGCTCCTGGCCGTTGGCCGCGTCGAGCTGGCCGCTTGCTGGCGACAGCCGCAGGCCTGCGGGCACGGGCCCGGCCGACCAGTGCGTGGCATCGTGGGCGAAAACGGTCAACGTCTTCGTCGCCGGCCGGCCCCGCGTGAACGACAGCATGCCGCCCTGCTGCGACAGCGTAGCCGGATATGCCAGGGCGCAGCCGCTGCGGGCCGGCATCTCGTAGGCAGGCCAGGCGGGAGAGGCGAACACGGGCAGCCGGCGTGGCGCCGCGTCCATCATGCCGCGCCATTTGCCGCCGGCCTGCGCGTTGTACCGCGCCGTATCGGCGTCGATGGCCGCCTGCGCGGCGCGGGCCCCGGCGGCATGGCTTTTCGCGGCGGGACGGCCCGCGCGGGCATACTGGGCGGCCAGGTCCAGTTTCAGGATGCGCGCATTCAGGCTGGCGGCGGCGCGCACGGGATACAGCACCAGCTGGAAGTAGGCGTCGCGGCGCTCTTCGGGGAGAGCGGCGGCGATGGATTGCGCGCGCGTGACCAGGTCCGCATAGCGTTCCAGCCGCAGCTCGGCTTCCTCGCCGCCCGACTGCAGGTAATCGCTTTGCCGCGTCGGCGTGGTGGGCTCGGTCTGGCTGAAACCCATGAACTCGGGGCGGCGCTCCCATGCCAGCTGGTAGAAACCCATCATGACATCGGCGATGGCGCCGGCATGCGCGGCACCGAATTGCGTCGCCATCCAGGCGCGCAGGTGCTGCGCCGCCGGGCGCTCCAGCACGCGCCGGTCGAAGGCGGCGTCGAGAAAATACTGGGTCAGGTATTCGCCCGGCTTGATGTCGCCCACGTTGGCGACCCAGAGGCGGTCCGTGTCCGTCGCGAACGCGCGCTGGAGCTGGTCGCGGATCAGGCCCGGGTGGGTCGTGGCCAGCCACAGATAGTCGTGCGGCCGGCCCCAGTACGACAAGTGGTAGTACAGCCCCGCCCCGCCGCCGCGGCGCGCCTCGGCCTGGGTGCCAAGCTGGTGCAGGTAGCCGTAGTTATCGTCGGGCCAGACCAGCGTGATGTCGTCGGGGACGCGCAGGCCGCTGTTGTAGATTTCCAGGACTTCCTTGTAGACGGTCAGTACCTGCGGTACCTGCGCGGCCGGGCGACGCTGCGCGCCGGCCAGGAGCCCACGTTGCAGGTCGATGGCGGCGGCGACACCGGCGCGGGCCTGGTCCAGCGTAGTGGCGCCTTCCATGGCCGAGTCGTGCACGCCGCGAATCCCCACCGTGTAGATGTTCTCGAAGCCGCGCACGGCCTCGACGCGCTGTTGCCAGTAGCGTGCCAGTACGGCGCGGTTGGTGAAGAAGTTGAAGGGGCCATCCTCCTTGCGCCATTCGCGCACGTTATTGCGCAGCATCGGCTCGGCGTGCGAGGTGCCGACGATGATGGCATGGTCGCGCGCCGTCTCGGCGTTGCCGGCGATGCTGTAGAACGGCCGGGTCGAATCGTGCATGGCCGGCCATACCAGGTTGGCTTTCAGGCGCCACAGCAGTTCGAAGATGCGCGCGTAGGCAGTGGGGCCAAGGTCGCCGGCGGGATCGAACCCGGCGGCCCAGGGTTGCAGGCCCCAGTCCTCGTCGTTCAGGAAGACGCCGCGGTAGCGCACCGACGGCGTGTCCGACAGCAGGCGCTCGCCGCGCACCACGGGGGCTGCCTGCACCACGGGCTTGACGTCGGCCCACCACTCCCACGCCGACACGCCCAGTTCGCGCGTCAGGTCGACGGTGCCGTAGATGGCGCCGCGTGTATCGGCGCCGGCGATGACGAGCAGGCGCGTGCCAGGCCGCTGGCGCGAGTCGATGCCGACGCGGATATAGCGCTCCCGCCCGCCCGCCAGCGCGGCGAAGTCCAGCCCTTCGGTTATTGCAATCGTGTGCAACAGCGGCGCGTCGTGGCGCCCGATGACGATGCAGACGGCGCCGCAATCCTCCAAGGTCGCCGCGCGCCTTGCCGGCGTGCCGGTGACGGCCGCCAGGTCGCGCTGCAGCAGCTTTGCGGCGAGCGCCATCGTCACGTCGTCCTCGGCCAGGATGGCAGCGCCCGCCAGTGGAAAGACGGCACCGCGCGCGCAGGTCATGCCGAGCAGCGTGAACAGCAGCAGGAAGCAGCAGCGAAGGTGCATGGGGCGCAGCGCACGTGGGGATGCAGGCATACTAGCATCGGGTGTCGCCCGGCAGGCCTGCTGCGCCGCTCATCGGCGTGAGTGATTGGCCAGCACCAGTGCCGGCAGTTCGGTGTCTGACACCGAACTGCCAACGCGGCTTCGCGCTATTCGCCGACGGCGGGCAGCAGCGCCATGGTGCGCTCGGTCGCGCCGCGATGCTGGTTGGCGAAGGCCTGGGCGTCCTGACCCATGGCTGTGCGCCGGGCCGGATCGGCCAGCAGGCTTGACGCCTGCGCCATCAGGTCGGCCGCGCCGGTGACGCGGGCGGCACCGCCGGCGGCCAGGGCGTCTTCCGTCACCTGGGCGAAATTGAAGGTGTGCTCGCCGATCAGCACGGGCTTACCCAGCGCCGCCGCTTCGATCAGGTTCTGGCCTCCCAGCGGCAGCAGGCTGCCGCCGATGAAGGCGACGTCGCAGGCGGCGTAATAGGCGAACATCTCGCCCATCGAATCGCCCAGCACGACGCGGGTACGCGGCTCGATGATGGTGCCCGTTTCGAGCGTGGAGCGGCGCTGCACCGGCAGTGACCGCTCACGCACCATGGCCTCCACCGCGTCGAAACGCTGCGGATGGCGCGGCACCAGCACCAGCAGGGTCCCAGCCGGCAGGTCGAGTGCGGAGCGGAAGGCATCGAGGATCAGTTCCTCCTCGCCTTCGCGCGTGCTGGCGCACAGCAGCACGGGGCGGTTGCTGCCGAACTGCTGGCGCAGCCGCGTGCCGGTGGCCATCATGGCCGGCGGTACCATCACGTCGAACTTGATCGAGCCCGTGACGGCGACATTGGTGACGCCCAGCTGGCGCACGCGCCGCGCATCGTCCTCGGTCTGCGCGGCCACCAGCGAGATGCCGGCGGCGGCTTCGCGCATCACCGCCCCGAGTTTCTGCGCCTTGCGCAGCGACCGTTCCGACAGGCGCGCATTGGCCAGTACCACGGGCACCTTCTGGCGACCGCACTGGGCGATCAGGTTCGGCCACACTTCCGTCTCCATCAGGATGCACACGCGCGGCTCGAAATGGCGGATGAAGCGGCGCACCAGCGCCGGCATGTCGTAGGGCAGGTAGGACTGCACCACGCGCGCGCCGTGCTTGCCGAACAGGCTCTTGCCGGTGGCGCGGCCGGTCGGCGTCATATGGGTCAGCACGATGCGCCCCTTCGGATACTGCTTCAGCAGCGCATCGACCAGCGGTTCGGCCGCGCGCGTCTCGCCGACGGAGACGGCATGCACCCACACGGTGGGCGGCTCGTCGTTGGCGGCGCGGCGCCCGTAGAGGCCGAGGCGCTCGTTCCAGTGGCGGCGATAGCCCGGCTCATGGCGGCCGCGCAGCCACAGGCGCAGCAGCACCAGCGGCAGCGCCAGCCACCAGACCAGGGTGTACAGGAAGCGCATCATCGGAGCAGGCTCTTGGCCGCCTCGATGACTTCCGGTGCGGACGGCGGCGCACCCTTGTCGCCCAGGTTGACGATGCGGGGCGACCAGTTGCCCTCGGTCTTCCAGCGTGGCGAGTCGCAGTAGATTTCCACCACCGGCCGGCTGAACGCGGCGGCGATATGGGTCAGGCCCGTGTCGACGCCGACGGCCAGCGCGGCATGGCGCGCCAGCAGCACGGCATCCGCCATCGACAGCTGCGGCAGAACGCGGGCGTTCGGCAGGCTTGCCGCCAGGGTTTCGGCTTCGGCCTTCTCCTTCGGCGAGCCCCAGGGCAGCAGGATCGGCATCGGCGAGAGCGCGTGGCCCAGGGCGATCCAATTGGCCGGCGCCCACTTCTTGGCGTCGCGCGCGGTGCCGTGGAAGTACACGGCGTACGGTTCGGCCGGCATCCAGCCCGGCTTCGGATCGTGCGGCGATACGTCGGGCAGGCCGAAGTCGGCCGGCGTGTCGACCCCGTAGCCCAGCGCCGCGGCCACGACCAGCCGGCCGCGCGCCACCGCGTGGGTGCGGGGATCGAGGGGAATGCTTTTCGAGTGGAACAGACGCGAGATGCCTTCGTAGCCGGAGCCTTCGCTGCCGTTGGCCAGGCCGACCTTCTGCCCGCCGCGCGCCACCCGGGCCGCGCCCATGATGACACCCGTCTTCAGCAGGCCCTGGGTGTCGAATACGTAGTCGTACTCCTGCGCGCGCAGCGTGCGGAAGAACTGCTTGATTTCCGCCCGCACGCTTGCGTCGCCAAGCTTCTTGCGCCAGCGCCGCAGCGCGAACGGAATGATGTTGCGCACCTGCGGGTTCAAGCGCACCAGGCTGACGTAGCCCTCCTCCACCACCCAGTCGATCTTCGCATCGGGGAAGTGGCGGCGGATGTCCGCCACGATGGGCAGGTTATGCAGCACGTCTCCCAGCGAGGAGACGCGCACCAGCAGGATATTCATCTGACTTCTTCGGGCGTCGGCTTCGGTACGGCCTCAGAACGGCAGCTCGGCGTCCGGCTTGGCGGCCAGGATGACATCGCGGAACTGGCCCTGGATGCGAGCCAGCGCGGCCGGGGTTTCGGCCTCGAAGCGCATCACGATGACGGGCGTGGTGTTGGACGAACGGGCCAGGCCGAAGCCGTCCTCGTACTCCACGCGCAGGCCGTCGATGGTGATGATCTGCTGGTTGCCCGGGAAAGTGGCATCGCTGCGCAGCTTGTCCATCAGCGCGAAGTTCTCGCCTTCGTTCAGGTGCAGGTGCAGTTCGGGCGTGCTGTCCGATTGCGGCAAGGCGTTCAGCAGGGCCGACGGGTCCTGTTCCTTCGTCAGGATCTCCAGCATGCGCGCGCCGGCGTACAGGCCGTCGTCGAAGCCGTACCAGCGGTCCTTGAAGAAGATATGGCCGCTCATCTCGCCGCCCAGCGGGGCGCCGGTTTCCTTCAGCTTGGCCTTCACCAGCGAGTGGCCGGTCTTGTACATCAGCGGCTGGCCGCCGTGCTTGGTGATGTAGGGCGCCAGGTGGCGCGTGCACTTCACGTCGTACAGGATCTGCTCGCCCGGATTGCGCGACAGGACGTCGGCCGCGAACAGCATCATCTGGCGGTCCGGGTAGATGATCTGGCCGTCCTTGGTGACGATGCCGAGGCGGTCGCCGTCGCCGTCGAAGGCCAGGCCGATCTCGGCATCGGTCTCCTGCAGGCAGCGGATCAGGTCCTGCAGGTTTTCCGGGTGGGCCGGGTCGGGGTGGTGGTTCGGGAAGGTGCCGTCGACATCGCAGAACAGCTCGATGACTTCGCAGCCCATGCCGCGATACAGGTCGCCGGCGAAGGCGCCGGCCACGCCGTTACCGCAGTCCACGGCGATCTTGATGGGGCGCGCCACCTTGACGTCGCCGATGATGCGTTCCAGGTAGGCCGCGCGGATATCGTGGGTACGGTAGGCACCCGGCTGCGCCGCGACCTTGCCTTCGTTGTCCAGGATGCTCTGGTACAGGCCCGTGATGGCCTCGCCGTGAATTGCCTCGCCGGCCAGCACCATCTTGAAGCCGTTGTAGTCGGGCGGATTGTGGCTGCCCGTGACCATGATGCCGGAGCGGGCTTCCAGCACATTCGTGCCGAAGTAGACCATCGGCGTGGCCACCATGCCCAGGTCGATCACATCGACGCCGGCCGACTGCAGGCCTTCGGCCAGGCTGGCGGACAGCTCGGGGCCGGACAGGCGGCCGTCGCGGCCGATGACAACGCTCTTTTCACCGCGGGCTACCGCCGCCAGGCCAAAGGCGTGACCGATCTTGCGGGCGACGCCAGCATCCAGGGTTTTATCGATGATGCCGCGGATATCGTAAGCTTTGAAGATAGTTTTGGACAGGGAGACCATAGGGATGTGGGCGATGCCAGGCGCGAACGGCCGGCTTTCAAGATTGGAAACATCGGTATAGTAAGTGCGATACCGGCATCAGGCAAGCCCCGCTCGACCGTGGCCGGGTGGGGCCTGCCGCGCGGCAGCTTGCGGCGGCAGATACGGCGGGAAGGCGGCCGCGCCGGCGAGGGGATTGCGGCAATCCCCGGGCGGCGGATCAAACGATCAGATACGCAGGTCTTCGATCGACTTGCCGGAGTCGAGATATTCCTTGACCCATTTCGGCTGGCGGCCGCGGCCGGTCCATTGCTGGGTAGTATCACCCGGATTGCGATAACGTGCGGCGACGGTGCTGCCTTTACCGCGACCACCCGTGGCGATCAGGTCTTTCACGGGCAGGCCGACGCGCTGGGCAATCGCGAAAATCTCGTCGCGGGCTTTCTGCAGATCCTGGCCTTCGCGTTTTTTCAGTTCGCGGACAATTTGGTCCTGCAGTTGGCGCAATTCCTTGGCCGATAAATTCGACAGATCCATCGTGCTTTCCTTTATATAAATTTTACTGGAAAAGTGATTCTGACGGAAATATACACCAACGAGGAATTTTTACTAGTTTCTTTTGTGGCGAATCATCCAGCGCGGCGCTTTGAAACGCACGATGCGCACGTATAACCAGACATAACTGATAATGAACAGGCAGCAAAACAGCATCAGCACCCAGGTGTAGCGCCAAAATACCGTCGCAGGAATAACCGCCATCAGCGAGAACATCCACAGATAAGGGGAAGTCAGCGAATTACGGCGCATCAGCGCGCGTGCATCCTTGCGCCCCACGGCCCATTGCACGACGCGGCGGAAGATCAGGCTGTGCAAGTGAATCCCGTCGGGCATGGCCGGGGATTTGCCGCGAATGAACATCCGGCGATAGACGGAAAACAGCGTTTCGAATGCCGGATAGATCAACAGCAAGGCGGCGTACCATGTGGATACCTGCGGATTGCGCATGACCAGCAGCAATGCCAGCTCCCCCAGCATGAAACCGATAAAATAAGCGCCACCGTCGCCCAGGAAAATCAGGCCGACGGGATAGTTCCAGATCAGGAAACCGGCGGTGGCACCGGCCACCATCAGGGCCGCCACCAGCACGAACATATCGTTGACCTGCAGCGCAACATAACCGAGCGACAGCAGCATGCAAATGGTGACGACGCTGGCCAGGCCGTTGAATCCGTCGATGATATTAATGGCATTGGCAATACCGGCTACCGACAGGATCGTCAACGGCAACGTCAGCCATATATACGGCAAGGGCCAGGCATCGGCCACCCAGTCGATCCGGTCGATACGGGCGTCGAGCAGGTAATAACCCAGCAGGGCCGCGATCATCGTCAGGATCAGGCGCCGCAGTGCGCTGACGCGGCCCGTGTAATCCTCGACGATGCCGCCGATAAAAGCGCAGGCCGAGCAGGCCATCAGCGACAGCATCCACGTCGTCATTGCCGGCACGCGCCAGACGGAAATACAGGCCGACAGGCCGACCGCCAGGAAAATCGACAGGCCGCCAATCCGGGCAACCGAATGGGCGTGGACTTTCTGCACGCCGTGAAAATCGGTGTCGAGCGCCGGCCCGTGCAGGCGCCCTTCTTTGATGACCAGAAGAGTCAGCAACGCGGACGCAATGAAGCTTACGAGGAAGGAAAACATTTATGGATTAATCGTGGTGAGAAGCTGGCGCTTTTGACGCATTGCAGCAGTGGCATGCTCGAATGCCAACCAGCGATTGTACCGGATTAATGGGGGGAAACTGGAAAAACCGCCGGGCCAGCACGGCCGGCGGTCCTGGGGCACCTTACGCCATGCAAAGGCGCAGTGCATCCTGCCAGTGCGGCAGGTCGACAAAGCGCTGCAGCAGGCGTTCGCTGGACAGCACCGAATACCGGGGCCGCCGGGCCGGCGTCGGGTAGTCCGCCGTCGTGATGGGTACGAGCCGGCAGTCGATGCCGGCCTGCGCGACGATGGCCTGGGTGAACTCGAACCACGTGGTCTGGCCCTGGCTGCTCAGGTGATAGATGCCGCCGTGCTCGCGCCACCAGGCCGGGTCGAAGTTGGCGGCCCGGGCGTGCGCCAGCACCTGTGCGGTGCTGTCGGCGATGGTGCGGCTCCATGTCGGCGCGCCATGCTGGTCCGCCACGACGCGCAGCTCGTCGCGCTCACGCGCCAGGCGCAGCATCGTCAGCAGGAAGTTCTTGCCGCGCATGCCGTATACCCAGCTGGTGCGGAAAATCAGGTGCGCCGCCCCGCTGGCGGCGATGGCCTGCTCGCCGGCCAGCTTGCTGGCACCGTAGACGTTCAGCGGACCGGTGGCATCGCCTTCCACGCGCGCGGCCGGGTCGTCGCCGGGGAATACGTAGTCGGTCGAGTAGTGCACCAATGCCGCGCCCAGGCGTGCTGCTTCCTCGGCCATCAGGCCGGGCGCCTCGGCATTGATGCGATACGCCAGCGCCGCCTCGCTTTCGGCCTTGTCGACGGCCGTGTAGGCGGCCGGATTGACGATCAGGCCAGGCTGCACGGCGCGGATCACTTCGCGCACCTGGTCCAGGTCGGACAGGTCCATGCGCGCGCGGTCCACCGCCACCACTTCGCCCAGGCCCTGCAGGCTGCGTTCCAGTTCGTAGCCGACCTGGCCGCTGCATCCCGTCAGCAGGATCTTCATGCGAAGGTTTCCACGTCCGCCAGCGGCAGCGCTTTCTGGTCCTTGGCCGACAGCAGCGGCGTCCCGTCCAGCGGCCACTCGATGCCGACGGCCGGATCGTTCCACAACAGGGCGCGCTCGTGCTCGGGCGCGTAGTAGTCCGTGGCCTTGTACAGGAACTCGGCGAATTCGCTGGTGACGGCGAAGCCGTGCGCGAAGCCGGGCGGAATCCACAACTGGCGCTTGTTCTCGGCCGACAGCTCGACGCCGAACCATTTGCCGAAGGTGGCGGAGCTCTTGCGCAGGTCGACGGCGACATCGAACACGCTGCCGTTGACGACCCGTACCAGCTTGCCCTGCGGCTGCTTGATCTGGTAGTGCAGGCCGCGCAGCACGTGGCGCGCCGAGCGCGAATGATTGTCCTGCACGAAGTCCAGCCGCACGCCGGTCAGGTCGGCGAAACGCGCGGCATTGAAGCTCTCGTAGAAGTAACCGCGATCGTCGCCGAACACGGTCGGCTCGATGACCAGCAGGCCTTCGATGGGCGTTGGGATGACTTTCATCGGGGGATCACCTTGTCCTGCAGGATCTGCATCAGGTATTGGCCGTAGTTGTTCTTCTTCAGGGGCTCGGCCAGGCGGCGCAGCTGCTCGGCGTCGATATACCCCTTGCGATATGCGATCTCCTCCGGGCAGGCCACCTTCAGGCCCTGCCGCTTCTCGATGGTGGCGATGAACTGCGAGGCGTCCAGCAGCGAGTCGTGCGTGCCCGTGTCGAGCCACGCCATGCCCCGCCCCATCAGCTCCACGCGCAGCTGGCCCTTGTCCAGGTAGGCCTGGTTGACGTCCGTGATTTCCAGCTCGCCCCGCGCGGACGGCTTGATGGAGGCGGCGATATCGCACACCTGGTTGTCGTAGAAGTACAGCCCCGTGACGGCGTAGTTCGACTTCGGCACGGCCGGCTTTTCCTCGATGCTGACGGCCTGGCGCCGCGCATCGAATTCAACCACGCCGTAGCGTTCCGGGTCGTGCACGTGATAGGCGAACACGGTGGCGCCGCTGGGCTCCGAGGCGGCGCTGCGCAGCAGCGCGTCGAGGTCGTTGCCGTAATAGATATTGTCGCCCAGGATCAGCGCCGACGGCGCGTCGCCGACGAAGTCGCGGCCGATGATGAAGGCCTGCGCCAGCCCGTCCGGGGACGGCTGCACGGCATACGACAGCTGCAGGCCCCACTGGCTGCCGTCGCCCAGCAGCTCACGGAAGCGCGGCGTGTCCTGCGGCGTCGAGATGATCAGGATCTCGCGCATCCCCGCCAGCATCAGGGTCGTCAGCGGGTGGTAGATCATCGGCTTGTCGTAGATCGGCAGCAGCTGCTTGGAGACGCTGGTGGTGACGGGATACAGGCGCGTGCCCGAGCCGCCGGCCAGGATGATGCCCTTGCGGTGCTGGATCGGATCGAGGGTTGCGCTCATTGGCCGGCCTCGCGGTTGAAGTAATTGGTTTCCACCCACTTGGCGTAGGCGCCGGACTGCACGTCGGCCACCCAGTCCGGGTGGTCCAGGTACCACTGCACGGTTTTCCGGATGCCCGTCTCGAAGGTCTCGGCCGGCTTCCATCCCAGTTCGCGTTCCAGCTTGCGCGCGTCGATGGCGTAGCGGCGGTCGTGGCCCGGGCGATCCTTCACGTAGGTGATCTGTTCACGGTAGCTGGTGCCGTCGGCCTTCGGTTTCAGCGTGTCGAGGATGTCGCACAGGGTATGCACCACGTCCAGGTTGGCCATCTCGTTCCAGCCGCCGACGTTGTACGTCTCGCCCAGCCGGCCGTCGGCCAGCACGCGCCGGATCGCCGTGCAGTGGTCGCTGACATACAGCCAATCGCGCACCTGCTGGCCATCGCCGTAGATGGGCAGCGGCTTGCCGGCCTGCGCGTTGGTGATGATCAGCGGGATCAGCTTTTCCGGGAAGTGGTAGGGGCCGTAGTTGTTCGAGCAGTTCGTCGTCACCGTCGGGAAGCCGTACGTGTGGTGATACGAGCGCACCAGGTGGTCCGAGGCCGCCTTCGACGCCGAGTAGGGGCTGTTCGGCGCGAATGCCGTGGTCTCGGAGAACGGCGGATCGTTCGGCCCCAGCGTGCCGTACACCTCGTCGGTGGAAACGTGCAGGAAGCGAAAGGCCGCCTTGGCTTCGTCGTCCAGCGCGCTCCAGTAGGCCCGCGCCGCTTCCAGCAGGGCGAAGGTGCCGTTGATATTGGTATTGATGAATTCGGCCGGACCGTGGATCGAGCGGTCCACATGGCTTTCCGCCGCAAAGTGCACGATGGCACGGGGCTTGTGCTCCTGCAGCAGCGCCAGCACCTGCTGCCCGTCGCAGATATCGCCGCGCACGAAGATGTGGCGCGCGTCGTTCTTCAGCGTGGCGAGGTTGTTGACATTGCCCGCGTAGGTCAACTTGTCGAAGTTAAGGACGGGTTCATCCGACCCCGCCAGCCAGTCCAGCACGAAATTCGAGCCGATAAAACCGGCCCCACCAGTCACGAAAATCATTTAGTATCCCACTCTAACATGTTGATTTAGTAATAACCTCGATTGTCTGTGACGCACGCGCCGCCGTGCAAATGCAATCGTGCTACCTGGAATGCTATGCGGACGAAGTCCATGCGAACTTATGTCATCGGTGACCTGCAAGGTTGCCATGCCGAAACCATAACGCTTGTGGAAGCTATTCTCGCATGCGAAAGCGAATTGGGACAGGCGCCCCCGACGATTCTGTTCTGCGGTGACCTGATCAACCGCGGCCCCGATTCGCTGGCCACCTTGCGCTATGTGCAGGCGCTGGCCCAGGGCAGCGGCGGCCGCATCGATGCCGTACTGGGCAACCACGACCTGCACCTGCTGGCCGTGGCCAATGATATCCGCCCCGGTTCCGGCTCCGATACCCTCGACCCCATCCTGGCCGCGCCCGACCGCGAGCCCTTGCTGGAGTGGCTGCGCCACCGGCCCATGGCCCTGTTGCGCCACGATCACCTGCTGGTGCACGGCGGCGTGTTGCCCCAATGGACGGCGCAGCAGACGATGGCCCTGGCGGGCGAAGTGGAAACGGCGCTGCGCGGCGACGGCTGGACGGATTTCCTCGCCGAGATGTACGGCAACCTGCCGGACCGCTGGGACGACGACTTGCGCGGTGGCGCGCGCCTGCGCTGCATCGTCAACGCACTCACGCGCATGCGCTTCTGCACGGCCGATGGGGTGATGGATTTCAAGTTGAAAGAAAGCGCCACGGTCGACCCCGCCACGGGCCTGATGCCGTGGTTCGCCGTACCCGGCCGGCGCACCCAGGACGTTACCGTCGTGTTCGGGCACTGGTCGGCGCTGGGCCTGCGCATCGAGCCGGGGCTGATCGCGCTCGACAGCGGCTGCGTGTGGGGCGGCAAGCTCTCGGCCGTGTGCCTGGACGACCGCTCGCTGCTGCAGGTGGACTGCCCGGAGTTTCGCAAGGCGGTGGGGAAAGTTGCCTGAAAAATGGGGTCTGTCCCCATTTTTCAAGCAATAGCGGGCGTCAGGCCCGGCGGGCTGCCTGCGCTGCCGGGGCCTCGTCAACCTCGTCCTCGTCGTCGTGTGGCTCCGTGTCGGCTTCGTCTGCCGGCACTTCGTCGGCGATGCCCAGTGCCTTGCGGATGGCCGTCTCGCTGGCTTCGGCCAGCTTGCGGCGGTGCGCGCCTTCGCCCTTGATCGAGCGCAGGATCGTCACGCGCGCGCGGATCGGCCGCCCGCCCAGGATGGTCAGCACGCTTTGCACGAAGGTGGTCTCGCCGATGAACTCGACGCCGGGATGGGGTTTCTTCTGGTCGTCCACGTAGCTGATCGCATACGGCTGCACGCGGCACTTGGCATCGACGGCCGCCTCGAACAGGTTGGCGTGGAACGGCAACAGCGTGCCTTGCGGTGCCGTCGTCCCTTCCGGGAAGAAGGCCACCCGCTCGCCCGCCTTCAGTGCCTGCACCAGGCCCTCGAAGGCGCGGCGCAGGTCGCGCCGGTTGCCGCGCGCGATGAAGACAGTGCCGGCCTGCTCTACCAGCCAGCCGGCCAGGGGCCAGGAACGGATCTCGGCCTTGGCCACGAAGCGGCAGGGATACAGCGCGTTGAGCACGAAGATATCCAGCCACGACACATGGTTGGCCACCACCAGCGCACGCGCTTTCGGCGCCGCGCTGCCGGCCGTGATCTGCACGTGCACATTGCAGATGGCCAGCAGGTGGCGCGACCAGCGCCGCACGTGCACTTCACGCGCGTCGCGGTCGATCCACGGGAACAGCAAGGCGCAGATGGCCATCCCGGTCAGCAGGTGCAGGACGAGACGGATCACGCGCAGGGCGAGGAGCATGCTGGACTCTCTTCAGCGGCTGGCCGCGCCGGCCTTCCGTTCATACGCCACGTGGCCGGCGACGATGGTGGCACGGACCTGGCCCACCATCTCGTAGCCGAGGAAGGGCGTGTGCTTGCCCTGGCTGGCCAGCGCCGGCGCTTCCACCAGCCAGCGCGCGCTCGGATCGAACAGCACCACGTCGGCCATGCTGCCGACGGCCAGCTGGCCCGCATCCAGGCCGGCCACGCGGGCCGGTGCCGACGTCACGCGCGCCAGCGCCTTGAACAGCGCGTCGCCCGGGCCGTGGTGGCCGCCGATGTCCTCGGCCCATTTCAGGGCCAGCGACAGCAGCAGTTCCAGGCCGGTGGCGCCGGGCGAGGCTTCGCCGAAGGGCAGCAGCTTCTCGTCGTCGTCGACGGGCGTGTGGTCCGAGCAGATCGCGTCGATGGTGCCGTCCAGCAGGGCGGCGCGGATGGCTTCGCGGTCGCGCTGGCTGCGCAGCGGCGGCGTCAGGCGCGCGTTCGGGTCGAAGAAATTGATGTCCGCGTCCGTCAGGTGCACGTGGTGGGCGCCGACGTCGCACGTCACGGCCAGGCCTTCGGCCTTGGCCGCGCGCACCAGTTCCAGGCCGGCCGCCGACGAGATGCGGCACAGGTGCACGCGCGCGCCGGTGGCGCGCACCAGTTCGAAGATGGTGTGCAGGGCGATGGTCTCGGCCATCACGGGCACGCCGGACAGGCCCAGGCGCGACGCCAGCGGGCCGCTGTGGGCCACGCCGCCCTTGCCGATATGGGCGTCCTGCGGGCGCAGCCAGACGGTGTAGCCGAAGGTGTTGGCATACTGCAGCGCGCGCAGCAGCACGGTGGTGTCCTCGACGGGCACTTCGGCGTGCGAGAAGCCGATGCAGCCCGCTTCCGTCAGCTCGGCCATTTCCGTCAGGGCCGCGCCCTTCAGGCCCATCGTCAGCGCGCCCAGCGGATGCACGTGGGCCTGGTTCAGGCCACGGGCGCGGTGCTTCAGCATTTCCACCAGGCCCGGCTCGTCCAGCACGGGGTCCGTGTCCGGCGGGCAGACCAGGCTGGTCACGCCGCCCTGCATGGCGGCCTGCATTTCCGATTCCAGGGTGGCCTTGTATTCGTAGCCCGGCTCGCGCAGGCGCGCGGACAGGTCGACCAGGCCGGGCGCCACCACCAGGCCGGTGGCATCGAAGGTGCGCGCGGCCGTGAAGCCTTCGGGCGCCTGGCCCAGCGCGGCGACCTTGCCGTCGGCGATGAACAGGTCCTGGACGGCGTCCACGCCGTTGGCCGGATCGATCACGCGGCCGTTCTTGATATGTATAGACGTCACTGCATTACCCCTGGGTTTAACCTTGATTACCGGCCAAGATGCTCATCACCGCCATGCGCACCGCGATGCCGAACGTGACCTGCGACAGGATCACGGCCTGCGGGCCATCGGCCACGGCCGATTCGATCTCCACGCCCCGGTTCATCGGGCCCGGGTGCATGACGATGGCGTCCGGCGCGGCCAGCGCCAGGCGTTCCTGGGTCAGGCCGTAGCTCTTGAAATACTCCTGCGCCGACGGCAGCAGCGCGCCGCTCATGCGCTCGCTCTGCAGGCGCAGCATGATGATGACGTCGACGTCCTTCAGGCCTTCGTCCATGTTCGTGAAGGTGCGCACGCCCAGCTGTTCCAGGCCGCCCGGCAGCAGGGTGTGCGGGCCGATGGCGCGGATTTCCGGCACGCCCAGGGTGGTCAGCGCGTGGATGTCGGAACGGGCCACGCGGCTGTGCAGGATGTCGCCGACGATGGCCACCCGCAGCTTCGTGAAGTCCTGCTTGTAGTGGCGGATCGTGTACATGTCCAGCAGGCCCTGGGTCGGGTGGGCGTGGCGGCCGTCGCCCGCGTTGACGACGTGGACATGGTTCTGGCGCGTGTCGTGCAGGTGCTTGGCGATCAGGTAGGGCGCGCCCGACGAAGCGTGGCGCACGACGAACATGTCCGCGTGCATGGCCGACAGGTTGTCGATGGTGTCGAGCAGGGACTCGCCCTTGCTGGCCGACGAGGCCTGGATGTTCAGGTTGATGACGTCGGCCGACAGGCGCTTCGACGCGATCTCGAACGTGGTGCGGGTGCGCGTGGAGTTCTCGAAGAACAGGTTGAATACGCTTTTGCCGCGCATCAGCGGCACCTTCTTGACCTCGCGGTCGGACACGCCGACGAAGGACGACGCCGTGTCGAGAATCTGGTTGACGATGGCCCGGGGCAGGCCTTCGGTGGTGAGCAGGTGCTGCAGCTCGCCGTGTTTGTTCAGTTGCGGATTAAGCATGATCGCGTTCGATGGTCAGTTTGAATTGTCCCGTTTCGGCCTGCTGCAGGCGCAGCGCCTCGCCCTCGCCCATGCGGGTGTGGGCGGCGACGAAATCGGCCGCCACCGGCAGTTGCCGCTCGCCCCGGTCGACCAGGGCGGCCAGCATGATGCGCGCCGGGCGGCCGTAGTCGAACAGCTCGTTGATGGCGGCGCGCGTGGTGCGGCCCGTGTACAGCACGTCGTCGACCAGCACGATGGTGGCGCCGCTGACGTCGAAGCCGATGTTGGTGGGCTTCACTTCGGCCGGCAGGCCTTTCTTGGCGTAGTCGTCGCGGTAGAACGAGACGTCGAGCACGCCCAGGCGCTGCGTCAGGTCCAGGTCGCGCGCCAGGCGCTCGGCGATCCAGGCGCCGCCGGAGTGGATGCCGACGATGGCCGGCTCGTGGGCCCCGGCGATGCCGGCGCGGACCTGTTCCAGCAGGGCGGCATACAGCGCCTCGGCATCGAGGGTATTCGGATTGGATTGGGACATGTCAGTGTGGTGGATGCTGATCAAAATACTGTTGCAGGATGATGGCGGCGGCGCGGTCGTCGATGACTTCGCCCCGCTTGGCCGAAATCACGGCGGAGGAATAGCGCTCGTCGACCAGCTCGACGGGCAGGGCAAAGCGGCCGTGCAGCTGGTTGGCGAAGCGGCGGCAGCGCGCCGTCATCTCGTGTTCCGCGCCGTCCGGATGCAGCGGCAGGCCGACGACGATCTTCGCCGGGTGCCACTGGTCGATCAATGCCTTGATGGCGGCGAAGCGGGTCTGGTTGTCCTCGCCCTTGATGACGGCCAGCGGACTGGCGTGGCCGATCATCGTGTTCCCCATCGCCACGCCGATACGTTTGATGCCGAAGTCGAAGCCGAATACTGTTTCTGGTGCGGTCACTGGATCGGGCATGAACGTCAGGCGTGGCCCGCTTCGGAGGTGAGCATCAGCGGGTCGATGCCCAGCAATTTCATGGCGGCGACGTAGCGCTCCTCGATCGGCGTTTCGAACAGGATGCCGGGATCGGCGCCCACGGTCAGCCAGCCGTTGCGGCTGATTTCGTCTTCCAGCTGGCCCGGGCTCCAGCCCGCGTAGCCGATCGACACCAGCATGCGCTCCGGTCCGGCGCCGCGGGCGACGGCTTCGAGCACGTCGATCGACGTCGTGAACGCGACCTCGCCCGTGACCGTCAGCGACGACGAATAACGCGCGCCCGGCGTGTGCAGCACGAAGCCGCGGTCGTCCTGTACGGGGCCGCCGAACATGATGGGCTTCTTTTCCATGGACTCGCGCCCGGCCGTCACTTCCAGGTCGATGCGCTCGAACAGGGTTTCCATCGTCATGTCCGTGGGCTTGTTGATGACCACGCCCAGCACGCCGTTTTCATTATGCTCGCACACGTAAACGACGGTGCCGCCGAACACGGGGTCCTGCATGGATGGCATGGCGATCAGGAAATGATTGGCCAGGTTCAAGGCAGGCGTCGTCATCGCGTCAGATTGCTGCAAAGGGTCACTGTTTCCCTGCAACAGGCCAGGAACAGGTAGAGGTTTGCTCACTTTGCTTTTCTTCATACGCTGCTCTCTCTGCTGGGGGCTGTATCGTGGTCGGAATACACCGCACGGAAGCTTCCCGTATGGAAATTTCGTACGACATACCGACAGTTTACTATGAATTGCCGGATCGGCCACTGAATCTGACTTCGGGGGCCTGCACTGCGCCATGCAAGGCTGATTGTAGGCAATAATTCCACCTGTCGTTTGACCTGGAACAAATTAGATGCCTACAAGAAATTCGACCCTGGTGTGGTTCCGCCGCGACCTGCGCGCCTTCGACCACGCCGCCCTGCACCATGCGCTGGTGCAGGCCCGCCAGGACGGCGGCGCCGTGTACTGCGCCTTCGTCTACGACACGCCGATCCTCGACGAGCTGCCGCGCGACGACCGCCGCGTCGCCTTCATCCACGCCTCGCTGGCGGAACTGGCGGCCGAGCTGGAAGGCTTGGGCGGCCACCTGCTGGCCCGCCATGGCGACGCCCGCACCGTCATCCCGGCCCTGGCTGAAGCGTTGAACGCCGGCGCCGTGTACGTCAATGCCGACTACGATCCCGCCGCCATCGCACGCGACGCGACCGTCGCGGCCGCGCTGGAACAGGCCGGGCGCGCTTTTCACGCCTACAAGGACCAGGTCATCTTCGAAAAGAGCGAGGTGCTGTCCCAGGCCGGCCGGCCCCTCACCGTCTTTACGCCCTACAAGAACGCTTGGCTCAAGCAACGCAACCTCGACCCGCAGGTGCTGGCGCCCTGGCATGTCGACCCGCATGCGGCCCAGCTGGCACCGGGGCGCAGCACCTTGCCGGCGCTGGCGGAGATCGGCTTCGACGAGGTCGACCTGGCTGCCGTTGGCGTCACGCCAGGCATGCAAGGCGGCGCCGAAGCCTTCGAGGCCTTCCTGCCCAAGCTGGCGGCCTACGGCACGGCGCGCGATTATCCCGCCGTGCCGGGCACGTCGCAGCTGTCGCTGCACCTGCGCTTCGGCACCGTGTCGGTCCGCCACCTGCTGCGCACCGTGGGCGAATTGGCCGAGCGGGGCGCGGCCGGCGACGGCGGCGCCATCTGGGTGTCGGAACTGATCTGGCGCGAGTTCTACCAGCAGATCCTGTTCCACTTCCCCTACGTGGTGCGCTCGTCGTTCAAGCCGGTCTATGACAAGGTCGAGTGGGAAAGCGGCCCGGAAGCGGACGAGCTGTTCGCCGCCTGGTGCGAAGGGCGTACCGGCTACCCGCTGGTGGACGCGGCCATGCTGCAACTGAACCGCACGGGCTTCATGCACAACCGCCTGCGCATGGTGACGGCCAGCTTCCTCGTCAAGGACCTCGGCATCGACTGGCGTCGGGGCGAAGCGTACTTCGCGCTGAAGCTGAACGACTACGAACTGGCCTCGAACAACGGCGGCTGGCAGTGGGCTGCGTCATCCGGCTGCGACGCCCAACCGTTCTTCCGCATCTTCAATCCCGTCACGCAGTCGCAGAAATTCGATGCCGACGGCAGCTTCATCAAGCACTTCCTGCCCCAACTGGCGACGCTGACCGCAAAGGAAATCCACGCGCCGTGGCTGGCGCCGGGCAAGGCGCCGGACTATCCGGCCCCCATCGTCCAGCACGACGTGGCGCGGCAACGCACCTTGGCCCGCTATGCCGTCGTCAAGGCCGGGGCCGGCGTATAGTATCGGCTCCACAACCCGCCGCCATCCCATGCCCGATCACGCCCGCCGCCGTGCCCTCGCCGGCCTGACTTCCCTGGCCGCCCTGGCGGCCTTCGCACCGCGCGCGCCGGCAGCTTCCCCTGGCCTCACGGCCGCGCAGCTGCAGGCCGACCTGGCCTTCCTGCGCAAGACGCTGGCCGACACCCATCCGGACCTGCGCTTCTCCGTTGACCCCGCCGCGCTCGACGCAGGGCTGGCCGGGCTGGCGGCCAGGATCACGGACGGCATGACGCGCGACGCCGCCTGGGCCCTGCTGGCGACCATCAATCCCCTGTTCGCCGACGCCCACCTGTGCGTGACGTGGCCCGACTGGCGCGGCGCCGTGCATGCCCACCTGGACGGCGGCGGCACCCTGTTCCCCTATGAGGTGACGTTGGACGCAAGCGGCCTCGCCATCGACACCCTGCTGGGCGGCGCGGCCACGCCGCTGCGGGGCGCGCGCATCGTCGCCATCGACGGCGAACCGGCCGGCGCCGTCACGGCGGCGCTGCTGGCGCGGGTGCACGGCGACACGGCACGCTTTCGCATGCACCTGCTGGGCCGGCGCTGGTGGTTCTACCACTGGAAGCTGCGCGGCGCGCCGGCCAGCCACCACCTGACCTTGACGCACAACGGCCGCACGTGGACCGTCTTCACGCCCGCCAGCGCGGCCACGCCCGACCTGCTGCAACAGGAGGCGTCGTTCGAACGCCAGTTCAGCCTCGACTTCGAGCCTGATGGCAGCGCCGTGCTGACGGTGGGCTCGTTCGGGCCCACCGATCCCGCGCGCGTGCAGGCCTTCCTGCGCGAAGCGTTCGCCACCTTGCGCGAACGCCGCACGCGCAGCCTGGTGATCGACATTTCGGCCAACGGCGGCGGCGACGACGCCGTCTGGCTCGACGGCCTGCTGCCTTGCCTGGCGACGCAGCCCTACCGCACGGGATCGACGTATCGCAAGAAGGTGCTGGAGACGAATGCGGCGAAGGGCGAGCGGGCCGGCGACGTCGTCACGGGCGAAATTACGACGTGGCGTCCGCCGCAGCCGGACCACCCGCTGCGTTTCGCCGGCAAGGTGCGCGTCGCCATCGGGCCGGCCACGTATTCCTCGGCCATCCTGTTCGCCAACGTGATGCGCGACTTCGGCTTCGCCACGCTGGCCGGCACCGGCGGCGCGGCCCGCCGCGCGCAATCAGGCGGCGTGCGCAATTTCACCTTGCCCAATTCGGGACTGGCCCTGTCCGTGCCCCGCTTCGTGCTCGATCCGCCCGCCGGCGGCCCGCCCGGCGCCCTGCTCGAACCGGACAAGGCCTAAGCCTCCCGGGAAAATTCGGGGACAGTCCCGGAAAAGTCCGGGGCACTTGGGAAAATTCGGGGACTGTCCCCGAATTCTGGTCGTGGCGTGTCGGAGAAGTCCGGGACTGTCCCGGACTTCTCCTGGCACCGCCGCCGCGCTCAGCCTGCCGGCAGCAGCCCGGCGATGGCGCCCAGCAGGATCGACTCCTGGAACGGCTTGCCGAAGTAGGCGTTGACGCCCAGTTGCATGGCGTAGTTGCGGTGCTTGTCGGCGCTGCGCGAGGTAATCATGATGATGGGGATGTCATCCGTGCGGGCATCGCCCCGTACGTTGCGGGTCAGGTCGAAGCCGTCCATGCGCGGCATTTCGATATCGACCAGCATCAGGTCCGGCAAGGCGCCGCCCTGGCGCTCGTGCAGCTGTTCAAGCGCGTCGACGCCGTCCTTGGCCAGCAGCACCGTGTAGCCTTCCCGCTCCAGCAGCCGCTGCGTGACCTTGCGTACCGTCAGCGAATCGTCCACCACCATGATGGTGCTGGCCGCCGCCTTGGCGGCCGGGTCGACACCAGCGGCCGGCGCCGCCACCTGCAGTTCCGGATGCTGCGCCACGTGCTGCATCAGCAGGATGGGGTTCAGGATTAATACGATCTCGCCCGAACCCAGCACGGTGGCGCCGGCCAGGCCCGGCACGCGGGCCAGTTGCGGGCCGATGTTCTTGACCACCACTTCGCGGTTGCCGAGGATTTCGTCGGCCTGCACCACCAGCCGCTCGGCGCCGGCGCGCAGCACCAGCACGGGGTGGGAGCGCTGCGCCAGCGGCCGCGCGCCCGTGTCGCCCAGCAGGGTGGGCAGATAATGCACGGGCAGCGCCTGGCCGTGCACGTCCAGGGTGCCCCGCTCGAGCATGCCGGCCCGTACCTGCAGCACCTGCTCGACCAGCACGGCCGGCAGCGCGTGAGTGCGGCCACCGGCGGCCAGCAGCACCACCTGCGTCACGGCCAGGGTCAGGGGCAGGTGGATCGTGAAGCGCGTGCCCTGCCCATCCGTGCTGACGGTTTCGACGCGCCCGCCCAGGGCCTGGGCTTCGGAGCGCACCACGTCCATGCCGACGCCCCGTCCGGCCAGTTCCGTCAGGGTGTCGGCCGTCGAGAAGCCGGGCTGGAAGATCAGGTCGGCCACGGCCGCATCGTCCAGCGCCGCATCCTCGCCCAGCAGCCCGAGGCTGCGGGCCTTGGCGCGGATGCGGTCCAGGTCCAGGCCCGCACCGTCGTCGGAAAACGCCAGCACGATCTCGTTGCCCTGCTGGCTCACCTGCACCAGCAGTTCGCCCGTTTCGGCCTTGCCGGCGGCGGCACGCGCCGTGCGTGGCTCGATGCCGTGCACGATGGCGTTGCGCAGCAGGTGTTCGAACGGGGCCGCCATCCGTTCCAGCACGCCCCGGTCCATTTCGACGCCGGCGCCGCGCAGGTCCAGGTTGACCCGCTTGTCCAGCTCCTTGGCGCTCTGGCGCGCCACCCGGTACAGCCGCTCGGCGATGCTGCCGAAGGGGACCATCCGCACCCGCATCAGGTCGCGCTGCAGCTCGCGCGTCATGCGCGCCTGCTGCACCAGGTCGTCGCTGGCGCTGTCGACGGAGCGCACCAGGCTGTCGTGGAAGGAGCCGACGTCGTCGACGCTTTCGGCCATCATCCGTGTCAGCTCCTGCAACCGCGTGAAGCGGTCGAATTCGAGGGGATCGAATTCCCGTTCGCCGGCCACCGACAGGCGCGACGCGATCTGCGATTCGGCCTGCACTTCCACTTCGCGCAACTGGCGGCGCAGCCGCGCCAGGTTTTCCTGGAAGTCGGACAAGGCCGTGCGCAGCGTACCCACTTCGTTTTCCAGCCGCGAGCGGGAAATCGCCACTTCGCCGGCCTGGTTGACGAGGCGGTCGAGCAGGTCGGCCCGCACGCGCACCAGCGGCACCTGGGCGGCGGCATCACCGGCATCGGCCGGCGCGCCTTGCGGCTGGGCAGGCGCGACGTGCACCGGCGAATCGGACGCCGGCGCCGCGGCGGCGCTGCGGGGATGCTGCAGCTGCTCGAACAGCAGCAACGCGTGATCGTAGTGCGCGAGCAGCTCTTCGAACGCGTGCGGCGTGGCGCTGCCGGCGTTGGCCATGCTTTCCACGTGCGTTTCGATTTCATGGGCGTGCTGGCCCAGGCGCATGGCGCCGGCCATGCGCGCGCTGCCCTTCAAGGTATGCAGCACGCGCTGCAGCGTGTTGGCGTGGACCGTCTCGCCCGGCGCCTGCTGCCAGGCGCGCAACGCGGCACCCACCTGGGGCAGCAGGTCCGCGCCCTCTTCCAGGAACACGGGCAGCAGGTCGGCATCGAGTTCGTCGTCCACCAGCGTGGCCAGCGCATCGGAACTGGTCGCCAGCACGACGATCTCGACGTCCTGCTCGTCCCCTGCCAGGTCCTCCGGCTGCACCGGCACCTCGGCCGCCGCCGGCGGTTCCGGCTCGGCCTGTGCCGGTGCGCTGCCGACCAGCGTCTCCACGGCCGGCGGCGCGGGCGGCTCGACCACCACGCCCGCATCCCAGGACTCGGTCACGGGCGCGGCTTGCGTCAGGGGCGGTTCGGCGAAGGCGTCGTCGAAGGCGGCGGCGAACAGGTCGTCGATGCTTTCGTCCTGCGTCGCCACCTGCGGCTTGGGCGCTGGCGCGCCCCGTTCCGGCGCCGGGGGCGGTTCGGCCAGCAAGGCCTTGTAGGTATCGGCAAACAGCGCGTCCAGGCGCGCCGCCAGTTCGTCGATGGGTTCGGGCGGCTGCGGGGTGTCGTCGGCTTCGTCGGCGTCGTCCAGCTCCTGCGTCGGCGGCACCGGCTGCGCTTCCATCTCGGCCAGCAGGTTGTCGAGCTGCGCGTCGAGTGCCGTATCCGCTTGCGGCGCGCGTGCCAGGTCCTCGCGCAGCTTGTCCAGCGCGGCGATCAGCTCCGGCTGGTCGGACGGCATGTCGCCGCCGGCGAACGCGTGCACCAGCTGGCGCATGCGCTCGATGGCGAAATCGAACAGGTCGTGCTGGGCCGGATCGGGCGAGGCGGCCGGCTCCTGCTGCGCCTGCAGCACCAGTTCCAGCGCATACGACAGGTCGCGCAGGGCCTTGAAACCCACCGTGGCGGACGTGCCCGTCAGCGTGTGCACGGCCTGCAGGGTGTCCGGATCGACGCTGCTGCCCGGCGCCTGGCGCCAGAGCGCGAAGTCGCGCGTGATGCGGGCCACCAGCTGCCGGGCCTCGGCGACGTAGATGTCGAACAACGGCGTGGGCACGGCCAGGCGGCCGATGAAGGTCATGTTCTCGTCCGGCGCGGCCGCTGCGGTGAAGGCTTCGGCTTCGGTGTGCGCTTCGGTATCGGCTTGCTCCACCGGTACGGCGGCCGCGTGTTCGTCCGTCACGTACGGCGGCGCCGCCGGCGCTTCGACGCTGCGGCTGTCGCGCGGCAGCACGAACGGCTCGCCGTCGCGCACGCGCGTGGCCGCTTCCACCAGCGCGGTCGCGTTACGGGGCGAGACACCCTTCGCCACCAGCTCGTCGACCCACCCGTTCAATTCGGCGGCCACCCATTCCAGCAGGCCGAACAGCGATTCGTTGACGGGGCGGGCCTCGGCCAGCCACACGTTCATCGTCTTCTCGACGGCGCCGGCGGCGTCGGCGAACTGGTTCAGGCCCACCATCCGGCCGCTGCCCTTGAGCGTGTGGAATGAACGGCGCAGCATGGCCAGGTTTTCCACCGAACCGGCATCCAGCCGGGGCTGGGCCAGGGTGCTGCCGACGAAGGCCAGCACTTCCTGGGCCTCGCCGATGAAGATCTCCAGCAGTTCGGCCTCGATGGCCTGGTCGGCGCGGCCCGCCGGTGCCGGCTCCGGCGGCGGCTCGGGCACGGCCTGCGGCGCGGGCGCGGCGACCTGCTCCTCCAGCACGGGAATGGTATCGGGACCGGCGATCTTGCGGAACGGTACGGCGCGGAACGTGCCCTGGGCCGCATCGAAGGCGAAGCGTTCGCGCGCGCCGTCGGCGTTCTGCGCCAGCATGTCGACGAAGAAGCCCAGCGCGCCCACGTTCTGGGCAATGGCGTCCAGCGTGGCCGCATCGCTGCTGTCGTCCGCCAGTTTCGCGATGGCGCCGCGCACGTGGCGGGCCGCCGCCACGGCGTCGTCCTGGTCGGCGATCGCCAGCGCCCCTTCCAGCTGGTGCAGCACGCCGTCCAGCGCGCGCAGTTCGCCCGCCCGGGCCGGGTCGAGGTGGTACTCGTCGAGCACCTTCTCGACGTGGCGCAGGGCCGTCTTCATCTCCAGCGACAGCGCCACCACCGTGTCGTCCTGGCGCAGCCGCTGGGTCAGGCCGCTCTGCCACTGGGCCGGTTCCGGCGGCACCTGGCCCGCCACCAGGGCCTCCAGGCGCGCGCCGATGGTGTCGGCGTTGGCCGTGAAGTCGCCCGGCAGGTGGCGGATCTGTTCCAGCCCATGGCCGGCGAACAGCAGGGCCGTCGCCATCTCCAGGCCCAGTTCCTCGCTGCGCCCGGCCGGCACCACCGTGTTGGCCGTGACGACCAGCTGGCGCATCAGCGCGCCCAGTGCCGGCAGGTTCAGCTTGTCGCTGGCGGCGGCCACCAGGGCCAGGGCCTGGCCGAATTCGGCCGTCAGCGCCGGCGCCGGGCCGGACTGCTCCAGCCTTTGCCACACGGCGCGGGCCTGGGCCAGGCCTTCGCGGGCGCGCGCCAGCGCATCCGGGTCGATCTGGCCGTAGCGCTTGACGTCGTAATCGGGCGGCACCAGGCCGTCCAGCGCCCAGGCCCGGCGCAGCTCCAGTGCCAGCGGCGGCAAGGTGGCCGGATCGGCGGCGGCGATGAAGAACAGCGCATCGCGCAGTCCCGCTTCCGGCGTCTCCGGCGCACCCTGGGCCAGGCGGCGCAGCTGCAGGTTGATCAAGCCGAACAGCTGCTTGGCATACAGGCCGGCGCCCAGTTGGCCACTGGCCACCAGTTCGGCGAAGCCCTGCAGCGCCAGCCAGAATGCATGCGGCCGGCGCTCGCCCTGGGCCGCCGCCACTTCGGCGACGACGTCGCGCAGCGCCGCCGCGTGCGCCGCTTCGCCCGACTTCAGGTAAGGCAGCAGCGCGCGCTCGAAGCGCTGGCGCAGCGCGCCGAAATCGGCCGGTGCCGGCGCGCCCGCAGCCGGCAGTTCCGGCCAGCGCGACAGGTCGGGGAAGAACAGGTCGGCCGGGTGGATGCGCTGCGCGCCCAACAGCTCCTGCAGCGCGCGGTAGTACGGGAACAGCCGCACCGGCTGGAACGGCTCGCCGTCAAGCAGCTCTTCCAGGTATTCGACGATGGCCTGGTACAGCCGGGCCACCACCTGCACGTTGTCCGTGCTGCACTTGAGGGTGCCGTTCTTGAAGCGTTCCAGTGCTTCCTCGGCCAGCTGCGTGAGCAGCACGACGCCCTCGACGTCGACCATCAGCAGCGCGCCGTGGGCCTGGTGCAGGTGCGACTTGGCATGGCGCAGCGCCGTGGCCTGATCTTCCGGCTCCAGCCCGCCCGCCTCGAACAGGGCCGTGCGGGAACGGCCCAGCGCTTCGCGGATCTCGCCCATGACCCAGGACAGCGGGCCGGTATCGAACGGAGGTGGAATCGAAAAATCGTTCTGGATCATGCTTGCCTCAGGCTAGTACTCAGGATGAAATGCGGAAACGCGACACCGAGTTTTTCAGCTCCTGCGCCAGCACGGACAGCTTGTGCACCGATTGCGCCGTCTGCTGCGTGCCCTCCTTGGTCTGTTCCGTCACCTGCAGGATATGCTGGATATTGTGTGCCACGCCGGTGGCCGACGTGGCCTGCATGCCGGTCGAATGGGAGATGCCCTGGATCAGTTCGGCCAGCCGGTTCGACACCTGCGAGATGTCCGTCAGCGCGGCGCCGGCGGCGTCGGACAGGCGTGCCCCTTCGACCACGCCCTGGGTCGATTTCTCCATGGCCGCCACGGCGTCGTGCGTGTCGGCCTGGATGGTCCGCACCAGCGCGCCGATCTGCTTGGCCGCTTCGGCCGACCGTTCGGCCAGGCGCTGCACTTCCTCGGCCACGACGGAGAAGCCGCGCCCGGCCTCGCCTGCCGATGCGGCCTGGATCGCCGCGTTCAGTGCCAGCACATTGGTCTGCTCGGTGATGTCGGAAATCAGTTCCGTGATCTCGCCGATCTCCTGCGACGATTCGCCCAGCCGCTTGATGCGCTTCGACGTTTCCTGGATCTGCTCGCGGATCTCGTGCATGCCCAGGATGGCGTTCTGCACGGCCGTGGCGCCCTGCCGCGCGGCGGCCACGGACTGGCGCGCCACGTCGGCCGATTCGCTGGCCGAGCGCGACACGTCGGTGATGTCCTGCGCCATGCGCACGACGGTGGCGCTGGCATCGCGGATTTCGCGGGCCTGCTCCTGCGAGGCGTGCAGCAGGTCGCTGGAAATGCCCTGGGCCTGGGTCGATGCGGCCGTCACGTGTTCGGCCGTGACGGTGACTCTTCCCACCAGCCCGCGCAGCTCCTCGACCGTGTAGTTGACCGAGTCGGCAATGGCGCCCGTGATGTCTTCGGACACCGTGGCCTGCACCGTCAGGTCGCCGTCCGCCACTTCCTGCAGCTCGTTCATCAGGCGCAGGATGGCCGCCTGGTTCTGCGCATTGGTGGCCTTGGCCGCCTCTTCCTGCTGCTGGGCCGTCAGGCGCATCGCTTCCGCTTCCAGGCGGCGGCGCTCGGCGCCACGGGTGCGGTTGTTCGAATCCTGCAGCAGCACGCGGCCGATCGCCGCTCCCGTCAGCAGGGTCATCATGCCGCCGGCGATCATCAGCCAGAAGGTCCAGTTCAGCGCCTCCTGTTCATGCCGGTAGCGTTCCAGCAGGCCGGCCAGGCGCTGGCGCAGGTCCTCGTTCTGGGCGAAGATCAGCCGCTCGGCGCTCTTGGCGGCGGCGAACTTGTCGAGCCGGGCCAGGATGGCATCGGCCTGGGCCTGGTAGGGTTCGAACTGGGCGCGCAACGCTTCGAGGCGCTGGCGCAGGGCTTCGTCACGCGTGGCGGCCAGCCCGAGGGCGGCGCTGCCGTTCAGGAAGCCATCCACCGTGGTGCGAAACACGGTGACGTCGCGGCCCAGCTGGAATGCCGTTTCCGAGCTGATGCCGCCGGAAGTGAGGAACTCACCGGCACTCCTGCTCATGCGCTGGGTCAGCATCGTCAGCCGGCCCAGCGCCGCCATCTCGCGGGCGGTGGCGCCACGCTGCAGCTTGGCTGCGGCGATTTCCTCGGTCAGGGCCAAGAGTTGCGGCGAGGCCGCATTCATCTGCTGCAGCGTCTTGTCGACGCCGGCCAGCGCGCCGCGCTGGTTCAGGATGGTCTCGGCCGCCTTGTCGGTGGCGCTCCATTTGGCGCGCGCCTGCGCCACCGCTTCCTGCAGGTCGCCGCCGGCCGCGCCAACGCTGCGGCCCTGGTAGGTGCCGCCCTGGGCCATCAGGCGCAGGTCGTTGGCCAGTTCGCGCCGGCTCTCGTCGAGCTGGCGGAACGCTTCGGCATTGCCCTGCACGGCGTTCGGCGCGGCCTTGCCGATGCGCTGCGAGTGCATCAGCGCGTCGCCCGCCATCTGCGTGCTGAGCGCGCCCATGGCGCTGTGGTGCACGTTCAGCGCGACGAAGGCCGCCGACAGCGCCAGGCTGACAGCCAGCGCCGTGACGAGGTAATTCAACTGGCGCGACGGCGGCAGGTGGCCGATCAGCGGCAGCCGGAAGCCCGAGGCGCTGTCGAGCACCTGCCCGGCCGGCGCCTCGCCGCCCCGCCGGCGCAGGGCGTCGCGCAGGCGCAGCGGTTCATCCGCAGTGCCGGCCGCGCCGCCCGCGGCGCCTGCCTGGCCGGCGAACTGCGAATCGCCGAAGCCGCCGAATTCCGATCCCGGTCCGTCATGCCCCTGCTGCCGGGCGGCCCGCGAGAAAAACTTAAAACCCATCACATCCCCTTGTTTTCAACCTGAGGTGCCCGGCCGGGCTATCGGCCCACGTGCAGGAAACGTGGATCGTGCACCAGCTGCCCGAGGTCGAGCCGCTGCCACGCCTGGCCTTCGCTGTCGGTAAACGTCTGCGCGCACCAGCCGTCGGTGGACGCATCAATGGCCTGCGCCGTCATGTCGCTCAGCCGGCGCAGGCCCAGCACGCGCGAGACCAGCAGCGCGCAGGGAAACCCCAGACCCGCGCCGAAGGTCACCAGCCGCGTGTCCGGCCCCGGCGCAATGGCCGGTCCGCCCAGGAAGCGGGCCAGGTCGGCCACGCCCGTCAGGTTGCCCCGCACATTGGTCAGGCCCAGGTACCAGTCGCGCGTCAGCGGCACGGCCGCCACCGGCTGGTTCGGCACGATCTCGCCCACCTGCGTCAGCTCGAGCAGGTAGCGCCGCGTGCCGATCAGCACCCCGAGGGCACGCCCCGTATCGACGGCCCCGCTCTGCGCCGCCTGCACCCGCTCGAGCAGGCCCACCTGGTACTGGCGCAGGCGGCTGCGCCGCTCGGCACCGTCCGGTGCACCGGCATCGTTCGCTTCATGCGTGGCGCTGCCATCGTCGCCCGTCAGGATCTCCTGCCCGCCGTTCGCCATTTAACCCAGCGCCGCGATCTTGGACAGCAAATCGGCCGCGTCCACCGGCTTGACCAGGTATTCCTTGGCGCCCTGGCGCAGGCCCCAGATGCGGTCGGTTTCCTGGTTCTTGCTGGAGCAGATAATCACCGGCACGTCCTGCAGTTCCGGATCGCGCGCGATCGAGCGCGTCACCTGGAAGCCGTTCGCGCCGGGCATCACGACGTCCATCAGGATCAGGTCCGGCTTGTCGGTGCGGATGCGCGCCAGCGCTTCCTCGCCATTCTCGGCGGTGGACACCTGGTAGCCCTGCTTGACGAGGATATCGGTCAGGTAGTAACGCTCGGTGGGCGAATCGTCGACGATCAGTATCTTTTTTATGGCCATGCTTGCCTCGCTGGTCTTATTGGCCTGTGCCGGCGTGCTCGCGCACGGCGGCCAGCAGGCTGTCTTTGCTGAAGGGTTTGGTGAGATAGGCCGACGAGCCGACCATGGCGCCGCGGGCGCGGTCGAACAGGCCGTCCCGGGAGGACAGCATCAATACAGGCACGGCATGGAACTTCGCGCTCTTCTTGATCAGCGCGCAGGTCTGGTAGCCGTCCAGGCGGGGCATCAGGATGTCGCAGAAGATCAGCGCGGGATGGTGGTCGTTGATCTTGGCAAGCGCGTCGAAGCCGTCTTCGGCCAGCACCACCTGATAGCCGGCCTGGCTGAGAAAGATTTCGGCGGACCGGCGAATCGTGCTGCTGTCGTCGATCACCATGATTTTCAAACCTGTCGCTTGCGGCGTTGTCGTCATATCACTTTGTCATCCACCCCATCGTGCCCGGCCGGCACCCCCTGATCGCGCCCATCCTCGCGCCTTTGCCAGCACGATAGCACAGGGGTGCGCCCCATGGCGGACGGGTTTTCTATACTAGGGAATATGAAGCGTTTTCACGCGCCGCCGGCATCGCGTCGGAACACGGCGCCGCGCCGGCATCGTCATTACAGCATGACCATTTCGAAATCGTCCTTGCGGGCGCCGCATTCCGGGCAGGTCCAGTTCATCGGCACGTCGGCCCAGCGTGTGCCCGGCGCGATGCCCTCCTCCGGCAAGCCGGCCTCTTCGTCGTAGATCCAGCCGCAAATGAGGCACATCCAGCTTTTGAATTCCTGCGTCGCACCATTATCCAAGGTATTGCTGCTCACGTTCTGCCATCCTCAATCAAGTAAAATGCCGAATCAGGTATCTTAATCTACTGGCCGTGCAAAACCAAACTTCTCCACTTATTCTGACCTTCGGTGTGGCCGACCCGATCGGCGCGATCGGCGTACATGCCGACCTTGGGGTGTTCGCGGCTCTGGGCTGCCAAGGCATGGCGGTTACCACGTCCCTCCTGATCGGCGACAGCGCCAAGGTGGAAGAGCAGCAGCACGTGGAGCCGGACTGGGTCTCCGACCAGGCCCGCATGGTGCTGGAGGATGCGCAGTTCGCCGCCTTCAAGATCGGTGCGCTCGACCATATGGAGCATATCTCGCTGATCGCCGAAGTGGTGTCGGACTACCCGGATGCGCCGCTCGTGCTCGATCCCTTCGGCTCGCAGCTGCCGGCCCTGGCCGAGGATACCGATCCGGAAGAGCTGCTCACCGTGCTGCGCCAGCTGCTGGTGCCGCAGGCGACCTTGCTGATGCTGTCGCACGTGGAGCTGGGGCACCTGGCCGAGACGTGGCGCGACCTGGCCAACGGCGAAACCGTCGCCGACGACGCCCAGCACCTGATCGACCTGGGCTGCCGCTACGTGCTCGTCACGGGCACGCCCGCCGGCACGTCGCGTGCCGAGACGGGCCTGCGCGCCAACACCCTGTACGGCGACGGCGGCATCGTGCGCCACGACCGCTGGCAGCACCTGGCCGGGCCGTTCATCGGCTGCGGCGGCACCTTGTCGGCCGCCATCACGGCCCATATCGCCCGGGGCGTCGACGTGCCCGGCGCCGTCCAGCTGGCGCAGCAATACACCCACGGCACCTTGCAGCATGCGCGCCGCTACGGCATGGGCCGGCTGGTACCGAACCGTTTTTATGCGCTGCACCCGCAGGCGGCGCAAGCCAACAAAACAGCCGCACCAACATAGGACAAGCAATGACGATTTCAAAGAACGACACGCTGTTCGAGCGCGCCCAGAAGACCACGCCTGGCGGCGTCAATTCGCCGGTGCGCGCGTTCCGCTCCGTGGGCGGCACGCCCCGCTTCATCACCCGCGCCGAAGGGCCCTACTTCTGGGATGCCGACGGCAAGCGCTATATCGACTACATCGGTTCCTGGGGCCCGGCCATCGTCGGCCACGCCCATCCCGACGTGGTGCAGGCAGTGCAGGAAGCGGCCACGCGCGGCCTGTCCTTCGGCGCGCCGACCGAGGCCGAAGTGCTGATGGCCGAGGAAATCTGCCGCCTGGTGCCGTCCATCGAGCAGGTGCGCCTGGTCTCTTCCGGCACCGAAGCGACCATGAGCGCGCTGCGCCTGGCACGCGGCGCCACGGGCCGCGACAAGATCGTCAAGTTCGAAGGCTGCTACCACGGCCACGCCGATTCGCTGCTGGTGAAAGCCGGCAGCGGCCTGCTCACCTTCGGCAACCCGACGTCGGCCGGCGTGCCGGAAGACTTCGTCAAGCACACCCTGGTGCTGGACTATAACGACGTAGCCCAGATCGAGGAGGCCTTCGCCAACTTCGGCAGCGAGATCGCCTGCGTGATCGTCGAACCCGTGGCCGGCAACATGAACCTGATCAAGGCATCGCCCGAGTTCCTCGCGGCCCTGCGCGCCCTGTGCACGCAGCACGGCGCCCTCTTGATCTTCGATGAAGTGATGTGCGGTTTCCGCGTGCGCCTGGGCGGCGCCCAGGAACTTTACGGCATCGAGCCGGACCTGACGGCGCTGGGCAAGGTGATCGGCGGCGGCCTGCCGGTGGCGGCCTTCGGCGGCAGCGCGGCGCTGATGAACCATATGGCGCCCCTGGGCGCGGTCTACCAGGCCGGCACGCTGTCGGGTAACCCGATCGCCGTGGCGGCCGGCATGACGACCCTGAAGCTGATCCAGCAGCCCGGCTTCTACGACAAGTTGACCGCCAGCGCGAAACGCCTGGCCGAAGGCCTGACCGATGCCGCCTTCCAGGAAGGCGTGACGTTCTGCGCGGACTACGAAGGCGGCATGTTCGGCCTGTACTTCAGCGAGCAGCCGCCGTCGAACTACGCCCAGATGATGGCCGGCGACCGGGCCCGCTTCAACACCTTCTTCCACGCGATGCTGGACGAAGGCGTGTACTTCGCGCCCGCCGCCTTCGAGGCCGGCTTCGTCTCGGCCGCGCACGACGACGCCATCATCGACGCCACCATCGACGCGGCCCGCAAGGTGTTCCGCGCCATGAAGGCGGCATGACGGCCACATAAGGTCCGGCGCCTCGCGCCACGGCGCGGGGCACGAAGGCGACGCCGTGCAATGACGATTGCATGCAGAGTGCATGACAATATCGCGACATTTCGCGCCCCTGCCTTCCTTACAATCGCCAGCTTCCAACTACTGCACGGGAGCCCGGCATGCATACCACCCATCGAACATCACCGCCGCCGGCGGCCGGCATCATCTGGATCAAGCTGGCGGTGCTGTACCTGCTGGTGGGGGTGGGCATGGGCCTCGTGATGGGCGCCAGCCAGGACTTCACCTTGCGCCCCGTGCACGTGCACGTCAACCTGCTGGGCTGGACCACCCTGGCGCTGGCCGGCATCATCTACACGGTGTTTCCGCAGGCGGGCCACAGCACGCTGGCGCGCATCCACTTCTGGACGCTGAACCTGGCCCTGCCTGTGATGATGGGCGCGTTGGCGTATCTGTTGCTGACGGGCGACAAGGGCGCCATCCCCTACCTGGGCGCGGCCGAAATCATGGCCGCCGCGTCGATTGTCGCCTTTGCCGCCAACCTGTTCCTCAACCTGCGCGCGCAATGACACCGGATTGGGGCTGTTGCTTTTAAACAGGGGACTGTCCCCGGTTTATTTGAGCCAGCCGCGGTGGCGGAAGTACAGGAACGGGGCGATGGCGCTGGTGATCATCAGCCCCAGCGACCAGGGGTAACCGTAGGTCCATTCCAGTTCCGGCAGGATCTTGAAGTTCATGCCGTAGACGCTGGCGATCAGGGTCGGCGGCAGGAAGGCCACGCTGGCCACGGAGAAGATCTTGATGATCTTGTTCTGGTTGATGTTGATGAAACCGACGGTGGCGTCCATCAGGAAGTTGATCTTGTCGAACAGGAAGGAAGTGTGGCCGTCCAGCGATTCGATATCGCGCAGGATCTGGCGCGCTTCCTCGAATTGCTCGGAATTGAGCAGGCGGCCCCGCATCAGGAAGCTGACGGCGCGGCGCGTGTCCATCATGTTACGGCGGATGCGGCCGTTCAAGTCTTCCTCGTGGGCGATGGCCGACAGCGCATCGGCCGCGTCCTTGTCGGTGAATTCTTCCTGCAGCACGCGGCCCGACACTTCTTCCAGGTTCTGGTAGATGCCTTCCAGGGCGTCGGCGGAATATTCGGCGTCGGTGGCGTACAGGTCCAGCAGCACGTCCATGTAGTCGGCGATCGAGCCGGGGCGCGAGCGGGCGCGCATGCGTACCAGGCGGAACACGGGCAGGTCGTCCGTGTGGACGGAGAACAGCATCTTGCGGGCCAGGATGAAGGCCACGGTGACGACGCGCGACGGGCCGTCGTCTTCTTCCAGCAGGAAGTCGGTGCGCAGATGCAGGTCGCCGTTTTCCGCTTCGTAGTAACGGGCCGACGCTTCGATGTCCTTGACTTCGTCTTCGCCGGGCAGGATCACGCCGTAGATGGCCTTGACCCAGGCCCGTTCGTCGTCGTTCGGGTCGGTTAGGTCGACCCAGACCGGTGCCACTTGTTCAAGGTCTTCGCGCGTCTCGATGGGCACCTGGTTGAGCCGGCCATTTTGTAAAACGAATACATTGATCATAGGCACTCTCAGCCGGGTGGATCAGGCGCGCGGGGCGCAAAATTCAAAACAGCGCAAGTGTACCCGCAAAGGCCGGGCCCAGACCATACCGCCTGGCACCTTTTTGTACCCCGGGGCTTAGAAAAGGCTTAGGGCATGGCCCGTTCCAGCATCTTCTCGCGCAAGCCCTGCTGCGGCTCGGCCGGGGCCGGCGGCGCCTTCGGCGCTTCGATGCCGTGCGAATCGTGGATGGCGATGACCTTGCCCCGGTGGCCGCACTCCGTATTGGAGATGACGGTCCGTCCGTCGATGGTGCATTTGCGCAGCGGCGCGGTGGAGGATTCAGGCCCGGATGCCTGTGCGGCAATGGCCGGCGCGCCCGGGCCCGCCACCTTGCGCCAGCCTTCGGCGAACAGGTTGCGCTCATGGCGCATCGAGAACAGCGCGGCCATGGCCAGCGCCGCCAGGGCCGCCATCGCGAGGGCGACCGCCACCAGGCTCAAGCCCGCTTGCCGGCGCCTCATGGCAGCTCCGCCGACCCCATCCTGCGCAGGATGGTGGCCGTGCGCCGGTTCAGGTAATTGGTATTGCGGTGGGCGTCATAGTAGCGGGGGTTGGGCAGCATCACGGCCAGCTTGGCCGCCTGCGAGGCGCCCAGCTTGGCCGCAGGAATGCGGTAGTAATAGCGCGCCGCCGCCTCGGCGCCGTAGATGCCGCGGCCGAATTCCACCACGTTCAGGTAGATTTCAAAGATGCGCTGCTTGTCCATCAGCGCTTCCAGCATGTACGTGATGACCAGTTCCTGGCCCTTGCGCAGGTAGCTGCGCGAGCCGGACAGGAACAGGTTCTTGGCCAGCTGCTGGGTGATGGTGGAGCCGCCATGGGTCACCTTGCCCCGCTTGTCGTTGCGCTCGAAGGCCTTTTCCAGCGCGTCCCAGTCGACGCCGTCGTGGTCGGAGAAATTGGCGTCCTCCGAAGCGATGATGGCCCGCTTCAGGTTCTTCGAGATGCGCTCGTACGGCACCCACTGCTGCTTGACGGTCGCGTTCGGATCCTTCTCGCGCATTGCGGCTTGCTGCTGGCGCATGAAAGCCGTCATCGTCGGGTTATGGTCGACCCACCACCAGATCTGGACGAAAAAATAGGCCTGCACGGCCAGGACGATGACGATGGGGACGATGAACACCCACTTGACCCAGGCCCAGCGGCCCGGGGACTTGCGCACGTTTGTCATAGTGTTTGACGCATGGTTTCCAATATCGCCGCCGTCTGCGGGCGCACGCCGCGCCAGCCGAGGAAGGCTTCGGCGGCCTGCTCGACCAGCATGCCCAGGCCGTCCCGCGGCACGGCGCCATGGCTTGCCGCGAAGGTCAGGAAAACGGTCGGTTCCTTGCCGTACATCATATCCAAAGCAAGAGTGCCTGGGTGAAATACCGATGGGGCGATGGGCGGCAGCTCGGCCTGCAGGCTGGCCGATGTTGCGTTAACGACGATATCGAAGCTGCCGGCGATGTCACCGAAGCCGCAGGCGGACAGCACGCCCTCGCCGCCCAGCGCGGCGAACTGCCGCACCAGCGCGTCGGCGGTGGCCACCGTGCGGTTGGCGATGACCAGTTCACGCGGGCGCTGTTCCAGCAGCGGCAGCACGGCGCCGCGCGCGGCCCCGCCGGCGCCCAGCAGCAGCACGCGCCTGCCTGCAATGGCCGCGCCCGCATTGACGAGGATGTCGGCCACCAGGCCGGCACCGTCCGTGTTGTCGCCCGTGATGCCGTGCTCGTCGAACAGCAAGGTGTTGACGGCGCCGGCGGCCTGGGCCCGGATCGTCAGCGCGCCGGCCAGCTTGTGCGCTTCCAGCTTGAACGGCACCGTCACATTGGCGCCCTTGCCGCCCTCGGCGATAAAGGCCTGCACGGCCGCGGCAAAGCCGTCGACGGGCGCCAGACGCTTGGTGTATTCCAGCTGCTGGCCCGTCTGGACGGCGAAGGCGGCGTGGATGTCGGGCGATTTGCTGTGGGCGATCGGGTTGCCGAAAACGCAATAGCGGTCCATATTGTCCTGTCGATTCCTGTCAGTTTGAACTGTTCAGGTTGGTTTCCAGTTTTTCCTCGCGGGTGAACTTGAAGCGGGTGATGATCACCCACAGGTCGTCCTTGTCGGAGGACAGCATATTTGGCGGGAACTTGCCGAACGGCGAGGCGCGGCGCACGATATTGATCGCCGCCTCGTCCAGCGCCGGGTTGCCGGAACTGGTCTGCACCTTGATGCCGCCTTCCTTCATATACAAGGTGCCGTCCTGGAAGATGGGAATCTGCAGCACCAGCTCGCCATACAGCTTGCGGCCGTTCTTCTGCGGGAAGTTCAGTGTGCCCACCTCTTCCACCTTGCGCTGGAAGGTCTTGTAGTACATCGCGTAGCCCACCTGCTGCGTGCTGGGTGTGATGTAGGTGCGGCGGGGGCGCTTGTTCTCGTCCTCGATGCGCTGCGTGATCTCGGCCGCCATGCGCGCGATGGCCCGGCTGCTTTCCACCAGGTCGGCGCCGCTCGGCACGGGGTCCGGCTTCTTTTCCTCCGCCACGGGCGCGGCCCGGTACGGCGTCTTCTTCACCTGCGTCATCAGGGCATCCTGCTTGGCCTGCAGTTCGTCGATGCGCTTCTGCGCCGCCTTGATGCTGTCGCCGTCCTCCATCCGCCGCATGTCCGGCAGGGGCGACTTCGAGCGGCCCTTGTCGGCATTGCCGCCGCCTTCCAGGTTGGCCTGGGCCAGCGCATCGGCCTTCAGCGGCCGGTTGGCGTGCTTGGCGTTGACGAGGATGACTTCCAGCGTGGGATCGGTGGGCGCGATCTTGAACTCCTTCGGCGCCGCGAAACGCACCGCCAGCATTGCCGCATGCGCCATCACGGAGACGGCCAGGGCAATCATCAGGAACCGGTTTTCTTGAAGAGACTTCACAGGCAGGCAGCAAAAGGCAAGGCGGAATGCGTCATTCTACGCGCGTAAAACCGGGGACAGCCCCCTGTTTCGAGGAAATAATTGCTCGAAAAATGGGGTCTGTCCCCATTTTTCAGGCAACAGGCGGCTCGGCGGCGGCTACTTCCGCCTTTTCGTCGGCCGGCTGGTCGGCGTCGGGTACCAGCTCCGGCACGGTTTCGCCGACCAGGGCCGCACCAGGTACTTCCGCGCCGGCTGCTTCCTCGCCCTCGTCTTCCTCGAAGTCGACGTCGCCGGCCGGGGCCTGGTCCGCCGGGATCTCCAGCAGGCGCGTTTCGATCGACAGGTCCACTTCGTCCCAGCGCAGCACGTCGAGCTTGACGGCGGCGCCCCGTGCCACGGACGGCATGCCGGGCAGGCGGATGATCAGCGGAATGTCCGTCAGGCGCAGCACTTCGTCCTTCAGCACGACGGCTTCGACCTGGCGCTTGTCCTCCTGGCCGAGCCAGCGCAGGCACCAGTAGCGTTCCATATTGGCCTGGAAGTCGGCGTAGGCCGCGTAGGCCGCGTCGAAGGCGGAGACGATGGCGAACAGGTTGGCGTCCTTCTGCTTGAACGGCGCCACCAGGGGCGCCGTCACGCCGTTTTCGGCGCAGGCCAGGATCTGCCACTGGTTGACCAGGTCCGTGTAGCGGCGCAGCGGCGACGTGCTCCACGCGTACTGGTCCACGCCCAGGCCCTGGTGCGGCGCCGCGTGCGTCACCATGCGCACCTGCATCTTGGCGGCCCAGCCACCCACGCCCTGGCCCTGGCTGCGGTAGATGCCCGGCACGCCGTGATCGTGCATCAGCTTGCCCCACGTGCTGTTGGCGAAGATCATCAGCTCGGCGACGATCTTGTCCAGCGGCGCGCCCCGCTTGCGGCGGGAAATCGTCACGACGTCGTCTTCCACGTAGAAATTGAAGTCGACGCGGTTGTTCTGTTCCGGCTTCAGGCCGAAGCCTTCGCGCTTGACCATGCGGCCCGCTTCCAGGTGGCGCGCCCAGCCCCACAGCAGGGTCAGTTCCGCCTTGCGGGGATACTCGCCGCTGCCGTCGGCCAGGGTGTCCTCGTTGACGACGTCATCGAGGTCGTTGTGGCGCAGGTTGTTGGCGATCGGCACCAGCTCGGCCTTCGTCTCCGTGGCAACGACCGTCCAGTCGGCGGGATTCAGGGTGGCATACAGCGACAGTGCCGGGCAGGTCTTGCCTTCGGCCAGGGTGAAGGCATTGACGATGCTGTCCGGCAGCATGGTGATCTTGTCGCCGGGCATATACACGGTGGACATGCGGGCCCGGGCGATCTTGTCGATGGCGTCGTCCGGGCGGATGCCCAGGCCCGGCGCGGCGATGTGGATGCCGATGCGGACATTGCCGTCCTCCAGGTGCACCACCGAGAAGGCATCGTCGATTTCCGTCGTCGTCACGTCGTCGATGGAGAAGGCTTCGACGGCCGCCAGCGGCAGCTTGGCACGCACCGTCGGCACGGGCACGTCGGGGAAACCGTGGCCTTTCGGGAAATTCTCGAACAGGAATTTCGCCATGTGCAGGTCCTTGGCCGAACCGATGCCGCCAACGGCCAGCATCAGGCGCGCCGGTGTCGTGTGCAGCTCGTTGCAGGCCGCATCCAGCGCCTTGAATTCGATGGTGTTCTTGTCCGGCTTGAACAGCAGCTGCTGGACGATGCCGGCCATCGGCGCCGGCAGCTTGTCCGCTTTCAGCTCATCGACATACTGCTGCTGCACGATGGCCTGCTGCTTTTTCTTCTCGATGCCGGCCAGCGCGGCCTGCAGCGACTGTTCCGGCGCGGCCTTGTAGCGGCCCCGCCCCTTCTTGTAGAAGTACACGGGCGCCGAATGCAGTGCCAGGATCAGGCCCGCCGCCTCGTGCGGCAGCGGCGCGTGGCCGAAGTATTCCGTGCCCAGTTCCGCGAAGCCGAATTCCTCCTGGCCCGCCACTTCCCACAGAAAATCGAGGTCGACATCGGCCGCCACGGCTTTCGCCTCCGTCAGCAGCACGTCCGGCGCCGGCTTCTCGTACTGCAGCAGCACGTCCTTGGCCTTTACCTTGCTGCGTTTGCCGCTGGCCAGCTCCACCTGGTAGGCCTCGCCAGCCTGGGACAGCACGGTACCGACCTTGAAATCGCCGGATTCTTCAAAAAAGACATTCATGTTCATCTCGTATTCAATGTTCGTGGGACCAGCGCGGCGACCGTCGGCATGAAGACCTCCGTCACCAGGAGGCTGCCCTGGCGTCGCCGGTACAGGCAGCGCCGCGCATACAGCAATTGTTCGTCGGGCAGGGCGTGGCCGGCCGTGGCCAGCGCCGCGCGCGCCCGTTGCGCCAGCGGGTGACCGGCCCGCAGCCGCGCATATTCCAGGGTGCCCCGCGTCACGCGTGGATCGCCGAACAGCGTGGTGCCCAGCGAGCGTTCGCCCAGCGCGGAAAACAGGGGCCAGTCGGAAGCGTCGGCGCTCATCGGCACCACCGTGTGGGCGAATACCACCGGTCTATTATCACACCGCAGCAGTACTTCCCTTTCCCAGGCCCGGCCCGGGCGGTGCAGGCCGATGGCGCGCGCCTCGTCGGCCAGGCAGGTCGCCACGTGCTGGTGCAGCACCTGCACGCGGAAGCTGTCGCTGTGGTTCTTCAGTTGCGCCGTCAGCGAGCCGCCCGCCGTCAGCCAGCGGCGCAGCCCGGCCGGCGCGTTCACGGCCAGCACGTGGCCATGCCAGTTGGCCTGGCGCAGCGAGCGTTCCCTCATGCGGCGCCGCGCACGCCGCCGAAGGCCAGGACCTCGTCCACGTAGTCGGCAAATTCGGCGATGCCGTGGTCGCTCCCTTCGATGACGTGCTGGCGTGCACCCGCGTAGTGGGCCACCATGTCGCGGTAATCGAGCACCTCGTCGCCGGTGGCGGCGACGAGGAAGTAGCGCTCGGGGCGCGTGATGGCCGGCACGGCAAAGGCGCGCAGCTCGTCGATATACCCCCGCTTGAACTCGAAGGGCTCGTCGCTGTGGTACATCGTCGTCACGCCGACGTGGCGCTCCAGGTCCCGCAGGGGCGTGACGGCGGGGTTCAGCAGCACGGCGCGGCAGCCCAGCCGTTCGGCCATCCACGTGGCGTAGTAGCCGCCCAGCGAGGAGCCGACGATGCACAGGGCATCGGGCAGCACCTGCGCCACCAGCGCCATGGCCTGCTCCATCGCCAGCTTGGGGGAGGCGGGCAACTGCGGCGCGACGTAGTCGCCGCTGCGGCCCAGCGCCGCCATCCGCTCGGCCAGCAGCCGGCCCTTCATCGACCGGGGCGAGGAACGGAAGCCGTGCAGGTAGAGGATCGTGGCCCCGGCACCCATCAGGCCAGCGCTTCCAGCAGTTTCTGGTGCACGCCGCCGAAGCCGCCGTTGCTCATGACGATCACATGGTCGCCCGGGCGCGCATGGCCGACGATGGCCTTGACCATCAGGTCCAGGTCCTCGTAGGCCGACGCCGTCGCCCCCATCGGCGCCAGCGCCGAGCCCAGGCTCCAGCCCAGCGACTTCTCGCTGCCGAAGCCGAACACCAGGTCGGCATCCTTCAGGCTGCCCGGCAGCGCATCCTTCATCGCGCCCAGCTTCATCGTGTTCGAGCGCGGTTCCAGCACGGCCAGGATACGCGTGCCGGCACCCAGCTTCTGGCGCAGGCCGCCCACGGTGGTCTCGATGGCCGTCGGGTGGTGGGCGAAATCGTCGTAGACGGTCACGCCGTTGACGACACCGCGCACTTCCATGCGGCGCTTGACGCTCTCGAATTTTTCCAGCGCCTTGGCGGCCTGGGCGATCGGCACGCCGACGTTGCGCGCCGCCGCGATGGCCGCCAGCGCATTGCTGCGGTTATGTTTACCCGTCAGCTTCCAGTCGACGGTGGCTTCGAACCTGGCGTTGAACAGCACGTCGAAGCTGCCGTCGGGGTGTTCCTTCATCGTCCAGTTGGTAGTATCGCCGCCGCCGAAGGTTTCCTTCTCACTCCAGCAGCCACGCCGGATCACCCGCTGCAGCGATTCCTCGTCGCCGTTGACGATGACGCGGCCGATGCCCGGCACCGTACGCACCAGGTGGTGGAACTGCGTCTCGATGGCGGCCAGATCGGGGAAGATGTCGGCGTGATCGTATTCCAGGTTGTTCAGGATGGCCGTCTTGGCGTGGTAGTGCACGAACTTGCTGCGCTTGTCGAAGAAGGCCGTATCGTATTCGTCCGCCTCGATGACAAAGAACTCGGAGTCCGCGCCGGGGCCCGTCAGCCGGGCCGACACGCCGAAATTCATCGGCACGCCGCCGATCAGGAAGCCGGGCGCGTAGCCGGCGTCTTCCAGGATCCACGCCAGCATGGCCGACGTCGTCGTCTTGCCGTGCGTGCCGGCCACGGCCAGCACCCATTTATTGCGCAGGATATGTTCGCCGATCCACTGGGGGCCGGACACATAGGGCAGGCTGCGGTTCAGGATTTCTTCCACCAGCGGGTTGCCGCGCGACACCACATTGCCGATCACATAAAGGTCCGGGTTCAGGCCCACCTGCTCCTTGTCGAAACCCTGGATCAGTTCGATACCCTGGGCCTCCAGCTGGGTGCTCATCGGCGGGTAGACATTGGCGTCGCAGCCCGTCACCTTGTGGCCGGCTTCCTTGGCCAGCACGGCCAGGCCCCCCATGAAGGTGCCACAAATGCCGAGTATATGGATATGCATGTTCGTCGCGGTCGATAGTAGTGGAACGGGATTTTACCCGACGCGCGGCCCGGCACCGGTTCAGAGTATCATCACGCTCATGATGCAGAACCCCCACGACGACATCGCGCAGGTGCGCGCCCGCATCGCCACGCTTGCGGCGCGCCTGGTGGCCCAGGACGGCGCCGACTACGGCAGCGCCAAGCGCAAGGCGGCGCGCCAGGTACTGGGCGAGACCAACGCGGGCAAGCGCGACCTGCTGCCCGACGATGCCCAGGTCGAGGAAGAAGTGCGGCAATACCACGCGCTGTTCAATGCCGACACGCAGCCGGCCCGCCTGCAGCAGTTGCGCGTGGCGGCGCTGGCCGTGATGGAGCAGCTGGCCGACTTCAACCCCTTCCTCACCGGCGCCGTGCTGAACGGCTCGGCCGGCGCGCACGACGACATCCACCTGCAGCTGTTCGCCGACAGCGCCAAGGCCGTGCAGATCTATTTATTGAACAGGAACGTCACCATCGATATCGGCGAGACGGGCCATTTCAAGGGTGCCCGCCACGACCCGGTCGAGACGGTGAGCTTCCTGTGGCAGGGTGAAGGCGTGCACGCGGAACTGTACGAGGAACACGACCTTCGCGGCGCCCGGAAACAGAAAAGCGGCGAACGCCCCGTGCGCGCCGACCTGGCCGAAGTGCGCGCCCTGGTCGAAGCGGGCGTTATTTCAGACAATACTAAAAATACCGAACACGGAAACGAATGAAGAAATCTCACTTGCTGGCCTATGGCGCCATCGCCATCCTGTTTGCGGCTTCGGGGGCCTGGTATGGCACCCGGCAGAAAGCTGCGCCGCCCCCCCTGACCAGTACGGTTCAACCCGGCGTCAGCGCCCCCGTCGATGCCCTGTTCGCCCAGTCGCTGGCCGACGACAAGGGTGTGCAACAGGCGCTGGCGCAATGGAAAGGCAAGCCCCTGCTGGTCAATTTCTGGGCCCCGTGGTGCGGCCCGTGCGTGCAGGAAATGCCGGAGTTATCGGCCCTGCAGGCCGGTGGCAAGTACAAGAACCTCCAGGTCATCGGCATCGGCATCGACTCGCCCACCAACATCGCCGACTTCACGCAGAAGTTCAAGATCGCCTATCCCGTCTACGTGGCCGGCGTGGCCGGCACGGAGCTGTCGCGCCAGTTGGGCAATGCCCAGGGCGGCCTGCCGTACACGGTGCTGATCGGGGCCGACGGGCAGGTCAGGAAGACCTATCTGGGACGCCTGAAATTCGATCTGCTGGAAAAGGACCTGGCCGCGCTGTAGTCGAGTTTGCGCTAACTTATGGCATTTTTGACATGTTCTTTTTGCTTGCCAATGGTCGCGCTTGGCGGCAAAATGCGGAACTTTCGCGGACTATGGTCAGGAACATGGCAAAACACTTGCTGCTGCTGAACGGCCCCAACCTGAATCTGCTGGGGACGCGCGAGCCACAGATCTACGGCGCCACGACCCTGGCCGAAGTGGAACAGGCAGCGCAGGCACAAGCGGCAGCGGCAGGCGCCCAGCTCGCTTCCTTCCAGAGCAATCATGAAGGTGCACTGATCGACCGGATCCACGCCGCACGCGGCGAAGGGGTGGACTTCATCGTCATCAACCCCGGCGGCTACACGCACACGAGCGTCGCGCTGCGCGATGCCCTGGCCGGTGTCGCCATCCCGTTCGTGGAAGTGCACATCTCGAATATTTATCAGCGCGAAGCTTTTCGCCACCATTCCTATCTCAGTGCGATCGCAAAGGGCACGGTCTGCGGACTCGGTATCGAGGGGTACCGCTATGCGATCGACTTTGCGCTAAAATGCAGTTAATCTACGCGATCTGCTCGCATTTTCGCGTTCCACCCCAAAAGGGCAGCTACGCAAACCCTTACCAAAACAAGATAAAACGGAGTCTCAGATGGATCTACGCAAGCTCAAGACGTTGATTGACTTGGTTGCCGAATCGGATATTGCAGAACTTGAAGTGACCGAAGGCGAGAGCAAGGTACGCATCGTCAAATCCTCCGCCATGCCGCAGAACCAGGTCGTCATGATGCCGTCGCACGGCGCACCGGCCCAGTACGCACCTGCCGCCCCGGGCGCAGCGCCGGCACCTGCCGCCGCCCCGGCCGTGCCGGCTGCCGCCGCCGAGCCTACCGGCCACGTCGTCAAGTCGCCGATGGTCGGCACCTTCTACCGCTCCTCCGCCCCCGGCACGGCACCATTCGTCGAAGTGGGCCAGTCGATCAAGGAAGGCGATACCCTGTGCATCATCGAAGCGATGAAGCTGCTCAATGAAATCGATGCCGACAAGTCCGGCACCATCACCCAGATCCTCGTCGAGAACGGCCAGCCGGTCGAATTCGGCCAGCCCCTGTTCGTGATCGGCTAACGACCGCCGGCGGCGGCCCGCGGCCGCCCAGGTAAGTATCTCCCCGTCTACAAAGAGCACCCGGCCCGTCCGGGTGTTCGCAAAGATAGAACTAGCCATGTTTGAAAAAATCCTCATTGCCAACCGCGGTGAAATCGCGCTGCGTATCCAGCGCGCCTGCCGCGAAATGGGCATCAAGACCGTCGTCGTGCACTCCGAAGCGGACAAGGACGCGAAATACGTCAAGCTGGCCGACGAATCGGTCTGTATCGGCCCGGCCCAGTCGGCGCTGAGTTACCTGAACATGCCCGCCATTATCAGCGCCGCCGAAGTGACGGACGCCGAAGCGATCCACCCCGGCTACGGCTTCCTGTCGGAGAACGCCGACTTCGCCGAGCGCGTGGAGAAATCCGGCTTCGTCTTCATCGGCCCCCGCTCCGACTCGATCCGCCTGATGGGCGACAAGGTGTCGGCCAAGCAGGCCATGATCAAGGCCGGCGTGCCGTGCGTGCCCGGCTCCGAAGGCGCCCTGCCGGACGACCCGAAGGCGATCGTGCAGATCGCCCGCAAGATCGGCTATCCCGTCATCATCAAGGCCGCCGGCGGCGGCGGCGGCCGCGGCATGCGTGTCGTGCACACGGAAGCGGCCCTGCTGAACGCCGTGACGATGACGAAGGCGGAAGCCGGTTCGGCCTTCGGCAATCCGGAAGTCTATATGGAGAAGTACCTGGAAAATCCGCGTCACGTGGAGATCCAGATCCTGGCCGACGAACACCGCAACGCCGTCTGGCTGGGCGAACGCGACTGCTCGATGCAGCGCCGCCACCAGAAGGTCATCGAGGAAGCACCGGCACCGGGCATTCCCCGTAAGCTGATCGAGAAGATCGGCGACCGCTGCGCCGAAGCCTGCCGCAAGATCGGCTACCGCGGCGCCGGCACGTTCGAATTCCTGTACGAGAACGGCGAGTTCTACTTCATCGAGATGAACACGCGCGTGCAGGTCGAACACCCGGTCACGGAAATGATCACCGGCATCGACATCGTGCAGGAACAGATCCGCATCGCCTGCGGCGAGAAGCTGCGCTTCCGCCAGCGCGACGTGATGCTGTCCGGCCACGCCATCGAGTGCCGCATCAACGCCGAGGACCCGTTCAAGTTCACCCCGTCGCCGGGGCGCATCACGTCCTGGCACACGCCGGGCGGCCCGGGCGTGCGCGTGGACTCCCATTCGTATGCGGGTTACTATGTACCGCCGCACTACGATTCGATGATCGGCAAGCTGATCACCTACGGCGCCACGCGCGAGCAGGCCATCCGCCGCATGCAGATCGCGCTGTCGGAAATGGTCGTCGAAGGCATCCTGACCAATATCCCGCTGCACCGCGAGCTGATGGTCGATGCCCGCTTCATCGAAGGCGGCACGAATATCCACTACCTGGAACAACGACTGGCGGAAATGCCCAAGGCGGGTTCATGAGCTGGACTGAAATCGTCATCGAAGTCGCGCGCGACCACGCGGAGGCCCTGTCCGACGCCCTGATCGAGGCGGGCGCCCTGTCCGTCTCCGTCGAGGACGCGGACGAAGGCACCGAACAGGAGCAACCCCTGTTCGGCGAACCGGGCATGGAGCCGAAGCAGGCCGCCTGGGAGCACAGCCGCGTCGTCGCACTGACGGACGTCGACGCCGACCAGGCCGCGATCGTGGCCGAGGCGGCAGCCGCCATCGGCCTGGCCGCCGCACCGGCCTTCACCACCCGCAAGGTGGACGACGAAGACTGGGTGCGCCTGACGCAATCGCAGTTCGAACCCATCCACATCGGCAAGAACATCTGGGTCGTGCCGAGCTGGCACGAAGCGCCCGATCCGTCCGCGCTGATCCTGGAACTGGACCCGGGGCTGGCCTTCGGCACGGGCAGCCACCCGACCACGAAGCTGTGCATGGAGTGGCTGGAAGCGCATCCGGCGCCGGGCCAGTCCGTGCTCGATTACGGCTGCGGTTCCGGCATCCTGGCCATGGTGGCCCGCAAGCTGGGCGCCACCAAGGTGGCCGGCGTCGACATCGACCCGCAGGCGATCGAATCGGCGCGCGACAACGCGACGCGCAACCAGGTCTCGGACATCGAATACTTCGTGCCGGAAGAGTTCGCGCAATCGGCCCATGCAGAAGCGAAGTTCGACATCGTCGTGGCCAATATCCTGTCCTCGCCCCTGAAGCTGATGGCACCGATGCTGTCGGGCCGCGTCGCCCCGGGCGGCGCCCTGATCCTGTCGGGCGTGCTGGCACGCCAGGCCGAGGAAGTGGCGGCGGCCTATGCGCCGTTCATCAAGATGGGCGTGTGGGCCGAACATGAAGGCTGGGTGGCCCTGCACGGCCGCCTGGGCAGCGACAGCGCGCCCGCGGCGCGCTGAGGGTCCGTCTGCCGCATGGCGCTCGCCACCAAATGCCCCCACTGCAGTACGGTTTTCCGGGTCGCCCACGACCAGCTGAAACTGCGTGGGGGCATCGTGCGCTGTGGCGCCTGCAACGAAGTCTTCGACGGCAACGCCGCCCTGCTGGAGCCTGCGGCGCCACCTTCGCCCCTGCTTACCCCGCCGCTTTCCCATCCCCTTCCTGACACCCCGCCCACGGCGCTGGACCTGGAGCTCGACCTGGACGAGACGCCGGAGCCGGAACCCGAGCCCGAGCCCGAGCCGGAGGCGGTCCCCGCACCGGAGCCCGAGCCGGAACCTTCGTCCGACCCCGACCCCTCGCCTGAACCCATAGCGGAAGACAGCCGGGCCGATATCGACCTGCCGTCCGAACATATCGTCGCCGTCGCGCTGGACGACGGCCACCATGCGGACGACGACTTCGCGCCCGAACCGGCGTCCCCTGTGCTGGACGACGGCCTCCGGGACGACACCGGGGAGGCCGACCGCGCCGCCGACGAGGCCACGGCGGCCGAACTGACGGGCGCGCCGGAAAGTGCCTTGCTGGCGGCCGGCAGCGGAACCGTGCCAGTCCGGGAGGACGCCCGCCAGGACGAGGGGCAGGAAGAGCGCCAGGACGAGACCCGGGACGAGGACGAGCCGGAATTCGTACGCCAGGCCAAGCGCCGCCAGCATCTCGGCCATATCGCCCGCATCGCCCTGCGCTGGGGCACGCCGCTGCTGGCCGTGCTGCTGCTGGTCCAGGTGGGCACCACCTTCCGCGACCCGCTGGCGGCCCGCTACCCTGCCCTGCAGCCGGCCCTGGCGGCCCTGTGCGCGCCGTTCGGCTGCAAGGTCGGCCTGCCAATGCAGATCGACGCGCTGGCCGTCGAACAGGGCGAGCTGCAAACCCTGGCCGACAGCACCTTCAGCTTCGCCACCGTGCTGCGCAACGGCTCGTCCACGGTGCAGGCCTGGCCCCATCTCGAACTGACCCTGAACGACGCGGCCGACAAGCCCGTGCTGCGCCGCGTGTTCGCCCCGCGCGACTACCTGGCCAGCCCGGCTGCCCTGGCGGCCGGCTTCGCGCCCCGCAGCGAACAGGGCGTGAAACTGTACTTCCAGCTGGACCGGCTCAAGGCATCGGGCTACCACATCGCCATCTTCTACCCCTGAGAACCCAAATGAACCAGACTTCCCTGATCTGTGGCTCGCTCGCCATCGACGTCATCATGCAATACGAGGGCCGCTTCGGCGACACCCTGCTGGCCGACCAGCTGCACAAGGTCAATGTGTCCTTCCTCGTACCGACCATGCGCACCGAGTTCGGCGGCTGCTCCGGCAATATCGCCTACAACCTCAAGCTGCTGGGCGGCGACCCGCGCATCGTCGGCGTCATGGGCCAGGACTGCGCCTCCTATCTGGAGCGCCTGCAGAAGCTGGGCATCTCGACGGCGAACATCCTGATCAAGAAGGACGCCTACAACGCCCAGTGCTTCGTGACGGCCGACTCGGACAACAACCAGATCAACGCCTTCCACCCGGGCGCCATGTCCTTCGCCCACGAGAACAATATCGAGGACGCCGGTCCGGCGCGCCTGGCCATCATCTCGCCGGACGGCCACCTGGGCATGCTCAAGCACGCCCAGGACCTGGCGCGCCTGGGTACCCCGTTCATCTTCGACCCGGGCCAGCAGATGCCGATGTTCACGGCCGAGCAGCTGATCGACTTCATCGACAAGGCCACCTACGTCACCTGCAACGACTACGAGATCGAGCTGCTGGTCGACCGCACCGGCCTCACCCTGGCCGATATCGCGCACCGCCTGGAAGCGCTGATCGTCACGCGCGGCGAAAAGGGCTCGGAGATCTACACGAAGGGCACCAGCATCGACATCCCGGCCGTCAAGGCCGACGCCGTGCTCGACCCCACCGGCTGCGGCGACGCCTACCGCGCCGGCCTGCTGTACGGCCTGACGCACGACCTGGGCTGGGAAACGACGGGCCGCCTGGCCAGCCTGCTGGGCGCCATCAAGATCGCCCACAAGGGCGCGCAGAACCACGTGCTGACGAAAGAGGAAATCGGCCACCGCTTCGAAGCGGCCTTCGGCTACCGCTACTGACCGGCATTGCAGGTCAAACACCGTGCACAAAAAAACCGGCTCGCGCCGGTTTTTTTACGTCGATGCCCTGCGCTACATCCCGAACACCATCCGCAGCACCAGCTGGGCGATCTGCAGCAGCACCAGGGCCACCAGCAGCGACAGGTCCAGGTTGCCCACCAGGGGCACGACGCGGCGGATCGGCCGCAGCAGGGGCTCGTTCAGGGCCCGTATGAACGGCGCCAGCGGCGCCTGCGGATTGATCCAGCTGAAGATCGCCTCGATCACCAGCAGGATCATGAAGCCGTACAGGATCCACTGCAGGAAGCGGTACAGCGCCACCTTCAGCACCATCTCCACCGGGGCGCCGGCGATGAACATCACGGACGACGCCAGCAGCACGATCAGGAATGCCCCCAGCAGGCTGGCCCAGTCATAGCCGCCCACGCCGGGCACGATGCGGCGCATCGGGCGCACCAGCCAGTCCGACAGCTGGAACGTAAACTGCGCTACCGACGACGGCGGCCGCACGCGGGTGGCCTGCATCCAGAACCGCAGCAGCAGGACGCTGCCCAGCAGGACGGCGACGGTATCGACGATCAGCATCACAATACTAAGCACGAGCATTCTCCAATAAGTCAGGCTCCAGGCCATGAGGCTGGAGCGTGCGTAAAAAAACCGCTGTGCGATTGTCTCACACAGCGGTATTTACGCCCATCAGGCCGTCTACAAGACGCGGTTGACGCGGCCAGGGGCAGCATCGCCCCCAGCCACGCCGGGCCGCCATCTCAGTTAGGACGGGTGCTGGTCGGGAAAGGCCATGCGGCAGCTGGTGCCAGCACGGTCTTCGCGGCCGGCGTGGAAGCTGCGGCGGCTGCCGGAGCGGCGGCTGGCTTGGCTTCCTTCTTCGCTGCGGCCTTCTTCGCCGGCGCCTTTGGCGCGGCCGGTGCCGATGCGGCGCTTGGAGCGGCGCTCGGTGCGGCGACCGACTTGGCTACGGTCTTGGAGGCCGGTTTCGCTGCCGGCTTTTCAGCGGCTGGCTTGGCTGCGGCCTTCGATGCAGGCTTGGCTGCGGCCTTGGACGCTGGCTTGGCTGCTGGCTTGGCTGCTGGCTTGGCTGCGGCCTTGGACGCTGGCTTGGCAGCTGGTTTGGCTACGGCCTTGGACGCTGCCTTGGTGGCGGTTTTCTTCGCGGCCGGCTTTGCTGCTGGCTTGGCGGCGGCCTTCGTCGCGGTCTTCTTGGCTGCTGGTTTCGCTGCGGCTTTCGACGCGGCCTTGGCTGCCGGCTTGGCTACGGCCTTGGTTGCGGCCTTCTTGGCTGCAGGCTTTGCGGCTGGCTTGGCGGCGGCCTTGGTCGCGCTTTTCTTCGCGGCTGGCTTTGCTCCTGCCTTGGCTACGGCCTTGGCTGCGCCTTTCTTGGCGGCTGGCTTGGCTGCGGCCTTCTTCGCTGCTGGCTTGGCTGCAGCTTTCTTGGCGGCCGGCTTGGCAGCTGCCTTGGTCGCGGTCTTCTTCGCTGCAGGCTTTGCTGCGGCGGTTTTCTTCGCTGCCGGCTTGGCTGCTGCCGTGGTCTTCTTGGCTGCAGGTTTTGCTGCCGCGGTGGTTTTCTTCGCCGCCGGCTTGGCTGCCGTGGTGGACTTCTTGGCTGCCGGCTTGGCCGCTGCCGTAGTCTTCTTGGCCGCAGGCTTGGCTGCCGTGGTGGACTTCTTGGCTGCTGGCTTGGCAGCTGCCGTGGCCTTCTTCGCTGCCGGCTTTGCAGCGGCAGTGGTTTTCTTCGCGGCTGCGGCGGTACCTTTAGCAGCGGCCGTGGTTTTCTTTGCAGCTGCCGGCTTGGCGGCGGCGGTCTTGGTGGCCGACTTGGCGGTCGTGGCCTTCTTGGCTGGGGCAGCGGCCTTGGTGGCGGCTGGCTTCTTGACTTCGGTTTTCTTAGCGGCGGTAGCCATTTTTATTTCTCCTTCATCCGGGATGAAAATACGCACATGATTGAAACCCGTCCGGCCTTCCCGTTGGGGAAGGCGGGCGAATTATTCATCGGCGCAAGCATGTCGATGTTTGCGCTAATGAATTCGGCACCCGGCTGAACTGCTGCAGCTCCTCACGACTGCAGCACTTCAGCCAATCGATCCGGCCAGCGCGGACCGTGCGGTCCCGGGCCGGCCTTCTCTGAATTCTTGTTCTTACGTGTCTCCTGGGCAGCGCGAAGATTCAGCACCTGGCGCAGGCATTCGGCCCGCGACGCCCGACATCGCTTCACATCTCGTTAGCGGCGTTCAAAGAAAAAACCGCCCGACCTGACTAGGTTCAGGCGAGGCGGCTTGCCAGATAACGGTGTGGTTGTAGTGCATATCCGTGCGAACTTTATGTCCTGTTTTTTTTCGTTTTGCGGTAACAACACACTCCAAAAGAGAGCGCTTGCATATTCACGCGTTTTCAAGTTCGTAAAGTACACGAAAACCTTATTGATGCGCAACGGGCACGAATGCTTTTCGCATTCTTTTTTTGCGACGCTTTGCGAGGTAGCGCACATTGAATGGCCAATGCCGAGCCGCGCCGCGCCGCGAACAGCGTGTCCACCGCCGTGCTCACGCCGCACACCGCTTCGCGCCGCGCCTTTACCTACAGGCCGTATGCAAAGCGCGAGCGAACCGGTGCGTGCCATCGCGCGACGCCGTGCGCACACGCGACGCCATCGCGCCGCGTCCCCGTGTGCAGTAGTGATTCGGCGACAACCATGGGCCAGTGAAGGCGACCGGCCGCGCGCAGGGACTGTCCCCGCATGTTGAAGTTCGCATCGACGCGCCAAGGCGAGCCAGTAAATTGAAGGTCTTCGGCGACGGCCGAGGACGCGATGAACGGTGACGATCCAGCGGCCCCGCGGCGATGCCCGATGACCGCTACACTGATCAGATCAAACCGAATATGGATAGACGCCCCATGCACATCGACACCGCCATCGCCCTGGTCCGAACGAGACTGCTGCCCCGCTGGCCGCACGCGACGGCCGCCATCATCGGCGGTTCGATCGCGCGCGGCGAGGCCACGCCCACCTCCGACATCGACCTGCTGCTGCTGTTCGAAAAGGTCGACCGCGCCTGGCGCGACACGCTCAAGGTGGACGGCCAGACTGTAGAACTGTTCGGCCACGATCCGGCCACCTTCGACTATTTTTGCCGCCGCATCGACGCCCCCAACGGCACGATACCGCTGGCGATGATGGTCATCGACGGCGTGGCCGTGCTGCCTCCCAACCTCACCTTTGATGCGCTCGGAAAGTACGCGCGGCAACTGTATGCGGCCGGCCCACCGGCCTGGGACGCCGCCACCCTGGCCGCCCGCCGCTATGCCATCACGACCCTGGTCGAAGACCTGCAGGACAGCGAACGGTCCGACGAAACCCTGGCCATCGCCGTCAAGCTGTACGACACGCTCGCCACCTTCGCGCTGCGCGCGGGCGGCCACTGGACGGGAACGGGCAAGCACCTGGCGCGGCGCCTGAAGACAGCGACGCCGGACCTGGCGGCGGCGCTGGAAGAAGGGATGGGAAGGCTCGCGGCCGATCCCGGAATGGCCAAGGCGGTGCTGATCGAGGCGGCTCGGCGCGCGCTGGCGCCCCATGGCGGCTGGCTGCTGGAAGGCTTCCATGCGCCGGCGCCGGCGGCGTGGCGGAGCGACAAGGCGCCATTCGCCTGAACGCACGCCGATAAAAAAAGCCCGCAGCAAGTGGGGGCTTTCGATAGTGCGAGACTATGGGGAATCAATCCAGCGTGTCGAGCACTTCCACCGCCAGCAAGGGAACCGCCGATTGGGCGTGATCGACTGGACAAGCGAATTAGTCCAGCCGGCATTGAGCACGCTGCACATCGACGCTGGCATTTCGTGGGATTGTTGGCGTCAGCGTCACTCCATCCTGGCCCCCAGGCAACCCACCCGACCAATACGACACCCGCCATGACCCCATCGCTTCCCGCGCTTGAACTTCAATACTGGCGCCACCGCAAGGAGCTTCCTACCGTTGCTGAGCAACTGGGCGAGCTCTTTCGTTTTTCCCGCGCCATACACGCCTACTCGCCGGTATTACAAGACTGGTGGCTGACGTCGGATAAAGATATCGACGACGCGCTTCTGTACCGGGCCTTTGACCCGCATGGACCGACAGCCGAGGCGCTCGCGGTAATCGAGACCAAGACAAAAAATACGCATGACATCCGCTCCATTTCAGTCTGGAACGGAAGGAGAAATGAGGAGGAAGGCGCAGTACTCGGCTCCCGGTGTAACGTCATTGGCCGTCCCGACGCCGTCAGTTTCAGGCTCAGGCTAAGACCCGAGGTGGCCGACTGGAAAACCGCCGCGGCGTGGCTCCAGGCTGCCGTCACGATCTGGCCCGCGCTGTTCGCAACCTTCGGCCCGTTCTGGTACAACGAAAAGAGGGTATTCAGGGACCGCCCCGGCGTGAGCTGGATGCTCTATCTACCGCGAAAGCTCACGGCGCAGGACGTGCCGGAGGCGCGAAGGCTGGTGCCGGTCATGCGAAACAGCAAGGAGCAGCTTGGCACCATCATCGTCAGCGTCGTGGACGAACCGTTTTCGCTCGACAATCCGGAGCACATCAAGACTGCCAACGACATCGAAATCCGCCTGGTCGACCAGGATCTGCTGCCGCGATACGCCGATTTGTGATGCCCATATAAAAAAGGCCCCCTCACGGGAGCCTTTCACAGTCCTTCAACCAATCAATCCCAGTTCAACGCCCCACCCGTCTGGTACTCGGTGACGCGCGTCTCGAAGAAGTTGCGTTCCTTCTTCAGGTCGATCATCTCGCTCATCCATGGGAACGGGTTCTCGTCCTGGTCGAACAGCGGCTCCAGGCCGATCTGCACGGCGCGGCGGTTGGCGATGAAGCGCAGGTAGCCCTTGAACATGGTGGCGTTCAGGCCCAGCACGCCGCGTGGCATCGTGTCTTCGGCGTAGGCGTATTCCAGTTCCACGGCCTGCAGGAACAGGGCCTTGATCTCGTCGCGGAAGGCCGGGGTCCACAGCTGCGGGTTTTCCAGCTTGATCGTGTTGATCAGGTCGATGCCGAAGTTGCAGTGCATCGATTCGTCGCGCAGGATGTACTGGTACTGTTCGGCCGCGCCCATCATCTTGTTCTGGCGGCCCAGCGCCAGGATCTGCGTGAAGCCCACGTAGAAGAACAGGCCTTCCATCAGGCAGGCGAAGACGATCAGGGACTTCAGCAAGGTCTGGTCGCTTTCCGTCGTGCCGGTCGTGAAGGCCGGGTCGGTCAGGGTGTCGATGAACGGGATCAGGAACTGGTCCTTGTCGCGGATCGACTTGACTTCGTTGTAGGCGTTGAAGATTTCCTGCTCATCCAGGCCGAGCGACTCGACGATGTACTGGTAGGCGTGGGTGTGGATGGCTTCCTCGAAGGCCTGGCGCAGCAGGTACTGGCGGCATTCCGGCGCCGTGATGTGGCGGTAGGTGCCCAGCACGATGTTGTTGGCGGCCAGCGAGTCGGCCGTCACGAAAAAGCCCAGGTTGCGCTTGACCAGGCGGCGCTCGTCCTCGGTCAGGCCGTTCGGGTTCTTCCACAGCTCGATATCGCGCTGCATGTTCACTTCCTGCGGCATCCAGTGGTTGGCACAGCCGGCCAGGTACTTGTCCCATGCCCACTTGTACTTGAACGGCACCAGCTGGTTCACGTCCGTCTTGCCGTTGATGATGCGCTTGTCGTCCGCGTTGACGCGCTTGGCGACCAGGTCGGCGGTGACTTCTTCACCGGCGGCGCCGGTCGGCAGTTGTGGTTGGCGTGGCGCGGTGGCCGCTTCATCATCCCAGGAGAGCATGGTCAATATCCTTCAGTTCTTGTGTGTGAATCCTCGAATGTGCCGTGGTTCGGCGAGCAAGGGCCGGGTCGACAGCTGCTGGTCCGTTCCTGGATCATTCGATCGGGTTGGGGGTCGGCCACCAGGTGGCCGTGTTCTATCAGATGGCGACTCGACGGGCGTGCGGCAAGTGCCGGCGCCCGTCGAGCATTCAAGCTGCTGCCACCTTATGGCAGCTTACTGGCAGGCTTCGCATTCCTCGAAGCCGGCGTCGCCAGGACGCAGGTAGCACGCGGCGCCCTCTTCCACCTGCTGGACCGTTTCCGGTGCCGAGTGGGTCGGCACGGCCGGGGCGGCGGCACTGCCGGCGGCGAAGGACTGGGCCGGCGAGTGGGCCGAGACGGCGTTCAGCGCGCCCGTCTTCGACGTCGACTTCTCCATGTGCGAGGCGGCGATGGTGCGCAGGTAGTAGGTCGTCTTCAGGCCGCGCAGCCAGGCCAGCTTGTAGGTCTCGTCCAGCTTCTTGCCCGAGGCGCCGGCCATGTAGATGTTCAGCGACTGGGCCTGGTCGATCCACTTCTGGCGACGCGATGCCGCTTCCACCAGCCAGGTCGGCGACACTTCGAACGCGGTTGCATAAATGTCACGCAGGTCCTGCGGCACGCGGTCGATCTTGGTCAGCGAGCCGTCGAAGTACTTCAGGTCGGCAATCATGACTTCGTCCCACAGGTCGCGCGCCTTCAGGTCACGCACCAGGTAGGCGTTGATCTCGGTGAACTCGCCCGACAGGTTCGACTTCACGTACAGGTTCTGGAAGGTCGGCTCGATGCAGGCCGACACGCCGATGATGTTCGAGATCGTCGCCGTCGGGGCAATGGCCACGCAGTTCGAGTTGCGCATGCCGAACTGCTTGATGCGCTCGCGCAGCGGGGTCCAGTCCATCGACGAGGACATGTCCTGCTCCAGGTAGCCGCCGCGTTCCTCGGCCAGCAGCTTGACGGAGTCCTGCGGCAGGATGCCGCGGTCCCACAGCGAACCCTTGTACGAAGCGTAGTGACCACGCTCCTCGGCCAGCTCGGTCGAGGCGTAGTAGGCGTAGTAGCACACCGCTTCCATCGACGTATCGGCGAAGTCCACCGCCGCCTGCGACTGGTACGGCACGCGCATCATGTGCAGGCAGTCCTGGAAGCCCATCACCCCCATGCCGACCGGACGGTGGCGCATATTCGCGTTGCGGGCCTTGTCGACGGCGTAGTAGTTGATGTCGATGACGTTGTCGAGCATGCGCATGGCCGTGCGGATGGTCTTCTGCAGCTTGACGTGGTCCAGCTTGCCCTCTTTCATATGGGCCGGCAGGTTGACTGAACCCAGGTTGCACACTGCAATCTCGTCCGGACCCGTGTTCAGGGTGATCTCGGTGCACAGGTTCGAGCTGTGCACGACGCCCACGTGCTGCTGCGGCGAGCGGATATTGCATGGGTCCTTGAAGGTGATCCATGGGTGGCCCGTCTCGAACAGCATCGACAGCATCTTGCGCCACAGGTCGAGCGCCTCGATCTTCTTGAAGACGCGGATCTCGCCGCGGGCGGCGGCCGCCTCGTAGCCCGTGTAGGCCTGCTCAAATGCCTTACCTACTTTATCGTGCAGGTCCGGCGTCTCGGACGGCGAGAACAGCGTCCACGTGCCCTTTTCCATCACGCGCTTCATGAACAGGTCGGGAATCCAGTTGGCCGTATTCATGTCGTGGGTGCGGCGGCGGTCGTCACCCGTGTTCTTGCGCAGGTCGAGGAATTCCTCGATGTCCATGTGCCAGGTTTCCAGGTAGGCGCAGACGGCGCCCTTGCGCTTGCCGCCCTGGTTGACCGCCACGGCCGTGTCGTTGACCACTTTCAGGAACGGCACCACGCCTTGCGACTTGCCGTTGGTGCCCTTGATGTGGGCGCCCAGCGCACGCACGGGGGTCCAGTCGTTGCCCAGGCCACCGGCGAACTTGGCCAGCAGCGCGTTTTCCTTGATGGCGTCGTAGATGCCTTCCAGGTCGTCCGACACGGTGGTCAGGTAGCACGACGACAGCTGCGAACGCAGGGTGCCCGAGTTGAACAGGGTCGGCGTCGACGACATGAAGTCGAAGCTCGACAGCAGGTTGTAGAACTCGATGGCGCGCGCTTCGCGGTTCGTCTCGTTCAGCGACAGGCCCATGGCCACGCGCATGTAGAAGGCCTGCGGCATCTCGATGCGCACGTCGCGCACGTGCAGGAAGTAGCGGTCGTACAGGGTCTGCAGGCCGATATAGCCGAACTGCAGGTCGCGGTCGGCGACGATGGCCTTGGCCAGCTTGGCCAGGTCGAACTCGGCCAGCTTGGTGTCCAGCAGCTCGGCGGCGATGCCCTTGGCGATGTATTGGGGGAAGTAGTCGATGTACTCCGCGGCGGCCTGCGCCTGCGGCACTTCCTTGCCGAACACTTCCTTGCGGATCGTGTGCAGCAGGATGCGGGCCGTGACCTGCGAGTAGGCCGGGTCCTTTTCCATCAGCGCACGGGCGGCCAGGATGGCAGACTTGTGCAGCTCTTCGACGGGCACGCCGTCGTACAGGTTCTTGACCGTCTCGGCCAGGATGGCGTCGGCGTCGACGTGCTTTTCCAGGCCCGAGCAGGCGGCAGCGATCAGGTCGCGCACTTCCTGCATCACCAGCGGACGGCGCTGGCCGTTTTCCGTCACGTGCAGTTCCGGTTCGGCCACGTCGGCGGTGCCGGCGGCGGCCTTCTTGGCGCGGCGCTCTTCCATCTGCTTGGCGCGGTACAGCACGTAGGCGCGGGCCACGTCATGCTCGCCCGAGCGCATCAGCGCCAGTTCCACCTGGTCCTGCACGTCTTCGATATGGAAGGTGCCGCCGGAAGGCTGGCGGCGTACCAGGGCATTCACCACGTTTTCCGTCAGCTGCTCGGCCAGTTCGCGGATGCGCGCGGACGCGGCGCCCTGCCCGCCCTGGACGGCGATGAAGGCCTTCGTCATGGCGACCTTGATCTTCGACGGTTCGAAGGCGACGACGGCGCCGTTGCGGCGGATGATGCGATAGTCGCCCAGCGCGCCCGACGTTGCCTGGCCACCGGTCACGGCAGCGGATACCGGCAGTTGCGAGGCCGGATTGGTGGTGATGTCTTGGTTAGATTGCATTGAGGCTCCCCGGAAAACGGCGTGCAAAAAAAGGGGCATACCGAACGAATTGCTTCGCGGCAGCTTTTAGTATTCAGTAAGGTTCGACTAAGTTTGTCACTAGATTTAGTGACTAGCGCAATTTCTTGCACTAATTGTAGTGAGAGCGAAGGGCTTCTACAAGCGCTACAGGGCGAAAAAAAGTTAGCAGAACGTCGAAGTTTCGGTTGACTTTTTGATGTGCCTCAAACGACGGGCCCTATCAAGTGAGCGAGTACTAACACCAATTTTCGCCCCTTCCGCGCGCTGCCGAAAGCTTGTGCAGACCCGATGACATGGCGACAAGCTTATGCGTCAAACACTGTCCACATGGCAGGCTTGGTGCCAGGCGGACCGGCATTATAGTCGATGCGCCGGGCCGCTGCCGAGCTCGCCCCCGACCCCATCAAGGCTCCTGGATGTCCAGTTTCTGCATCTGGTAGCGCAGCTGCCGGAAGCTGATGCCCAGCAGTTGGGCCGCCTGCGTGCGGTTGTACTGGGTCTGGGCCAGCGCCCGCACGATGATTTCGCGCTCGACCCGTTCCAGGTATTCGGGCAGGTTCGACGGCAGCACCGTCAGGTCCGGCAGCGGCGGTTGCGGCGCGGTGGCGGCAGGCGCCGGCGGCAGCGATGCCGGCCCGCCTGGCGGCGGCGGCACTTCGGCCTGCGTCGGCACGGTCCCTTCCGTTGCGGCCAGTTTCGCGCCCTTCAGGGCCAGGTCCTCGACGTGGATCACGCCGTCGTTGGCGAAGGCCAGAGCCCTTTCCAGCACGTTTTCCAGCTCGCGCACGTTACCCGGGAAGCTGTAGCCGCGCAGTGCATCGAGCACGCCGGGCCCCAGCACGGCCGGCTGGCCGCCGCCGGACAGGCGCGCCAGGATCGCATCCGTCAGCACGGGCAGGTCATCCAGCCGGGCGCGCAGCGGCGGCAGCGCCAGCTCGATGACGTTCAGGCGATAGAACAGGTCCTGGCGGAACTTGCCCTGTTCGACACAGCGGGCCAGGTCCTGGTGGGTGGCGCTGACGATGCGCACGTCCACCGGTTCCTCGGCCGTGGCGCCGATCTTGCGCACGCGCCGCTCCTGGATCGCCCGCAGCAGCTTGACCTGCATGGCCAGCGGCAAGTCGGCCACCTCGTCGAGCATCAGGGTGCCGCCGTTGGCGGCCTGGAAGAAGCCGTCGCGCTCGTCGGCCGCGCCCGTGAAGGCGCCCTTGCGGTAGCCGAAGAATTCGGCCTCCATCAGGGCCTCGGGAATGGCGCCGCAGTTGACGGCGATGAAGGGCTTGTCCGCCCGCGCGCCCTGGGCGTGGATCTCGCGCGCGGCCAGCTCCTTGCCGGAGCCGGATTCGCCCGTGATGGCGATCGGCGCCATCGAACGGGCCAGCCGGCCGATCTGGGCGCGCAGTGCCTGCATGGCGGCGGACTGCCCCTTCAGGCGGCTGTCCACGGCCGCCTCGCGCGCCGCGGGGGCCGGCGTGGCCAGCTTCAGGGCCGACTGCACCATCTGGCGCAGCTGGTCCAGCTGCACCGGTTTGCTGATGTAGTCGAAGGCCCCCGCCTTCAGGGCGACGACGGCGTTGTCGGCACTGCCGAAGGCCGTGACGACGGCAATCGGCGTGGCGCGGCCGCTGCTTGTCACTTCGCGCACCAGTTCCAGTCCCAGCCCGTCGGGCAGGCGCATGTCCGTCAGCACCAGGCCATAATCGCCGCCGGCCAGGAAGTCGCGCGCCTGGCGCAGGTCGGCCGCACTGTCGACGTCCAGCCCCATCTTGAGCAGGGTGATTTCCAGCAGCTCGCGCAGGTCGTCTTCGTCGTCGACCACCAGGACCCGGGGAGAACTCATGCGTTATGCCTTTGCCGATACATATATATAAGGGGAATGCCGGTGAGGACGGCTTATTGCGCGCCCGGCCGGGCGAAGGTGATGACGAAGCGTCCGCTGGAGCTGCGTCCGGCGCCGGCCGCGCCCCGGTCGAAGCGGTACTCGTAATCGAGCATGGCTTCGTTATTCAAGCACAGTTCGCGCGCCAGATACAGGCCCAGGCCCGTGCCCTTCGACGAGGTAGTGTAGAACGGCTCGAACAGGTGGGCCCGCACTTCCGGCGAGATGCCGGGGCCGTCGTCCTGCACGTGCAGCTCGAGCGGCCGGCCGCTGGCCGCCACGACGAACAGGCGGATGCTGGACGGCTCGCGGCTGGCATAGCGCACCGCATTGCCCAGCAGGTTGAGCAGCACTTCGCGCAGGTGCAGCGGGTCGAAGCGCACGGCGACGGCACTGACCCGGCCGATATCGAGCACGGCCCCGTCCAGCCCATGCACTTCGTCGAATTCGCTTTTCAAATCCGCCACCAGCTGGGCCAGCGCCAGCGGCTCGCCATGGCTGTGCGCCTTGCGCGACAGCTGCAGGATGTCTTCCACCATGCGGTTCACGCGCGCGACGTTGTCGCCGACGATCTTGAGCAGGCGCAGGTGCACGGGTGTGTGCAGGTCCTCGGCCAGCAGCGACGTGGCGTGGCCGATGGCCGACAGGGGGTTGCGCACCTCATGGGCGATGCTGGCCGTCAGGCGCCCCATCGACGCCAGCTTCAGTTGCTGCGCCTGGTTTTCGATGGCCGTCACGTCCTGCAGGAAGATGACGTTGCGCTCGATGCCCGCCTCGCCCGTCTCGGCGGCGGCGAAACGCAGCTTCAGGTGGGCCGCCAGATCGCGCCGGCCATCCCAGGCCGCCGTCATGTCGTGCATGGCCGGGTCGGTGTAGGGCTTGATCGTCACGAAGGCGGTCGACTGGGCGGCGTCCAGGCGCCAGTCCTCGTAGGCCTGGGCGATGGCATGCAGCGACGGCAGCGCGCCCAGGCGCAGGCCCAGCGCGCCGGCCACGCCCAGCATCTGCTGCGCGGCCGGATTGCCGGCGTGGATCTGGCCGTCCGGCCCGACGATGACGATGCCGTCGCCCGCATGCGACATGATCAGCCGGTTGACGGCCTGCTGGGCGCCGATCTCGATGCCGCGCTGGACGGCCAGTTCTTCCTGCCCGATGAGGCGCGCGGCCATCCGGTTCACCACCAGCACGGCGGCAAAGAAGGCGGCGCCGAACAGGCCGGCCTGCAGCAGCGCGGGGTCGCCTTCGGCCGTCAGCACGCGCCAGGCGCTGTCGCCCAGCAGGAACAGGGTGACGAGGGCGGCGCAGAACAGCGCCAGCAGCAGCGGCGCCAGGATGGCGCAGCCGGCCAGCGGGAACAGGTACAGGATCGCCAGGCCGCTGCGCACGCCGCCACCGGCGGCATACAGCAGCGAAATGACGGCCAGGTCGCAGGCCACCTGGGCCAGCATCTGGACCATGAAGCGGCGGCGATACCAGGCACCCGCCAGCACGAAGCCGGCGGCCAGCGCCAGGTAGGCGCCGCACACGGTGGCGTGGCGCAGGTCGCCGGCGGTGCGCAGGCCCGAGCCATCCAGGCTGAAATACACCAGCAGCACCAGCGCGATGACGACGCGGGTGCCGTTCAGGGTCTGCAGCGAACGCCAGAAGGTGTCGCGCGCGTGGGCCGACAAGGTGGGCAGGGTGGCGGACACCGGATCGGCGCGGCGGAATTCAGTGCGCCGGCGTGTGGGCGGCGCTGCAGTAGTCGCGCCCCGCGGCCGGCACGTTCTCGGACGCCGGGTAATACATGCCGCAGTGGGCGCAGCACAGCATGGGCTCGGCCGTCACGGCCGGTGGCGCCGCCGGCCGGCGCGCGGCCCGCTCCTGGTGCTGGGACTGGGCCGTCTGCTGGCGGCGGGCGTTGGCGCGCAGCTTGGCGCGGACGGCGGCGATGACCAGGAAGGCCAGCGCTACCCAGAACAGGATACGTGTCATGCGAAACCTCGATGCAAAACCACTTCCAGGACGAAGCGGGTGCCGACATACGCCAACAGCAAGGTGGCGAAGCCGGCCAGGGTGAAGCTCAATGCCGTCTTGCCGCGCCAGCCGCGGAAGTGGCGGCCCGCCAGCAACGCGGCGAACAGGAGCCAGGACAGCAGGGTGAAGACGGATTTATGGTCCCACTTCAGCGCCTGGCCGAACAGCTGCTCGGAAAACACGATGCCCGACAGGACCGTGAGGCTGAGCAGAGTGAAGCCGAAGCCGATCAGGCGGAACAGCAGCTTTTCCATCGTCAGCAGGGCCGGCAGCTGGTCCAGCGCCGCGGCCAGGAAGCCGGGACTGCCCGTGCGCGTGTGCAGGCGCGACTCCTGCAATGCCATCAGCACGGCGTGGAAGGCGGCGATTGTCAAGGTGCTGTAGGCCAGGGTGGCGACGGCGATATGCCAGCCGAACATGGGCGAGCGGCCTTGCAGCGCAATCAGCGCGCCGGGAAACACGCCCTGCAGCGCCACGGCCGCCGCGGCGCACGGCATCACCATGCGGCGCAGGCCGTCGAGGGGAAAGTTGCGGTTCTCGATCCAGTAGGCGGCCACGGAAATCCACAGCGCCGACGACAGCATGGCGGCAAACCCCAGCCGCAGCGAGCCGGGCACCATCACGTCGAACCATAACGCGGCCCCATGGGCCAGCCACGCCACCGGCGTCAGGACGGCAATCATGCGCCCCTTGGCGGCAGGCAGGAAGGCACACACCAGATACAGCAACGCGGCTGCGATCAGAAAATTTGTCTGCATCAACGCAGTTTACTATAGGCGCCGCAAACGATGGGCCCACCCGGTGGCGACATGCTGCCTTGACAGAAAAAGTTGCCGCGAAAATGGGGTCTGTCCCCATTTTTTGGGCAACTAATCGACGGCGGCCATGCGCAGTTCGTCGTTGTGGTGGCGCTGCTGCTCTTCCATCACCAGCTGGCCCAGCTCGCGTTTCAGCGCGTTGAATTCGGCGGCCGCGGGGTCGCGCAGGCGCGGCAGGTCGACGACGATGTCCTTCTTGATCGTGCCGGGCCGGTAGGTCATGACGACGATGCGGTCGGCCAGGTAGATCGCCTCCTCGATGCTGTGGGTGACGAAAATGATGGTCTTCTTCAGTTCCGCCCACAGGCGCAGCAGCTCGTCCTGCAGGTTGCGGCGGGTCAGCGCGTCGAGGGCGCCGAACGGCTCGTCCATCAGCATGATGGGCGAATCGAGTGCCAGCACACGGGCGATGGCCACGCGCTGGCGCATGCCGCCGGACAGGTCCTTCGGATAGCGGCTGCGGAAGTCCTGCAGCGACAGCATCTGCAGCAGCTTGTCGACGGTGGCGCGGATCTGCGCCTTGGGCTGGTTCTTGATCTCCAGGCCGAAGGCGACATTGTCTTCCACCGTCATCCACGGGAACAGCGCGTATTCCTGGAACACCATGCCCCGCTCCGGACCCGGCGCCGTGACGACCTGGCCGTCGGCCAGGATGGTACCGGACGACGGCAGCGCGAAGCCGGCGATGGCGTTCAGCAGGGTCGACTTGCCGCAGCCGGAAGGCCCCAGCAGGCAGACGAACTGCCCGCGCGGCACCTCCAGGTTGATGTCCTTCAGGGCGACGACGTCGCGCCCCGGCGTGGAGAACACCTTGTTGACGTCCTTGACGACGATATGCGCTTCGCTCATGTCAGTTCTCCAGGCCGCGGTGCCAGCGCAGCAGGTGGTTGTTCAACTTGTTCACGGCAATGTCGATGGCCAGGCCGATCACGCCGATGGTGAGCATGCCGGCGATGATCTTGTCCGACCAGAAGTACTCGCGCGCTTCCGTGATGCGGAAGCCCAGGCCGTTCTGCACGGCGATCATCTCGGCCACGATGACGACGATGAATGCCGTGCCGATGCCGATGCGTACACCCGACAGGATGTACGGCACGGCGGCCGGCAGGATCACACGCATGAACATCGTCAGCCCCGAGGCGCCCAGGTTGCGCGCCGCACGCAGGTAGATGCCGTCGACGTGGCGCACGCCGGCCACGGTATTCATGAGCACGGGGAAGAAGGCGCCCAGCGCGATCAGGAAGATGGCGGGCGGGTTGCCCAGCCCGAACCACAGGATCGACAGGGGGATGTAGGCGATCGGCGGGATCGGCCGCAGCAGCTGTACCAGGGGATTGAGCCACGCGTACGCATGCTTGCTGGCGCCCATGGCCAGGCCGATCGGCAGCGCCAGCCCGGCGCCGACGGCGAAACCGACCACCACCCGGTACAGGCTGCCCAGCGAATCCTGCACCAGCTCACCGGAAAACATCCACGCCAGCTTCGAGCCGGCCGCCGCATCGTAGGGCTGCAGCGGCAGCAGGTACTCGACCCACTTGGCCACCACCGCGCCCGGCGACGGCAGCACCTGCGCATTGACCCACTGCAGGTGCGCGGCCGTATGCCACAACAGAATCACTACCGCCGGCACTACCAGCCCGACGCCGATTTCCCGCCAATCGATCCGTGCCATGATGGCCTCCTTACTTCACGCCCAGGCTTTTCTTGGCCTGCTCCAGCAAGTCCGTCTTGACCCAATCCTTCGCCACGGGTGGCTTGCTCATGCGCCCCACCCCGGTCTTGACCATGATGTCGGTGGTGATCTGGATATGCTCGGGCGTGACGTCGTAGCTGTACGGCGAATTGCCGATGGCATCCTCGAAGTCGTCCTTCGTGATCTGGCCCTTGAAGATCACTTCACGCACGTACTTCTCGGCCGTGGCCTTGTTGTCGATGAAGGTCTTGGTCGCTTCGACGAAGCAGCGCATGAACTTCTCGGCCACGGGCCGGCGCTCCTTGTAGAATTTTTCCGTCATCACCATGGTGCGCACCGGCTCGCCGATGGGGGTGTTGTAAGGCTTCATGATCTCGTTGCCGAAGCCCTTGTTGATGGCCTGCGAGGACTGCGGCTCCGATTGCATCATGGCGTCGATGTTCTTGCCGAGCAGGGCCTGGTTCAGGTCCGCATAGGCCAGCAACACAAGGCGCACATCCTTGCCCGGCTGGTCGGAAGCCGTCAGGCCGGCCTGCTGCAGCTCCGCCAGCAGCAGCACTTCCTGGATGCCGCCACGCGTGACGCCGACGCGCTTGCCCTTCAGGTCCTTGATGGACTTGAGCTGCAGGTCGCTGCGTCCGACCAGGCGGGCGCCGCCCTTGGCGAAGCCGGCCACCACGTAGACCGGGGCGCCGCCAGCGCGGCCGGAGATCGCCGCCTCCGACGCCGTCGTGCCGACATCGAGTTCGCCGGCGATAATGGCCTGCATCACGTCCAGGCCCTTGGCGAAGATATGTTCCTCGACCTTGATGCCGCACTTGGGCGCGATTTCCTTGATATAGGAAACGGCGCCGTAATGGGCGAATTTCAGGTTGCCCAGCCGGACCACTTCCTGCGCCTGCGCAGGCACCTGGGCCGTCAGCGCGGCCAGCGCCAGGGCGGCCGCCAGCGTCGTCGATGTCACTTTCATCCGTCTCTCCTCAGATAACACACATGTTCGTGCCGGCGCCTTTGCCGTGCCGGCCTCTTGCTTGGCTTGCGCGGGGAATCATACCAAGGATTCCCGGCCGCGCAGGCCTCGCATCAACCCTTTAGCGGTTGCGGGCCCGCAGCCGCGCCAGCCGCTCGCTCGACGCGGGATGGCTGGACAGATACGCCGGCATGCCGGCCTGCTCCTTTTCCACTTCTTCCAGCACCGTGAACACTCTTTCCAGGTGCTTGCCGGCGATGCCGTTCCGGCGCAGCATGTCGGCCGCGTAATCGTCCGCTTCCTGCTCCGCCTCGCGCGAATAGCGCAGGTCCAGCGCCAGTGCCGGCAGCCCGGCCACGACGGTGCTGACGTCGCCGAACAGCACGGCGCCCGTGGCGCCCACGACGGAACCCTGGATCAGCCGGCGCGTCAGGTGGCGCGCGTGCAGGTGGCCCAGTTCATGCGCCAGCACGGCCATGACGGCCTTGTCGTCGCCCAGCAGCTGCACCATCTCGTCGGTCAGCACGATCTCGCCGGACGGCAGCGCGAAGGCGTTCGGGCCGATGCGGCTGCGCCGGAACAGCAGCTGGTAGGCCGGTGCGCCTTCCACCGGTGGCGCCAACCGCGCGAAGTCGCGTGCCAGCTCGCCGCGCCGGGCCTCGGTCAGCCGGGTCGGAGCGAAGGCGTGCCGGTCCAGCACGGCCAGCACGCCGTCGCCCATCTGGCGTTCGACCGACACGGGCAGCGCGCGCGCGATCAGGTCGGCCGCCGCCGGCAGCACGAACAGGTAGCCCACCACCAATACGCCGGCGGTGGCCACCAGCGCGCCGACGGCCAGGCGCCAGCTTTGCTGGAGCCGCACGACGACACTGTCGCGGTGGCCGGTGGCATCCAGCAGCGCGTCGAAGGCGCCCTGCTCGTCCGCCTCGAAGCTGGCCAGGTCGGCGAAGGTCAGCCGGCGCCGCGCGTGGACGCTGCGCTCGGACACGCGCACCTCGGCCAGCGGCGCGCAGCGTTCCGTCTCGCCGTCGATGCAGGCATGGCCGTCGCGCACCCGCAGCACAACGCGCCAGGCGCGCGACGTCTGGCCGTCGTAGTAGCGGCCCGGCACGCCGGCCTGTGCGTCGTGCGTCATTACAGCGCCAGGTCGAAGCCGGCCAGGTCGGCCATGCCGTCGCCGACGGCGCCGACATCGCCCTGGCTGCCCGCCACCACGTCATCGAGGCTGCCGGAGACGATCAGCGCCGTCGATTCGAGGCGGTACTTCAGCGCGCGCACATGGGCGAACGGGATAAACAGGCCCAGGGTCAGGATGATGCCCAGCGTATTGCTCACATACAGCCACGCCAGGCGCGGCCCCTTCATCGTCGAACGGAAGCGGTGCGGCCCCAGTTGCGTGTGATTCCAGATCAGGTTCTGGATCATGGCCATGAAGGCATACATCAGGCAGAACAGGTAGACGTAGACCAGGGTCAGGCCGGCGCCCTTGCCGATCGCGGCCGACATATGCCCCATCGTCGGCTGCAGCATCTTGCCCAGCACAATGGCGGCGACGGTGATCAGGCCGCCGCCCAGCACCAGCAGCAGGAACATGCCGAAGTAGGCCTTGTAGAACGCGCCGACCGTGGCATCGAACGAGAAGGGCGTGCGGCCGTAGCGACTTTCCGTGTGCTGGAAGCGCTTGATGCGGTGGTGCAGGAAGGGGTACATCAGGCCCAGCGCGAACACCGACACCACCGGCAGCAGCAAATAATGGAAGTAGGCGTCTTTCAGGCTGCCGCCGAAGCCGAAGCGGATACCCCGGTAGCTGCTGTTGTACAACCCGAATTGAAGGCTCTTCCAGATCATCCATGGCATCGCGGCCAGGAACACGACCAGCATGACGATACCGGCCGCCAGTGAATACTGAAAAGCCAGCTGATAGCCGCCGAACAGCACCAGTGCGGCAATGCGGCCCTTCAGGATGGCGACGGGATTGCCGTGGTATTCGAAGCTGCTGCCGGCCAACTGGGTACTGCCATAGAAGTACTGGTTGCGCTTCACCTTGGCCCAGGCCGAATAGATGCCGAGGGTGACGATGGACAGCAGCAGGTTGACGATCCAGATGCGGAAGTACTCGCTGCCGGTCGCGCTGAAGGTGATGCGTTCCTCGCTGTTCGTCGCCGGTGCGACGGATTCGAAAACGGCGGACATGTTCGTGCTCCTGATTGGACAAACGTGCACGATGCCTCTCCGGCAAAAAGTTGTCAATGAGAAAGCTCAAACGGCGGCGCCGGGTGTGCACGGCTGTGACAATTGGAGAGGAAGCGTCCGTGCCGCAGGCTGCCATGCCGGCGGGCCCACACGATCGGTTAAAATGACAGCCGACTTTGCGGCCGTCCGGCCGACCATCCAATCACAGGTTCATCATGCTAGACAATCTGACTCAACGCCTCGCCAAGGTCGTCAAGACCATGCGCGGCGAGGCCCGCCTGACCGAGGCGAATACCGCCGAGATGCTGCGCGAAGTACGCCTGGCGCTGCTGGAGGCCGACGTGGCCCTGCCGGCCGTGCGCGAGTTCATCGCCAAGGTCAAGGAAAAGGCGCTGGGCGAAGAGGTGCTGTCCTCGCTGTCGCCCGGCCAGGCCCTGGTGGGCGTGGTGCAGCGCGAACTGGGCGCCCTGATGGGCGCGGACCTGGGACCGGAAGCGTCCCAGCTGAGCTTTGCCCAGCAGCCGCCGGCGATCATCCTGATGGCCGGCCTCCAGGGTGTCGGTAAAACCACCACCGTCGGCAAGCTGGCCAAGTACCTGCGCGAAGAGAAGAAGAAGAAAGTGCTGACCGTGTCGGCCGACGTCTACCGCCCCGCCGCCATCGCCCAGCTGCAATCGGTGACGGGCCAGGCCGGCGCCGATTTCTTCCCGTCCTCGTCCACCGACAAGCCGGTCGACATCGCGCTGGCCGCGCTGGACTGGGCGAAGAAGCATTACCACGACGTGCTGATCGTCGACACGGCGGGCCGCCTCGGTATCGACGAAGAGATGATGAAGGAAATCGCCGCCGTGCACGGCGCCATCAAGCCGATCGAGACGCTGTTCGTCGTCGACGCGATGCTGGGCCAGGATGCCATCAACACGGCCAAGGCCTTCAACGATGCACTGCCGCTGACCGGTATCGTGCTGACCAAGCTCGATGGCGATTCGCGCGGCGGCGCGGCGCTGTCCGTGCGCCACATCACGGGCAAGCCGATCAAGTTCGCCGGCGTGTCCGAGAAGCTTGACGGCCTGGAAGCGTTCGATCCGGCCCGCATGGCCAACCGCATCCTGGGCATGGGCGACATCCTGGCCCTGGTCGAAGAAGCACGCAAGGGCGTCGATGCGAAGGCGGCGGCCGACCTGGCGGCGAAGGTCAAGTCCGGCGGCAAGTTCGACATGAACGACTTCAAGGCCCAGCTGGGCCAGATGAAGAAGATGGGCGGCATGGCCAGCCTGGTCGACAAGCTGCCGGCCCAGTTCCAGCAGGCCGCCGGCGGTGCCAACATGGACCAGGCGGACAAGCAGGTGCGCCGCATGGTCGGCATCATCGATTCGATGACGCCGGCCGAGCGGGCCAAGCCGGAACTGATCAAGGCCACGCGCAAGCGCCGCATCGCCGCCGGTGCCGGCGTGCAGGTGCAGGAAGTCAATCGCATGCTGAACCAGTTCGAGCAAATGCAGACCATGATGAAGAAGCTTTCGGGCGGTGGCATGATGAAGATGATGCGCTCGATGAAAGGCATGATGCCGGGATTGCGCTGATTCGATGCCGGGCGTTTTCGCCTGAACTGGCGGGCTTTCTGCCGCACCGCGATAAAAAAACCGCCGTTCCGGCGGTTTTTGTTTATGTTGGTGTTCTCTTACGTGTCGTTTCCCACAAAAAACGCGAAAAACGCTTGCATACTTGTACAATCCCCACCAATATTAGCCGTGCGATTGTATTGCGCAATTTTCCATGTGTTTGTTAAGGAGGCTCGAATATGGCAACAGCCAAGAAATCCCCGGCAGCACCAGCCAAGAAGGCCGCGACCAAAGCGGCTCCGGCGAAGAAGGCCGCCGCTCCAGCGAAAGCTGCAGCCACGCCCGCAGCGAAAAAGGCAGCACCCGCGGCACGCAAGCCCAATGCAGCGTTCATGAAAGAGATGACTCCTTCGGCTGACCTGTCGTCGGTGGTTGGCGCCTCCCCACTGCCGCGCACGGAAGTGACGAAGAAAGTGTGGGACTACATCAAGAAGCACAATCTGCAGGACGCAGCCAATCGCCGCATGATCAATGCCGACGACAAGCTGAAAGCGGTTTTCGGCGGCAAGGCGCAGGTGTCGATGTTCGAGATGACCAAACTGATTTCCGATCACCTGAAATGATCAAGCGCGGCATGAACGCCGTCAGCGACAGCCCCGGTTCGACCGGGGCTTTTTTTCGCCCGCGCCGCCACGTGCCTACTTCCAGTTGTTCCAGGCCTTGAGCACCGCGTTCGGATATTCCGGTCGCCCGCGGCTGCCGTTATAGCGGCCCAGGGCCAGGTACAGGTTGCCGCCCTCCATGTCGATATACATGCGCAGGATGGCGCAGCCGTAGCGCAGGTTGGTCTGCATATTGAACAGCTTGCGGCGGTCGCGGTCGCCGATGACGTTGGTCCAGAACGGCATCACCTGCATGTAGCCGCGCGCGCCGACGATGGAGATGGCGTATTTGCGATACGCCGATTCCACCTGCACCAGGCCCAGTACCAGGCCGGGATCGAGGCCGGCGCGGCGCGCTTCGTACCACGCCGTCTCGAGGAACTCGATGCGGTGCTGTTCGTCCGGCAGCTTGCGGCGCAGCCGCTCGGACGTGCGCGCCAGCCACTCTTCGTAGCGCTGGCGGTCCGCCGGATTGGCGAAGGTGGGCTTGGGCGGACGCGCATCGGCGATGGCGTTGGACAGCGCCAGCCTGACCGAATCGGCCAGCGCTTCCTCCTTCTGGTTGCCGGCGAAGCCGAACGGCGCGCACAGCACGCCGGTCGCGAAGGCGGCCGTATGCCACCAGCGCAGGGGCCGCGCCCACCAGCGTCGCCGTTCGCGCCCGCCCTGGCTCACCGTGCTCACTGCCGTACTTTGCCCTTGATGAATTCGACGATGTCGGCCAGCGGCACATTGGTCGCCTCGGTATCGCGGCGGCCCTGGTATTCCAGCTGGCCTTCCTTCAGGCCACGGTCGCCGATCACGATGCGGTGCGGCACGCCGATCAGCTCCCAGTCGGCGAACATGGCGCCCGGACGCAGGCCACGGTCGTCGACGATGACGTCGATGCCCGCTTCCAGCGCGGCGGCGTATAGCTTTTCCGTTTCCTCTTTCACCAGTTCGCTGCGGTCCATGCCCATCGGGCACAGCACCAGTTCGAACGGCGCGATCGACGTCGGCCAGACGATGCCCTTGTCATCGAAGTTCTGCTCGATGGCGGCGCCCAGCACGCGCGTCACGCCGATGCCGTAGCAGCCCATCTGCAGCGGCGCCGGCTTGCCGTTCTCGTCGAGGAAGGTGGCCTTCATCGATTCGGAGTACGCGGTACCGAGCTGGAACACGTGCCCCACTTCGATGCCCCGCTCGATCGCCAGCACGCCCTTGCCGTCCGGCGACTGGTCGCCTTCGACGACATTGCGCAGGTCCGCCGTGATGTGCGGTTCGGCCATGTCGCGGCCCCAGTTGGCGCCCGTGTAGTGGAAGTGTGCCTCGTTCGCGCCCGTGACGAAGTCGGACATATTGGCCACCGTGCGGTCGGCAACCACGGTGACGGCGCCCTTGGTGCCGATCGGGCCCAGGTAGCCGGGCACGCAGCCGTACACGTCGCGGATTTCTTCCTCGGTCGAGAAGCGGTAGGTGCCCGTCAGGCCCGGCACCTTGCCGGCCTTGACTTCGTTCAGTTCATGGTCGCCCCGCAGCAGCAGCATGAAGTGCTGCTTCGTGACCTTGCCGTCCGCTTCCTGCTCCGTCGTCAGCGCGATGGTCTTGACGGTCTTCGACAGGTCGATGCCCAGCAACTTGGCGACGTCCTCGCATTTCGATGCGTCAGGCGTCGACGTCTTCGCCAGTTCGGCGGTGGCGGGGGCGCGCGTGCCGGTCGGCAGCGCTTCGGCCGCTTCCATGTTGGCGGCGTAGTCGGAGTCGGGGCAGTACACCAGCGCGTCCTCGCCCGTGCTGGCGATGACGTGGAATTCATGCGAACCGGTGCCGCCGATGGCGCCATTGTCGGCCGCCACGGCGCGGAAGCGCAGGCCGAAGCGCGTGAAGATGCGGGTGTAGGCGTCGAACATGACCTGGTAGGAATGCTGCATGCCGGCCAGGTCGCGGTCGAAGGAATAGGCATCCTTCATCGTGAACTCGCGCCCGCGCATCAGGCCGAAACGGGGCCGGCGTTCGTCGCGGAACTTGGTCTGGATGTGGTAAAAATTCAACGGCAGCTGGCGGTACGACTTGATCTCCGAACGCACCACGTCCGTGATGACTTCCTCGGACGTGGGCTGGATGGCGAACTCGCGGCCGTGACGGTCCTTGACGCGCATCAGTTCGGCCCCCATCTTGTCCCAGCGGCCCGTTTCCTGCCACAGCTCGGCCGGCTGTACCAGCGGCATCAGCAGCTCGATCGCCCCGGCGCGGTTCATTTCCTCGCGCACGATGGCTTCGACCTTGCGGATCACCCTCAGGCCCATCGGCATGTAGGTGTAGATCCCCGAGCCGATACGCTTGATCATGCCCGCCCGCATCATCAGTTTATGGCTGACGATTTCCGCGTCGGAAGGCGCTTCTTTGAGAGTGGAAATAAAAAACCGGGAAGCACGCATAACAGTGAATTCTTTTCAAAAAGAGAGGGTTATAATCAACCTAATTTTAAAGGATTAGCTGGCTGATGCGTCCATTCTTTGTACAAATGCGTTCAATTGCGGGTCTCCCGGCCGCTTTCACCCACCGAAAGCGCGGCTGGCGGGCGGATAGTCACCAAATGTGGGCAAACGTGTAAGAGGATCGCAAGGCCGCAGAAAGTTTTGAGGTGCAACATGCTCGATCGGGAAGGCTTTCGCCCCAACGTCGGCATCATCCTGCTCAACGCCCATAACGAGGTGTGGTGGGGCAAGCGGGTGCGCGAGCACTCATGGCAGTTTCCACAAGGCGGTATCAAGTACGGAGAGACGCCCGAGCAGGCGATGTATCGGGAGCTGGAAGAAGAAATAGGCTTGCGGCCGGAACATGTGAAGATCGTCGGCCGCACGCGCGACTGGCTGCGCTACGAGGTGCCGGATCACTTCATCAAGCGCGAGATCCGGGGCCACTACCGGGGCCAGAAGCAGATCTGGTTCCTGCTGCGGATGTGTGCGCGCGACAGCGAGGTCAACCTGCGCCTGACGGATCACCCCGAATTCGACGCCTGGCGCTGGCATGAATACTGGGTGCCGCTGGACGTGGTGATCGAATTCAAGCGCGAGGTCTACCAGCGCGCGCTGCAGGAGCTGTCACGCTTCCTGACCTGGCCGCCGCATGGCGAACGGCGTCATTCGGCGCGCTACCTGCGCCAGCCGCATGGCCGCGGCCAGCAGGGGCAGCAGAAGGACGGGCCGCCGCAGGAGGTCGCCGCCTGCGACGGCCCGGCGCTGGCCACGGCCAAGCGCTGAAGTTCGCGATATCGGGGCAGGTGCCGGGCCACGGCCTGCGCCCTGCCCCGATTCGTTCTACAATATCGGCCCCGCCTGAGGAGCCGCACCCATGTTCACCCCTTCTTCCCACGACGTCCGCCGCTTTTTCTGCGAAGTGTTCCGCAAGAACGCCGCACGCGAAATCCTCACGCCCCTCGAAGCGATGGCGCTCGACTGGGTGCAGGACCACCCCGAATACGCCGACGCGCTGGCCGACGTCGACATCGCCCTGACGCGCGACTACTCCGTCGAAGGGGGCCAGGCCAATCCCTTCCTGCACCTGTCGATGCACCTGTCGATTTCCGAACAGATATCGATCGACTCGCCGCGCGGCATCCGCGCCGCCTACGAAGCACTCGCCAAAAAACTGGACTCGCCGCACGAGGCGCAGCACGAAATCATGGAGTGCCTGGGCGAGATGATCTGGAAGTCGCAGCGCAGCGGACTGCCGCCCGATGGCGAGGCGTATATCGAGGCCGTGAAACAGCGGGCGAACCGCTAGCCGATACAAGAAAGCCCGCGGCAGCGGGCTTTTTCACATCAGGCAGGCAAGCCTCAGCGCCGCACCACCATCGTGCCGGGAAGGCTGTGCAGGTAGGCCGCGATATCCTTGATATCCTGGTTCGACAGCGGCTTGACCAGGCCCGTCATGATGGGATTGTTGCGGCCATTGGCGCCGTCCGCGCGCTTGTAGGCCACCAGCGCGTGCTCCAGGTAGTCGCGGTGCTGGCCGGCCAGCTTCGGATAGCTGGGGTCGATCGGCGAGTTGAAGTCCTTGCCGTGGCAGGTGGCGCAGGCGTATTTTTCCGCCAGGGCCTTGCCGGCCGTGACATTGCCGCCCGCGGTGGCGGCCAGCGAGACCGAGGCAAGCATCAGGGCAACGGTGAGTTTTTTCATGGTTGCTCCTTATTTCTGCGAGGCGTAATAGGCGGCGATGTCGGCGATGTCCTGGTCGGACAGGCTGACGGCGATACCCTTCATCGACGGGTGCTTGCGGTCGCCCTTCTGGTAGGCCTTCAGCGCGCTTTCGATGTACTTCGCATTCTGGCCGCCCAGCTTCGGCACCTGGAACACCTCGGGGAAAGTCGCCTTGTAGCCGGGGATGGCATGGCAACCGATACACATTTCAATCTTGGAGCGGGCTGCCGAGGCGTTGCCGACAACGTCGGCCGCCATCGCGGCGTTGGCCGCACCGGCGAGCGCGAGAACTGCGAAGAGTTTGGTCATGGGTGGCTGATGAATCAAAAAAGGTAATCGGAGGGGACTCTTTGGGCAGAACCGTCTCGCGGTCCCCCTTGCTGCTTACGCAAATACTTGACTTTCACACTACCAATCTTCGATTCTAACCTAGGTGTTTCGGAGCGTCCACAAAGTTGCCGGAACGCCAGCCTCAGCCGTCGAGCCCACCCCTTATCGTCGGGTAACTGTCGCGATTCCGCACCGACTTGGCCTGCGCATGCCCCGCGCGTGCCCTATACTTGTTCTTTTTCTGCCACTCCTGGAACCCACTTCATGCACGCCGATCACACCCACCAGCGTTTCGAAGGCTCCGACACCTATGTCGCCACGAAGGACCTGAAGCTTGCCGTCAATGCCGCGCTGACCCTGCAGCGCCCCTTGCTGATCAAGGGCGAACCGGGCACCGGCAAGACCATGCTGGCCGAGGAAGTGGCCGCCGCGCTGGACCGGCCACTGATGCAGTGGCATATCAAGTCGACCACGAAGGCCCAGCAGGGCCTGTACGAATACGACGCCGTGTCGCGCCTGCGCGATTCGCAGCTGGGCGACGAGCGGGTGCGCGACATCCACAACTACATCGTCAAGGGCGTGCTGTGGCAGGCCTTCACCGCGCCGGAACCGGTGGTGCTGCTGATCGACGAGATCGACAAGGCCGACATCGAATTCCCCAACGACCTGCTGCGCGAGCTGGACCGGATGGAATTCTATGTCTACGAAACGCGCGAGATGGTCACGGCGCGCCACCGCCCCCTCGTCATCATCACGTCGAACAACGAGAAGGAACTGCCGGACGCCTTCCTGCGCCGCTGCTTCTTCCACTACATCCAGTTCCCCGACAAGGACACGATGGAAGCCATCGTCAAGGTCCACTACCCCGACCTGAAGCAGGAACTGCTGGCCCAGGCCCTGCAGACCTTCTACGAAGTGCGCAACGTGTCGGGGCTGAAGAAGAAGCCCTCGACCTCCGAATTCCTCGACTGGCTGAAACTGCTGCTGGCCGAGGACATCCCGCCGGAAGCGCTGCGCAGCCAGGACAGCAAGGCCGTGGTGCCGCCGCTGCACGGCGCGCTGCTGAAGAACGAGCAGGACGTGCACCTGTTCGAACGCCTGGTCTACATGTCGCGCACCAACCGCTGATGATCGACGTCGCCCCCACCACCCTGGCCGCGAACGGCATCCGGCTCGAAGCGCTGGAGCGTCGGCACGCGGACGGCCTGCGCGCCGCCGCCCGCGACGGCGAGCTGTGGCGCCTGCGCGTGACCTCCGTGCCGGAGCCGGAGAACGTCGAAGCCTATATCGCCACGGCGCTGGAGATGCGCCCGGGCCGGCTGGCGTTCGCCGTGATCGACACTGCCGGCGACACCGTCATCGGCACCACCAGCTTCCACGACATCGTGCCGGCGCTGGACCGCGTGGAGATCGGCTACACGTGGTATGCGCAAAGCCGCCAGCGCAGCCACGTCAACACCACCTGCAAGCGCCTGCTGCTGGGCCACGCCTTCGACACCCTGGGCTGTGCCGTGGTGGGCTTCAGGACGGACAACTTCAACCACGCCTCGCAGCGCGCCATCGAGCGCCTCGGCGCGAAACGGGACGGCGTGCTGCGCCACCATGCCCTGCGGCGCGACGACACCGTGCGCGACACTGTCGTCTACAGCATCGTGCGGGGCGAGTGGCCGGAAGTGCGCGCCCAGCTCGACTATCTGCTGGCCAGGGAGCGCCCATGCTGATCGATTTCTTCTTCACCTTGAAGGACGCCAAGATTCCCGTCTCGATCAAGGAATTCCTGACCTTGCTGGAGGCCATGCAGCAGAACGTCATCACCCAGTCGATGGACGATTTCTACTACCTGTCGCGCCTGACCCTGGTGAAGGACGAGGCCCATTACGACAAGTTCGACCGCGCCTTTGCCCAGTACTTCAAGGGCATCAACGGCGCCTTCGAGACCAGCAGCGCCATTCCGCTGGACTGGCTGGTCAAGCGCATGGAGCGCGAACTGAGCGACGAACAAAAGGCGGCGCTGGAAAAATTCGGCTACGACAAGCTGATGGACCGCCTGCAGGAACTGCTGAAGGAGCAGAAGGAGCGCCACGAAGGCGGCAGCAAGTGGATCGGCACGGGCGGCACCTCCCCTTTCGGCAACGGCGGCACCAATCCGGAAGGCGTGCGCATCGGCGGCAAGGGCGGCAACCGCACGGCCGTGAAGGTGTGGGAGCAGCGCAGCTACAAGGACTACGACACCGAGCGCGAACTGGGCACGCGCAATATCAAGGTGGCGCTGCGCCGGCTGCGCCGCTTCGCCCGCGAAGGGGCGGAGGAGGAACTGGCGCTGGACCAGACCATCCGCGCCACGGCCAACAACGCCGGCTACCTGGACATCAGGATGCAGGCCGAGCGCCGCAACAACGTCAAGGTGCTGATGCTGTTCGACGTGGGCGGCACGATGGACGACCATATCGAACGCACCGAGGAACTGTTCTCCGCCTCGAAGAGCGAATTCAAGAACATGGAGTTCTACTACTTCCACAACTGCGTCTACGACTACCTGTGGAAGAACAACCGCCGCCGCAACGCCGAACGCTTCCCCACCTGGGATGTCCTGCGCAAGTACAAGCCGGACACGAAGCTGATCTTCGTCGGCGATGCCACCATGAGCCCCTACGAAATCCTGCAGCCGGGCGGCTCCGTCGAATACAACAACGAGGAAGCCGGCGCCGAATGGCTGGCCCGCTTCACCCACGCGTTCCCCAAGTTTGCGTGGCTGAACCCGGAGCCGGAAGGCCTGTGGCAGTACCGCCAGTCCATCGGCGTGATCCGCCAGCTGATGAACGACCGGATGTTCCCCATCACGCTCGACGGGCTGGAACGGGCCATGCGGGTGCTGAGCAAGTGAAGGCTTGAAGGACCGGGGTCGGGCCCGGCGGCGGACCCGCTTTTCTTCGGGGTTTACAGCATATTTATACCGCCGCAGGCACTCTATACAAGGCGACTACGCCGAAATCGCTATCGTGGAATCTCCTCAACCACGATAGCGAGCCATGAAAACCCTTCGCCCCACCCTTGTTTCCGCCTTTGTCCCTGCGCTGGCGCTGGTGCCGCCGGCTTCCCGGCTGATGCTGATCACCGTCGAGACGGGCCGCGTGCTCGAACTGCGCCGGCTGGTCGCACGCGCCTGCGGCAACCGCCTGTCGTTCATGCGCATGCAGCCGATCGACCATGCCACGCGCATGCAGGTATGGCTGCGCGTGGCCGAGCCGGGCGTGCAGAAGATCGTCGACGCCGTGACGCGCGCGCTGCCGTCGGCACAACTCGGCCGCGTGGTGCCGGCATGATCGTCACTGTCGTCAGCGAAGGCGGCCATGCCGCCAAGGATGCCCTGGCCGAACGCCTGGCCGTACTGCGCGGCACGCGCGGCCGCAAGGTGCTGCTGATGGATGCCGATCCCTGTCACCTGCACGGCAACGGCCACGTGACGGCGCGCGCCGTCAGCGGCAAGGGCGTCCAGGCCGAGCTGGAAAACCTGGGTCAGCGCTACCAGGACATCGTCGTCGATGCGGCCAACCGCGATTCGCTGGGCAGCCGCGCCGCGCTGATCGGCGCCAACGTCGTCGTCGTGCTGGCCGATGGCCTGGACGGCGACGGACCGGCCGCGGCGCGCCTGGCCGAACGCATCGGCAACGCCCGGCTGTTCAATCCCGGGATGCGCATCGTCATCGTGCCGGCCGGTGCCGGCGCCGTGGGCGATTTCCTGTGCCGCAGCCTGCCCGCCGCCCGCCTGCTCGAAGAAAGCGGCGACGATTCCCTGTACGCCGCCGTCTTCCCCGCCTGATTGCTAGAACGTGCGCGACACCGCCAGCACCGCCGCGCCGCGGCCCGTGAATTTGCCGTTCACGGGCGACGCGTAGGCCGCCTTGCCGGCATTGGTGCCGACCCACGCCAGCGCCACCGTGGCGAAGCCGAAGTCCTTCGTCACGCCCACCTTCCAGTCCGTATAGCTGGAGGCAGCGTGGCTGCGCACCTGCTGCCGCCCCGCGTGCAGGTTCAGCGTGAAGCCCGCGCCCAGCGCCGGGTTGAAGGACGCGTCCAGGTAGCCGCTGTGCCGGCTGTGGGCGAAGCCGAACAGGTTCGTCACCGCGTGCGAGTATTTCAAACTTGCCGGCCCACGGCCCACCTGCGCGTACAGCTCCACCGTGTTGGCGGAAGGATCGAGGCCGTTGGCTGGATACGCATAGGCCAGCACCCCGGCGTCATAGGCAAAGCCCCTGCCCAACTCGCCGCGCTTGCCGGCATAGACATCCCACTCGACGGCGCCACCGCCGCCCGCGTCATGGGTCCAGCGGATGGTCGAGAGCCACGTGCCCGCGTACAGGCCGGAGGCACTGTCGGCCCAGTCGGCGCCAGCCTGCAGCGCCGGCTGCAGGCGCGTCTGCGAAATGCCGCGGAAGCGGTAATCCGATACGGCAGCGGCGTTGAACGTGATGTCCTGGGCCTGGGCGGCGCTGCCGGCGGCAAGGGAGATGGCAAGGGCGGCGGCATAGGTGAAGGCCAGCCGAGGGCCTGAAATCAATCGTTTCATGATGGTCTTTCAAAGTGATGGATGAGCGAAGCCCGCCCCGTCGGGGGTGCCGGGACTTCGTCAGGGTGGACTGCCGGTCAGGAAGGGGCCAGCAGCAATCGGTAGCCGACCCCGGTTTCGGTCAGCAGGTGGACGGGTTGGGCCGGATCGCGTTCCAGCTTCTGGCGCAGGTGGCCCATGTAGATGCGCAGGTAGTGGCCGTTCTCGCTGTTCGACGGTCCCCAAACCTCGCGCAGCAGTTGCGGCGCCGTGACGACGCGGCCGGCATTGTTGACGAGGACCGCCAGCAGGCGAAACTCCGTCGGCGTCAGGTGCACCATCTGGCCGGCGCGGGTGACGAGGCGGTCGCGCTGGTCGACGCGCACATCGCCGAACTGCACGATACCGGCCGCATCCTGGCCCGGCGCGCGCCGGCGGCGCAGCATCGCCCGCACCCGCGCCAGCAGCTCGCCCACGCCGAAGGGCTTGGTCAGGTAGTCGTCGGCACCGGCATCGAGGGCGCGGATCTTCTGGTCTTCGCCGACGCGGGCCGACAGCACGATGACGGGCACGGAGGACCAGCTGCGCAGGTCGGCGATCAGGTCGATGCCGTCGCCGTCGGGCAGGCCCAGGTCGAGGATCACCAGGTCGGGCTTGCGCGTGCCGGCGTCGATCAGGCCCCGGCTCATCGTGGCGGCTTCCTGCACGTGCCAGCCCTCCTCTTCCAGCGCAATGCGCACGAAGCGGCGGATCTGCGGCTCGTCCTCGATCAGCAGCGCGGTCGGCTTGATACCGGTGTCGTTCATGGTTCCAGTTCCTCGGGCGCCGCCGGCGGGGTAGCCAGCGGCAGGGTGAAGTCGATGGCCGCGCCGCCGCCAGGCGCATTGCGGGCGGCGATGGTGCCGCCGTGCGCGGCGACGAGGGCGCGGCAGATCGCCAGCCCCAGGCCGACGCCGGGCCGGGCCGATTCCCGTTCGCCGCGGGTAAATTTCTCGAAGATGCTCTCTTCCTGGCCGGGCGGCAGGCCGGGACCGTCGTCACTGACGGTCACGCGCAGCACGGGACCGGCCACCACGGCCGCGATGGTAATCGTGCTGCCCGGCGGCGTGTACTTGACGGCGTTCTCCACCAGGTTGCACAGCACCCGCTCGATCAGTACCGCGTCGAAACGCAGCAGCGGCAGGTCAGCCGGCAAGGCGGTGGCGACACGGTGATGGGCCAGCAGCGGGCGGCTGGCGCGCAGCGCGCTGCCGACCACTTCCTCCAGCGCCTGCCATTGCAGGTTCAATTGCACGGCGCCGCTTTCGATGCGGGCCATGTCGAGCAGGTTGGCCACCATCGTCGCCAGGCGCAGGCTTTCGTCGCGCAAGGCGTCGGCCAGTTCCAGCTGGACCGGCGCCAGCGCCGGTTTCGAGCGCACCAGCGATTCGGCCAGGCCGACCAGGGACGTCAGCGGCGTGCGCAGGTCGTGCGACAGCGCCGCCAGCAGCGAATTGCGCAAGCGTTCCGACTCCATCTGCACCAGCGCCTGCTGGGCCACGTCGATATAGTGCACACGCTCCAGCGCGATGGCGGCCAGCGCGGCGAAGGTATCGAGCTGGCGCCGCTGCTCCGGCACCAGCAGCCAGCGCCGCTCGCCCGGTTCGAGGGCCAGGATGCCGCGCGTGCGCATCGGCGCCACCAGCGGCAGGTAGAACACGGGCGAGGACGGCAGGGTGCCCGTGCCGAAGCCGGCCGGCTCGGCGTGGTCGAAGGCCCACTGGGCGATGGCCATATCCGGCAAGCTCATCTCCGGCACACTCTCCGGAGCGCGCAGCCGGGCGTCGGCATCGGGCAGCAGCAGTGTGACTTTGGCGCGGAAGGCGGCGGCCAGGGTGCGCTGCGTGATTTCGAACACCTGCTCCGTCTGCAGCACGCCCGTCAGCTCGCGGGCATATTCGTACAAGGCCCGGGCCCGCGTCTCGCGGTGCGACGCCACCTTGGCCTGGAAGCGCAGGCCGGCCGTCAGGTGGCTCGTCAGCAGGCCCACCGTCAGCATCACGGCGAACGTGATCAGGTACTGGAAATCGCTGACGGCAAAGGAAAACGTGGGTGCGACGAACAGGAAGTCGAACGCCGCCACGCCCGTGACGCAAGCCAGCAGCGCCGGCGTGCGCCCCAGCCGGTATGCCACCAGCAGCACCAGCAGCAGGAACAGCATGGCGATATTCACCGTCTCCAGCAGGCCGGCCAGCGGCAGCAGCACCAGCGCCAACGCGCACGTGGCGCCGACGGCGGCAACATTGCTCGAAAAATGGGGTCTGTCCCCATTTTTTAGGAAACTTTGCCGGGCAGGGGGCAGCGGGCGGTGTTCGCCGGGTGCGGCGGCGATCAGGTCCGCGGCGGGGGCCAAAGTGGCGAGGCGGCGCCACAGGGCGGGGCCGCGGCCCGTGACGATCTTCGAGATGCCGTGTGCGTGGGCGTGACGGGCGATGGCATTCGCCACGTCGCCGTCGGCCAGCACGGCCGTGGTGGCGCCCAGGTCCTGCGCCAGCTTCAGGGTTTGCAGGATGCGTTCGCGCCGTTCGGCTGGCAACCGCTGCAAGGCAGGCGTTTCGACGTACACGGCCTGCCAGCGGCTGTTCAGTTGCGCCGCCAGCCGCGCGGCGCTGCGCACCACGTGCTCCGCGCCCGGGCCGGGGCCGACGCAGGCCAGCAGCACGGCGCCCGTCTTCCACACCGGGTCGATGGCCTGCTCGACCCGGTAGGCCTGCACGTCGCCCTGCACCCGGTCGGCCATGCGGCGCAGCGCCAGCTCGCGCAGCGCGATCAGGTTCCCCTTGCGGAAGAAATGGCGGGCGGCGCGGCCGGCCTGCTCGTGGCCGTACACCTTGCCCTCCCCCAGCCGCGCCAGCAGCTCGTCGGCCGGCACGTCCACCAGCACCACCTCGTCGGCCCCGTCGAACACCGTGTCCGGCACGGTTTCCTGCACCTTGATGCCCGTGATGCCACCGACGACGTCGTTCAGGCTTTCCAGGTGCTGCACATTGACGGTGGTGAAGACGTCGATGCCGGCGCCGAGCAACTCGTCGATGTCCTGCCACCGTTTCGGATGGCGCGAGCCGGGCACGTTCGAGTGGGCCAGCTCGTCCACCAGCACCAGCGCCGGGCGGCGACGCAAGGCCTCGTCCAGATCGAATTCCGGCAAGGCCTTGCCCCGGTGCGTCATGGTTTTCGGCGGCAGCAGTTCCAGCCCCTCCAGGAGGGCCGCCGTCTCGGCGCGGCCGTGCGTTTCGGCGACACCGACCAGCGGCGCCATGCCCTGCCCGGCCAGCTTGCGTGCGGCCGCCAGCATGGCGTAGGTCTTGCCCACGCCGGCCGAGGCGCCGAAGTAGACGCGCAGCCGGCCCCGCGCGGCGCGCTGTTCCTGCGCCTGCACCTGGGCCAGCAAGGCATCGGGGTCGGGCCGGTGGCTGTCGTTCATCGTCGAAAGGCGAAATGGGGGATGCAGCATCTTACTTGCGCAGGCCGTCCAGCGCCAGGTTCAACATCAGGACGTTGACCGTGGTCCCGCCCAGGAAAGACAGCGGCGGCGTGCTGGCATGGCGCTCGACCAGTGCCTCGACCTGCGCGGCAGGCAGGCCGCGGGCGCGCGCCACCCGCGCCACCTGCCAGCGCGCGGCGGCGATGCCGATGTCCGGATCGAGGCCGCTGGCCGATGCCGTCACCAGCTCGGCCGGCACGGGCCGCGTGTTGCCCGGGTCGGCGGCGCGCAGCGCGTCCACGCGGCCCTGCACCGCTTCCATCAGCGCGGGATTGAGCGGCCCCTGGTTGGACCCGCCAGAGGCGGCGCCGTTGCCCGGCATCGGCGCCGTGGCGGATGGCCGGCCCCAGAAGTAGCGCGGCGACGTGAAGGACTGGCCGATCAGCCGTGAGCCGAACACCTTGCCGCCCTGCTCGACCAGGCTGCCGGCGGCCTGCCCGGGGAACAGGACGCGGGCCGCGCCCGTGACGGCCAGCGGATAGGCCACGCAGCAGGCCACGGTCAGCGCGGTGAAGACCACCAGGGTGGGACGTAATTGAGAAATCATGGTGTCTCCTATCAGAGCAGATGCAGGGCGGCCAGCGCCATGTCGATCAGTTTGATGGCGGCAAACGGCAGCACGATGCCGCCCAGGCCGAAGACCAGCAGGTTACGGCGCAGCAGCGTGGCGGCGCTGGCGGCCCGGTAACGCACGCCCTTCAATGCCAGGGGAATCAGCACGACGATGATCAGGGCGTTGAAGATCACGGCCGACATGATGGCCGAGCCGGGGCTGGCGAGGTGCATCACGTCCAGTGCCTTCAGTTGCGGATAGGTGCCGACAAAAGCGGCCGGGATGATGGCGAAGTACTTGGCGACGTCGTTGGCGATGGAGAAGGTGGTCAGCGCACCCCGCGTCATCAGCATCTGCTTGCCGATTTCGACGATTTCCAGCAACTTGGTGGGGTTCGAATCCAGGTCGACCATATTGCCCGCTTCCTTGGCGGCCTGGGTGCCGCTGTTCATGGCGACGGCCACGTCGGCCTGGGCCAGCGCCGGCGCGTCGTTGGTGCCGTCGCCCGTCATCGCCACCAGGTGGCCGCCGGCCTGGTGCTCGCGGATCAGCGCCAGCTTCTGCTCCGGCGTGGCCTCGGCCAGGAAGTCGTCCACGCCCGCCTCGGCCGCGATGGCCGCCGCCGTCAGCCGGTTGTCGCCCGTGATCATCACTGTGCGGATGCCCATTTCGCGCAGCTGGGCGAAACGCTCGCGAATGCCGGCCTTGACGATGTCCTTCAGCTCGACCACGCCCATCACGCGGCCGTCGTCGACCACCACCAGCGGCGTGCTGCCGCGCCGCGCCACCTGCTCGACGCTGCGCGCCACGTGCTCCGGATAGACCTGGCCCTGCTCTTCGACGAAGCGGCGTACCGTGTCGGCCGCGCCCTTGCGGATGGCGCGCCCGCCCACGTCGGCGCCACTCATGCGCGTCTGCGCCGTAAACTGCACGAAGGTGGCGCCGGCCGCGCTGTCCTTTTCGTGGATGTCGAACTGCTGGCGCGCCAGCACGACGATGCTGCGCCCTTCCGGCGTCTCGTCGGACAGCGATGCCATGCGCGCGGCGCGGGCCAGCTGCTCGGGACTGACGCCCGGTGCCGGCAGGAAGGCAGCCGCCTGGCGGTTGCCGTGCGTGATGGTGCCGGTCTTGTCGAGCAGGAGCACGTCGACGTCGCCCGCCGCTTCCACCGCCCGGCCGGACGTGGCGATGACGTTGGCCGCCATCATGCGGCTCATGCCGGCCACGCCGATGGCCGACAGCAGGCCGCCGATGGTGGTGGGAATCAGGCAGACCAGCAGGGCCACCAGCACCGTCAGCGAGACCGGCGAGCCGGCGCCGGCGGACTGGGTGGCGAACAGCGAGAACGGCAGCAGGGTCACGGTGACGACGAGGAAGACGATCGTCAGCGCCACCAGCAGGATGGTCAGCGCCACCTCGTTCGGCGTCTTCTGGCGCTTGGCCCCTTCCACCATCGAGATCATCCGGTCGATGAAGGCCTCTCCGGGATTGACGGCCACGCGCACCACCAGCCAGTCCGACAGCACGCGGGTGCCGCCCGTGACGGCGGAAAAGTCGCCGCCGGACTCGCGGATCACGGGCGCCGATTCGCCCGTGATGGCGCTTTCGTCGACGCTGGCGACGCCTTCGATGACGTCGCCGTCGGCGGGAATCACGTCGCCCGCCTCGACCAGCACCGTCATGCCCTTGCGCAGCTCGGCCGCACTGACGGGCAGCCACGTGGTGCCGTGGCGGGGCGTGGCCAGCTTTTTCGCCATCACGGCCTGCTTCAGCGCACGCAGCGACTGGGCCTGGGCCTTGCTGCGCCCTTCGGCCAGCGCCTCGGCGAAATTGGCGAACAGGACGGTGAACCACAGCCAGACGGCAATGGCGGCGGTAAAGCCGAAGTCGGCGCCATCGAAGGCGTCGAGCGCCAGCACGGTGGTGAAGATGCTGCCGACGTAGACGACGAACATGACGGGACTGCGCAGCTGCACGCGCGGATCGAGCTTGCGCAGTGCGTCCACCAGGGCGGGCAGCAGCAGCACGCGGTCGAACAGGATCGACCTGGCGCGTGGCGGGTTAAGCGGGGACATGGAGGCCTCTTATTGAAAAAGTTGCAGGTGTTCGATGACGGGACCCAGCGCCAGCGCCGGAACGTAATTAAGCACGCCCACCAGCAGCACGACGCCGGTCAGCAGCAGCACGAACAGGACGCCGTGCGTGGGCATGGTGCCGCTCGTGGCGGGCAGGCGCGGCTTGGCGGCCAGCGCGCCGGCAATGGCCAGGATCGGCACGATGACGGCGAAGCGGCCGAACCACATGGCCAGCGCCAGCATCACGTTGTAGAACGGCGTGTTGGCGGACAGGCCGGCGAAGGCGCTGCCGTTGTTGTTGGCGGCCGAACTGAAGGCATACAGGATTTCGCTGAAACCATGCGCGCCCGGGTTGGCGATGCCGGCCACGCCGGCGCCGGCCGTGACGGCAATGGCCGTGCCGCCCAGTACCAGCACGGGCGTGACGAGGATGGCGACGGCCACCATCTTCATTTCATGGGCCTGGATCTTCTTGCCCAGGTATTCGGGCGTGCGGCCGATCATCAGCCCGGCCACGAACACGGCCAGCAGCGCGAACACCAGCATGCCGTACAGGCCCGAGCCGACGCCGCCGAACACGACTTCGCCCAGCTGCATCAGCAGCAGGGGCACGGCGCCGCCCAGCGGCATGAACGAATCGTGCATGGCGTTGACGGCGCCGCAGGAAGCGGCCGTCGTCACGGCGGCAAACAGGCCCGAAGCGTGGACGCCGAAACGCGACTCCTTCCCCTCCATATTGCCGCCAGCCGCGTCCACGCCCAGGGACAGCAGGCCGGGGTGGGCCTGCTGCTCGGCCGCGAAGATCGCCAACGTCATCAGCACGAAGATCAGCGTCATCGCCGCCAGCACGGTCCAGCCCTGGCGCACGTCGCCCACCATGCGCCCGAAAGCGAAGCACAATGCTGCCGGGATCAGGAAGATGGCCAGCATCTGCACGAAGTTGGACAGCGCCGTGGGGTTCTCGTAAGGGTGGGCGGAATTGGCGTTGAAGAAGCCACCGCCGTTGGTGCCCAGCAGCTTGATCGCTTCCTGCGAGGCGACGGGTCCCATCGGCAGCGTTTGCGTGGCGGCAGCCTGCGCGACGCCATCGACCGTGTAGGCTACGGGATCGAGCAGCGCTGCCGTGCGGTAGCCGTCGAAGTTCTGGATCACGCCCTGTCCGGCCAGGAACACGGCCAGCAGCAGCGACAGCGGCAGCAATACGTAGACGGTGGCGCGCGTGACGTCGACCCAGAAATTGCCGATCGACGCGGACGAGCGGGCCGCGAAGGCGCGGATCAGCGCGAACACGACGGCGATGCCGGTGGCGGCCGAGAAGAAGTTCTGCCCGGCCAGCGCCACCATCTGTGTGAAATGGCTCATCGTGGCCTCTCCTGCATAGCCCTGCCAGTTGGTGTTGGTAGCGAAGCTGACGGCGGTGTTGAACGAGGAGTCCGGGCCGACGCCTGGCAGGGCCTGCGGGTTCAGCGGCAGCACGCCCTGCAGGCGCTGCACGCCGTAGACGAACAGGGTCCCGGCCAGGTTGAAGGCCAGCAGGGCGCCGGCATAGGTTTTCCAGCCCATGGCACCGGCCGTGCCGCCGGCCCGGTACAGCGCCCGTTCGGCCCCGTGCAGCCACCGCAGGCCGGGCACGGGCGCGTCGCCCTCGCCCACTTTCGCCAGGTAGGCCCCCAGCGGCCAGGCCAGCACCAGCAGCACGCCCAGGAAGGCGGCCAGCAACAGCAAGGCGGCGCCGCTCACAGCTGCTCCGCGCGCAGCAAGGCGACCAGCAGGTACATCATCAAGGCAGCCGCCAGCACGGCGCCGGCCAGGTACAGGGCGTTCATGATGCGCTCCCCAGGCGGGCGCACCCCACCGCCATGGCCCATGCCAGGCCCGCCAGCAGGGCAGCCAGGCCGACAAATACGAGATCCTGCATGCATTTCTCCATCCGTTTCGATGGCAGAAAGCTTATCGACGCCCCCCTAAAAACAGGGTAAAGACTTGAACGGCGCGCGTAAACAAGATATAAAAACGGATTGTGCTGGATGTTTGTACAGTATTATTCGTCCCTGCCCCAGGTTTTGCCGCGTTCGGGCGTCGCTTTTCCGCCCTTTCGGGGCCCCGGGCCTCCTTGCCGGCGGCCGGTTGCGGATAGAATGCGCAGGCATCGGCGTCAGGCGGACGTCAGCCTTAAATAATTTCAAGAATTGCAAGAACACACAGTATGGCCACTAAAAAACCCGTTTCCGACTACAGCGAATCATCGATCCGCGTCCTGAAAGGACTGGAACCCGTCAAGCAGCGCCCGGGCATGTACACCCGCACGGAAAACCCGCTGCACATCATCCAGGAAGTGATCGACAACGCCTCGGACGAAGCGCTGGGCGGCCATTGCAAGAACATCGTCGTGACCCAGCACACGGACGGCAGCATCACCGTGGAGGACGACGGCCGCGGCATTCCCGTCGGCCTGCATCCGGAAGAAAACGTGCCGACGGTGGAAATCGTCTTCACCCGCCTGCACGCGGGCGGCAAGTTCGACAAGGGCTCGGGCGGCGCCTATGCGTTCTCGGGCGGCCTGCACGGCGTCGGCGTGTCCGTTACCAATGCGCTGTCGACGCGGCTGGAGATCTCCGTCTGGCGCAAGGACGACAAGGGCAACGGTTTCCACACGCTGGCCTTCGAAAACGGCGACCTGGTCGAACCCCTGACGTCGCAGCCGGCGCCGAACGGCAAGAAGTCCGGCACGCGCGTGACGGCCTGGCCCGATCCGAAGTACTTCGATTCGCCGCTGATCTCGCAGGTCGAGCTGCAACGCCTGCTGCGCTCGAAGGCGGTGCTGCTTCCCGGCGTGACCGTCACGTTGAAGAACGAGAAAAGCGGCGACACCCAGACGTGGCAGTACAACGACGGCCTGCGCGGCTACCTGACCGAGGCCCTGGCGCAGACGGGCAACGGCGAAACGGTGGTGCCCCTGTTCGAGGGCGAGCAGTTCGCCGGCCCCGACGCGGAAGGCTTCGCCGAAGGCGAAGGCGCGTCCTGGGTGGTGGCCTGGACCGAGGAAGGCGGCATCATGCGCGAATCCTATGTCAACCTGATCCCCACGCCGAACGGCGGCACCCACGAATCGGGCCTGCGCGAAGGCCTGTTCGGCGCCATGAAGAACTTCGTCGAGCTGCACTCGCTGCTGCCCAAGGGCGTCAAGCTGCTGCCCGAGGACGTGTTCGCTCGCGCGTCCTTCGTGCTGTCGGCCAAGGTGCTCGATCCCCAGTTCCAGGGCCAGATCAAGGAGCGCCTGAACTCGCGCGACGCCGTGCGCCTCGTGTCGACGTATTCGAAGCCGGCGCTGGAACTGTGGCTGAACCAGCATATCGACTGGGGCAAGAAGCTGGCCGACCTCGTCATCAAGCAGGCCCAGTCGCGCCTGCGCTCGGCGCAGAAGGTCGAGAAGAAGAAGTCCTCGGGCGTGGCGGTCCTGCCGGGCAAGCTGACGGACTGCGAATCGAACGACGTGGCGCGCACGGAGCTGTTCCTGGTCGAGGGCGACTCGGCCGGCGGCTCGGCCAAGATGGGCCGCGACAAGGAGTTCCAGGCCATCCTGCCCTTGCGCGGCAAGGTGCTGAACTCCTGGGAGACGGACCGCGACCGCCTGTTCGCCAACAACGAGATTCACGACATCGCCGTGGCCATCGGCGTCGACCCGCATGGCGTGACGGATTCACCGGACCTGTCCGGCCTGCGTTACGGGAAGATCTGCATCCTGTCCGACGCCGACGTGGACGGCTCGCACATCCAGGTGCTGCTGCTCACGCTGTTCTTCCGCCACTTCCCGGCCCTGATCCAGAACGGCAATATCTGCATCGCCCGCCCGCCCCTGTACCGGGTCGACGCACCCGCGCGCGGCAAGAAGCCGATCCAGAAGCTGTATGCGCTGGACGACGGCGAACTGACGGCCATCGAGGACAAGCTGCGCAAGGACGGCCTGAAGGACGGCAGCTGGTCGATCTCCCGCTTCAAGGGCCTGGGCGAGATGAACGCCGAACAGCTGTGGGAAACGACGATGAACCCGGACACGCGCCGCCTGCTGCCCGTCGCGCTGGGCGACTTCCAGCACACCGAAGCGGCTGCCCGCTTCAATATGCTGATGGGCAAAGGCGAAGCCGCCGCCCGCCGTGCCTGGATCGAGGAACACGGCAATGAAGTCGAAGCGGACATCTAACATCTCTAAGTAATTCACATGACTCAACAAGCAAACCTCTTCGACGAGCCCGCGAACAATCCGGGCAACGACGGCAACGGCGGCGATGGCGGCGAAACGCTGACCCTGTCGACCTTCGCCGAACGCGCCTACCTGGACTACGCCATCTCCGTCGTCAAGGGCCGCGCCCTGCCGGACGTGTGCGACGGCCAGAAGCCGGTGCAGCGCCGCATCCTGTATTCGATGAACGAACTGGGGCTGAACTCCACGGCCAAGCCGCGCAAGTCCGCCACCGTCGTCGGCGACGTGCTGGGCAAGCTGCACCCGCACGGCGACCAGTCGGTGTACGACGCGCTGGTGCGCATGGCCCAGGACTTCTCGCTGCGCTACCCGCTGATCGACGGCCAGGGCAACTTCGGTTCGCGCGACGGCGACGGCGCCGCCGCGATGCGTTACACGGAAGCGCGCCTGACGCCGATTGCCCGCCTGCTGCTCGACGAGATCGGCCAGGGCACGGTCGACTTCATTCCGAACTACGACGGCTCCAGCGAGGAACCGGCGCTGCTGCCGGCGCGCCTGCCGATGGTGCTGCTCAACGGCGCCTCCGGCATCGCCGTCGGCCTGGCCACGGAAATCCCTTCGCACAACCTGCGCGAAGTGGCCGATGCGGCCGTGGCGCTGATCCGCAACCCGAAACTGACGCACGCCGAACTGATGGCCATCGTGCCGGGCCCGGACTATCCGGGCGGCGGCCAGCTGATCACCCCCGCCGCGCAAGTGGCCGACATGTACGCGTCCGGCCGCGGCAGCATGAAGGTGCGGGCGCGCTGGAAGATCGAGGAACTGGCGCGCGGCCAGTGGCAGGCCGTGGTGCACGAGCTGCCGCCGGGGACGTCGGCCCAGAAGGTGCTGGAAGAAATCGAGGAACTGACCAATCCGAAGGTCAAGCTGGGCAAGAAGACCCTGTCGCCGGACCAGATCGCGCTGAAGGCCATGGTGCTGGGCGCGCTCGACACGATCCGCGACGAATCGGGCCGCAACGCGCCCGTGCGTCTCGTGTTCGAGCCGAAGTCGAAGAACCAGGACCAGAACGAATTCATGCTGATGCTGCTGGCGCATACGTCGCTGGAGACGTCGGCGCCGATGAACCTGGTGATGATCGGCGGCGACGGCCGCCCGCGCCAGAAGGGCCTGGCCGACATCCTGGGCGAGTGGATCACGTTCCGCTTCTCCACCGTGACGCGCCGCACCCAGTACCGCCTGGGCAAGGTGGATGACCGCATCCATATCCTGGAAGGGCGCGAGACCATCCTGCTCAATATCGACGAGGTGATTCACATCATCCGCAACTCGGACGAGCCGAAGCAGGCCCTGGTCGAGCGCTTCAGGCTGTCCGACCGCCAGGCCGAGGATATCCTGGAAATCCGCCTGCGCCAGCTGGCCCGCCTGGAAGCGATCAAGATCCAGCAGGAACTGGCCGAGCTGCGCAAGGAAAGGCAGGGCCTGCAGGACCTGCTGGACAATCCGTCGTCGATGAAGCGCCTGATCATCCGCGAGATCGAGGCCGACGCCAAGCAGTTCGGCGATGCCCGCCGCACCGTCATCGAGGAGGCGCAGCGGGCCCAGGTCGAACAGAAGGTCATCGACGAACCCGTCACCGTCATCATTTCGCAGAAGGGCTGGGTGCGTGCGCGCACCGGCATCGGCCATGACCGCGCCCAGTTCACCTTCAAGGCCGGCGACGCGCTGCACGACGCCATCGAGTGCCGCACCGTCGACACGCTGCTCGGCTTCGGCGACAACGGCAAGGTGTATTCCGTGCCCGTGATCGCCCTGCCGAACGCGCGCGGCGACGGCGTGCCGATCACCACCCTGCTGGACCTGTCCGGCGGTGCGCGCCTGCTGCATTACTTCGCCGGCCCCGCCGCCACGCAACTGCTGATGGCCTCCGATGCGGGCTTCGGCTTCATCGCCAAGGCCGGCGACATGGTCAGCCGCCTGAAGGGCGGCAAGTCCTTCATCACGCTCGACGAAGGCGCCCGCCCGCTGGCACCGACCATCGTGCCGCCGGAAGCGAGCGCGATTGCCGTCATCTCGGAAAAAGCCCGTCTGCTGGTCTTCGGCATGGACGAGATGAAGGTGCTGACCAACGGCGGCCGCGGCGTCACCCTGATGGAGCTGGAGCCGAAGGAAAAGCTGGTGGCGGCCCAGGCCATCACGCAGAAAGGCGTGACGGTGCAGGGCATCGGCAATGCGCAGAAGGCCAAGGAAGAACGCATGGGCCCCGGCCTGTTGCAGGAACACTTCGGCAAGCGCGCCCGCAAGGGCAAGGCCATGCCGACGCGGATCAAGCCGACCGCCCTGGTGCCGAACAGCTGATCGGCGCCAATGCCAACGACAAAGCCGCCCTCGGGCGGCTTTGTTTTTTGGCGGCCCTGCGATTCAGGCGGCGCGCAACGCAGGTCGTTGCGACATCCGCGCCACGTACTGCCGGGCGGCGGCGCGTCCGGCCTGGTAGCGTTCCTGCACGCCGCCGGCCGAGAAATCGTGGTCGCCGCCGGCCGCCGCCGGGCTGCTGGCGATGACGTGCAGGTTCTTCAGCGCACGCAGGCGCATCAGCCAGTGGAAGGCCGGCATGGCCGTCACGTCGCTGCCGGCCGTTGCCGCTTCCAGCTTTTCCAGCATCGCCAGGAAGCCGTGCAGGCCGCCGCTGCCGCCGTATTCGGCCCAGAAGCGGTTCTCGTATTGCAGGGCGATGGCGCGCGTCTGCACTTCCTGCAGATTGGCGGGCGACGGCTGACCGTCCGTGGGGAACAGGTCGACGACGAAGATCGGCAGCGATTCGATTTCCTCCGGCTCCAGCAAATTGAGCAGCGAGTCGATCGGGGTATTGGAGAACAGCCCGCCATCCCAGTAATCGCAGCCGTCGATGCGGGTAGCGGGGAAGCCCGGCGGCAGGCTGCCGCTGGCGACGATATGGGACGGCGTCAGTTGGGCGCGCACGGCACGGTGGCGGTCCGTCTTCAGGTGCGCCTCGCGCGCCGTGTAGTTCGAAAACGTGGTCTGGCCACCCGTGTGCAGGCTGGTGGCGGTGACGCCGAAGCGCATATGGGCCGGGTCGTTGAGCTGCTCGAAATCGAGGTGCGCGGCCAGCGTCTTCAACATCGGCGCCGTGGTGCACCAGCTGTTCCAGTTCGGCGCATTCCAGTAGTCCGTACGCGAGCGCCAGAAGTTCGGATTACCCAGCAGGGACAGGTTGGCCTGCACGGCCGCCGGCAGCAGCGGCGCGGCCGGCAAGGTGATGGCCTGCCAGATGCGATGCAGGCTGGCGGCGATATCGCCGTCCTTCGCGCCCGCGATCGCGGCGGCATTGACCGCGCCGATCGATACGCCCGTGACCGCGCGCGGGCTCCAGCCCTCCTCCACCAGCGCCGTCACGACGCCATATTCGAAAGCGCCCAGCGCGCCGCCGCCCTGCAGTATCAATGCCATCGGTTTTTCCATGACCGCTCCATAAAACATCAAGGGAAGTGACAGATTGACGCCCGGCAGGACTGCGGTGTTGATCTGGCTCAAGCGACAAGCCGTAGCCGGGGCTGCTTACGGGGGGCGGTGGACGAGGTAGGGACGGGGCGGCGTGGAAATACAACAGGCAAAAGAAAACCGCCGCCCGCGACATGCGGGCGGCGGCTTCAAGCCAGGGCGTCGGAACGCCCCGGTCCGTCAATTAGTGCTTGGCGGCTTCTTTTTTCACGTCAGCATTGGCCTTGGCGACGGCTTCGTCGGTCTTGGCGGCGGCCAGGGCTTTTTCCTTGTCGGCTTCAGCCACTTCCTTGGCGACTTTTTCGTTGGCCTTGGCGCTGGCCTTGGCGACTTTCGCGTCAGCCTTGGCGACTTTCTTGTCGGCCTTGGCTTCGGCCTTCAGCTTGTCTTCCGGATCGGCGTCAGCCACTTTCTCGGCGGCCTTGCCGTATTCCTTGTCGGCCTTCGTCACGGCCTTCGACACTTTCTTGTCGGCCTTTTGCTGGGCCTTCGCGACGTCTTCATTGACGTCGGCGACTTTCTTGGCTTCCTTGTGCTGGGCCTTGTTGATGTCTTTTTGCGCTTCGACCTGCGCTTCAGCCACGTCCTTGTTGACGGGTGCCGTCGTGGCGGTTTGAGCGTGGGCAGCGGTGGCGAAGACGCCGGCGATCAGGGTTGCGAGCAGTTTATTCATGATTGGCACCTTTCAATGTGGTTTGCGTTGTTTTCTTCTTGTCACGTATCCAGAATAAACTTTCCAAACGATATCAACCGTGCGCTGGCGTACATTGAAACATTTTGTTGCCTTACTTACTTTCTTTCCCGGATGAACCGGCATACAGGTCGATGGTCTGGCCGATCGCCTCCGCGCACACTTGGCAGAAGGCATCGCTGCGGTCGAACATCAGGCACTGCTGCTGCGAGCGGTAATAACCGGTGGCCTCGTAGTTCGCCCCTTCGAAAGCGCCCACCGCGTGGCGGTGCGGCGCCTTGGCGAACAGCGCGTTGGTCCAGGCCAGGTCGTCGCGGAACAGCTTGTTCATCTCGGACTCGGGCCGGTTCGCCTTGCGCAATTGCGCCCGCACCTGCTGGTACTGGCGCGAATGCGTCTCGTATTCGGCCTTCGGCCAAGGCGTCGGCAGCGGCGTGGCCGGCGTCAGGTGGTGCTTCCATTTGACGTTGGCCGGATCGCGCAGCGCCGTCACGTTCGGCTCCCACGGCTCCATCCGTTCGCCGCTGGACTGGTAGGCCACGGGCGACGTGTAGTACTCGTCGGCCAGGCCGGCGAAGTGGTGGCCGAATTCATGCACGAACAGGTAGTTGGCCCAGTCGTTGTTGGCCGCCGCCGTGCTGAACTGCCCGTAGATGCCGCCACCGCCGTAGGTGTCGTTGTTGACGAGGATCTCGATGAATTCATACGGCGCATGCTGGGCGATGTCTCGCAGCGCCCGATTGTCCGTCGTCAGCACATAACGCTCGCTGCCGAAGATGTCGTAGCGCGTGTTCAGCGCGGAGGCGTGGTGGGTGTTCGTCGACGGCCTGCTCACGCCCGCTTCCTGCGTCGGCACGGCCAGCGCCCAGACATTGAAGTCGGCGGCGCGCTCGCGGAACGGCGACACCGTGAACAGGTGCTCGGCCAGGCGCCGCGCGGTCTGCTCGAACTTGCCCATATCGGCCCGGGTGTAGCCGTCGCCCAGGATCAGCAGGTCGACCTTCTGCGGCGACGGACCGCTGACGCGGATGGGGATCGGTTTGGCGGGCGCGGGCGGCTGCTTGCGCACCACGTCCAGTGCATCCGTGTCGATATCGGCCGTCCATGCGATGGAGAAGGCATTGCGCTCGTCGCGCCGCAGGATGCGCACCTTGACGGGCCGGTCCGGCTTGGGGAAGCGTACCGATTCGCCGAAGGCGCGCGTGGCCTTGCCCGCTTCTTCCGTGCTGCGCCACTCGCCGAAGATGGTGGAAAAGCCGCGCGAGTACAGCAGCTGGCCGGTTTTCGCATCGACCACCTCGACCCGGTTGATGCCCCGGTCGGTATCGTCGAGCGTGCGCGCCATGTCGCCCGGCCACGGCAGCGGCTCGATGACGACGCGGTCGAGCGCATAGTGTTCGGCCAGCGCATTGCCGCTGTGGATGTAGTCGACCCGCACGGTGGACGGCTGCGCGCCATCGGCGGGCGCGGCGACCGGGGCGGCCGCGACCGGGCCGGCCAGCGCCAGCAGGATGGCGGCGGTGAAAGTGCGGGCAATGCGCATGGTGTCTCCTTCAGGTAACGGATCGGTGATTCGGCGGCGGCGATTGGCGGGTATTGTATGTCCCGACCCGCTCCCGGGTACAGGGCAGCTTGCCCGCCGTGCGGAAGCAGGCTACCCTTTGGCTAATCTTCACCTCATCCTTGCGCCGTGCCCTACGACCAACCGACCGATCCGGAACAACTGCGCACCCTGCTGCTGGGCGCCGGCCGCCGGGATGCCCAGGCCTTCCATGCGCTGTACGTGGCCGCCTCGCCGAAGCTGTTCGGCTTCGCGCTGCGCATCGTGCGCCGCCACGAGCTGGCCGAGGAGGCGCTGCAGGATGCATTCGTCTCGATCTGGCATGCGGCCGCCACCTACCAGGGCGCGCTGGCTGCACCGATGACGTGGATGGCGACGATCGTGCGCAACAAGGCCCTGGACATCCTGCGCCGGCAGGGCACGGCGCCCGAGATCGACCTGGGCCAGTTCGACGCCGACGTGATCGACCAGCTGCACGACAGCGCGGACGGCCCGGCCGAGGCCCTGCAGACGAGCGACGAAGCGCGCGCGCTGGCGCACTGCATGGCGGCGCTGGAACGGGCCCAGCGCCAGGCCATCGGGCTGGCGTTCTTCCACGACCTGACGCACGGCGAAGTGGCGCGGCAGCTGTCGCTGCCCGTCGGTACCGTCAAGACGTGGATCCGGCGCGGCCTGGCGAAGCTGAAGGCCTGCCTGGTACGGGAGGGACTGTGAATATCCGCGACAATCCCGAACTGCGCGACCGGCTGGCGGCCGAGTACGTGCTGGGCACCCTGAAGGGCGGCGCGCGGCGACGCTTCGAAGGCTGGCTGCACGGCGATGCTGCGCTGCGCGCGCTGGTGCATGAGTGGCAGCAGCGCCTGGTGCCATTGGGCGAATTCAGCCTCAGCCGCGTGCCGCGCGCACGCGTGTGGCGCATCATCGAACGGCGCCTGCACCTGGAGCCGCCGCCGAAGCGCTGGCAATTCTGGCGGCGCGACCCGCTGCAATGGTGGCGCACGCTGGGCCTGACCGGCACGGCCGCCGCAGTGGCACTGGGCGTCGTGCTGGCCTTGCAGGGGCCCGCGCCGCAGATCGACACGCTCGCCACCTTGACGGACGAACGGGCCCAGGCCGCCCTGCTCGTGACGGCCGATCACGGCCGCGGCATCATTGCCGTGCGCCTGGTGGGCACCACGGCCGTGCCGGACGACCGCTCGCTGCAGCTGTGGGCCATCACGCAGCAGGGCATGCCCCGCTCGCTGGGTGTGCTGGACGAAAAAGGCAGCGCCCAGATCGCCCTGAACGAGCGGGCGCTGGGCAGCGACGTGGCCCTGCTGGCCGTCAGCGTGGAGCCGAAAGGCGGCTCGCCCAACCCGAACGCGCCGACCGGGCCCGTGCTGTACAAGGGCAGCTGGGTGCGGATGCTGTAGGTTGCCGTCACTACGCGGCGCCGAACAGCGGCGGCAGTTGCCAGTCGAGCGCCCGCTCGGCCAGCCACGCGCAGGCCACCAGGGCAATCGCCACCGATCCTCCCGGCAGCAGCACGCGCCGGTAGAGGCTCGTGCCGCGCACGGCAAAGGCCAGCGGCAACACCACCGCGACGATGGCCAGCTGGCCCAGCTCCACGCCCACGTTAAAGCCCACCAGCGCCAGGGCCAGCGCGTCTCGCGGCAGTCCGAGTTCGGCCAGCACGCCGGCAAAGCCGAAGCCGTGCACCAGGCCGAACAGGAAGGCGGCCAGCCAGCGCCGCCGCTGCACCACGGGCACCACGTTGTTCAGCGCGGCCACCACGACCGAAGCGGCAATGGCCGATTCCACCCAGCGCGTCGGCAGCGCCAGCACGCCCAGCGCGGCCAAGGTCAAGGTCACGGAATGGGCCAGCGTGAAGGCGGTGACGGTTTTCAGCACGTCGACACCGGCAGCACGCAGGCCGGCCACGCCCTGCCACACGCCGCCGTGCCATACCAGCACGGCCGGCAGCAGCAACGACACGAGGAACAGGATGTGATCGAAACCGATCCAGATATGCCACACGCCGTGCCGCAGGTAGGCCAGGAACTCCTGCCCCGGCGTTCGCCATGCCAGTTCCATAACCTGGCGCGGCTGCTCGCCGCCGAGGATGGCGCTGCGCACGGCGCCGCCGCTGTCGATGCCGAGCAGGCCCCGGTGCTGGGCGTCGGTATCGGCAAACAGGCGGTAATTCACCGCCAGGCGGGCCGGCCGCGCCGTGCACCGGCCTTGCAGCCGCAGCACCGTGTAGGCGCCGTCGCCGTGCTGCTCGATCAGTTGCTCGCCCTGCGGCGCCAGCGCGCAGGCACCGATCTCCGAGTCCACCTGGAGGCGCGCCAGTGCATACGCGGCAATGGCGCCGTGCCGGGCACGGATCTCGTCCCACGTCAGGCGGCCGTCGCCGTCGCCGTCGACGCCGATGGCGAAATCGAGGTCGCGCAATGCGATATCCCAGCGCGCCTCGATGCGTTCGCCGTCCAGCCGCAGGGTCAGGTAGCTGTCGCTGGGTTTATGGGCGCGTGCGGGCAGGCAGCACAGTAGCAGTAGCAGTGGCAATAGCAGCGCGCGGGCCAGCGCGGCGAAACGGCGCGCGCTCATTGCCGCGCCTTTGCCTGGCGCACCAGCGCGGCAAGCTGCACGTCCTGCGTGCCGTTGCGGCCGATCCAGTCCAGCGCGGCTTGCGTTGTCCTGGCGTCGCGCGCGGCCAGGCCCGCTTCGAGCAGCAGGCGCAAATCGGCCAGTTCCTTCTGCACCTGCCAGTTCTGTTTCGCCAGCGCCAGCGCGGCGCCGGTGTCGTCCTGAAGGTGCAGCATGAAGCGCGCCTCCTCGCGCAGGTGGACACGGTCGCCCCGCCGAGCGGCGGCATCGAAACGGGCCTGCAATTCCTCGCGCGCGGCCGCCAGTGCCGTGCGTTCCTTGACCTGGCGCAGCGCCAGCGCGGTGCGCAGCAGCAGGGCGTCGATGCGGCCCTGTTTGCGCAGCAGGGCCAGCACGTCGACAGGCCGGCGCGCGTCGAGCAGATAGTCGGCATAGGCACCCAGCAGGTAGCTGTCGCGCGGGGCCAGCGTCAGCGCGGCCCGAAAGCGCTGCTCGGCCACGTCGGCGGCGCCGCGCCGGGCGGCCATTTCGGCCAGCACGGTCAAGGCCCACACGCGCAGCTCCGCCGGGGATGCGTCGCTGCGGGCCAGCGTGTGGGC